>JAUNDP010000005.1 GCA_030526005.1 Eubacteriales bacterium
GGGTCGAGAGTTCAAGTCTCTTTTCCAGCTTTTCAAAAAAGCTTGATTTTATAAGAAAAATCAAATATTAAAAAGGAAAGACCGCTAAGGAAAAAGCGGTCTTTTTTGCGATTTGACTACTATTGATAAAAATTTTTTACTTTAAGTGTGCTTTGTAAACAGACTTTCTAAAAGCTCCGTTGTCTTTTTAATCATTTTTAGTAAAAATTATTCAGCATCAAGGGAAATAGAGAAGACGGCTTTCTGAATTGTCCCTGTTCCGTCATAGTCTGAAAAATAAATTTTGAAATCACCAGGATTATCAACTCCGATTGCCGACTGAGCAGTACATTTTGCTCCGATAGGTGTCGCTTGTGCATACACTATATTACTTGCATAATTGTAAGCCATTGCTCCAGAAGCATCTACGACGTCACTGCTTAAATTTAAATCAATAAACAGACCATTTGTGAATTCTGATTCATATCCTAAGTTTTCGTATGTATAGTTTATGATATATACAGCAGCAGGAGCTGTGTCTTCAAATTCGTTTCGTTCCATAGTCTCTTCCACAGAGTCAATCGTAAGTTTCCATTGACCTTCGACGATCCAAGTTTCACCGATTTTATATTCATCTTGATTGGAAGATTTCGGAGTAGCTTCAGAAAGCTTTTTTTCCAGTTCTGCAATCGTTGCACGAAGCTCTTCATTTTCACTTTCAAGAGTGACGATAGTTTCTTCCAGTTCTGCGATACGGTCATCTTTTTCATCTGCAAAAACTGAAATAGATGATGATAAAAGCGCTGCAGAAAGCAGCAGTGAAGCAATAATTTTCTTTTTCATTTTCTTTTCCCCTTTTTCTTAAGTTTTTATTAAAACGCCGAGGCGATTTAATCATCTTGAAACTTATAATATTTTTATTGTTCTCTTTTCTTTAATTGGTATTATATCTTTATTGTATCATTTGAAGAATAAAAAGCAATGTATATATGATATATATTTGTAGAGTTTATCCAGAAAAAAATTGAAATTTGCTGAAAATGCAGACTTCTGAATAATGCGAAATCAAAATTATATTATCAAGATAAGAAATTCCATGGTTAGTACAGTCGAAATTGTTTTATAGAAAGTTTATATATAATTAATTGATTTCATAAGGCTTCCTTGTATAATAACTTATAGAGTAAAAAAAACGCTCAGTGCGGGAGGGAGCAGACATGATTGAAAATTTAAAACAGAAATTCCGTAAATTTATGACAGGACGCTATGGCGTCGATGAACTGTCCAAATTTTTTATGGTGATTTTGCTGATTCTGATTGTACTATCCATATTTATTAGAAATCCTGGGTTAGACTCTCTGATCTTAGGATTGCTGATCATTTCTTATTTTCGTATGTTTTCTAAAAATGTGACAAAGCGTTATCAGGAAAATCAGAGATATTTAAATATAAAAAATAAGTTTCTGGGAAAAATAAGAAAAGAAAAATATATTATGAATCAGAGAAAGGAATATCATATTTATACCTGTCCAAATTGTAAGCAAAAAATTCGTATCCCAAAAGGGAAAGGAAAATTGAATATTACATGTCCTAAATGTCATACAGAATTTATAAAAAATACAGGCAGAAAAAAGAAAGAAGAAGAGAGTGCAAAATAAAAAGCAGGAAACGGTATGTTTCTCATCTGAAGAGACGAGAGATGTACCGTTCCCTGTTTTTTATTAATATTTTTTCTTATGTCCGCTGTACTTTTCTTCACAGTATTTGCAGCGATATACCTCTTTTTCAGGGTCAGTAAGAAGGAAAATATGATCTAATTCCTGCTCAATAGAGGTGATGCAGCGAGGATTTTTACATTTTATAATATTCACGAGCTGTTTTGGAAGAGACAGGACTTTTTTGTCCACGATCAGTCCATCTTTTATGATATTGACCGTGATATTATGATCAATAAAACCGAGAATATTTAAGTCCAGCATATCGATAGGGCATTCTACTTTGATGATATCTTTTTTTCCCATTTTATTGCTGCGGGCATTTTTGATAATGGCAACACAGCAGTCCAGCTTGTCCAGCTTTAAATAGCGATAGATTTCCATGCTCTTTCCAGCCTCGATGTGGTCAAGAACAAAGCCTTCATTTAATTGTCCTACATTTAACATCGTTTTGTCCTCCTATTCTTCAACTTTTATTCCCAGTAATGTTAAAATCAGCGCCATGCGGACATAGACACCGAACTGTGCTTGTTTAAAGTAAACAGCTCTTGGATCGCTGTCTACCTCAACAGAAATTTCGTTGACACGCGGAAGCGGGTGCAGAACCAGCATATCATCAGGAGCAAGTTCCATCTTTTTCTTATCCAGAATATAGAAATCTTTCATGCGGACGTAATCTTCTTCGTTGAAGAAACGCTCTTTCTGGACACGAGTCATATACAGGAGATCTAATTCCGGAAGAGCTTCCTCCAGACGTTCCACTTCTTTATAAGGCACGTTATTTTTATCTAATACATTTTCTTTTATGTAATCAGGGATACGCAGTTCATCCGGAGAAATCAAAACGAAGCGTACATTCGGATAACGCACGAGTGCATGAATCAGAGAATGAACGGTACGACCAAATTTTAAATCTCCGCATAAACCGATTGTCAGATCATTTAAGCGTCCTTTTAAAGTACGGATTGTCAGCAAATCTGTCAGCGTCTGTGTTGGATGCTGATGACCGCCGTCTCCGGCATTAATGACTGGGATAGAAGATTTTGCGGCGGCTACCATTGGAGCACCTTCTTTTGGATGTCTCATTGCACAGATATCAGCATAACAGGAAATCACACGGATGGTGTCAGAAACACTCTCGCCTTTTGCGGCAGAACTGGAATCGGCCGAAGAAAAACCAAGTACACTGCCTCCCAGATTTAACATTGCAGCTTCAAAGCTAAGTCTGGTTCTTGTACTTGGTTCATAAAATAAAGTGGCAAGTTTTTTGCCGGCACATGCATGTGCATATTTTTGAGGATGATTTTCCATATCATTTGCAAGATCTAAAATACGATCTAATTCATCAACGGAAAAATCAAGTGGACTCATTAAATGTTTCATAATTTTCCTCCTTCGCTTGAGATATATTTTTAATATCATATACTATCCAGAGAGAAATTTCAAGAAGATTTAAAAAACTTTTGCATTTACTAAAAAAGTGATCTATAATAAAAAATAAAAGAGCGAGGGGATCGATAAAAATGGTTTATAAAGAGAGAAAAAGATGGGTTTTTTTAGGACTTCCTTTTACTTTCACAAAATATACAGTCAGTGATGAGATGATTACTATAAATTCTGGACTGCTTAACAGCAAAGAAGACGACTGCTATATGTATAAAGTGTTAGATGTCCGTCTGGAACAGAGCTTTTTAGAAAAAATTTTTAAATTGGGTACCGTTGTATGCTATGGAGGAGATGTGACAGATCCAAATTTGAAGCTGTATCACATTCGCCATGCGAAAGAGATTAAAGATTTCATCCTGCATACTTCTGAGGAACAGCGTTTAAAAAGAAAAACAATCCGCACAGAAGATATCTCAGGCGATTTTGATGACAGTGATGATCTCTAAAATAGAACGGTAAAAGAACATACGATTTTCAGTGAGAGAAGGATGGCAGATTTTTAAAATTTGGATCTTAGATTGCCTGATATCTGCAGATGCGATAATAAATGAAAAAATATAAAAAAGTGAAAGCGATAAGATAATCAGAAAGAAGAAATATGTAAAGGTTCTCCATAATTTTTCAGGAAAACCTTTACATATTTCTTTTTATAAACAGATTTTATTTGTATACAGATATGAAAAAGTATTGATTTGATACGAAAAACACTTGATGATATGGAGAAGGAGAACGCGCGTGATTTTAGCCATGAGAGGTTTAAACAGTACCTCAGCGAAGCAGTTTTTCATATAAAAGTCCGGTTGTAAACCATAAAGGCGCATAATCAAGACGAATTACGCCATTGATTTGAAATGGAGCGTCACTGTAATCCCATGGACAGCTATTGTGTTTTTTTAAGAAAGAACCGGAACAGTATTCCGTAAAAAAGATACAGCAGGTATAGACAAGCCCTCTGGCAAACGTACTCCATTTTTTCAGCAGTTTTGAGAGAGGCCCGATAAAAGCAGCCATGCCATAGATTGGAAACATCCAAAGTGAGGACTGACCTTTTAGTTTAGGATCTCTGTGGCACAAAGAGAGAAAGCCAGTCCACAGCAGTTCAAGACACCAGCCGCAGATTCCGCATCGAATCATATTTTTCATCATTTAAAATCCTTTCTTTTTTAGAAGTTAACAGGCGCAGATTCACTGCCTTTCGGTGATAAATCGCTGACATTTCTAGTATGGCAGAAAAGAAAATTAATATTCTGGAGAAATGCAAAAGAATGTCTACTTTACAAAAAGGATGGTGTGTACTATAATAAATAGTCAATGAAACAAAAGATTTTTTGGGAAAGTGAAATGGAAAAATGGATTATACAGAAGCGAGAGTTTATTTAGAAAATGTCACTAAATACGGAAGTGTACTTGGCTTAGAAAATATGAAAGAGCTTTTAAACAGACTTTCAAATCCACAGGATGACTTGAAATTCATACATATCGCAGGGACAAACGGAAAAGGTTCCGTACTTGCATACGTATCGACTGTTTTGACGGAAGCTGGGTATTGTGTAGGAAGATATATTTCACCTACATTGTTTTCATACAGAGAGCGTATACAGGTTAATGGAGAATATATAGAAAAGGAATCCCTTGCGAGATGGGTGAGTGAGATCCGTACTGTCATTGAAGAAATGACAAAGGAGGGAAAAGCGCATCCAACGGTTTTTGAGATTGAGACGGCTCTTTCTTTTTTGTATTTTAAAGAAAAAAAATGTGACTTTGTTGTTCTGGAAACAGGAATGGGGGGTCTGCTGGATGCAACGAATGTTGTAAAAACAACAGCAGTAGAAATTATTGCATCCATCAGCCTGGATCACTTGGGAGTCCTAGGAAATAATCTGAGAGAGATTGCGCAGAATAAGGCAGGCATTATCAAACCAGAAACGATTGTGATCACAGCAGAACAGGAAGAAGAGGCAATGGAAGTGCTGACTTCTGTCTGTGAAGAAAAAAAATGCAGTCTGTATGTGGCGGAGAAAAAAGAAGTGCGCAATATTCATTATGGATATGACAGACAGACATTTGACTATAAGCAGTATCAGAAATTGGAGATTTCGCTTGCAGGAAGCTATCAGATTTTCAATGCTGCACTAGCTGTGGAGGCATTGGAGAAAATTCAGATGCTGGGATATCCGATTTCAGAAGAACAGCTGCGCAGAGGATTAAAAAAGACAACATGGAAAGGCAGATTTACAGTGCTTCAAAAGAAACCGATTTTTGTGATTGATGGAGCACATAACCGTGACGCAGCAAAAGTTTTGAGACAGTCGATTGATTTATATTTTGCCGACAGAAAAATTTTTTACATCATGGGTATGTTTAAAGATAAAGAATATGAAGCAGTATTGAGACAGACAGCAGACAGGGCAGAATATATTTTTACAATAGAAACACCAAATAATGTGCGCGCACTTCCGGCGGAGGAGCTGGCACAGGCAGCTAAAAAATATAATGCAAATGTAGAAGCCGCAGATACAATAGAAGAAGCCGTAAAGAAAGCGCTGGCTATGGCAGATGAGAAAGACGTGATTATCGCTTTTGGGTCATTATCTTTTCTTGGAGAAGTGACAAAAACGGTAGAGGGCGGTAAGGAGTGAAGAAAATGATGGATCAGGAAAAAATTAAAGCAGGAGTAAGACTATTATTAGAAGGTATGGGAGAAGATGTGAATCGTGAAGGGCTGATTGAGACCCCAGATCGAATTGCACGCATGTACACAGAGATTTTTGGCGGTATGTACGAAGATGCAGGACATCATTTGAGCAAACGGTTTCATGTAGACAACAATGAAATGGTTCTGGAAAAAGATATCACATTTTATTCCACATGCGAGCATCATATGCTTCCATTTTATGGAAAAGCTCATATCGCTTATATTCCGAACGGCACAGTAGTAGGACTGAGTAAAATTGCCAGGACAGTGGAAGTGTTTGCAAAAAGACTTCAGCTTCAGGAACAGCTGACTGCTCAGATTGCAGATGCATTTATGGAGCATCTGGAACCGCAGGGTGTGATGGTGATGGTTGAGGCAGAGCATATGTGCATGACAATGCGCGGAATTAAAAAGCCGGGATCAAAGACTGTCACAGTTGTGACGAGAGGTGTATTTGAAAATGATACCACTTTGCAGAATCGATTTTTCCAGATGGTGAGATAAAAATGGACAGAATCAATGCAATTTTAAAGGATCAGGAGTATCAGGCATATTTGAGAGAAATTGGAATCTGCGAAAAAGATCGGATTTTCTGCCGTCATAACATGGCTCATTTTCTCGATGTGGCGAGACTTGCATGGATCTTTAATTTAGAAGAACATATGAATTTGGAGAGAGAGCGGATCTATGCGGCCGCTCTTCTTCACGATATAGGGAGACATTTGCAGTACAGAGAATGGATTCCTCACGAAAAGGCGAGTGAAAAGCTGGCTGCTCCGATTTTGGAACGATGTGGTTTTGAAAATCAGGAAAAAGAAGAAATTTTAAAGGCAATCGCAGATCATCGATCAAAGGAGATTGCACAGGAAAGGACCTTGTCAGGAATCTTGTACCGCGCAGATAAAATGTCAAGAAGCTGTTTTGGATGTGATGCGGAACAGCAGTGCGACTGGAGTGCAGAAAAGAAGAATAAAAGAATAATCAGATAGGAGCGATTCAAATGATGAAAATTGGAAATAGAATGTTTGATACCGAAAACAATACCTATATTATGGGAATCTTAAATGTAACTCCGGATTCTTTTTCAGATGGAGGAAAATGGAATAATAAGGATGCGGCTTTGAAACATACAGAGCAGATGATACAGGAAGGAGCAGATATCATCGATATTGGGGGAGAATCTACAAGACCAGGATATACGCTTCTGTCAGACGAGGAAGAGATGGAACGGGTTGTACCGATGATTGAGATGGTAAAAGTCAACTTTGACATTCCAGTGTCGATTGATACATACAAAAGCCGCGTGGCTGAGGCAGCAATAAAAGCTGGGGCAGATCTTGTAAATGATATCTGGGGGCTTAAATATGACGAAAAGATTGCAGATGTGATTGCAGAGAATAAAGTGGCATGCTGCCTGATGCACAACCGCAAAGAGGCAGTGTATGAGAATTTTATCGAAGATATGCTCAATGATCTGAGAGAGACTGTTGCGATTGCGAAAAGAGCAGGCATTGCAGATGATAAAATTATGCTTGATCCAGGCGTTGGATTCGGAAAGACGTATGAACATAATCTGCAGGCAATCCATCAGCTGGAGAGACTGCATGAATTGTCCTATCCGATTTTACTTGGAACATCGAGAAAATCAGTGATTGGAAATACATTAAATCTTCCGGCTTCTGAGCGAGTAGAGGGAACACTGGTGACAACCGTTTTTGGAGTGCAGAAAAGGGCTGCTTTTATCCGCGTTCATGATGTGGAAGAAAATAAAAGAGCTATTTTGATGACAAAAGCAATTTTAGGCTGCTGATGAGAGCATATCCATAAGTATAAAAAAGAGAGGGACAGTCAGATGGATAAAATCAAAATCAAGGATCTGGAAGTATTTGCAAATCATGGCGTATTTCCGGAAGAAAATGTACTGGGACAGAAATTTGTGATCTCTGTGACGATGTATACAGATACACGCAAGGCAGGAAAAAGCGATGATCTGACACAGTCGATTCACTATGGGGAAGTCAGTCATTTTATCAAGAAATTTATGGAGACACATACCTTTAAGCTGATAGAGACCGTTGCAGAAAAACTGGTAGCAGAACTTTTAAAAACATTTCCGCTGATGCAGAAACTGGATCTGGAAATCAAAAAGCCATGGGCGCCGGTAGGACTGCCGCTTGATACGGTGTCAGTAGAAATTTCAAGAGGATGGCACACGGCATATTTAGGCGTCGGTTCAAGTCTGGGTGATAAAAAAGGATATCTGGACGGCGCAGTGGAAGCTCTCAAGGCGACAGATGGATGCGAAGTGATCGCTGTGGCAGATTATATTGCAACAGAGCCATATGGCGGAGCTGCAAAAGAAGAATTTTTAAACAGCTGTATCGGAGTGAAAACGCTTCTGACACCGCATGAACTTTTGGAACGTCTGCATGAGATTGAGCAGGCGGCAGACCGGAAACGGTTGGTACACTGGGGAGACAGAACGCTGGATCTTGATATTTTGCTGTATGATGATCTCGTGATGGAAAGTGAAGATCTGACAATTCCTCATAGAGAAATGCACCTGCGCAGCTTTGTATTGGAGCCGCTTTCACAGATTGCACCGTACAAGAACCATCCTGTTTTGCACAAAACAGTAATGCAGTTAAGGAGTGAGCTGGAGAATGACTGATTTAGGAAAACTGCGCGGCGAGATTGATGTGATTGACCGGCAGATTGTGGAACTGTTTGAAAAGAGAATGGAAATCTGCACAGAGGTGGCGGAATTTAAAATCGAGACAGGGAAAAAAGTCTTTGACAGGGAAAGAGAAAAATCAAAGATTGAGACGTTGACACAATTTGCCCACAATGATTTTAACAAGCATGGAATAGAAGAATTGTTTTTGCAGATTATGGCGATGAGCAGAAAACTGCAGTACCAGCTGCTTGCAAAAAACGGAGTAGTTGGACGTCTGCCTTTTATTGCAATACCAGATGTGGACAGAGAGAAAGTGCGCGTCGTTTTTCAGGGAGTGGAAGGAGCATACAGCGAAGCGGCAATGCGCCAATATTTCAGTGAAAATATCACATCTTTTCATGTAGAAAAGTGGAGAGATGCAATGGAAGCGATTCAGGAAGGGGCGGCAGATTATGCGGTGCTTCCGATCGAAAATTCTTCCGCAGGCATTGTGGCGGATGTATACGACCTCTTGATGGAATACGACAATTATATTGTGGGAGAACAGGTGATTCGATGTGAACATGCTTTGCTTGGAATGGAAGGGACAAAACTGGAGAACATCAAGACCGTCTACTCTCATCCTCAGGCTTTAAGCCAGTGCAGCAGATTTTTAGAAGAACATCGGGAATGGAAACAAGTTCCTGTGGAAAATACGGCTGTGGCAGTTAAAAAAGTGATGGAAGAAAAAGATCATACGCAGGCAGCGATTGGAAGCTTATTTGCAGCGAAGTGCTTTGGGGCATCTGTTCTGAAAGAGCATATTTATTATAATGAACTGAATTCCACACGGTTTATCATTGTATCTAACCAGAGAGTGTTCCGGGAACATGCAGAAAAAGTCAGCATTTGCTTTGAACTGCCGCATAAAAGTGGATCGCTTTATAATATGCTGTCTCATTTTATCTATAACAATTTAAATATGTCCAGAATTGAATCAAGACCGATTCCGGGAAAAAATTGGGAGTACCGTTTTTTTGTTGACTTTGAAGGAAATCTTGCGGACAGCGGTGTAAAAAATGCACTTCGGGGGATTCAGGAAGAGGCAAATTATTTTAAAATTTTAGGAAATTACTAGAGAGGACAGAGAAATGACAAGAATATCAGAACTTGTGATCTATCGGAATTTTGAGCATGGAGAGATCTTAAATGATATGGCATGGATCATGGATCATTATCAAAATCCGGAAGAGGACTGTGAAAAAGTCAGAACGTTGTTTTTTAACTGCATACATGGGCTGATCGAACTTGCAGCGTCCTATGGATTTGAGCATAATATCTGGCATAATTATCTGACGTTTCTGCTTGTAAACAATGAAAATGCTTACAGCAAATCGTGTGAGATCGTCGGAGCTGTGGAAGGCACGATCAATGATCTGGCACTCCATGATTTCTCTATTTTTAAAGAATTATATGATTATGATTTTTCAGATCTCTCAAAGGCACTTGGAAGCGATTGCTTTCAAGTGATTGAACAGTATGAAAATATTGATAAAAACAGCAAGCTTTTCAACAAGAGAATCCGTGACCGTATCTGTGATTTAAGCCTTCAGCTTGGAAGAGCAAAAAGTGCAGAAGAGTTTATGAGCGATATGACGCTGTTTTATCAGGAATTTGGCGTCGGGAAACTGGGACTTCATAAAGCCTTCCGCATTCAGCACAAAGAAGAAGGTGCAGAAATTGTGCCGATCACAAAGATTGCCCATGTAAAACTGGATGATCTTGTCGGCTATGAGATAGCGAAGAAAAAGCTGATTGAAAACACAGAGGCATTTGTCCAGGGAAGAAAGGCGAATAACTGTCTGCTGTTCGGCGCGGCGGGAACCGGAAAATCTTCCAGCATAAAAGGAATCCTGAATCAATATTACGATCAGGGACTGCGCATCATTGAAGTATATAAACATCAGTTTCAGGATTTAAACGATGTGATTGCTCAGATTAAAAACAGAAATTACAAATTCATTATCTATATGGATGATTTATCTTTTGAGGAATTTGAAATCGAATATAAATATCTGAAGGCAGTGATCGAAGGAGGACTGGAGAAAAAGCCGGACAATATTTTGATCTATGCGACGAGCAATCGACGCCATTTGATTCGAGAGACATTTAAAGATAAACAGGAGAGAGAGGAAGAGCTGCATAGCTCTGATACTGTCCAGGAAAAATTATCGTTGGTATATCGTTTCGGCGTGACGATTTTTTTTGGCTCTCCTGATAAAAAAGAATTCCAGAATATAGTAAAAACTTTGGCAGATCGATATGGAATCGAGATACCAGAAGAAGAACTGTATCTGGAAGCAAACAGATGGGAATTAAGCCATGGCGGACTGTCAGGAAGAACAGCGCAGCAGTTTATCGATTATCTGCTTGGAAGACAGTGAAAGTCAAAAGATAATCCATCATATTATAAAAAGAATGAAATGATCGAAGAGGGACGGTAAAATATTTTTTGATTTTACCGTCCCTCTTCGATTTGTTTTTTATCAGAATCGGATATAGAAGCCATAAGTTGTGATGACACATTTGCCATTTTGATTCAAACAATAAAAAATATTTCGTAAAAAGTATGGAAATTCTCTAGTCTTTTTTTAAATATAATAGTAAAATAAGGAATATAAAATTGAAAAAGCACATATAATACTCAGTTTATATGTAAGTGATACAGCAGGCAAATGATAAAACATTTGCTTTGGTCGGAGAAAAAGCAGTGAGGTGAAACTTATGCAGATTATAACATTTGCAGCGATTGACGTTGGCTCTTATGTGACGGAGATGAAAATTTATGAGCTGTCAGTTCGATATGGGATGAAAGAAATTGATTGTATCCAAAGCAGTCTGGAGTTAGGAAAAGATGCCTTTACACAGGAAAAGATTGGTGTGAAACTCGTAGATGAACTTTGTGAAGTATTGGCAGACTTTAAAAAGATTATGGAAGGATACAAAGTAGAGGCATATCGCGCATGTGCGACGAGTGCGATTCGAGAGGCAAAAAATAAGTTGATTATGCTCGACTATATTGAAAAACATACAGGGATACATCTGGAGGTGCTTGGAAATTCGGAACAGCGATTTTTAGATTACAAGTCAATCGCTTCCAGCGAAAGAGAATTTAATCAGATTATTCAGGATGGAACAGCGATCGTTGATGTGGGAGGAGGAAGCGTTCAGATTTCTCTGTTTGAGAATGGTTCTCTGATCACAACACAGAATATTCGCAGCGGCAACCTGCGTGTGCGTGAAAAACTGTCAAAAGTAGAGCAGACGGAGTCGCATTTTGAACAGTTGGTGGAAGAACTGATCAATAATGAACTGGAGAGTTTTGAGAAACTGTACCTAAAAGACAGAGAGATTAAAAATATGATTATCATTGGAGACTATCTTTTGGAACTGATGCAGAACAGCCAGGAAGAAAGAACCATAACGATGATTACAAGAGAAGAATTCCATAAAAAATATGGTGAGATCATGGAACAGAGTCAGGATGAAGTGATGGAAAAATATGACCTTCCGTCAGAGAGCAGTTCTCTTGTCCTGTCTTCCCTTGTCATCTATAAGAGATTTATTGAAGTCTGTAATGCAAAAATGATTTGGATGCCAGGATTTAGTTTAAATGACGGTATTGCCTATGACTATGCAGAAAAAAAGAAAATTATAAAAAATGGACACAGTTTTGAGGATGATATCATTGCGGAGGCGAGAAATCTTGCAAAACGGTATATGTGCAATAAAAATCATATCAAGATGATGGAGAGCCTTTCACTTGGAATTTTCGACAAAATGAAAAAAAATCATGGCCTTGGGAAAAGAGAACGGCTCTTGCTCAGAATTGCGGCAATCCTGCACGGATGTGGAAAATATATCAGCCTGACAGAGGTATCGGACTGTTCTTACAGTATTATCATGGCGACAGAGATCATTGGATTATCGCGTTTAGAGAGAGAGATTATTGCAAATGTCGTTCGATATAATACGAAAGAGTTTGAATATTACGATGTGATCACAGCACATTCTGAGATGCACAAAGAAGAATATTTGCTGATCACAAAATTGACGGCAATCCTGCGTGTGGCAAACGCATTGGACAGAAGTCATCAGCAGAAATTTGAAAATGCCAAATTTATGCTGAAGGATAATCAGCTGATTATTTCCGTAGAAACACAGAAGGATATCACATTGGAGAAAGCGCTGTTTAAAGAAAAAGCGGACTTTTTTGAGGAAGTGTTCAGCATTCGTCCTGTGATCCGTCAGAAAAAGCATTTTTAATTTTGGGAGGATAAAAAATGGGAGAAATGGATTTTACAAACCCTGTATATTATACAAACAGGGAATCAAGCTGGCTTAGTTTCAATGCCCGCGTGCTGAGTGAAGCGAGGGATAAGAGCCTGCCGCTTTTTGAGAGATTAAAATTTTTGAGCATCACATCTTCAAATCTGGACGAGTTTTTTATGATTCGTGTCGCATCTTTAAAGGATATGGTACATGCAGGATATACAAAAAAGGATATTGCGGGGATGACCGCATCCGAACAGCTTGCGCAGATTACAGCGGAGGCGCACGATCTTGTGAATTTACAGTATTCTACTTATAATCGTTCTATTTTGCCAGCTTTAAAGCAGGTTGGAATGACATTGATTACAGCGCATGAAGATTTGAAGAAAGATGAGGCGCAGTTTGTGGATCAGTATTTTGAAGAAAATGTCTATCCTGTCCTGACGCCGATGGCAATGGACTCTTCGAGACCATTTCCACTGATTCGGAATAAAACGCTTAATATCGGCGCGCTGATCCGAAAAAAAGAGGGAAAGACAAAGACGGAATTTGCAACGGTTCAGGTTCCGAGCGTACTGCCGCGTATTGTCGTGCTTCCAGAGAAAGAATCTGGTAAAAAGAAAGTGATTCTGCTGGAAGAAGTGATTGAGCGCAACATTGGAAAGTTGTTTTTGAATTATGATGTAGTCTGCGCACATCCATATCGGATTATGAGAAATGCAGATCTTACGATTGATGAAGACGAGGCGGCCGATCTGTTAAAAGAGATTCAGAAACAGCTGAAAAAAAGACAGTGGGGCGAGGTGATCCGTTTGGAAATCGAAGACAAGATGGATCCGAAACTTTTGAAGATTTTGAAAAAAGAATTTGATATTAAAGAAGAAGGGATTTTCAAGATCAATGGACCTCTCGACCTTACATTTTTAATGAAAATGTATGGACTGCCAGGATATGAGCAGTATAAATATAAACCGTACGTTCCTCAGCCTGTGCCGGATATGATGGACGGAGGCGATATCTTTTCCCAGATACGAAAAGGCGATATTTTACTGCATCACCCATATATGACATTCGATCCTGTTGTAGATTTTGTACGTCAGGCAGCAAAAGATCCGGATGTGCTTGCAATCAAACAGACGTTGTATCGCGTCAGTGGCAATTCGCCGATCATTGCTGCACTTGCCCATGCGGCTGAAAATGGAAAGCAAGTTTCTGTGCTGGTAGAATTAAAAGCCAGATTTGATGAGGAAAATAATATCGTTTGGGCGAAGATGCTGGAGAAAGCAGGATGCCATGTGATCTATGGCCTTGTTGGTCTGAAGACGCACAGTAAAATTACGCTTGTTGTCAGAAGGGAAGAAGATGGCATTCGTCGTTATGTCCACCTTGGAACTGGAAATTATAATGACTCTACCGCAAAATTATATACAGACTGCGGAATTCTGACATGCTCTGAGCCAATCGGAGAAGATGCAACAGCTGTATTTAATATGCTTTCCGGATATTCAGAGCCAAAACGCTGGAACCGTCTTGTGGTAGCTCCAATCTGGCTGAGAAATAAATTTATCCGATTGATTCAAAGGGAGACAAGGAATGCGCGTGAGGGAAAACCAGCCCATATCATTGCAAAGATGAATTCACTGTGCGATCAGAATATCATTGCGACTTTATATGAAGCATCGGCGGCAGGAGTGAAGATTGAACTGATTGTGAGAGGAATCTGCTGCCTGAAAGTAGGAATTCCAGGAGTCAGCGAAAATATCACAGTCCGCTCTATCGTAGGAAACTTTTTGGAACACAGCCGTATTTTCTATTTCCTGAACAATGGAATGGAAGAAATTTATATGGGAAGTGCAGACTGGATGCCAAGAAACCTGGATAAACGTGTAGAGATTCTGTTTCCGGTAGAATGTGAGAGGCTGAAGAAGGAAGTCTATCATATACTGGAAATTCAGCTGGAGGATAATGTCAAAGCACATATTCTGCAGCCGGATAATCGTTATATAAAACAGGATAAGAGAGGAAAAGTGCTGTTAGACTCTCAGAATTATTTTTGCAAAGAAGCTGTTGAGCGTGCAAAAGTGCCGCACGATCCTGTAAAAAACAGAGTTTTTATACCGGCAGAGGCGATTGAATTAAAGGACGAATAGAAAATAATTTTTGACAGATCAGTATGGAATTAAGAATATTGCGCTATTTTTTGACAGTAGCAAAAGAACAAAGTTTTACAAAAGCAGCAGAACAATTACATATTACACAACCCACTCTGTCCAGACAGCTTGCTGCATTTGAGAAGGAGTTAGGCGTTGCTCTGTTTGCTCGCAAAGGAAAAAGTATGATCCTTACAGAGGAAGGAATTTTACTAAAGAGAAGAGCGTTGGAAATTCTTAACCTTGAAGAGCGTATACTCGAAGAACTCAAAGGAGCAGAAGAAGTGATAGAGGGAACGGTCACTTTTGGCTGCGGAGAGTTTACAGCGGTAGAAACGTTGGCAAAGATATGCAAGCGGTATAAAGAGAAATATCCGCTTGTTCAGATTGCGATTCATACAGCGACAGCAGATATTATATATGAGATGATGAATAAAGGGCTTGTGGATATTGCATTGTTCATGGAACCAGTAGATACAGAGGGACTTGATTATATCAGAATAAAAGACAGCGACTATTGGGTAGTAGGAATGCGTCCAGATGATCCGCTTGCTGATAAGAGCTATATAGAAAAGAAAGACCTTTTGGGAAAGCCACTTATTTTACCAGAAAGAGTAAGGGTTCAAAGCGAGCTTGCAAATTGGTTTGGAAAAGATTTTTCCGAGCTTGATATTTCGCTTATCAGCAATCTTGGAACAAATGCTGGTGTGATGGCGGCAAATGGACTTGGATATCCGGTATCTATTGAAGGCGCTGTAAAATACTGGCGGGAAGATATTCTTGTGCAAAGAAGGCTTTATCCTGAGATTACTGCAAATATAGTGATTGCATGGAGAAGAAATATCCCTTACTCGCAGGCAGTAAATAAGATGATAGAAGAAATGAATGCTTTTAAGGCATAAATAGAAATACAATATAAGTATTGGACATGATATCGTTATAAATTATAAAATAGATGTGTAGGATAATCTTACGCATCTATTTTTTATACGGATAAGGAGGATAATAAGAATGGGAAAAAGATTAGTAGCATATTTTAGTGCAAGCGGAACGACAAAAAAAGCAGCAGAAATAATTGCAAACAGTGCAAAAGCAGATTTGCTTGAGATTATGCCAAAGATTCCATATACAAAGGCGGATCTTAATTGGATGGATAAAAAATCCAGAAGCAGTGTAGAGATGAGTGATAAAAAGTTCAGACCAGAAGTATTAGATACAGATATCGATATGAATGCTTATGATGAAATAATTTTGGGATTTCCAATTTGGTGGTATGTAGCGCCGACAATCGTAAATACGTTTTTAGAAAAATATAATTTTTCAGGTAAAAATATAATTTTATTTGCTACTTCTGGTGGAAGTGGATTTGGAAATACTGTGAGAGAATTGAAACCTTCAGCACCGGATAGTATGATTACAGAAGGAAAGATATTGAATAACGTAAACAGACAGCAGATTGCAGAATGGGCAGAAACATTATAGGATTGGAGAGATGTAGCATGAAGAAAATTGTACAGACAGCAGGGAGAACTGCGTTAGAAGAGTTTGCACCACAATTTGCCCATTTTAATGACGATGTGCTTTTTGGAGAAAACTGGAATAATCAGGATATTGATATAAAGACGAGAAGCATCATTACAGTAGTGGTGTTAATGGCTTGCGGTATTACGGATTCCTCATTGAAATTTCATTTACAAAATGCAAAGCTGCATGGCGTAACTCAGAAAGAAATTGCTGCAATTATCACACATGTCGCATTTTATGCAGGATGGCCGAAAGGATGGGCCGTATTTAATTTGGCAAAAGAAGTATGGCATGCAGATGAAGGCGATTTACCTTATGAAGAGACAGCTATGAGAGCACATGCAAAGAAAATGATCTTTCCCATAGGAGAAGCAAACGATACATTTGCACGGTATTTTTCAGGAAGAAGTTTTCTTGCTCCTGTCTCAACTTCTCAGGCTGGTATCTTCAATGTGACATTTGAGCCAGGATGCCGAAATAACTGGCACATTCATCATGCAAAGAGCGGCGGCGGGCAGATCCTTATCTGTGTAGCGGGACGCGGATATTATCAGGAAGAAGGCAAAGAAGCAATCGAAATGAACCCTGGAGATTGCGTCAATATTCCGGCAGGAATGAAACACTGGCATGGGGCAGCTCCAGACGAGTGGTTCTCGCATCTGGCGATTGAAGTACCGGGAGAAGGCGTATCAAATGAATGGTGTGAGCCTGTTAGGGATGAAGAATATTGCAAATTAATATGACAAATTTACTGTAAAAAATTAAATGAAAAATAAGCTAAAAAGAGCTTCTTCAAAAAAACAGTCGATGTTTGTTTTTGGAAGAAGCTTTTTTTACAAGCTAAATAAAAGTATTTATTATACGATACGATGAAAAAATGTCAGATCAGATTGAACTGGAATCCTCTTTCAGCATAAAACGTTCAATAATTTCTGCGACGCCGCCATGGTTGTTGTCATGAGAGGTTACATAGCTGCCGTAGGATTTTATTTTGTCGGAGGCATTTGCCATGACAGCGCCGATATGGGCTGTCTGGATCATGGAAATATCATTTTCTGCATCCCCAGCTGCAATCGATGCAGAAAGAGGAAGACCTAAAAGGTCGCATAAGATTTGAATGGCATTTCCCTTTGAGACGCCTTTTGGAACAAATTCCAGATAGCGGTCACAGGAAAAAAGAGCATCAATCTTTCCCTCTCTCCATGGAAGCGTACGGACACGAAACTGTTCTAAAAGATCATGTTCTCCGATTAATAAGACTTTTGCAGGCTGTTTTTTGCCGAGTTCTTTTAAAACGTCAGGGACTGTTTTATGCTCAACACGGCAGATAGAAGCATATTGATCGAAATCCTGGTTTGACAGCTCAGATATCACATGCGTGTCAGAATACGTCTGAGAGTGAAGATGTGCTTTTTGCGCTTCATCCATGAGACGGCGGACAGCTTCATGCGGAAGTGTTTTCTCATATACGGCTTTTTGGGCAAAACAGTCATAGATAACAGCGCCATTGAAACAGATACAGTAACAGCCTTTTTCAGTCAGCTGCAGTTCTTCACACAGCCTTTTTGCACTGAACAGAGGGCGGCCTGTTGTGATGACAATCTTATGACCAGCGAGAAGGGCACGGTGAATCGCACTGCGGTTTTGGGGACAAATTTGTTTCTGATCATCAAAAAGAGTGCCATCCAGATCTGTAAATAAAATTTTGGTATTCTTTTTTAATAAAGTCATTCTTTTTCTGCCTCGCTTCTTTCTTTTGTCATAAATAACTCTAAGGCATCATCACTTTGACTGACCCAGATATCTTCCTCTTCCTCTGTCAGGCCAAGGTATTCACGGAGCGTACAGATTTCATCACTGAAATTCCAATCTTCCGTATAGTCAAAAATTTCATCAAATTCAATCATTCCAGCCATAAATTGTTCTCTGAATTTCATATAAGTATGTATCCTTTCTGTTTTTTTGTTTTTATCAAAAATGGCGATGGCGCTGTGCACAACGATCACGCATGGAATCTAAGAAAGAGTATGGGATCTTTAAGTTGCCTCTGCCGCATCCAAGATCAATGAGAGGTTTAATGGAGCCGTGAAAATCACTGCCCCCTGAGATACAAAGATCATAATGTCTGGCAAGACGGCGCATATGATCTTCCTGATATCCAAGATAAGTGGAATAGACAGCTTCAATGCCAATCAGCCCTTCTTCTTTTAAAGATTGGATAAGAGCGCCAAGTTTCTCATCTGTCAAATGATATAAAACAGGATGAGCCAGAACCGCGATTCCTCCTGTATCGCGGATAAGGCGCACAGCCTGTGACGGAGAGACTTTTTCACGCGGAACAAAACAAGGGGCATGATCACCAAGAAAACGAAGAAAAGCGTCATCCATATTCTTGACATAGCCCTTTTGACGAAGATATTCTGCAAAATGAGCTCTTGTCCACACAGCATCGCCAAATAGATTTTTCATTTCTTCCCATGAAATATCAATGTGATGTTCCTGCATTTTAGCGATCATTTTTTTGTTTCGTATCTCTCTGGAGTCCTGAAAATTTTGGAGCTGGCTTTGAAAGAATTCAGACTGATAGGCAATATCAAGGCCAACGATATGGATATCTTTTCCATGGTGCTCGGTAGAAAATTCAATACCGGGAATCACTTCCAGGTTTGTTCCTTCAGCGGCGGCAAGCGCTTCCGAAAGCCCGGCAGTTGTGTCATGATCTGTCAGTGCAAAGGCAGATAAATTTTTTTCCAGTGCATACGATACAAGTTCAGAGGGAGAAAATGTTCCATCTGAGCAGTTTGAATGTACATGTAGATCAACATATCTCATAAAAAAACCACCTTTCTGTTCACAGTATAAGGGATTCTGAAAAAAGTTTCAAGGAAGAAATCGAGATCTGTGATTTGATTTCTTATTTTGTTTCATAAAAAAGGGACTTGACAAAAAACAGAGAGAAGAATAATATATACATATACCCCGTAATGGTATATTGAGAGGAGGGAATATATATGAAGAAGGAGTGCTATCTGATTAAGGGAATGACATGTGCTTCCTGCAGCAGCGCTGTAGAGCGTGTGACACGAAAAATGGACGGCGTGAAAGAAAGTCAGGTAAATCTTGCTACAAATCGTATGACAATAGAATATGACGAGGAAAAACTGAAACCGGAAGATATCATTGCAAAAGTAGAACGGGCAGGTTTTGGAGCAGAACTGGAAATTCCAGAAGAGATAAAAAAAGAAAAAGAAGAGGAAAAACTAGAGTCTGAGCATACACACCATGAGATGAAAAAAAGGCTGATTTTTAGTATTTGTTTTGCATTGCCGCTTTTATATATCTCCATGGGACATATGCTTCCATTTACATTGCCGCTTCCGGAGTTTTTAAATATGGAAACTCACCCGCTGAATTTTGCGCTGGCGCAGCTGATTTTAACAGTTTTTGTTCTGATCTGCGGCAGAAAATTTTATATTGTAGGATTTAAGACATTGCTTCATGGTCATCCAAATATGGATTCTCTTGTGGCAATCGGAACTGGAAGTGCATTTTTATACAGCTTGATTATGACAATTTTAATTCCGAGCCATCCGGAATATGCACACAATTTATATTTTGAATCTGCGGCAGTCGTTGTGACTCTCGTGATGCTTGGAAAATTTATGGAGAGTCGGAGCAAAGGAAAGACATCAGAAGCAATTCAGAAACTGATGCAGCTTGCACCGGATACGGCAATCCGCATAAAAGACGGAGAAGAAAAAGAAATCCCCGTGGAAGAAATAAAAACAGGCGATATTCTTCTGATTAAACCGGGAAGTAAAGTTCCGCTTGACGGGGAGGTTGTCTCAGGAAACAGCAGTGTGGACGAGTCCATGCTGACAGGAGAAAGTATTCCGATAGAAAAAGAAGAAGGAGATACGGTAATCGGAGGCAGCATGAACTATAATGGAGCTATGCAGATCAGAGTGACGCATACGGGAAGCGACACGACGCTGGCAAAGATTATAAAACTGATGGAAGATGCTCAGGGAAAGAAAGCGCCGATCTCAAAACTTGCTGATGCAGTTGCCGGATATTTTGTGCCGACAGTGATGGGAATTGCATTGCTTGCCGCATTGATCTGGAGTTTTACAGGACACCCGTTATCTTTTGTACTGACGATTTTTGTATCTGTTCTTGTCATTGCATGTCCATGTGCATTAGGACTTGCGACACCGACCGCAATCATGGTTGGAACGGGAGTGGGCGCTTCCAATGGGATTTTAATTAAGAGCGGAGAGGCGCTGGAAATAACACATAAAACAGAAGTTGTTGTACTGGATAAGACAGGAACAGTCACAGAAGGGAAGCCGAAGGTGATCGAAGTATTGACAAAGAAAGGATCAAAAGAAGAACTTCTGCGCATTGCAGCGTGCTGCGAGAAAGTCTCAGAACATCCGCTTGGGAATGCGATTGTGGAAGCGGCAAAAAATCAGGGCATGGAGTTAAAAACGCCGGAACAGTTTGAAAGTCTGACAGGACGCGGCATCCGTGCACAGCTTGACGGAAAAGAAATCTGGATCGGAAACGAACGTATGGTAAAGGAGCAGAAGATTGAACTGGGAGAATTAAAAAAATCGTCCGATGAGATTGCGCAGAAAGGACAGACCCCGATGTTCGTTGTAGAAAATGGAGAGTTATCTGGGATTATAAGCGTTGCCGATACTATAAAAAGTACAAGTGTGGAGGCGATCGATAAAATCCGTAAGATGGGGATAGAAGTGGTGATGCTGACAGGAGACAACAAACGGACGGCAGAATATATTGGAAGTCAGGTTCATGTGGATCGTGTCGTATCAGAAGTACTGCCTGGAGATAAGGCAGCTGTTGTGGAACATCTGCAAAAAGAAGGAAAGAAAATCATGATGGTAGGCGACGGGATCAATGATGCGCCGGCGCTTGCTCAGGCAGATATCGGATGCGCAATCGGAAGCGGAAGCGATATCGCAGTAGAATCAAGCGACATTGTTCTGATGAAGTCAGACCTTATGGATGTGTATAAAGCAATCCGACTGAGCAAACTGACAATCCGCAATATCAAGGAAAACTTATTTTGGGCATTTATCTTTAATACTTTGGGCATTCCAGTGGCAGCAGGTCTGCTGTATGCGTTTGGCGGTCCTCTTTTGAATCCGATGATAGCAGGTTTTGCGATGTCATGCAGTTCTGTGCTTGTTGTAGGAAATGCGCTGCGTCTGAAACGCGTAAAATTATAAAAAAGATCAGAAATTCATAAATAATGCAGAAAAACTGCAAGCTTCCACAACAAAGGTTTTAGCCGCAGATCGAAGGAACTGACAAGAACGGAGGAATTCAAAAATGGAAGAAAAACGCTGTGAACATTGTGAAAGACATAAACATCGAGAGATGACAGAATATAAAGATCTGATGAACCGCCTGAATCGAATTGAAGGTCAGGTGAGAGGAATCAAAAAGATGGTAGAGGAAGAACGATATTGTGTGGATATTCTGACTCAGGTATCAGCGATTCAGTCAGCGCTGAATGCGTTCAATAAATGTTTGCTTTCAAATCACATCAAAAGCTGCGTTGTAGGAAAAATCAAAGACGGGGATGAAGAAGTTGTGGATGAATTATGCAATACCATACAAAAAATGATGAAATAGAGGCGGATAACCAAATTGGTTGTTAACCATAGAAACAAATTTATCTTATTATAGCAGGAGGAAAAAAAGATGACAGTATTAAAAGCAGAAGATATGCATTGTGGAAAGTGTGTAGAGAGAATCACAAAAGCAATGGAGAGAGAAGGACTAAAATTTGAAGTATCTCTTGAAAATAAGACCGTTACCATTGACGGCAGTGAAAAAGAGGTTGCATTGGCAAAAGAAGTGATGGATGATCTGGGATTTGATACCGTAGAACTGTAATCATAAAAAAACATGCGCAAAAAATTGCGCCATAGACGGAAGATGAAATTTTAAAAGCATAAATAAAAGCAACAGTATATGCAATCAATAGAATTTGTATAAACAGAAAATGCCGGAAGATATGGATTTGGAACCATGTCTTCCGGCATTTGATTTGATAAGTTCAATTTGTATCGAAGCACTTACCAGATAAGCAGTGACTGTCTGGCAATCATGCGATAGAAAAATAATTTTACTATTCCAGAACGACCATAGAATAAGGAGCCAATGTCAAAGTGCTGTCATTGAGCTGGCTGATGGAATCCTGGGAGGACTGGAATAATACACGATGGAAAGAACCATAATTTGGATCCTGTGCAAGTTCCTGAGTCAGTGTTTCACCGGACAGATTGACAATAACGAGAACACGCTGATCTTCTGTCATACGGATATAAG
This sequence comes from Eubacteriales bacterium, assembly GCA_030526005.1. Classification (GTDB taxonomy): domain Bacteria; phylum Bacillota; class Clostridia; order Lachnospirales; family Lachnospiraceae; genus JAGZHZ01. Next base: position 22,861 of record JAUNDP010000005.1, read on the forward strand.
ATATAATCTGCTGAGAATCCAGATTGTATTCATCAATATCGCCATTCATCAATGCAGGAATCCGTTTGCGGGCATGAATTACTTCTTTATAGTGAGCATACAGAGAGTCAGGCTGATCAATCTGTGCCTCCACAGAAGCTTCCCCTCCTACACTGTACAGCGTCTCGCCGTAGTTTGCAAGTCCTTCTTTTGCAGAACCATCTGCATTAAATGGTTCTTCGTACCAAGGCATACATTCTCGAATGCTGCTGTCTGGTTTGACACCGTCTAATCCCACTTCTTCGCCGTAATAGATAAACGGTCTTCCTGGCATAGTCAGAAGAAGAGAAGAAGCGACTTTAGCATGATCCATAGCTTTGTCTGCATCTTCACGCAGAATCAGCTGTTCAGACTCATCTTTCAGAGGATTTGCTACGTTGATATCAGCAACCTCCGGATCAAACTGATATTTAAACAAACTCATGATACGATTCTGATCGTGGTTTGTACTAAACGGACAATCAATGAAATTGTAGTTGGAAGCTTCACCAAATTTGTTATAGAAGCTGACAAGATCACTGACAATATTCAAATCATCATCCTGTGAAAGCTGATTTTCAGGATCAACTGCGGAAGGATCGTATGCAGTAGATTCATTGGAAACTGCCTCATAGATTTTATTTGCCAGATTGAAATCAAAAGTACTGTCGAGAGCTCCCTCGGAGATGAACGGTACCATATTGTCTGTATTTTTCTCCCAAACTTCGCCTACAAGATAAGCATTTGGATATTCTGCGACAATATCAGAACGGAAATCTTCCCAGAAAGACTGATTTTCTTCTGCAATATAGTCATTGTAAATATTAGAGTAGAAATCTCCGAAAATATGACGTGTCGCATCGAGACGGAAACCGTCAATTCCCATATCAAGCCAGAATTTTGCCACATTTTTCATATCTTCCTGAAGCGCTTCACTGGAATAGTTTAGATCTGGCATACTGTCGCTGAAGATTCCAATGTATTTATATCCTGGAAGTTCTTCGGATTCTCTCCACACTGTTTTATCAGGTCCCTGGGTGGCATTGTCATACAGAGGATATTCTTTTTCAAAACCTTCCAAACTGCCATGTTCCTGTTCATACAGAATTTCAGCCTGATGGATTTCATCTGCTGTCTTTTCTACAAATTTTGCGTCGGATGGGACAAAAGTGAAATAATCCCAGTAAGGATTCTCACTGCCATCTTCCAGCACAGGTCCTTTTAATGCTTCTTCAAACCAGACATTATCAGAAGCGCAATGGTTTACAACAAGATCCATGATTACTTTGATGCCATATTTATGGCAAGTATCCAGCATACTTTGGAAGTCTTCCATTGTGCCATACTGGCTGTTTACTTCATAATAATTTCTGACATTATAGCCGTGTTCACTGTTAGAGTCCGTAATTGGCATCAGCCAGATACCGGTGATTCCCAAATCAGCAAGGTAAGGAACCATTTCTTCCACACCTTTGAAATCTCCGATAGAATCCCCGTCTGAATCGCGAAAAGCACGCACAAAAATTTCATAGAATACATCTCCGGGCTGCTCATCAATCACACCGTCTTTTGCAGTGAAACGGGCGCCTGATGGCTCAGCGGCAAACGAAACGATCTGACTTCCAAACAACATAGAGGAAGCAAGACCGGCTGCAATAAATTTGTTTAAATATTTCTTTTTCATTCTAATTCCCTCCTGTAACTTGATAAAACTATTATAGAATAAAACAGATGGGTGTTCTATGGAGAATTTTATATGATTTCATAAACAATTAAAAAGAGCAGAATAAAAAATGGAAAAATGTTTAAAAATTAGAAAACAATAAAAAAATATTCCAAGAGGGAATATGTAAAAACGAACAGGGATGTGATATGATAATACGAAAAGGAAGAGACATGAGGGAAATTCAGATGAAAAAGAAAAATTCTATAAAAAAGAAGCTTTTTCAGATCATTATGATCAGCACGATTGCATGTATTCTGACAAGCTTTCTTGTTTCATTTGCTGCTATTCATTCAATAGAAAAGAGACAGATTCAAAGTGCAATGCGTTTTTCACTAAATCAGATTGTATCGAATTTTGATCAGGGATATTTAAATCTTGTAAATATTATGCAGAGTCTGGAGCCAGGAGGAACAATCGGTACTGCAGTAGCCGACTTTTTGGAAGAGAAGGACAATTATTCCAGGAAAGTAAAGTATCAAAATGTAAGTGAGAAGATATCTGGGATTTTATTCACAAATTTGGATGTGAAAGAGGTCTATTACAGAGAAAAAAAAGGCGGAACAATCGTGTGCGGGAGCGGAAATGCTCTTTCAAAAAAAGAAGAGGAGACAAAAAGAGCGATCATCAAACAAGTAGGAGATCATACATTTTTTGGCATAGAGGACAATGAAAGGCAGTATCAGAGAGACTATGATGTATCTATGGTAAAGAGCGGGTAAAACTTTGGATCAGAAATCCTGGATATCTATGTAGAACAGCAAATTGAAAATTTTGGAGAGATGGACTATAAGCTGCTGCAGATTGATGAAAATATGAAAATTTGTTTTTCAGAATCAGAAGATTTTAAGCCAGGAGAAGAAATCGCACAGGAATGGACAGGAAAGGAAAAGTGGCAAAGTTTTAATCAAAATGGAAATCATTTGCTGCTTGCAAAAGGCAAAATGGGATTTTATTATGCCCTTGCCGTACCGCTTTCTATCTACAATAAAGAGATAAGCATATGGCAGGAAAGAATGCTGATTATTATGGCAGTATCTTTTGCAATATTCTACAGTATTGTCATTGCCATTTATCATATGATTGTAAAGCCAATTCAAAAACTAAAGCAGGAGATTGAAAAAACCGGAAAAGGAAATTTTGAGAGGATTGAGGATGATATTGGAATCGAAGAATTTCATCAGGTACTTGCCGGGATTAATACTATGAGAGAGGACATCAAAGAGCTTCAGGAAAAAGAAAAGAAAGAGGAGGAACTGCGGAAAAAGATTGAGATTGAGAAATTGATGTATCAGATCAATCCACATTTTGTATTAAATACTTTATATTCCATACAGTGGATGGCACAGCGAGACGGCAACACAGAAATCAGAGAATTTGTACATAACCTGACTGCTATTTTATCGTATAATCTGGGAAAAGAAAAGACGGTCAGCTCTCTGCGGACAGAGGTAGAGATTGCAAAAAAATATATTGAAATTCAAAAACAGCGCTACGATTTTGAAGTGAGAATGGAAGTGGAAGAAGGGTCCTATCTGGATGCACCTACGATCCGAATGCTGATCCAGCCACTGATTGAAAATGCCCTTCAACATGGACTTGGAACAGTAGGAAAACTGGAGCTGTGGATTTTTTCAGATCCGTATCAGAATTATGCAGTCATTATTGTGCGTGATTATGGAGAGGGACTGAGCAGAGAAAAAATACGGGAATTAAACCAGCCTTTAGGAACGGAAGAAAAACAGAGACGATCTGGAATTGGCTTGCGCTATGTCCGATACATGCTGGAGACATTTTATGGAGAAAATGCGATTTTAAATATAAACAGTGTGCAGAAAAAGGGCACAAAAGTCACAATTTTAATTCCCATTTTAAAAGAAAAATCTAAAGGAGAAAAAAATTTTGATTAAAGTTTTAATTGTAGATGACGATAAACTGGCGCGAAAGGGAATTATTGCTTTGCTGAACTGGGAAAAACATGATATGCAGGTGGTTGGAGACGTTCAGAATGGAAGAACAGCGTTAGACTTTATCAGACAGCACGAGGTGGATCTTGTATTTGTAGATATTGATATGCCAGAGATGGACGGAATTGAATTTATGGAAAAATGCAGTGAGGAAAAACCAGAGATTCGATTCGTAGTTCTGACATTTTATGAAGAATTTTCCTATGTGCAATCCACAATACGTTTAGGCGGATTAGATTATATATCGAAAGCATCCTTAGAGTTTACAGACAGTGATTCCATATTGGAAAGAATTGAAAAGAAATATGAAGAGAGAAGTAAAAATATTCCTAAAACAACGACAGAGAATGGGGAAGGATGGAATCAGCTGAAAGAAAAATGGAAATCTCTGTATTGGATTTTTGATACAATCTATTACAAGGAATTGGTTGAGGAGACAAGAACATGCAATCCGGATATCCGCAGAATGGAACGTCAGATTATTCAATGTATTGGAAAAATTGATGAGTTGCTGGAACGATATGATACGGAGCTTCCGTGGTTTGAATCTGTTGATGAAATGCTGAAATGGCTGGATGAAATGAGAGAAGAATATAGAAATTATAATGCGGACGACGGAAATGAATTTATGAGTATCATAAAAGCGGTAAATATTGTAGAACGTGATTTTACACATCATATCCATGCTTCAGAAGTGGCATTTCAAATTGGATTTAGCAGAAGCTATTTCAGCGTAAAATTTAAAAAATATGTAGGATCTACATTTGGAGATTTCATACAGAATCTCAGAATTCAAAAGGCTCAGCAAATGCTGACAGAGACAGATCTGAGCGTGACGGATATTGCATATGAAAGCGGATATGAGGATGTCTATTATTTTAATCGCATCTTCAGAGAAAAAGCACAATGCAGTCCAAATGAATATAGAAAAAGGGAAAGGCGAGAAAATAGATGAAGAAAAAAAGAATCTGGATAGGAGTGGTTATTACTTTTTTTCTGTGTATTTTTTTGATCTTATGGAATGGAATTTTAGGGAAAGAGAGAGAAACATCTGATACAGTTAAAGAAATTCATCTGGGCGCTGTTTTGGATGACAAGATTTCATTTTCAGACGGGGAGACAATGGAGAACAATCGTTTTTTAGATTGGATTCTGGAGGATTTGAATATCCGTGTCGTATATGACTGGATCTATTCAAATGAAGAATTTCAGCGCAATATCAATCTGCATATTAACTGCGATGCCTTGCCGGATGCGCTGATGGTCAATGAAGAACAATATAGAAAAATGCTGGAATATGGTCAGATTCAGCCAGTTACAGAAGTTTATCATAATACTGCCTCTGATCAGCTGAAAGCATTTGTCGAAAGTATTGGCGAAGAAGGAAAAGAATCCGTCATGGTCGATAAGGAGATGATGGCAATTCCTTTTCCAAGTCTGACGGCAAGTGGAATCAATGTAATGTGGATCAGGCAGGACTGGCTGGATCAGCTTGGTCTGGAAGTACCGCGAAATATAGAAGACATTGAAGAGACGGCAGCTATATTTGTGGGAAAAGAGATGGCCGGGGAAGGAACCATTGGGATTTTGGGACCTGGGATAGACTACGAGCTGGCAGCCGTAGGAAAATGCTCTTTTGGGCTGAATCCTGTTTTTTCCGCATTCCATGCCTATCCCAAATACTGGACATTCGATGAAAAAGGAAAGCTGATCTATGGATCGGTACAGGAGGAAGCAAAACAGGCGCTTCAAGTTCTGGCGCGATGGTATCAGAAAGGAATACTGGATGAACAAATTTTTAGCAGAGAGAATATACAGGAGATTCTGGACACAGGAAAAGCTGGAATTTTATTTGGCCCATGGTGGATGGCAGAAATGCTGAAAAATGACATCATAAAAAATAAAAGCGAATGGAAAGCATATGCGTATCCGCTTGACATGGAAGGAAAATATTTTTGCACAATGCCTCCTGTCATCAATCAATATCTTGTGATTCACAAGAAATGTAAAAATCCAGAATCTATTCTTGAGATTGTCAATTATGTGATTAAAAATCAAAATAGATGGCTAGATGAGAAGAAGTTAGAAGGGATCAGCATAAAAGCATATCCGATCGGATGGGAGAGCGACTTTCCAGATGAATTGGAGTATACTTATCAGGCATTAAAAGAAAGTATGGAAGGCGGAGAGCCAGACATTGATTTTTTTTATCATAAGGTATTGAAACAAGACTTAAAAAATTTGAAAAAAATGAATCGTCCTCCATATGAACAGTTTGGAATAGAAGACTGGAATGAGGACACAAGCGGGGAATTTATTCGATTATATGGGATTATAAACGGAGTAGGGGCGATCGCAGAACAGTCGTATCAGCCGATATATTCTTTATTTTCACAACAGACTCCGACGATGAAAATAAAATGGAAGCAGTTGGAACAATTAGAAGAAGAAACATATGCAAAAATTATTCTGGGAGAAGAACCGATTGAAGCATTTGATACGTTTGTGGAAGTATGGAAAAAGAGCGGAGGGCAGACGATTGAAAAGGAGGCAGCACAGCTTATGGAGAAAGCAGGCAGAAACCCGACAGCAGACACAGCGGGAGGATGCCTGCAGAAATCTTATTCTAAAAAGTGACCTTCTAATTTTCCAATCACCTTTCCTAGTGTCTGGAAATTCATTCCCGGTTCAACCACAATCGTCTGGGCATTTACATTCAGAGGTACAAGTTTTACTTTGCCTTTATAGCTGTATAGTTTTTTGATATGGACAAGACCGTCTATCTGAAACAGTCCCACTTCATTATGGTTGACTTTGCATCGCTTAATCAGTGCGATATCGCCGATATTCAACAGCGGTTTTGTGGTATTGGTAATAATTTTTACAGCGAAATCTGCATGACTGTTCAGTTCGGTAGCTGGAACTTTAATTAATTTTGGATTTTGGAAGATCACATATCCGTTTGAGCGAAAAGCAGGAATAAAAAGATTGAGATTAATCATAGATTCACGCATTAAATATTCTTCAGCACATTTAAATTCTGCATCCGCGACGATACGGACCATTTCTTTGCCATGCTTATTCAGCTTGCGGTATTTTTTGACGATATCATATTCTTCTTCAGAAACTTCTCTTGTATTCGATTTTAATATATAATCTTGGTATAAATAATTTGCATCACATTCTAAAACCGTCATCAGTCGGATCAATACGGTTGGCTTTGGATAGTTCTGACTGTTCTCATAGTTTGCTATCGCAGCATCAGAAACATCTACACATTTAGCCAATTCTTTCTGAGACATTCCTTTTGACTCTCTTAACTCTTTTAATCTTTCTCCAAATCCCATAAGTCATGACTTCCTTTCTCGAAAATTGACATTTTTCTACATTATTATACAACAGAAATACTTTGAAGTAAAGAAAAATATAATGTTTTTCTTGACTAATACTGGAAAATTGTGTAAATTTATTTTATGAGTTTTCTATACTGACTGAAAAAATAGAAAAATGACAGTTTTGATCGGAATGTGCTATCATAGAAAAAAGGGAGAATGGGTCAGAATAGAAATAAAAAGTATACAGGTTCGCAGGAGGATGGAAAACAACATGAATTACTTAGAAGAAATAACGATTCTACTAAAAAAGACAAAATCAGAAAAGACGTTAAAGATGGTTTATTATTTTTTGAAAGGATTGTTGGAGTGAAAATTTTTGATAATAGAGGACATATTTCAACATACAGTTTGAAATATGTCCTTGTTGTTTCTATTTTTTTAAAAGTCCGCCGACCAGAATAAAATATTGCGGAAGTCTGCCCTCTGTCATCCACAATAGCTCCTGATGAAGATATTTTGTGATGGTTAATCCGACATTTCCCCCAAGAGATTCGATGGAATAGCGCATTTGTTCAGGGAAGCGGCAAGAGATATTATCTTTCCTTGTACAGTTGTCTCGACCGCACATCTGACAACAGCCTGCAGAGAGACTGATACTTCCCTCAAATTTTTGCTCCAGAAGAAACAGCTGTTTTGCCATGTCCTGCTTTTCGTTCTGAAGTACACGGTTAGTAAAAATATTTAATTGTTCCGGAGTGTAGTTCTGTTTTATCTGTTCCTCAGAAAAAATAATCTTTCTGGCATACAAAAACAATGTCTGATATTGGCGCCAATACTCTTCCGGATGGAAAGAATAGGGCGGACAGGACCATATTTTTCCATAATTTGGACATGATTTACAACATTCCAAAAACTCTTCTGCATTGACACAGGTATGAAGATATTCTGACACATCAACCTGGGCGGTAAATATTTCTATTTGGTAATCTCTTTGATTTTTTTCCATCTGTTTTCCTCCTGATATGGATTCTTTTTGATAAAATATAAAAGAAAAACGATCAGTTCACCTGAAAAAAACTGCCGGAAGGCATGAGACCGGCGGCTTCTGTGAGCATAGCGATACCGGCAGAGGCAATGGTGACAGTACTTTCTACATGAATAAAATCCGTAGCGCTTTTATCAAATAAAATGTTTGCCTGAGCAGGAAATTCGTCGTCCTCGTCCCAAAAAAGAAAGCGTATCGGAATACAGGAAAATGCATCAATCTGATAGCCTATATCGGAAAAAGGAATTTTCTTGCCGCCCAGCTTTTCAAATGCCATCTCAAGCTGGTCCATACGTCCGGCAAAAGTCTGGGCAAACGACTGAACATTCCCTTTTTGAAAAGCCGGGGCAAATGGACGGGCATTTTTTAACTGTTCAAATGGAACCCATTGATTTTGGAGATGCGCATATGGTTTCGCATAGGCAAGCAGCGTATAGATATTAAGTCGAACAGTGGAAGAGACAGAGCCAAAGGAATCGGACGCAGTAATTACACCAGTCTGTTTATCAATGTGATATGGTTTCCCAAAATGACGGATAGAAAGAAACGCACCATGGTCAGCCAGTTCCGGCACACGCATCTTTAAGTCTAACAGATCCATCTGGAGAAATTTTTGGCTCCATTCCTCACACCATTTTTCATAATTTGATTTTTTCTTTTCAGCCATATCATTCAGCCCCTTCCTGATTTTTTATCACTATTATTGTAGAAGCTTTTTGCAGGAAAAACAATAAGAAATTGAGAAATTTATGGTATAAAGTCGATCTGTTTTTGAGCATGAGGAAAGAGGTTTTTTGCTTGACAATTATTGCAATTAATTGAATAATAAAGCTAAACTTGTTTTAAAAAGCAGGCAGGGAACCTGCCGCTCTATAGCAGATAAAAAGAGAATAAGACATAGGAAGGGCAAAAAGAATATGACAAAAAAAGAATGGGCATTGGAAGTGATCGAACGGTTAAAGAAGGAATATCCTGACGTGGGATGTACACTGGAATATGATCAGGCATGGAAGCTGTTGGTAGGAGTGCGTCTGGCAGCACAGTGTACAGATGCCAGGGTTAATATTGTAGTAGAAGATTTATATAAAAAATATCCGGATGTGAATGCTCTTGCACAGGCAGAACCAGAGGAGATAGAAGCGATTGTCAGACCATGCGGGCTTGGGAAAAGCAAAGCAAGGGATATCAGCGCCTGTATGAAAATATTAAGAGATCAGTATAATGGAAAAGTTCCAGACGACTTTCAGGCTCTTTTAAAACTGCCGGGAGTAGGGAGAAAAAGCGCCAATCTGATTATGGGAGACATATTTGGAAAGCCGGCGATTGTGACGGATACCCATTGCATCCGCTTGGTCAATCGAATCGGACTGGTAGACCAGATTAAAGAACCGAAAAAAGTAGAGATGGAACTGTGGAAGATCATTCCGGGAGAAGAAGGAAGCGATTTCTGTCATCGACTTGTTTTTCATGGAAGAGAAGTTTGTACAGCCAGAACAATACCACACTGCGACAGATGCTGTCTCAGTGATATCTGTCAGAAAAACGGCGTGACTTTGCAGAAATAAACATAGAACAGAGATGGAGGAAAAAAGATGGGAAATGTACTGTACCTGGAATGCAGTTCAGGGATCAGCGGAGATATGACAGTTGCAGCGCTTCTGGATTTAGGAGCAGACGAAACGGTTTTAAAGAGAACGCTTTCCAGCCTTCCGATCGAGGGATTTCAGGCAAAAATTACAAGGGTAAAAAAATCAGGGCTGGATGTCTGTGATTTTGACGTGATTTTAGATAAGACGCATGAAAACCATGACCATGACATGGAATATCTTCATGGGGAGAACGATGTCCATATGAAGGAACATGCGAATCCTTCTATAAGACATGAACATCGTGGTCTGTCAGAAATCATGCAGATTTTAAAAGAGACAGAGATGACAGAAGGCGCAAGAAAAATTGCAGCCGCTGTTTTTGAGATTCTGGCAGAAGCAGAGGCAAACGTACATGGAGTGGAGAAAGAACACGTTCATTTCCATGAAGTAGGAGCAGTAGACTCGATTGTAGATATCACTGCGGCAGCTGTCTGCATTGACAATTTAGATATTGAAGAGGTTATCATTCCGGATCTGACAGAAGGACAGGGTACAATCAGATGTCAGCATGGAATTATTCCTGTTCCCGTTCCGGCTGTGGTACAGATTGCTCAGATGTATGGGCTGACTTTAAATGTCACGCCGACACAGGGCGAACTTGTCACACCGACAGGGGCGGCTATTGCGGCTGCAATCCGGACATCAGAGAAGCTTCCGAAACAATTTAAAATAAAAAAAATAGGTATGGGCGCCGGAAAAAGAACGTATGACAGACCTGGAATTCTCCGCGCAATGCTGCTTGAAAGACAAGAGATGACAGCGGAGCAAGATGAAATCTTAAAACTGGAAACAAATATAGATGACTGTACAGGAGAAGCGCTGGGATATGTGATGGAACGCCTGTTTGCAGAAGGAGCGCGGGATGTCAGCTATATGCCTCTGTACATGAAAAAAAATCGTCCGGCATATCAGCTGAATGTTATCTGCGCAGAGGAAGACGTAAGAAAGATGGAACGCATCATTTTTGAAAATACGACAACGATTGGAATTCGCCGGATCAAAATGGAAAGGACAATACTGCAGCGAGAAATCAGAAGCATATCCACCCCTTATGGAGAGGCAAATGTGAAAATATGTCAAAAAGAATCAGGGCAGATGATATATCCGGAATATGAGAGTACTGCGCAGCTGAGCAGAAAAAGCGGAAAACCTTATCCGGAAATTTATCAGATGATTGCAGAGCAGGCAAAAAAAGAGCAGGAAAGACAGGGATAGAAGAAAAATGGTAAAATTGGATGAGAAATATTTCGATTTAAAACAGATTTGCGATTCTGGTCAGTGCTTTCGTATGAAAGAAATGGAGAAAAACCGATATGGAATTGTTGCGTTTGGGAAATATCTGGAGATGGAACAAAGAGAAGATGGCATTCTTCTTTTTTGCTGTGAATCGGAATTTGAGACTGTCTGGAAGGAATATTTTGATCTGAATTTCGATTATGCTAAGGTGATGGATCAGATTGACACAGAAGATACTTATTTATGTACCGCTGCACAGTATGGAAGTGGGATTCGCATTCTGCATCAGGAGCTGTGGGAGATGATGATTTCTTTTATTATTTCACAGCAGAATAATATAAAAAGAATCCGAAAATGTATTGAAACGATCTGTGAGAGATTTGGGGAAAAAAAGACAAGTCAGAACGGAACGGTTTATTTTGATTTTCCTTCGCCGGAAGCTCTTGCCACAGCTGGTGAAGAAGAACTAAGATCCTGCAATCTGGGATATCGCAGCCGTTACATAGAAAAAACAGCCAGACAGGTGATGGAATGGGGAAATTTGGAACAATTAAAACAACTGCCATATGCAAAAGCAAGAACAAAGCTGATGGAATTCTGCGGAATTGGAGAAAAAGTTTCAGACTGCATCTGCCTTTTTGCACTGCAGAAAAAAGAGGCATTTCCGATCGATACACATATCAGACAGGTACTGCTGGAGCACTATCCGGATGGCTTCCCATTTGAAAGATACCAAAATTTTTCGGGAATTTTGCAGCAGTATATTTTTTACTATGATTTGACAAAAGAAGAAAAGAGAAGAAAAGAGAGGAAGTATGTTGCACAGATAGAATAAAGTAGCGTATAATAAAAAATAGGACAAGGAAAGAGGAGAAGCAGAAAGGAAGAATAGATGGAAAATAAAAGGTGCAGATTTGTATGAGAGACAGGAGGGGATAAGGATGTTGTTTTTTAAAAAGAAAGAAACCCATCCAGATCAGAAGAAAAGAAATCGAATTGCAATTTTAGGGCAGGACAAGGAACAATGCGATATGCTTGAAAAAAATGTGAGAGAGGGACTTATGAAATTTTATATGGAAGTTCCAATTGCACGCGTGACAGATCCGGCGGAAATCCGGGAATATGGGGTCACAAGAGAGCCGGCTCTTCTATATATCGACAGAATCATTTCAGAAGGAAAGGTTTTGGAGAGGAACGAAGTGATGAATTTAATTGCAAACAGTTAGATTATCAGAAAGAGGGGATCGCTGAATCATCTAATTTGGATGATTTTGTGAGAGCCTCTTTTTTTGAATAAATGAAAAAAATTTATAAAAAATTTAGAAAATAATCACAGGAAAATGAAGAAAATAGAGTATGATGACGAAAGTGGTGTGAGATGAAAAAGAAAAAACAGACATAGAGGTGAAAACAGTTTTGACAGATGAACAATACTACGAAATGATTGTGCCATATGAGGATGCTAAAAAATTGCTGATGGCACGTTTAGAAGTTTTAAATCATACATTATATCAAAATTCAGTGCTGCCTCCGATTCATCATATAGAGAGCAGAATAAAGCGAAAACAGAGCATAGAAGAAAAAATGAAAAGAAAGCAGCTGGAAGAAAGCGTGATGAGTATAAAAGAAAATCTAAGAGATATTGCGGGAATCCGCGTAATCTGTTATACGAGACAAGACATCGCTTTTTTGTCCGATGCTCTGAAAAAGCAAAAAGATCTGATTGTGATTCGAGAGAGAGATTATATCCGAAATCCAAAACAAAATGGGTATCGGAGCTATCATTTGATTTTAGGCGTTCCGGTTTATTATATGGATCAGAAAGAATGGAACAGCACAGCGTGCGAGGAAAAACATTCCAGATATCATTTTCCTGAAAAGCGGATGTTTGTGACAAGCATGGAATATTATCCTGTGGAAGTACAGCTGCGCACAGTGGGGATGGATTTTTGGGCAAGCATGGAACATCGTCTATGCTATAAGCAGCAAAGAGAAGACGAAAAAGAGGTCAGAAAGAAGCTGCTTTCTTATGCAAAAGTGATGGAAAAGATGGAGGAAGAGCTGGAAAAACTATTGTAGTCGGAAATGGAAAACTGTGGTACAATAACAAAAAAGAAGAAAAGGGGGCAGACAGATGCAGAACTACTCAACAGAAGCAGGGGTTCAATACCATTTGCAGATTAGAAAAGGTGATGTGGGAAATTATGTGATTCTTCCAGGAGACCCCAAGCGGTGCAAGAAGATTGCGGCATATTTTGAGAACGCACAGCTTGTGGCAGACAGCAGGGAATTTGTGACTTATACCGGATATCTGGACGGGGAAAAAGTAAGCGTGACATCGACAGGAATTGGAGGCGCTTCTGCTGCGATTGCGATGGAAGAGCTGGTTCAGTGCGGCGCCCATACCTTTATCCGTGTCGGAACATGCGGAGGAATGGATCTGTCCGTAAAAGGAGGGGATCTGGTGATCGCCACAGGTTCCGTGCGCATGGAGGGAACAAGCAAAGAATATGCTCCCATTGAATATCCTGCTGTCGCTGACTTTGAGGTGGTGGCTGCACTGCGGGAAGCAGTGAAAAAATTAGGATATCGCTGTCACACTGGAGTGGTACAGTCAAAAGATTCATTTTTTGGACAGCATGATCCGCTGTCAAAACCAGTGGGATATGAACTGGAACAGAAATGGAATGCGTGGCTTAAAATGGGATGTAAGGCGTCTGAGATGGAGAGCGCAGCTTTGTTTATTGTAGGAATGTCACTCGGTGTCCGTGTGGGAGCTGATTTTCTTGTGCTTGGAAATCAGGAGCGGGCGAAAGCAGGAATGGAAAATATCATTCAACATGAGACGGATGGAGCAATAAAAACGGCTGTGGAAGCAATCCGGATTTTGATTCAGCAAGACCGCAGGGCAAAAGAATAGGAGAAAATATGAGATATAAAAGAATATTTACGATTGTGCTTGATTCACTTGGGATAGGAGCTATGCCGGATGCAGAGCTGTATGGAGATAAAAATACAGATACGTTTGGACATATTGCAGATCACATGACGCTGCATATTCCGAACTTACAGAAACTGGGCATTGCAAATCTGCATCCACTGAAGAATATCATGCCAGCTGAGCATCCGCTTGGAAAATATGCAGTGTTAAAAGAAGCGAGCAATGGAAAAGATACAATGACAGGACACTGGGAGATGATGGGACTGAAAACGGAAAAACCATTTCAGACTTTTACAGATACTGGATTTCCCAAAGAACTGATTGAGGAGCTGGAGAAAAGAACAGGGAGAGCGATTATCGGAAATAAAAGCGCCAGCGGAACAGAAATTCTGGAAGAATTAGGAGAAGAAGAGATCCGCACAGGAGCTCTTATCGTCTATACTTCTGCAGATTCGGTGCTTCAGATTTGCGGAAATGAAGAGACCATGGGACTGGATACACTGTACCGCTACTGTGAGATTGCACGGGAATTGACCATGAAAGAAGAGTGGAAAGTGGGACGTGTCATTGCCAGACCTTACATTGGCAGAAAAAAAGGTGAATTTAAGAGAACCTCAAACCGACATGATTATGCGCTGAAGCCATCTGGGAAAACGGTTCTGAATGCGCTCAAAGAAAGAAAACTGGATGTCATATCTGTCGGAAAGATTCAGGATATTTTTGTGGGAGAAGGAATCACAGAGGCATACCATTCGGACAGTTCTGTGCATGGAATGGATCAGACAATCGAGATGGCAAAAAAGGATTTTACAGGACTTTGTTTTACAAATCTGGTAGATTTTGATGCGCTTTGGGGACATAGAAGAAATGTAGAAGGATACGGAAAAGAGATCGAAAAATTTGATCAGAAATTAGGAGAATTCTTATCTGTGATGCGCGAGGATGATCTTGTAATTTTGACGGCAGATCATGGAAATGATCCGACACATACAGGGACAGACCATACAAGGGAAAAGGTATTTTTACTGTCTTACTCTCCTTCCATGAAAAAAGGAGGAGTACTGCCGGAACAAGATACGTTTGCCGTGATTGGAGCGACGATTGCAGACAATTTTGGGGTGGAAATGCCAGAAGGAACAATCGGATCTTCGATTTTAAACGAGATTGCAGAGTAGAAAAAGAAACAAGAATGTCAAAGAGAAAGGAAGCAAAATGGAAAAACAGGAAATTTTAAAATATGTCGATCACACATTGTTAAAACAAAGCGCAACTTGGGATCAGATTAAGAAAATATGCGATGAAGGCATGGCATACCACACAGCATCTGTATGTATACCGCCCTGCTTTGTAAAAAGAGCAAAAGAGTATGGAAAAGATCAGCTTTGTATCTGCACAGTTATAGGATTTCCGAATGGATATATGACAACGAAAGCAAAAGTGGAGGAGACAAAAGATGCCGTTTCCAACGGTGCAGACGAAATCGATATGGTGATCAATATCGGAATGGTAAAAGAAGGACGGTATGAGGACGTGCTGAGCGAGATCAAAGAAATCAAAGCTGCATGCCAGGGAAAACTTCTGAAAGTGATTATTGAGACGTGTCTTCTGACAGAGGAAGAAAAGATAAAAATGTGCGAGGTTGTGACACAGTCAGGCGCTGAATATATCAAGACTTCCACCGGATTTGCAGGCGGCGGCGCGACATTTGAAGACGTAGCGCTGATGAGAGCGCATGTTGGAAAAAATGTAAAAGTAAAAGCGGCAGGAGGAATTTCATCGTTAGAAGATGCAGAAAAATTTCTGGAGCTGGGAGCGGAACGCCTTGGCACGAGTCGCCTGATTTCCTTATAGACAAAAAGAACAATACTTGAAATATCGGGGCAAAAAAGAGGAGACACAAGTGGAGAAAAAAATTGTATTTTTTGATATTGACGGTACGATTATAGACAATGATACGCATAAAATTCCTGAAAGTACAAGAGAAGCAATCCGAAAAATGAGGAGAAACGGTCATATCGCAGTTGTCAATACCGGGAGAACATGGGTCAGCATAGATCAAGAATTAAAGGAGCTGGAATTTGACGGATATATCTGCGGATGCGGGACTTATATCTGGTATCAGGGAGAATGGCTCTTAAAAAAAAGACTTCCGCAAAAACTTTGCCTGGAGACGGTGCAGAAATTCCGCACATGGAGAGTGCCAGCATTTTATGAAGGATATGATGGGGTATACTTTGATGGGTATGCCGGTTTTACAGATAAAAGAGTAACCCAGGCAAAAAAAGAGATGGGAAAAAGAGCAAAAGAAATTCCGGAACTATTGACAGAAGAGGCTTTGAACTTTGACAAATTTTGTCTCTATTTTTTAAAAGACAGCAGTAAAAAAGAAGCTGTTTCCTGGCTGCAAAAAAATTTTTTCTGCATTCAAAGAGAGCATGAAATGATGGAGATCGTGCCGAAAGGATATTCTAAGGCAACGGGGATGGAATATCTGAGAAAGTATCTGAACATTCCGCTTGAAAATTGCTATGCAGTCGGGGACAGCACAAATGATCTGACGATGCTTTGTGCTGTGCCGAACAGTATTGCAATGGGAGGAGCTCCGCAGGAAGTTTCTTCGGTCTGTCGTTATCAGACAAAAAAGGTTATGGAAGACGGCATCGCATGGATTTTACAACAGTGCAGTCTGATCTGAAAGAGAATCTGCGCAGGCCATATTTAAAAATTCTTTGACGGCAAAAGAGAGATAACGGTTGCGTTTTCTATAAAAACAGATGCTGCGTACACTCTCCTCAAAGTCCAGCTTGTAATAGACGACATTGGGATGCGGACTTGTAGATCGGATTAAAGTGTCACTGACAAAACAGATGCCCATACCAGAACATGTAATATTATATGCAGTGATCTGCTGATCGAGATGAAGCAGAATATGAGGCTGAAAGCCGTATTTTTTGCAAATTTTCATACCGCGCTGCATCGTGTCATTCTCCGGTTTGAGAAACAGAAACGGTTCTTCTCTGAATACATGAAAAGGCACGCATGGAATTGCGCTATCCAGATAACTGTCGGAAAGAATGGAGAGCGGATCGAGAGCAAAAGCAGACAGAAGCTGATTGACAGGAAAGCTCATCGGAACGGCAGCCAGCAGGTGTTCCGACTGGTAAAAATATTTTTGAAGAGATTCGTCTTCAAATTGAAAATTGTCAATGATTAGATCCAGAGTCCCTTCCATAAGAAGATGCTCTAAATTGGATGTCGTCTCTTCTAAGAGATGAATGGTGATGAGCGGATATTTTTTTGTAAACTGTGCAATCAGAGGCGGCAGAACGTAGGAAGCAAACAGAGAGCTTCCTCCGATGGAGAGGGTGCCGGTCTGCAGATGCTGAAGATTATCGAGATAATCCTGAAAACCACGTTCAATCTCCATAATCTCCTGAATGGCTTTGATATAAGTCTGACCACATTCGGTCAGCTGAATCGGTGAGGAACTCCGGTCGAAGATCGGGGTTCCTAATTTTTGTTCAATTCGGCGCACGGAAGCGCTTAAAGAGGGCTGAGAAATATACAGATTTTTTGCAGCCTTTGAGAAACTTTTTTCTTTATACACTTCATAAATATATTCTTTTCCTTCAAACAACGAACTTCCTCCATATAATGTAAAAATTATAATTATTATATAATTATTAGTATTTGATTATACTATAGGAGTTTTATATAATAGAGTCAACAGAAAAAATAGAATAAATCACGGATAAGAGAGAAAATAAAACAGAAAAAATATGGGAAGAGAATGTATTTTGGGAGGAAAGAAATATGATTGAAAAGAGAAACCAGGATGGAAAAGAGTACCGTTTGGAAAATGACTCGATCGGATCGAAAAATGTGCCGTCTGATGTGTACTATGGGGTACAGTCGATGAGAGCGGCAGAAAATTTCCGCATTACAGGTCTGTATATGCACCCGGAGATTATCAACAGTCTTGCATACATAAAAAAAGCATGTGCAGTGACAAACTGTGAAGTCGGTCTTCTGGAGAGAAAGAAAGCAAATGCGATTGTGCAGGCATGTGATGAGATTATCAATGGAAAACTGCATGAATTTTTTATTGTCGATCCGATTCAGGGCGGAGCTGGAACTTCCTTGAATATGAATGCGAATGAAGTAATCGCTAATCGTGCAATCGAGATTCTGGGAGGAGAAAAAGGGGACTATTCGATTATCAATCCAAATGATCATGTTAATTACGGACAGTCCACAAACGATGTAATTCCCACAGCAGGAAAGATGACATCACTGCGTCTTCTGCAAAATGCGCAGAAAGAGTTGAGAAGACTTCATGCAGCTCTGTGTAAAAAAGCAGAAGAATTTAATCATGTGATTAAAATGGCCAGAACGCAGATGCAGGATGCTGTACCAATTCGTCTTGGACAGGAATTTCAGGCATATTCCGTCGCCATCATGAGAGACATCAATCGTATGGACAAGGCGAAGGACGAGATGAGAATGGTCAATCTGGGAGGAACGGCAGTAGGAACAGGAATGAATGCAGATGAACAGTATGTCAGAAGAATCGTTCCGAATTTGTCCCAGATTTCAGGCATGGATTTTGTGCAGGCGTATGATCTGATCGATGCCACACAGAATCTGGACTCTTTTGTAGCTGTGTCCGGCGCAGTAAAAGCATGTGCAGTGACACTGTCCAAGATTGCAAATGATCTGCGTTTAATGTCTTCCGGACCGAGAGCAGGTCTTGGCGAAATTAATCTGCCGGCAAAACAGAATGGATCTTCCATTATGCCGGGAAAAGTAAATCCTGTTATTCCGGAAGTGGTTAATCAAGTTGCATTTAACATTATAGGAAATGATATGACGATCACAATGGCTGCTGAGGCAGGCCAGTTGGAATTAAACGCATTTGAACCAATTATTTTCTATTGTCTGTTTCAATCGATCGACACATTAGCATACGCAGTACAGACGTTTGTGGATAATTGTGTGCTGGGAATCACGGCAAACGAGGCGAGATGTCGGGAGCTTGTAGAAAACAGTGTCGGAATTATCACTGCGATCTGTCCTCACGTTGGATATCAGACGGCGGCCGAGGTGGCAAAAGAGGCAATCAAGACAGGAAAATCCATCCGTTCTCTGATTGTAGAGAAAAACTTGCTGACAGCGGAACAGCTGGATGAAATTTTAGATCCGATGGAGATGACAGAACCTGGAATTTCAGGAAAAGAACTGATTTTGAAAAAACAGAAAAAATAGGATAGAAGAAACAGAAATAAATTGACATCTGGAAAGAAGTATGATATTCTTGACGAGAATAAAACAAAGATCGTGATATTTTGACAAAAATAAATCTGTGGGGGAGTAGCTTGCAGCAAAAACTGTGGACCTGTCAACAAAATGATGAAAATCTGGCAGGTTCTGAAAAAGCGAGACTCACAGGACTGGTATCATATACCGTCCTGTGGGTCTCTTTTTTTCTTTAAAATTTTGTCAATAAAGCTATCGCGTATTTTGGAAAAAGAAAAGACAAAGGAGATAAAAAATATGGATCTATGGGAACTATTCATACTTGCAGTGGGACTTTCAATGGATGCGTTTGCCGTTTCCATCTGTAAAGGTCTGTCTGTAAAAAAGGTGACAGTAAAAGAAGCCGGAACAGCGGGGGTTTATTTTGGAGGATTTCAGGCGCTCATGCCGCTTTTGGGATACGTTTTAGGCGTGAGTTTTCAGGAAATTATCTCCAGTATCGATCACTGGATTGCATTTATTTTGCTAAGCATCATAGGATTTCAAATGATCCGTGAATCAAAAGGAGAGGAAAATGTGAACAGCTCTTTTGGAATGAAAGAGATGATTCCCCTCGCAGTTGCCACAAGCATTGATGCTCTTGCAGTCGGTGTGACTTTTGCTTTTTTACAGGTAGAAATTATACCGGCTGTCTGTATGATCGGCTGTGTCACACTTTTGTTTTCCGCAGCTGGAATCTGGATCGGAAATGTATTTGGAACCCGTTATAAAGCGCGTGCTGAGATTATGGGAGGCGTGATTTTGATTGTGATCGGTCTGAAAATTTTGTTGGAACATTTGAACATTTTCTGATAAAAAAAGAAAAGATTTTTATCAGAAAAATGAATTGAGGGGTGGAGAAATTAAAAACACTATGATATAATGGAGGCATCGAAAAAAAGAATCGATTTTGCAAAGAAGACAAAGCGATGCAGGGTCGGAAAATTTCGTGTGCAGTCGTTTTTGAAACTATGTGAAAAAAGAGCACAAAAATTTTAAGAAAGTGAACGAGGAATTATGAAAAAAGAACGATTACAAGAACTGAATCAGTTATTGCTGAGCAGCAAACCGGATAAGGAAGCTTTTGATCAGCTGTCTATGGAAGATGCATATGCCCTGTTTCGTCTGGCAGCTATGCATCACAAAAAAGTGACAGAAAATATAGCAAAATTGAAAGAAGAGCAGCCAAAGCAGGAAAAAAGCGAACAGGAAGAGAAAGAAGAAAATCTGCATATCACAGATTTTAACGAAGCAAAAATCAAATCACAGGAAAATGTGGCAAAAGTATTGCTGGGAAAAGCAAATTTCTTTTACACACTTTCCATTGAGCGCATGAAAAAACTGGAAGCATTTTATGTTGCGTATTCAAAATATACCAATTCTCCATTTGCATTCTGCGATCCAAATACATTTGATGATATGACATGGATTTTTACATCGGAAGAAAAATTAAGACAGGTGATGGAGAAACAAAAAGAAAACAACATTGAGTTAAGAGGCGTAAAAGTTGAAAACGAAAAGTTTTTACAGTTTTTTACAAGCCTGTTTTATATGGGAATCGATAATGTACTGTTTGACTATGGAACAGAAGGCATGATGTTTAAACTGACTCGTATCTGTAAAAAACCAAACTTTGCTGAAATGGAAAATAAAGCGGCGGCAGTTGAAAATTCCGCTCTTCAGCTGACAAGCATGTATTTCCTGCAGGAAGCAAGAAAAGCAGAAGAAAAACGTCAGAAAGAAAGTCTTCCTCAGCTGGAAGAAGAGATGAGCAAGAATCTGGTGGCAGGAAGATTCCTTGTCCCATTTATTAAAGTCGATCCGGAAGCAGGAAACGATCATAAAAATATTCAGATTCCATATTTAAAAGGTCGAGATGACAGTATGATTTTGCCTGTATTCACAGATTTGATGGAGTTTGCAAAATATAACAGAGAAAAGAAGTTCAGCGCTGTGATTCTGACATTTGACAAGCTGTCAGGATTTATCGGAAACGGTGTTGGAATTGTCCTGAATCCGCTTGGATGCAACCTGTTTTTGAAGAAAGAGCAGCTGCCTTTGTTAGTAAAACGGTTTGAAAAATAACAAGTAAGAAAAAAGAGTCGTTATAATCTTTGACAGGACTGTAACGATTCTTTTTTGACAGAAGAGATTCTTTTACAGAAAGGAACAAATGAAGATGGAAACTCCAAAAAAGATAAAAATAGCTCTGCTCGGTGTCGGGACGGTTGGAACAGGAGTTTATAAGATATTGTCAGGACAAAAAGATGAGATGATCAATAAAATTGGAGCTCAGCTTGAAATTGTCAAAATTTTGGTCAGGGATGCCCAAAAAGAACGAAAGGGAATTCCGGGAAAGTTATTGACGGATTCTTTTCAGGAAATCATGGATGATCCGGAAATCCAGATTGTAATTGAAGTGATGGGCGGACTGGAGCCGGCGAGAACATATATTTTAGAAGCTTTCCGTCATGGAAAACATGTAGTTTCAGCCAATAAAGACCTGATTGCGGAGGATGGAAAAGAACTGTTTGAGACAGCTCAGAAATATGGAAAAGATTTTCTGTTTGAGGCGGCAGTTGCAGGAGGAATTCCGATCATTCGTCCTTTAAAGCAATGCCTTGCTGGAAATAACCTGACAGAAGTGATGGGAATTGTAAATGGAACAACGAATTTTATCCTGACAAAGATGACAGAAAATGGAATGGATTTCGCAGATGCGTTAAAAATGGCGCAGGAATTAGGATATGCCGAGGCAGATCCGACAGCAGACATTGAAGGACTGGATGCAGGAAGAAAAATGGCAATTATGGCATCAAGCGCTTTCAATACAAGAGTTACCTTTCAGGATGTATACACAGAGGGCATTACAAAGATTTCAGCAGATGATATCCGATATGCAAAAGAGATGGGATGCGACATCAAATTGCTTGGAGTAGCGAAAAATACACCGGACGGAATCGAAGTTCGGGTACATCCGATGCTGATACCAAGCAATCATGCCCTTGCCTCTGTGAGAGATTCTTTTAATGCGGTATTTGTGCATGGAGATGCTGTGGGAGATACCATGTTTTATGGAAGAGGAGCCGGCGAGCTGCCGACAGGCAGCGCAGTTGTCGGGGATGTGATCGACGTGGCGCGCAATATCCTGCATTCCTGCAATGGAAGAATCGGATGTACCTGTTATAAAAATATTCCGATCAAAAAAATGGAAGAGATCTGCAACAGTTATTTTTTGAGAATACAGGTGTTTAATCGCCCGGGCGTTCTGGCAAACATAGCGGCAGTGTTTGGAAATAATCAGGTCAGTATTGCACAGATTGTACAGAAAAAAGCAGTAAAAGACTGTGCGGAATTAGTGGTGATTACAGATGCCGTGCGCGAAAAAAATATTCGCGATTCTGTGACAGTGCTGGAAGGAATGTCAATCATTAAAGAAATTTCCAGTATCATCCGTGTTTATAATCCGGAAGAATAAAAAAGGAAGAATTTTATGACGAGAGAAGAATGGAAAGAACTGGTCAGATGGAAACCAGTTTTGCTGGACGGCGCAACAGGCTCCAATCTGCTTGCCTGTGGAATGCCGAGGGGGATTTGCGCAGAATCCTGGATTTTAGAACATAAAGATGTAATGATCCAACTTCAAAGAGAATATCAAAAAGCAGGGAGCCAGATTTTGTATGCGCCTACTTTTTCAGCGAATCGAATCGGACTTCAGGGATATGGGCTGGAAAAAAGAGTGGAAGAATACAATGAACGATTAGTCCATATTTCCAGGGAAGCTGCACAGGGGAAGGCATTGATTGCCGGAGATTTAACAACAACCGGAAAGACAGTTGGGGAAAATGGAACGATTACATATGAAGAACTGTTTGATGTCTATAAAGAGCAAATCACGAGTCTGGCCAATGCCGGAGTGGATCTGCTTGTGGCTGAGACGATGATCAGCATAGAAGAGACGATGGCAGCGCTTGATGCAGCAAGAGCGGTCTGCGATCTGCCGATGATGTGCAGCATGACAGTCAGCGCAGATGGAACAGGTTTCTTTGGAGGCAGTGCAGTGGAGGCAATGGAGTCTCTTCAGGCGATGGGAGCAGATGCTGTTGGATTAAATTGCTCTGTAGGACCCGATCAGCTGGAAGCTGTTGTGCGAGGCATGAAAAAAGTGGCAGAAGTTCCAGTCCTTGTAAAACCAAATGCCGGAATGCCGAAGATTGATGAAAAAGGAACAGCAGTATATACTATGGGAGAAGAGGCATTTGCAGAGGCGATGATCCGACTGATAAAAGAAGGCGCATGGATTGTCGGGGGATGCTGCGGCACAACACCGGCATATATTCGCACTTTAGCGGAAAAAATGAGAATGTTATAGATTTACGGCATAAAACTCATATGCCTGCGTGTGGGAGTATGAAGAGGAAATCCGTGATAAAACGGATGATTTTCCGAAAAGGGATACTTTTGAGGGAAAGAAAGCGAAACAACAAAAGCAAAATATTTTCTGAGAAAGGACCAAAGAATATGAGAAAAGAGATGATCTGTTTACTGGCAGGAGGAATGGCGTTGCTGTCCATATTTGTTTTTCCGACCCCAGGCAGCAAAGCAGAAACTGTCCGTGCAGAAGAAGCGGAACTAGCATGGGAAGAACAGGAAGAATACGATCCATTGGAAGAAGAGGAATGGATCGTGCGTGAAGAATATTATAATTATAGCGAAGAGGCATATTATGAGGAAGCCGAAGAACTGGAGACATACAGTGAACCGGAATCTCTGGAATACCTCTGGGATTTTGAGGAGCAAATGATGGAAGGCGCTGATCCAAAACGGATAGATCTGCTGGAAGAAAATAAGGGAAAAAAAGTCAAACCGGAAAGAAATGATTCGGATGAGATCTGGATCGGCGTATATCCACTGGCACAATATCCTGATTTTCCAACAGGATGTGAAGTGACTTCCATGACAATGGTATTAAACTATGAAGGATTTGATGTGACAATCGGAGAATTATCAGATCAGTATTTGAAAAAAGGTGTGCCGGCCTCTGAAAGCTACCGTGAAATTTTCTGGGGAGATCCCCGGTCACCGGAAGCATTTGGATGTTTTGCGCCTGTTCTTGCAGATGCAGCGAATCAATATCTGAAGGAACAAAAGTCGGATAAGAGAGCGATTGATCTGACAGGGACAGAATTTGAAGACTTATATGAGGCGCTGCGCTATGGATATCCCGTCATTGTATGGGGAAGCATGTATATTGATCAGGAGATTGTAGAAATTGGTTCCTGGGAAATTGAAGGGGAACAGGTGACATGGCCCGGAAATGAGCATTGTATGGTCTTGACAGGTTTCAGCCTGAAAGATGACACAGTAAAAGTCTGCGATCCTTTGAGAGGTATTGTGGATTATGACAGAACGGCATTTGAACGCCATTATAATGATATGGAATGTCAGGCAATTATAATTTGCCCGGAAGAAGAAAAAGAAAATGAAATTCCGATTATTTTGCCTGTTGAATAGAAGAAGAAAGGAAATGAAATCATGTACAGAGAACAGATTGACCATTATATTGACCAGCACAAAGAGGAAATGATAGAAGATTTAAAAACTCTGGTGCGCATTGACAGTCAGAGAACACCGGCAAAAGAGGGGATGCCATACGGCGAAGGACCGGCAAAAGCGATTGCAGCAGCAAAAGAGATGATGGAGAAGGCAGGATTCCTCACGAGAAATTATGAAAACCATGTTGTGACAGCAGATTTTTCTGAAAAAGAAAAGCAGCTCGACATTCTGGCACATTTAGATGTTGTTCCTGTTACGGATGATTGGACGGTGACAAAGCCATTTGTTCCGCTTGTTGTGGGCGACCGTATTTACGGAAGAGGAACAGCTGACGATAAAGGACCTGCAATCGCGGCTCTTTATGCGATGAAAGCAATCAAAGATCTGAATATCCCATTAAAGAAAAATGTGCGTTTGATTTTAGGTGCGGACGAAGAATGCGGATCTGAGGATTTAGAGTATTATTATGGGATTGAAGAAGAAGCTCCGATGTCATTTACACCGGACGCGGATTTCCCGGTAATCAATATTGAAAAGGGACGTCTTTCAAAAGAGTTTACGGTCTCCTTTGAAAAATCAGCAGATCTGCCAAAGATTGTATCTGTAGAGGGAGGAGACAAATCAAATGTAGTTCCTGGAAGAGCAAAAGCGGTACTGGAAGGATTTTCAATGGAAGTTGTGCAGGAGAAAGCGAAAGAAGCAGAAAACAGTACAAAAGCAAGCTTTGAGATGACACAGGAAGACGGAAAAATAATCGTTTTCTGTAAGGGACAGGCGGCACATGCTTCTGCACCGGACGGAGGAGTGAATGCAGTGACAGCGCTGATGACACTGCTTGTCTCACTTCCGGCAGCAAAAAGCGCAGGATTTGAAAAATTGTGCGCAGTGGCAAAGCTATTTCCGCATCATGACCACCAGGGAGAGGCGCTTGGAATCAATATGGCGGATGAGATCTCAGGAAAGCTGACAATCTGCTTTAGCGTATTCCATTATGATGAAACTTCTCTGAGAGGAGAATTTGACAGCCGTGCGCCGATTTGTGCAAATGATGAAAACCTTACAGAGACGATTCACAGAAAATTAAAAGCAGAAGGAATTCTGATGGAAGGAGGAGAGATGACTCCGCCGCATCATGTGCCGGCTGATTCACCTCTTGTGGAGACGCTTCTGGAAAGTTATGAGCGATATACTGGCATAAAAGGAAAACCTCTGGCAATCGGAGGCGGAACTTATGTGCATCATTTAAAACGAGGAGTTGCATTTGGATGTGAAGATCCAGCAGTGGATAATCATATGCATGGCGACGATGAATTTATGCTTCTGGATGTGCTGTTTATGAGCGCTAAAATTTTTGCAGATGCAATTATAAAATTATGTAATTTATAAAATTGCAGCCAGAAAACCCATTACTTTTAGAGGATGGGCAGTTCACAATCGTATAAAATTTGTATGGTATGCGGGATAAAATAATTTTATCCCGCAGATTTTTAGAGGAGAGACCAAAATGAATCTGATTGTAGCGGTAGATAAAAACTGGGCGATTGGCAATAAAAATGAACTGTTGGTGAACATTCCAAGAGATAAGAAATTTTTTCGAGAGATGACGACAGGAAAAGTTGTTGTGATGGGAAGAAAGACGCTGGAAAGTTTTCCAAATGGTATGCCTCTTCCAAACAGAATCAATATTGTTTTGACAAAAAATAAAAATTATAAAGCAAAGGGAACCATTCTTGTTCATTCTCTGGAAGAACTGTTGGAAGAACTGAAAAAATATGACAAGGAAGATATTTATGTGATCGGGGGCGGAACTGTGTATGAACAGCTTCTGCCATACTGCAGCACGGCGCATGTGACGAAGATTGACCATGCTTTTGAGGCAGATACTTATATTCCAAATCTGGATGAATGTCCGGAATGGAAAATCACAGCGGAAAGTGATGAGCAGACTTATTTTGATCTGGAATACTATTTCCTGCAATATGAAAGAAAAAATTCATGAGTAAGACGGGAACAGTTGATATTTCAGACAGGAGACGTTTAAACAATCTGTGCATAGAGGAAAACGGTAAGGCAGAAAAACAAAAGCAGTTTACTGTTTTACCTTGACAAAGTGGAAGGAAAGTATAATAATTAGAGAAAGTGAATCAATTATTCGGGAGGATGAAGAAAATGCTTGACATTAAAATCGAAAAAACAACAAATCCGAAACCGATCCCAGGACCGGAAAATCCATTAGTATTCGGAACAATTTTTACAGACCATATGTATGTGATGGACTATACAAAAGGAAAAGGATGGCATGATCCGCGGATTGTTCCATATCAGCCGATTGTTCTGGACCCTTCTGCGATGGTATTTCATTATGGACAGGAAATGTTTGAAGGATTAAAAGCTTATAAGACAGAGGATGGCAGAACATTATTATTCCGTCCGGACAAAAATATTGAGAGAGCGAATAATTCGAACCGTCGTCTGATGATTCCTGAGATTGACCCGGAAGATTTTTTAAATGCGATTCAGACGCTGGTAAAAACAGACGAAGCATGGATTCCGACAAAACCAGGCACTTCCCTGTATATCAGACCGTTTGTGATCGCTACAGATCCATTTTTAGGGGTCCGTCCGTCAGATACCTATAAATTTATTATTATTCTTTCCCCAGTCGGCGCTTATTATCCGGAAGGACTCAATCCTGTAAAGATCTGGATTGAGGATGAATATGTGCGTGCAGTCAGAGGCGGAATCGGTGAGGCAAAGACAGGAGGCAATTATGTGGCTTCTCTTGCTGCACAAGTGAAAGCGCACGAGGAAGGATATTCACAGGTATTATGGCTGGATGGCGTAGAGCGAAAATATATCGAAGAAGTAGGGGCAATGAATATTTTCTTTAAGATCAATGGAACGGTAGTGACTCCGATGCTGAACGGAAGTATTCTTCCAGGCGTTACAAGAAATACCTGTATTGCACTTTGCAAAGAGTGGGGAATGCCAGTGGAAGAGAGAAGAGTTTCCGTCGAAGAATTAGTGGACGCTGCAAGAAGCGGCGCTTTGGAAGAAGTATGGGGCAGCGGAACAGCAGCAGTGATTTCTCCGGTAGGACATTTGCGCTATGAGGAAGAAGTTTTTGAAATCGGAGACGGAGGAATCGGACCAGTCAGCCAGAAACTGTATGATACAGTGACAGGAATTCAGCTGGGCAAACTGGAAGATACACATCATTGGACCGTGGAAGTGAAATAGAACATCTGAGAGAAAGTAAGAAGGCTGGGATGACTGAAAAAGATTCTCAGTCTTTTCTGATGTAAAAAAAAGTGTGAAAAAAAACAAAGCCATGGTATAATAAAAAAACAGGTGATTTTAAGGTCAGAATGGAGGAATTGAACGGTATGTTTATGTACAGAGACCATACAAAAGTTATTTCGATTGGAGACCGTGTAATTGGCGGAGGAAATCCGATTTTAATCCAGTCTATGACAAATACAAAGACAGAAGATATAAAATCGACGGTTGCGCAGATAAAACGTCTGGAGTCGGCAGGATGTGAAATCATCCGTTGCGCTGTTCCGACAATGGAGGCGGCTGAAGCATTGTCGGAGATCAAAAAGCAGATTTCGATTCCTTTGGTTGCGGATATTCATTTTGATTACCGTCTGGCAATCGCAGCAATCGAACATGGTGCAGATAAAATCAGGATCAATCCGGGAAATATTGGAAGCAAAGAACGGTTAAAAGCCGTTGTCGATGCGGCAAAAGAGAGAAAAATTCCGATTCGCGTCGGAGTAAACAGCGGTTCACTTGAGAAAGAAATTGTAGAGCGGGATCACGGCGTGACAGCAGAAGGAATTGTAGAAAGCGCATTGGATAAAGTACATATGATAGAGGAAGCAGGGTACGATCAGATTGTAATCAGCATTAAATCCTCCGATGTGCTGATGTGCGCCAAAGCGCATGAACTGATTGCGGAACAGACAACGTATCCTCTTCATGTGGGAATCACAGAGGCAGGTACATTATTATCCGGAAATATCAAATCGGCAGTTGGGCTGGGAATGATTTTATCAAAAGGAATCGGGGATACGATCCGTGTTTCTCTGACAGGAGATCCGATTGAAGAAATCAAATCAGCAAAATTAATACTGCGAACACTTGGTTTGAGGAAGGGCGGTATAGAAGTTGTCTCCTGTCCTACCTGCGGAAGAACACAGATTGATTTGATTGGACTTGCAAACCGTGTGGAGAATATGGTTGCCGATATTCCGCTTAACTTAAAAGTTGCAGTTATGGGATGTGTAGTCAACGGCCCAGGGGAGGCAAAAGAGGCAGATATCGGAATCGCGGGAGGCAAAGGCGAAGGACTGCTGATAAAAAAAGGCCAGGTTGTGCGCAAACTTCCAGAAGATCAGCTGCTTTTGGCCCTGAGGGAAGAATTATTAAACTGGAGTGAATGACATGGGGAAAACTTTTTTTGATGTATTTTCTACGCTGAATCTGAACAGTACATTAAAAACGCTGTTTGGAGAAGCGCAGGTAACGAAAGTAAGCGTTACTTCCAGAAAAGATTTTTTACATATTTTTTTGTACAGTGAAAAGCTGATCAAGAAAAAATATATTTATCAGATGGAACGTGAAATTGCGCAGCAGATTTTTCAAGGTATTGATATTCAGGTCAAGATCATTGAAAAATTTAAACTGTCAAAGCAATATACGCCACAGATCCTGCTGGAAGAGTACCGCAGCAGTATTTTGATGGAGCTGAAACAGTATAGCATATTTGAATACAATTTGTTTCGCCAGGCAAAAATTTCGTTTGAAAGCGAAAGAGAGATGAAAATGAAAGTACCGGACTCTGCTTTTCTGGAAGAAAAACTGAAAGACTTAGTGAGAATTCTGGAAAAAATTTTCGATGACAGATGTGGATTCTCTGTACTGATTGATGCAGAGATCGAGAAAGCAGAGGAAAGTCTGGAAAAGAAAAACAGTCAGATTCAAATTGAGCAGGAAGTCGAGGCTGTGATTGAGCAGGTAAAACAAAGACGAGCAGAAGCCCGGGAAGAGAAGAAAATCCAGCAGGAAGAAAAGGCAGAGCAGAAAGAAAATGTGCAGGAAAAATCAAAGAATGGCAATAGTCTCAAATTTGAGCGGCGGGAGAAATATTATTCCAACGTAAAGAGATCGGATGATCCGGATGTAATTTACGGAAAAAGTTTTGATGATGAGATTATTCCGATGAAAAATATTCAGGGAGAGATGGGAGAAGTTGCAGTACACGGTCAAGTGCTTGAGTTGGAGACAAAAGCGATCAGAAATGAAAAGACGATTGTAATCTTTCAACTTTCCGATTTTACCGATACGTTTATAATGAAAATTTTTGTCAAAAATGATCAATGCGAGGAGATTCTGTCGCACATCAAAAAAGGCGCTTTTTTGAAAGTAAAGGGAGTGACAACCATTGACCGGTTTGACAGTCAGCTGACGATCGGCTCCCTTGTGGGAATCAAAAAGATTCAGGATTTCCGTGTGGAACGAAAGGATACTTATGCAGAAAAGAGAGTGGAACTGCACTGCCATACAAAGATGAGCGATATGGATGGCGTATCTGACGTCAAAGATATCATCAAACGTGCAGCAAAATGGGGACATAAAGCGATCGCCATCACAGATCATGGCGTCGTTCAGGCGTTCACAGACGCCAACCATGCAGTCTCACCGGATGACGATTTTAAAGTGATTTACGGGACAGAAGCTTATCTGGTTGATGATCTGCAAAGTCTTGTAGAAAATTCCAAAAATCAGAGTCTGGATGGAACATTTGTCGTATTTGACCTGGAGACGACAGGATTTAGTCCTGTCCACAACAAGATTATTGAGATTGGCGCAGTGCGTGTGGAAAACGGAAAAATCACAGACCGATTCAGCACATTTGTAAATCCGAAAGTTCCAATTCCATTTCGGATTGAAGAGCTGACAGGAATCAATGATGCGATGGTGATGGACAGTGACACGATTGATGTCATTTTGCCGCAGTTTTTAAAATTCTGTGAGGGAGCCGTCATGGTAGCGCATAACGCATCTTTTGATATGAGTTTTATTCTGGAGAACTGCAGAAGACAGAAAACAGAGAGCGCCTTTACAAGCATTGACACAGTCGCGCTTGCCAGAGTTCTGCTTCCGCAGCTCAATCGCTATAAACTGGATACAGTGGCGAAAACGCTGCAGATTTCACTGGAAAATCACCACCGTGCAGTTGATGACGCAGAATGTACGGCAGAGATTTTTTTGAAATTTATAAAAATGCTGAAAGACAGGGAAATTACTTCTCTCGATCAGGTAAATGAACTTGGGGCAAATAATACGGATAAAATAAAAAAGATGCCGACCTACCATGCAATTTTGCTTGCCACAAATGATGTGGGGAGAATTAATCTGTATCGGCTGATTTCCTGCTCTCACCTTCAATATTATAACAGGAGACCGCGTATTCCAAAAAGTGAGTTCCTGAAAAACCGAGAGGGGCTTTTGATTGGATCAGCGTGTGAGGCAGGAGAGCTGTATCAGGCGATCCTGAATGATCGTCCTGAACAGGAAGTAGCGCGGCTTGCTGAATTTTATGATTATTATGAAATTCAGCCTCTGGGAAATAATGGCTTTATGATCCGCAGCGAGAAATATCCGAACATCCAGTCAGAAGAAGATCTGATCCGCATTAACAAAAGAATTGTGAAGCTGGGAGAAGAGTTTCAAAAGATGGTGGTTGCGACATGCGATGTCCATTTCCTTGATCCAGAGGATGAAGTGTACCGCCGCATTATCATGGCTGGGAAAGGATTTGATGATGCAGATGAGCAGGCTCCGTTGTATCTGCGCACGACGGAGGAGATGCTGAAAGAATTTTCCTATCTGGGCAGCGATAAGGCAAAAGAAGTTGTCATCACAAATACAAGAAAAATTGCGGATATGTGTGAAAAAATTTCACCTGTGCGTCCGGACAAATGTCCTCCTGTCATTGAAAACTCCGATCAGACGCTGCGTGATATCTGTTATAACAGAGCGCATGAAATATATGGAGAAGAATTGCCGGAAGTCGTAAAAGAACGGCTGGAGAGAGAACTCAATTCCATTATTTCCAATGGATTTGCGGTGATGTATATCATTGCGCAGAAGCTTGTGTGGAAATCAAATGAGGACGGCTATCTTGTAGGTTCCAGAGGATCGGTAGGATCTTCATTTGTAGCTACAATGGCTGGAATTACAGAAGTAAATCCTCTGAGACCGCATTACTATTGCCCGCATTGCCATTACAGCGATTTTGATTCCGACTATGTAAAACCATATGTCGGAGGAGCAGGGTGCGATATGCCTGATATGGACTGCCCGAAATGTGGAAAACCTCTGAAAAAAGAAGGGTTTGACATTCCATTTGAAACATTTTTGGGATTTAAGGGAAATAAAGAACCGGATATTGACTTGAACTTCTCAGGAGATTATCAGAGTAAGGCTCACAAATATACAGAAGTTATCTTTGGAGAAGGGCAGACGTTCCGCGCCGGAACGATCGGTACTCTGGCTGAGAAAACGGCATATGGCTATGTGAAAAATTATTTTGAGGAACATGGCGAGAGCAAAAGGGGATGTGAAGTAGCCAGAATTGCACAAGGCTGCGTTGGAGTCAGAAGAACAACCGGACAGCATCCGGGAGGAATCATTGTACTGCCTCATGGAGAAGAAATTTATTCCTTTACACCGGTGCAGCATCCGGCAAATGATATGACGACAGATATTATCACAACGCACTTTGATTATCATTCGATTGACCATAACTTGCTGAAACTCGATATTCTCGGCCATGATGATCCGACGATGATCCGAATGCTGGAAGATCTCACAGGGATTGACGCAAAGACTATTCCTCTCGATAATAAAGAAGTGATGTCTTTGTTTTTAAATACCTCTGCGTTGAAAATTACGCCGGAGGATATCGACGGCTGTCCGCTTGGAGCGCTTGGCATACCTGAATTTGGAACAGACTTTGTTATTCAGATGCTTGTAGATACAAAGCCAAAATCTTTTTCTGACTTAGTGCGTATTTCGGGTCTGTCGCACGGCACGGATGTGTGGCTTGGAAATGCACAGGCATTGATTCAGGATGGAAAGGCGACGATTTCAACAGCGATCTGTACGCGAGATGATATCATGACATACCTGATCCATATGGGACTGGAGAGTGAACTGTCCTTTACAATCATGGAAAGCGTAAGAAAAGGAAAAGGACTGAAGCCGGAATGGGAAGAGGAAATGCTCAAACATGATGTTCCGGACTGGTATATCTGGTCCTGTAAAAAGATTAAATATATGTTCCCGAAAGCTCATGCGGCAGCATATGTCATGATGGCATTCCGCATTGCATGGTTTAAGATTTTCTATCCGCTTGCCTACTATGCAGCTTATTTCAGTATTCGAGCTTCTTCTTTCAGCTATGAACTGATGTGTCAGGGACAGGCAAAATTGTTATATCACATGGAAGAATACAAAAAAAGATATGATAAGCTGTCAAAAAAAGAACAAGATACCTATAAAGATATGAAAATTGTGCGTGAGATGTATGCCAGAGGCTTTACATTTCTGCCGATTGATCTGTACAAGGCTCAGGCGAGACGATTCCAGATCTTAGACGGTAAGCTGATGCCGGCTTTAAGTACAATCGAAGGACTTGGAGATAAGGCGGCGGACGCTGTGGTAGATGCGGCGAAAGAAGGCGCATTTCTATCAAAAGACGATTTTCGAGATCGGACAAAGGTCAGCAAGACAGTGATTGATCTGATGAGCGAGCTGGGAATTTTAGATGGACTTCCAGAGTCGAATCAGTTATCGCTCTTTGATTTTCAGGGATAAAGCAAAAAGAAGGGGGGACGCTTCGCATGAAAAAATTTGAGAAGTCTGCAAAACTCGACAATGTGTGTTATGATGTACGAGGTCCTGTTGTGGAAGAAGCAGATCGCATGATAGAAAGCGGTATTGATATTTTAAAGCTGAATATCGGAAATCCGGCTCCATTTGGATTTACGGCGCCAGAAGAAATTATTCTGGATATGATGCACAATTTAAGAGACTGTCAGGGATATTCCGATTCAAAAGGAATTTTTTCAGCCAGAAAAGCGATTATGCAATACTGTCAGTTAAAGGGAATTCACGATGTAGGAATCAATGACATCTATACAGGAAATGGCGTCAGTGAACTGATTGTGATGGCGATGCAGGGACTTTTAAACGACGGAGATGAAATTCTGATTCCGTCTCCAGATTATCCGCTCTGGACAGGGGCGGCAAATCTGGCAGGAGGAAAACCTGTTCATTACATCTGTGATGAGCAGTCCGAATGGTATCCGGATTTAGATGATATCCGCAGCAAAATTACAGACAGAACAAAAGGGATCGTTATCATTAATCCAAACAATCCTACGGGAGCCTTATATCCCAAAGAAGTGCTTCTCGATCTTGTGGAGATTGCAAGAGAACATGGATTGATCATCTTTGCCGATGAAATTTATGACCGCCTGGTGATGGACGGAGAAAAACATATCTCGATTGCATCGCTTGCGCCGGATGTATTTTGCGTGACGATGAACGGACTTTCAAAGTCGCACCGGGTTGCCGGATTCCGCGTGGGCTGGATGTGTCTGAGCGGAAATAAGGCAGCGGCAAAGGGATATATTGAAGGGCTGAATATGCTCTCCTCGATGCGGCTTTGCTCGAATGTTCCGGCGCAGATGATTGTTCAGACGGCATTGGGAGGATATCAAAGCGCAGATGAGCTGCTGCTTCCAGGAGGAAGGATCTATGAGCAGAGGGAATTTATCTGTAAGGCGCTCAATGACATTCCGGGAGTTACAGCGGTAAAGCCAAAAGCAGCATTTTATATTTTTCCAAAACTGGACACGGAGCGGTTTGGAATCTACGATGATGAAAAGTTTGTGCTGGATTTCTTAAAACAGGAAAAGGTACTGCTCGTTCATGGTAGGGGATTTAACTGGAGAGAGCCAGATCATTTTCGGATTGTATATCTGCCAAGACTGGAAGAGCTTGCGCGAGCAATGGAAAAACTGGAATATTTTTTGAGCAAATACAGACAGAGATAGGAGGAAGATATGCAGAAAGCTGCAATGATTTTAGAGGGCGGCGCAAACAGGGGGATTTTTACAGCAGGCGTATTGGATTATCTGATGGAGCAGGAATTTTATATAGAATATGTATTGGGCGTCTCCATGGGAGCATGTAATGGCGTGGATTATGTTTCAAGACAGATCGGGCGCTCGAGAGAATGTGTAATCAGACAGAATAAAAAAGAAGAACGTCTCGATTTGAAAGGGATGTGGAAGAAAAAAAGTCTGTTTGATATGGATCGTCTGTTTGATGATTATGCAAATACACTGATTCCGTTTGACTATGAGACGTTTTTTTCATCAGAGATCGAATTTGAAGCGGTTGTGACAAACTGTCTAAGCGGTCAGGCAGAGTATATGGCGGAAAAACAGGACAGAAAAAGACTGATGGAGATCTGCCGCGCCTCCTGCAGTATGCCGATGGTGCTGCCGATCGTGGAGGTAGACAATCAGCCATATCTGGACGGCGGAATTGCAGACTCTGTCCCTGTAAAAAGAGCTTTGGAAAAGGGATATCGAAAAATTATTGTAATATTGACAAGAAACAAAGGATATCGAAAAGATACATCAAAGCGAGCGATGCGCTGTTATCAATTTGCGATGAGAAAGTATCCGAATCTGTCCAGGACAATGTGCCTGCGTGCCAGAAACTACAATCGGACGATGGAGCAGATTGAAAAGCTGGAGGCGGAGGGAAAAATCTTTGTGATTCGTCCTCAGACAGAAGCAATCAAAAGACTGGAGCACGACCAGGAGCGACTGGAAGCTTTTTATCAGGACGGATATGACACGATGAAAGAGATGTACAGTAAACTTCTTGCATATATGAGAGAAAAGGAGCATAGAGGAGACAGAGATGTTTGACCAATTTTTCCCAGATGAAGATGCAGATTCCACGTATCAGATCGACTTTGAAAAACTTTATCGGCAGGGATACAGAGGAATTCTGTTTGATATTGACAATACGCTTGTACCACATGGAGAGAAAGCGGATGAGCGGGCGGTGAATTTATTTGAAAAATTAAAAAAGACAGGGTTTCGATGCTGCCTGATTTCAAACAATAAAAGAGAGCGGGTGGAGATGTTCAATCGGGATATTCAAGTAAATTTTATTGAAGACGCACATAAGCCAAGCAAAAAGAGCTATATCCGTGCGATGCAGAGTTTAGGGACAGATACAAGAAATACAGTGTTTATAGGAGATCAGCTTTTTACCGATGTCTATGGAGCAAAGAGAGCTGGCATCCATACTATTTTAGTAAAACCGATTCATCCAAAAGAGGAAATTCAGATTGTGCTGAAACGGTATCTGGAAAAAATCGTGCTTCACTTTTACAGAAAGAAGAAAGGAAGAAAAAAATGAAGCATATCATTTTGATCGGATTTATGGGCAGCGGAAAGACTTCGGTGGGAGAAAAGCTTGCAGAGACGTTAAACTTATCTTTTCTGGACACGGATGAACAGATTGAAAGGACATCTGGAATGAAAATTTCAGATATCTTTGAAAAATATGGGGAAACGTATTTTCGCGGACTGGAGACAGAGACATTAAAAAATCTGTTAAAAGATGGAGAACGAAAGGTAATATCCGTCGGAGGCGGACTTCCTGTTCAGGAGAAAAATCAGCCTTATTTAAAAGAACTGGGAACCGTTGTCTTTCTGGAGGCATCGGAAGAGACGCTAATCGAGAGGCTGGAAGGCGACACGACAAGACCAATGCTCAAAGGCGGAAACCTGAGAGAAAAAATTCATATGCTGATGGAACAGAGAAAAAAAGCATATGATAAAGTGGCAGACTGTCATATACAGACAGACAATAAAAATTTTGAAGAAATCATAGAGGGCATAAGAAATGAGATATAATAGAGAAAAATTAACAGCAGTTATGGAACAGAACAATGTGGAGGCAATTATTGTATCAGATGAATACAATATGCGATATATCAGCCAGTTTCGCGGAGAAGGATATTTGTATCTGACAAAAAAACGCCAGGTTATTCTGACAGATTCCAGATATACGACACAGGCAAAAAAAGAAGCAGAAGAGTTTGAAGTGTTTGAGATCAGCAACACATGTGGATACGAGCAGCTTTTGAGACAGCTGATGGAAGAAGATCATATAGAGAGAGTAGGATTTGAAGATCAGCATATCGGATATGCCGCATATGACAGATGGACAAAACAGATTCCTGGAAAAATCTGGACAGAGCTTGGAGAAAGCCTGAATAATCTGCGTGTCATCAAAGAGGCATGGGAGCTGGAACGTCTGGAAAAGGCAGAGGCAATCGGCGATATGGCATTTTCTCATATTTTAAACGTGATTAAGCCAGGAATGACAGAACTTGCGATTGCAGCTGAGATCGAATATTGTATGAAACAGAACGGAGCTTCTGGTACAAGCTTTGACACGATTGTAGCATCTGGAATTCACAGCGCAATGCCTCATGCGATTCCAAGTGACAAAAAAGTGGAAGTCGGAGATTTTGTTACAATGGATTTTGGATGCAAGTATGACGGATATTGCTCTGATATGACAAGAACGATTGTCATTGGAAAGGCATCTGACAAACAAAAAGAAATCTACAATGTTGTCTTAGAGGCACAGCTTGCGGCTTTGGAGGTTTTAAGAGCAGGTCTGGCAGGAAAAGAAGTGGATCAGGTAGCCCGCGATATCATCACAAAAGCAGGATATGGAGCATATTTTGGACATGGTCTTGGTCACAGCGTAGGCCTGTATATCCATGAGGATCCTCGTCTGGCGCCAAAAGGAACAACAGTTCTGCAGGAAAATATGATTGAGACAGTGGAACCAGGCATCTATCTGCCTGAATTTGGCGGTGTGCGTATTGAAGATATGGTTATTGTCACAAAAGACGGACACAAAAATCTTGCACATTCTAAAAAAGAGTTGATTGAACTGTAAAAAAAGAGTTGAAAAAGTGCAGATTTTATTATAAAATGAAAGAAATTATGGGAATCACTTTTCCTATATGTGCAAAATTTAAGGAGGAATATCAAGAATGATATCAGCAGGAGATTTTAGAAACGGCATCACATTGGAAATGGATAATGGAATTTTCCAGATTATTGAATTCCAGCATGTAAAACCGGGAAAAGGTGCTGCATTCGTGAGAACAAAATTAAAAAATATTATCAATGGCGGTGTAGTTGAAAAAACTTTCAGACCGACAGAGAAATTTCCACAGGCTCGTATCGAGAGAGTAGATATGCAGTACTTATATTCAGACGGTGATTTATATCACTTCATGAATGTAGAGACATACGACCAGATCGCTCTGAACGAAGAGACAATCGGCGATGCACTGAAATTTGTAAAAGAGAATGAAATGGTAAAAATGTGTTCTCATAACGGAAACGTATTTGCAGTAGAACCACCATTATTCGTAGAGCTGGAGATCAGCAATACAGAACCTGGATTCAAAGGGGATACTGCTCAGGGCGCTACAAAACCTGCAACAGTGGAGACAGGAGCAACAGTATATGTACCTCTGTTTGTAGAGACAGGCGATAAGATCAAGATTGATACAAGAACAGGAGAATATCTGTCTCGTGTTTAATTTCATCTGTGACATTTATTATTAAAAAAAAGCCATTATTCTTTAAGGGGAATAGTGGCTTTTTAAATGAAAAAAGCTTGCAATTTAAAAAGAAAAATGATATAATAAGTGATATAAAAAATCTAAAAGATACATTTCAAAGTGCAGATCGCACAAAATTTCCACAATGACAGACAAGTAAACAGAGAATGACATTTCAGCAATATGGTGAAGTATGGCTGCAGAGAGCAAAAAATAAAAGTTCTGGCCATTTTAATGCCCCAAGCAGCCGAATAAGAAAGGAAGGAATCATGGACTACCAGGAATTTATAGAAAAATTAAGAGAACAGCTGCAAAAAAAGATGGGTGAAGAGACCTATATGAAAATTCATAAGGTACAGAAAAATAATGGGATTTGTCTCGATGGCATCTCAATATGGAGAGAGGGGGAGAATGTGTCGCCGACAATTTACCTGAATCATTTTTATGAAAACTGTCAGGAAGGAAGAACAATCGAAGAAATTGCACAGCAAATAAAAGAATTATATGAGAGATATCGCATTGAAAGACCGATTGATCCGGCTTTTTACTGTGATTTTACAAATATATGGAGACATGTGTCCTGCAAGATCATCAATTATGAGAGAAATAGAGAACTGCTCAAAGACATTCCGCATCGTCGCTATCTGGATCTGGCGATTGTTGCCTATTATCCTGTCAGTGACGGAGCAATGGGGGAAGGAATGATTCTGATTCGCAATAACCATCTGAAATTCTGGGATATCACAGCAGAAGAACTGATTCATATTGCAAAGGAAAATACAAGAGAAAAGTTTTCATATGAATTGCTGGACATGATCGATCTTTTGCAGAATTATCCGGGAGAGGAAGAGGGAATACTGTCTGTAGAAGAGATTCCGGAGACGGAGGAGGCAATGCCAATGTATGTGCTGACAAACTGTGAGAAAAATCTGGGTGCAGTCTGCATCATCTATGATTCTATTCTCAATCATGTGGGAGAAGAGTTAGAGGAAGACTATTATATACTGCCGAGCAGCATACATGAATGTATTATTATTCCAAAAAGAGAGGAATTTGATGCAGAAGAGATTAAATTTATGGTGAGGGAGATCAATGAGACACAAGTACAGCCGGAAGAAGTGCTTTCTGATCAGATTTATCAGTATGAAAGAAAGTATCACCGCCTGAGTATGGTTCTGGAGAATGAGGAAGAATATCCTTTTTTAGAGGCAGAAATCATGATCTAAGCGATACAGAAAATGACAGACCACAGATAAAACGGACATAAATCCGTGTCAATCTGTGGATTCTGTCATTTTTTTCATCGGTCAGGAAAGAAGAAATTTATGTCTGTTTTGTGGTAAAATATACAAATAGAAGGGAAAAAAATTGACAAAGCTTAGGAGATGTGATATCATACTATCGTTGTTTGGCACAGTTCTGCTTGAGAAGAGATTGCAGCTTGAAATATGAAAAGAGACAATCTTTTGATGACCGGAAGAGAGACAGAATACAGGAGTCTATGTGATATGCCCAAACAGCGTAAAGATAAATAGGCAATGGACGTATACGCACTCGTAGCTCAGGGGATAGAGCAGTGGTTTCCGGTACCACGTGTCGGGGGTTCGAATCCCTCCGGGTGTGTTTTTCTTTTATCTATTTAAATTGTCTGACAATAGAGAAAGAAATGAAACATCAAACAGAAAAGGAGGTAACCAAAGTGGATAATTTCAGAGAATGGATTTCGGATAATCTAAGATATATCTTACTTGGTTTGGCAGGCATTCTGGTTCTTGTGATCGTAATCTTTGCGGCGCGTTGGATAAAAGATACGGTAGGGGGAAAAGATCCGAAAGATGAAAATGTGCAAGTGACAGAAAAGCAGTCTCAAACTTCAGACGATGGGGAAAAGAACAAAGAAACAGAGCAATCACAGACAGACAAGACGACAACAGATGGAGCACTGAAAAAGAATGATCCGGCAATTTTAGCGATTGTGCAGAAATATTATAAAGCACACCAAGAGCATGATACAACGACACTGCAGCAGATTGTGAATCCGTACACGGAGGAGATGGAAAATGAGCTGAATAATGCTTCGATCGAAAGCTACAATAATCTGGAGACTTACTCTGAGACGGGACCGAAGGAAGATTCTTATCTGGTCTGTGTTTATTATGAGCAGAAGATCAAAGATATTGAACCGATGATTCCGCAGCTGGCATTGTTGTATATGAGAACGGATGAAGAAGGATTCCTTTATATTGCTGATCCGAACGAGGATGAGGAGACAAAGAAAGCCGTACAGGAATTTTCAGAGAAGAAAGAGATTGTTGAGATCATTGAAAAGACAAAAACAAAGACAAAAGAACTGAAAGATTCTGATGAGAGTGTAAAGAACTGGCTGCAGCAGATGGCCTCAGCAGAAGGTGAAAGTGAAGAGGAGACACAGCCGCAGCAGAATGGGGCAGTAACAATGTATGCCAATGAAGAAGATATCAATGTGCGCGCCGAGGCAAATACAGATTCTGAAGTGTTAACGATGCTTGCTCAGGGAGATGAAGTGACTGTTTTAGGCGATGCTGGAAATGGATGGTCTGAGATTGAGGTTGGCGGAGTGACAGGATATGTCATGACGGAATTTTTATCAGCACAGTAAATATAGCAGGATAGGGTGTAAAGCCTATCCTGTTTTCATATTTTATATAAAAATGATGGCTGTATATTTCACATTTTTTGTGATATACTAACAAAAGAAAAGAACTTTCAGGGGCGATTTTCATCGTGACATCAATAAAAATATAGTGTATAATGAAGAAGTTATGGACAACAAAGACCGAGAGGCTGCAAAGGAAACAGACGGATTTGTTTTCATGGGCGGCTTTCCTACATAAACATAAGAAGAAATGAGGAACGAATTATGTGTGGTATTTGTGGATTTATCGGGAAAAAGCAGAATCAGAGTGAGATCTTGACAAATATGATGAATGCAATCATCCATCGAGGTCCTGATTCAGCCGATCAGTATATTACAGAAGAAGCAGCGCTTGGGTTTCGCAGACTGAGCATTATTGATCTGGAAAATGGTTCTCAGCCTATGGTAAATGAGACAGGTGAAATGGCGCTGGTATTTAACGGAGAAATTTATAACTTTCAGGAACTGAGAAAAGAACTTGTAGATCATGGACATATTTTTAAAACACATACAGATTCTGAGGTATTGCTTCATGGATATGAACAGTGGGGGGAAAAACTGTTAGACCGTGTGCGGGGAATGTTTGCATTTTTAATCTGGGACAATGTAAAAAAGGAAATTTTTGCAGCACGCGACTTTTTTGGAATAAAACCATTTTATTATACCATTGTGGACGGCGTATTCGTATTTGGTTCTGAAATCAAAAGCATTCTGGAATATCCAGGATACAAAAAAGAATTGAATGAAGAAGCTTTGGAACATTATCTTTCTTTTCAATATTCTGTGATGAATGAAACCTTTTTCAAAGGAATTTTTAAACTGGATCCAGGACATTTTCTGCGTTTTACAGATGGCAAAGTTTATAAGACGCAGTACTTTGATCCTACACTTGATCCGAAATTAAACTTGTCTGATGAAGAACTGATTCAAAAACTGGATCAGGTAATTCAGGAATCTGTAAATGCCCATATGATTGCAGATGTGGAAGTTGGCGGATTTTTGTCAAGCGGTGTGGATTCCAGCCTTGTAGTCAGCGAGTTTTCTGCTGAGAAGACATTTACCGTCGGATTTATCAGCGAGACAAGCAAGTATAACGAGGCATCTTATGCGAGAGAGCTGGCAGAACATCTTGGGTTGGAACATTATTCAAAACTGATCAGCAGAGAGGAATACTGGGACGCCATTCCGAAAGTAATGTATTATTTGGATGAGCCTTCAGGAGATCCATCTGCGATTGCTCTGTATTTTGTTGCGCAGGAAGCAGCAAAGAAAGTAAAAGTTGTGACGTCAGGAGAAGGGGCAGATGAGCTTTTTGGAGGATATAATATTTATCTGGAGCCGGACTCTTTGAAATATTATCAGATGCTGCCGCGAGGACTGAGAAAGAAAATCGGCGCATGGGCGCAGAAACGTCCTCATGTAAAAGGCCGCAACTTCTTAATTCGCGGAAGCAAGACAGTAGAAGAACGTTTCATCGGAAATGCCAATATGTTTTCTTATGAAGAGAGAAGAAAAATTTTAAAACATCCGACAAATGCACCATCACCGCAGGAAGTCTTAAAGAGCTGCTATGCAAAAGTTTCAGATTTAAACGACGCAAGCAAAATGCAGTATATTGACTTAAAGAACTGGCTTCCGGGAGATATTCTCCAGAAAGCGGACAAGATGAGTATGGCACATTCCCTGGAACTGCGCGTGCCATTTTTGGATAAAGAAGTATTCATGCTGGCAAGACAGCTTCAGCCGAAGGCAAAACAGAGAAAACGCGTGACAAAATATATTTTCAGAAAAACAGCAGAACTGCATTTGCCGCAGAAGACTTCAGACAAAAAGAAACTTGGATTCCCAGTGCCGATTCGTGTATGGCTGGCAGACGAAGAAGGATATACTCTGATGAAGAGAGAACTGGAAAGCGATCTGGCAAAGAAATTTTTCAATACAGAAGAGCTCGTAAAACTTCTGGATGATCATAAAGCGGGAAAAGACGACAACAGCAGAAAAATTTGGGTAGTCTATGCCTTTTTGGTATGGTATCGAGTTTTCTTTGAGAAAAAGAAAACAGCATAAAAAGAAAAGCGGACCTTGTCTTTGGGGTCCGCTTTCAATTCTTATATTGATATGGCAGATAGAATGAGGAAAAAAGAAGATGATGATCAAAAATAAGATGCAGCAGGAATTTGAAGAAAGAGATGAGAGTCAGCCGATACGTCTGAATAAATTTCTGGCTGAATCCGGCATTTGTTCGCGGAGGGAAGCAGACAGGCTCATTGAGACAGGGATGGTGACCGTCGATGGACAAAAAGCCACACAGGGTATGAAAATTTTGTCGTCACAGCAGATTTTAGTGAATGGAAAAAAGATTGCAAGAGAAAAGGAGATGATTTTGCTTGCAGTCAACAAGCCAGTCGGAATTGTATGTACAACAGAAAAAAAGTGGGGGAAAAATAACATCGAAGAATTTCTTCATTACCCCAAACGGATTTTTTCGATTGGCCGATTGGATAAGGACTCGGAAGGACTTCTTCTGATGACAAATAACGGTGAGATTTTTAATAAAATTATGCGTGCAGGAAACTATCATGAGAAAGAATATGAAGTAACCGTAGACCGGGCAGTTACGCCGGAATTTCTGAAAAAGATGGCGGAGGGAGTGCCGATTTTAGATACCGTCACGAGAAAATGTCAGGTGAGAAAAACGGGAAAACGATCGTTTCATATCATACTGACACAGGGATTAAACAGACAGATAAGAAGAATGTGCGAGGCGCTGGGATACCGAGTGGCGAAGTTAAAACGGATTCGGATTATGAATATTGAGCTGGGAGATTTAAAGACAGGGGAATATCGAGATGTGACACCAGAGGAGATGGAGGCGCTGTACAGGCAGATTAAAAGCTCGTCAAACCTTCCGGAGGCGGACAGAAAAGAAAGGGGAAGAAAAAGTGAATCAGAGAATAGAAGAACTACGAAAAATAATCGCATATCACAGTGACCGCTACTACAACATGGATGATCCGGAGATTACAGATTATGAGTACGATCAGCTGATGCTGGAATTGAAAAAGCTGGAAAAAGAACATCCAGAAGAGATCACTGCAGATTCACCGACTCAGAAAGTGGGAGGAAGTGCAAAAAGAGAAGCCGGTATTTTAGTCAGACATCGAGTTCCTATGCTGAGCCTTCAAGATGTGTTTTCAAAAGAAGAAGTTGTTCAGTTTGTGGAAGATATGAGAGCACAGATCGAAGATCCTGAGTTTGTTGTGGAGATGAAAATCGACGGGCTGTCACTCGGACTGCGCTATGAAGAAGGAAATTTGGCGCTTGCTGTCACAAGGGGAGACGGCATCGTGCAGGGGGAAGATGTAACGGAAAATGCGAAAGTAATAAAAGACGTAAAAAAGAAACTGAAAGATCCGGTGCCCTATCTTGAGGTCCGTGGAGAAGTCTATATGACAAATAAGGCTTTTGACGACGTTAATGCAAGACAGGAACTGCTGGGAAAAAAAATATTTGCCAATCCAAGAAACTGTGCAGCAGGCACACTTCGCCAGCTCGACAGCAAAATCACAAAAGAGAGGAATCTTTCCATGTTTGTCTTTAATATTCAGGAAGTACATGGAAAGACATTTCAG
This sequence comes from Eubacteriales bacterium, assembly GCA_030526005.1. Lineage (GTDB taxonomy): Bacteria > Bacillota > Clostridia > Lachnospirales > Lachnospiraceae > JAGZHZ01. The sequence goes on from JAUNDP010000005.1 coordinate 67,688, forward strand.
ACACATACAGAAGGGTATGAATATCTGAAAAAAAATGGGATTAAAGTAATTGAAGACTATACCGTATGCAAGACAGCAGAGGAAGTGTGGCAGGCGATTGAGAAAATAGGAGAGCGCAGAGGCAATCTGCCATATGATATTGACGGCGCTGTTGTAAAGCTGAATCGCCTTGCAGACCGTGAGACAGTAGGAGAGACATCAAAAGTGCCAAGATGGGCAGTCGCATATAAATATCCGCCAGAGGAAAAAGAGACAACGCTGTTAGACATTGAGCTGGGAGTTGGGAGAACAGGAAGAATTACGCCCACAGCAGTGTTTGCTCCTGTTAAATTGTGCGGCACGATGGTTTCCAGAGCTACGCTTCACAATCAGGATTTTATAGATGAACTGGATATCAGAATTGGCGATACGATTGTTGTCTATAAATCAGGAGAAATTATTCCAAAGATTAAACGTGTGCTCAAAGAAAAGAGACCGGAAGGAACGGTGAGATATCAAATTCCGTCCATTTGTCCTGTATGCGGAGAAAAGACAGTGAGAGAAGAAGATACGGCAGATACGCGATGTACAAGTCCGAACTGTCCGGCGCAGCTGGAACGCCATATCATTAATTTTGTCAGCAGAGATGCAATGGACATCAAAGGGTTTGGGACAGCATATATTGAAGAACTTTCGAGACAGGGCTATTTAAAAGATGTGGCTGATATTTATGATCTGAGACAGCACAGGGAAGAACTGATTGAGAAAGGAATCATTGGGAAAGAAAAGAATACGGACAAACTGCTGGATATGATTGAAGAATCAAAAAAGAACGATCTGGCGAAATTGCTGACAGGACTTGGAATTCTCAATATCGGCAAAGCGACGGCAAAAGCGCTGGCGAGACATTTTAAAACGATGGATGCGCTTGAACATGCAGACATAGAAGAACTGACACAGGTGACGGATATTGGTGAAGTCAGCGCTTCCTATATCCAGAAATTTTTTCAGGATGAGAAAAACAGGCAAATTTTGAAACGATTAAAAGAAAACGGTGTAAATATGGAATCGACGGAGATTGCCGAAGATCAGCGCTTTTTCGGAAAAACATTTGTACTGACAGGAACACTTTTAACAATGGGAAGAAAAGAAGCAGCAGAAAAGATAGAAAAATTTGGAGGAAAGGCGGCAAGTGCCGTGTCAAAAAAGACAGACTATATTGTGGCAGGGGAAAATGCAGGGAGCAAGCTGACAAAAGCACAGCAGCTTGGAATCACAATTCTTTCAGAAGGGGAGCTGCTTGAAATGATGAAGTAGGATGAGAATATGAGCAATAATTTTGAGTTTTCAAAGAAAACAACAGAACTTACAAAAAAGACAGTAGAAAAAGGAAAAAAAGGTCTGTTCAGCGTGGTTTTCGGAAGAACAGCGGTGGTTGTTCTTCTATTGCTGATCCAGATCGGAATTTTAATCGCAGGAGTACAGCTGCTGGAAGAAAAATTAATCTATGTATACGGAGGAGTTACGCTTCTGACAGTATGTCTCGTTATTTTTATCATTAATAAAAGAGAAAATCCGGCATTTATGCTTGCATGGATTGTTCCTATGCTGTCAATTCCGATTTTTGGAACTCTTTTATATCTTTTTTGCGCTATTCAGCAGGAACCAAAAATTTTGCGCAGAAGGCAGGAAAAGATGGATTGGGAAAACCGCAGTCTGAGCCAGCAAAAACCGGCTGTCATGGTCAGACTGGAAGAAGAAAGCCTGGAACAGGCAAATCTTTCTCATTATCTCGGAAAAATGGGTTTTCCGACCTATCAGAATACATCGGTGAAATATTTTGCTTCCGGTGAAGAGAAATTTGAAGAGATGAAGATTCAGCTGAGAAAAGCGAAGTCTTTTATCTTCATGGAATATTTTATTGTAGCAAAAGGATATATGTGGGAAAGCATTCTGGAAATTCTGGAACAGAAAGTAAAAGAGGGAGTGGAAGTCCGGTTCATGTACGATGGAATGTGCTGCCTGGCGCTTTTGCCTTACCACTATCCAGAAGAGATTCAGGAAAAAGGAATTCAATGCAAAATGTTTTCACCAGTTCGCCCTGTTCTGTCAACCATACAGAATAACAGGGATCACAGAAAAATCTTAGTGATTGATGGACAGGTGGCATTTACAGGAGGAATCAATCTGGCCGATGAATATATTAACCAGAAAGAACGATTCGGACATTGGAAAGATACGGCAATCATGCTGGAGGGGGAAGCGGTGCGCAGTTTTACGCTGATGTTCTTAAAAATGTGGAATACAGACAAACGCATTGTCCAGGAAAATTTTGCAAAGTATGTCGATGTTCCTGTACGGCGCACACCGGAACCGGGAGACGGATATGTCGTTCCATACAGCGATATGCCGCTTGACGATGAAATTTTGGGAGAGCAGGTGTACATCGATATTCTTTTTAATGCAAAGAAATATGTACATATCATGACGCCATATCTGATTCTGGACTATGAGATGCTCCATGCACTTACCTATGCGGCGAAGCGTGGAGTAGAAGTCATCATCATCATGCCTCACATACCAGACAAAAAGTATGCCTTTATTCTTGCAAAGACGTATTATGAAGAATTATTGGAGGCAGGTGTTCAGATCTATGAATATACGCCAGGATTTGTACATGCAAAGGTATTTGTATCAGATGACTGCAAAGCTGTTGTGGGAACCATCAATCTGGATTACCGCAGCTTTTATCTGCATTTTGAGTGTGCAGCGATGATGTATAGAAATAAAGAGATTCCAAATATCGAGAAAGACTTCCAGGAAACATTAAAGAAATGCCAGAAAGTGATGCCGGGGGATGTCAGAAAACAGGGAGTCATGAATATTATTACAGGAAGAGTGCTGCGTTTGTTTGCGCCTCTGATGTGATTAGAGAAACAGAAAATATCTGTAAGTTCAGAAAAATTGTCTTTTGCAGGCGGACATCTGTGTTAAGAATTTATTCTTTTCATGCGATGTCCGCCTGTGATATAATAAACAGAAAGTATCTATGCAGGATAGAAAATAAGAGAAAAGAGGGTTTTCATATGCCGATTAAAATACAGGCAGATCTTCCGGCAAGGCAGATTCTGGAAAATGAAAATATTTTTGTAATGGATGAGACAAGGGCCAGCCATCAGGATATCCGGCCGATTCAGATTGTGATTTTAAACCTGATGCCTTTAAAAGAAGAAACGGAGCTTCAGCTTTTGCGCTCTCTGTCGAATACACCGCTTCAAGTGGATGTCACTTTTCTTCATGTCTGCTCTCATGAATCAAAGAATACGTCAACAAGCCATTTAAATAAATTTTATGTTACATTTAATGATATCAAAGATCAGGAGTTTGACGGGCTGATTATCACTGGCGCTCCGGTAGAGCAGATGCCGTTTGAAGAAGTAGACTACTGGGAAGAGCTGACGCAGATCATGGATTGGAGCAAAAAAAATGTGACTTCCACAATGTATCTTTGCTGGGCGGCACAGGCAGGTCTTTACTATCATTTTGGCATTCAGAAAAGACCGCTTGAGAAAAAAATGTTCGGTCTGTTCTGGCATAAGGTAGAAAATAGAAAGTATCCGTTGGTCCGTGGATTTGATGATCTGTTTTTAGCACCGCATTCCAGACATACAGAATCTCCGAGAGAGGAAATTGCAGCGTGTGAGGATCTGATTATTTTAGCAGAATCAGAAGAGGCTGGTGTATTTCTTGCAATGACAAAGGATGGACGCCAGATTTTTGTGATGGGTCATCCGGAGTATGACAGAGTGACATTGGACGGTGAATATAAGAGAGATATGGGGAAAGGACTGCCGATTGAGCAACCGAAAAATTATTATCCTGAAAATAATTCAGATGCTCGTCCGATGCTGATGTGGAGAGCACACGCAAATAACTTGTATACAAACTGGCTCAATTATTATGTTTATCAGATTACACCGTATTCTTTGAATAAAAAATCACTCTGATCAAAAAAGGATCGTTCTTTTTACAAAAAAGCGTAAGAAAAAGCCGCAGGAAATTTGCTTCCTGCGGTGATTTTTTGATTTTTTTACAATTCATTTTTGTTCTTTATACCATATTGAGACAGAAAGAAATGAGAATAGGAACAAAAAAAGAACAGATCATACCATTAAAGACAGAGAGCACGACGGTCTCTTCATTTGTATATTTCAAAATAACAGGAAGCGTCGTATCTTCGCTTGTCGCACCGGCGATGGCGATACAGGTATATTGATTCAGATGAAGCGCCAGGAAGGGGATGACGAAAAATGAAAAGATTTCTCTCATCAGATTGCTCATAAAAGCAATACTTCCAAGTTCTGCATCTGCCAGTTTGCTGATGGTTGCACCGGCAAGACTGTACCAGCCCATTCCGCTTGTGATCGCTGTGGCATACCCGGTCGGTATTCCAAGCAAAGCGGAACAAATCAGACCGCCCAGAAGAGATCCCAGAATAATTCCAAGAGGAATGATAAAAATTTTAAAATGATATTCTCGAATTTTTTTTAGGATGCCTTTTTGCATTCCGATGCTGATGCCGACAGAGAACATAAGAATATATAACACAAGATCTGTATTTTGACTGATCGTAGAGATCAGAATATTTTCAATATCAAAAAGTCCGCAGGCAAGTCCTAAGACGAGAGATACAATCATGAGAACGACGATCATTCTTCCAGCTCCTTTCCGCAGGATTCAGACTCCTCATTTTTCATGAAATGTTTTGTCAGAAAATAGACAGCTCCGATGGAACAGCCTGCCGGAATCAGAAAGAATAAAAAGCTGGAAAGACCCAAAGAAGATAATTCTTCAATAAAATTTTCTTTTTTGCCGAGCATCACGCCCATTGCGAAGATCAAAATAAAAGTACACAGGATAGAAACATATTCGTTGCCTTTTTTCAGACGAGGAGATACAAGGAAACGTCCTGCAAGAATCCCGATACACATGACAATAAGTATACCCATAATCAGTTGCTCCTTTCACTGCTTTAAAATTTTCAAACTTTGACTATTTTATCACAATATCGTTGTAAAGTCATCCATTTTTTTAAGTATTTGCGGATTTATATGATATGTCTGTTTCAGGGAGAAAGCAAAGCGGAATGGGCAGATAAATGGTTTTTAAGAAAGCGATATGGAGTTGAAAAAAAATATCCTTTGTGATATCATAAGCACTATTCAATAGGGGAGAAAAAATAACACAGAAAAGAGTTACAGGAGAGATGAAAAAGGAAGAATTTTTGCAGGGAATCCGCCATGGAATCCCGATCTGCCTTGGATATTTTTCCGTTTCGTTTGCATTTGGCATGACAGCAGTGATTCAGGGGCTTCCACTCTGGGCGGCTGTTCTGATTTCTTTGACAAATGTGACGAGCGCAGGGCAGTTTGCCGGATTAAATCTAATGATTGACGGAGGCAGTGCAGTGGAACTGGTGATGACTACATTGATTATCAACATCCGGTATTTTTTAATGTCGCTTTCCATTTCTCAGAAAGTGGAAGAAAAAATGACGATAAGACAGCGATGTGCCATTTCTTTTGGAATTACAGATGAAATTTTTGCTGTGGGAATGCAGTATCCGAAAGCGCTGAGCGCAGCTTATATGGCAGGACTGATCTGTACACCGGTGCTGGGATGGACACTTGGAACGCTGTGCGGAGGAGCGATCACTTCTCTGATGCCGCAGAGTCTGACAAATGCACTTGGGATTGCACTATATGGAATGTTTATTGCAATTATCGTTCCTCCTTTCAGAAAAAACAGAGCAGTATTGTTTACGGTTGTGCTCGCTGCTGTGATGAGTGGGCTGATTTCATGTATTTCGGCCCTTTCCTTCCTGAAAGGAGGATGGAGCATTATCATCATCACTGTTATAGTCAGTATCATAGCGGCGCTGTTATTTCCAGTGAAGGAAGAAGAGGGAGAAGGATCATGAACACAGGAAAAATTTTATGCAGCATAGCAATTATGGCAGGCACAACATATTTGATTCGTGTGCTGCCGATGGTTATTTTCAGAAAAAAGATTGAGAATCCGTTTATAAAATCTTTTTTAAATTATGTGCCGTATGCTGTGCTTTCAGCCATGACATTTCCAGCAATTTTTGAGAGCACGGGAAGCACAGCAAGTGCAGCTGTTGGATGTGCGACGGCAGTAGTACTGGCATATTTGGGAAAAGGTCTGTTGACAGTAGCTATTGGAGCGAGTGCAGCAGTGTTTGCGGCGCAGCTGATTGGGCTATAAAAAAGGGGGGTGCTTCCCATAGCACCCTCTGATTTCATTTTCCCCCAAAGTATTGAGAAAATGAGAGTCGTGTGATAGACTATAAAAAATACTTAAGAGAAAAGATCTGGATAGGAGTAGGTGGAACGTATGATCGTTACAGTAACAATGAATCCGGCGGTGGACCGCACTGTTTGGCTGGATCATTTAGAAAAAGGCGGATTAAATCGAATTTTAAGCAAAAAGACAGACGTAGGAGGAAAGGGAATCAATGTCTCTAAGACCATCCATACTTTAGGCCTGAAAAGCATTGCTACTGGTCTGATCGGAGGAAAAAGCGGCAGAATGATTGAACGAGTGCTGCAGGAACAGGGAATACAGACGGATTTTGTGAAGATTGAGGGGAACAACCGCATCAACACAAAAGTGGCAGAGACAGATGGAAGCGTGACAGAATTAAACGAATTAGGACCGCATATTTCTGAGGAAGAACTAAATGATTTGCTTCAAAAACTGTATCAGTATGCCAGCGAAGATACGATGTTTGTTTTCTCCGGGAGTGTGCCGGACGGCGTGTCAGATGAATTTTATGAACTGGCAATCAAGATGGTTCATCAAAAAGGGGCAAAGGTATTTTTAGATGCCGACAGAATGCTCCTCAAGAGAGGATTAAAAGCCAAACCAGATTTTCTGAAAGTAAATCAAAAAGAACTGGAGACCCTGTGCGGCAAGAAGATATCGGATGCAAAAGAAGCGGCGCTTCTGGGAATGCAGCTGTTAGATGAAGGAGTTGGATTTATTGCCATCTCTCTGGGGGCTCAAGGCGCTGTCTTTATCAGTCAGAACTTTTGTGTGAGATGTCCAGGGCTGAAAGTACCAATCGTTTCAACGGTGGGCGCCGGTGACGGAATGGTAGGAGCATTGGCCAGTAGCTGGGAGGAAGGAATCAGCTTTGAGGCAGGAATCCGCCTGGCAATGGCTGTTTCTGCGGCGGCAGTGACGACACAGGGAACAAGACCGGCAGATCAGATAATGGTCATGAAGTTATATCAGAAAGTAAAATTTGAGCAGATATAGTAAAAGAGGGAAGAAAAATGAGATTGATTTTTATCCGTCACGGAGATCCGGATTATGAGAAAGATTCTCTGACAGAAAAAGGCTGGAAAGAGGCGGCGCTTTTGGCAGAACGAGCAGCGTCGTGGGAGATATCGGATATTTATTGCTCTCCTCTTGGAAGAGCAAAAGCAACGGCATCCTGTTTTTTAGAAAAATCAGGAAGAAAAGCGGAAGTTTGTGACTGGCTGCAGGAATTTCCGGTCAAAGTGTTTCGCGAAGATCTGGGCAGAATGAAAGTGCCTTGGGATATGAAGCCTTCCTATTGGACAAAAGAAGAAGCGTACTATGACAAGGACAGATGGACAGAAGCGTCACTTATGAAGACTGCGCCGGTAAAAGAAGCATATGATGAAATCTGTAATGGGATGGATCAGCTTTTGCTGAAATATGGCTATGAGAGACACGGCGGATATTATTTGCGGAACAATCCAGAGGAAGACGATCAGGAAAAAAACCTTGTCTTTTTCTGTCACCTTGGAGTGATGCTTGCCATCATGGGACATCTGACAGGAATCTCTCCGGCTGTGCTGTGGCATGGATTCTTTGTGGCGCCGACCTCTGTCACAGTTCTCGGATCTGAAGAAATGAAAAGAGGGGAAGCATATTTCCGATGTCAGGTTCTGGGAGATACAAGACATTTGTACGAGGGAAAAGAACCTGTTTCCCAGTCCGGATATTTTACAAAGCCATTTCAAGGATGAGGAAAACAGAAGAAATCTGGAAAAAAGGTATGATAAAATAAAATCAGATAGAAAACTCATCTTGCAGGAGGGGAAGATATGAGAAGAAAAAAAAGCATTCTATGGATCAGCGCGGCAATTATGACCGCTTTTGGCATCACAGCAGTAGGCTATGCGCAGGAAAATGAAAAAGAAGAGAGAATTGAAAAGATACAGCGAACAGAAGAAGAGACGGCGCTGGAATATGTGAAACTGCTGGGAGAAAAAGCATACGATGATCTGATGACAAAGTTCTCTTACACAGAGGAAATGGAAGCCATGGTCAAAGACGGCAGTCTTCAAAAGAGCTATGAAAGTCTGATGGGAATGCTCAAGGGACTGAAAGAAGTAAAAACTCCATTTGTCATGGAACAGTATGGTTGCAAGACAGTCTGTGTGCCATGCCAGTTTGAAGTGCAGAATTTAAATCTGCAGATTTCTTTTCAGGATGGAAAGATTGCAGGCGTTCTGACGGCGCTTTATCAGGAAGTAGATCTGGAGGATGAAGAAAAAAAAGAATATGCAGAAAAAGAAATCAGCATTTCTATCGGTGAAGGAATGGAACTTCCAGGGACATTGACTCTTCCAGATGGGGAAGGACCATTTCCGCTTGTCGTCTTCGTACACGGATCCGGGCCGTCAGATCGAGATGAGACGATAAATGGAAACAAACCATTTAAAGATTTGGCTGAGGGTCTGGCAGAAAAGGGAATTGCATCCTATCGATATGATAAACGGACGTATGTATATCAAAAAGAAGCAGCAATGGACATCGGACTGACCGTAAAAGAAGAGACGGTCGATGATGCAGTGAGCGCAGTGAAAATGCTGAAGGAGATACCGGACATTAATCCAGAAGAAATTTTTGTGGCGGGTCACAGTCTCGGAGGATATGCGGTCCCTCTGATTGATGGAGAGCTGGAAGAGGGGGAAGCGGCAGGATATATTCTGCTTGCGGCTCCGGTGCAGGGATTGGCGGAACTTATGAAAGAACAGTATGATTTTCTATTTGAAATGGAGGCGAGTCCTTCTGATGCAGTCAAAGAGCAAAAGAAAATCATTGATGCGGAACTGGAAAAACTAGATCATCTTGATCAATATGAAGACAATGAACTGATTATGGGAGCGTATGTACCATATTGGAAGAATCTGGAGCAGTATGACATAGAGGAAGAGGCAAAAAAGATAGAAGAGCCATGTTTGATCCTGCAAGGGGAGGAAGACTATCAAGTGACCATGAGAGAGTTTGAATCGTGGAAAGAGATTTTTTCAGAAAAAATCAATGCACAGTTTGTATCTTTTCCGGGACTGACCCATCTGTTTATGGAAGGAAAGAAGGAGAATGGATCAAGAGACTATCAGAATATCCAGCATGTATCGCCTGAAGTGATCAGTGAGATAGCAGAGTTTGTGAAAGAAGAGAGAAAAAATGATTAGTTTAAAAGGATGGATTTCGATTCCTTTTTTAAAAAAGTCCGATTTTAAAGGCAGCTATTGTGGAATGCGTTACCGTCTGAGCAAAATCAGTGAGGAACAGAAAGATCAGATTCAGGTTCAGATCTGGAAAGGTCCAAAATCGTTTGATCAGACGGAAGAGAAAATGGAAACCGAACAGTTTCCATTTTCTGCGCAGGGAATAGAGGAAGCTGTTGTCTGGCTGAACGAAAAATACAAAGAAAAAAAGGAAATTTGGGATCAGGTAACATATAGATGATTTGACAGGGGAGAAAGAAAAAAGTCATGTTAATTAGAATAGAGGTTTCGTTTCGCAAAAAATTTCTGGAACGTGCGAAAAAAGAAGGGATTCTTCCACATGCAGAAATCAAAGAAAAACTAGATGAATTTGGAGAAATTCAAAAGCTGGAGATTGATCAGAAATGCTGCAAGATTTTGCTGGAGACAGAAGAAAAAGAAAAGGAAGTTCTGCAGACATTAGAGGAAAGCATTGCTGAGATGAGTCCTCAGAAAGATGAGATTCATATTTCTATTGCAAAGTATGAACCTCTAAGCGAGATTCAGCAGGAAATTGAATCACTCAGCGGGGCGGCAGAATTTAAAGAACTGACAAGAGAGCTGGTGGGAATTGCAGATCGTATAAAAAAGATGAAGCTGATGAAAATCTATTTTGCTCAGAATTATTTATTTGCGGTCAACGATGGGTGCGGTTTGAGCACTTATTTGAAATTATTGTGGTGTCTTCTGGAGGCGCTGGGGTTGTTTGAGAAAGGGATGGGAGTGACAGAACTGAAAATTGAAGCGCCGACCTCCATTTTAGATACGGCCCCTCTTGCAACATGTGTCAATGCGATTAAAAATAGCAAGAAAGGAATCGTATCTATTGACATTTCAGACTGGATCACCCATGTGACAGAACTGCGCTTTAAACGACTGCTGCGTCAGATCAATCAATGGCAGGATGACTATATTTTTGTATTCCGTGTCCCTTTTCTGGAACGAAATATTCTGGAACGCGTCAGAAAAGGGCTTATGGATCTTATGGTTGTGCGGCAGGTTTCGATCGTGCCATTTTCTCAGGAGGACTATAAAAGATATCTTGATGAACAAGTCTGTCTCTATGGGTTTGAGATGGCAGACGACACTTGGACAGTGATTGACGAGAAGATCAATGAAGAAAAAAAAGACGGCTATTTTTATGGATTTAATACCATTCAAAAAATTGTAAATGAAGTGATTTATACGAAAGCCAAGAATTGTTTTCTGAGAGACAAAGACAGTAAACTCATTCATGCCGCAGACATTGCAGAGATTCTGCCTGAGCAGGCAGGACAGTTTGAAAAAAAAGGCGAAGAAATGTTGGATGAGTTGGAAGGGCTGGAAGAAGTCAAGAAAAAAGTCCGTGAAATTATTGCGCTGGCTGAAAACTGGAAATACTGCAGAGAACATGGAAAAGAACTGGAATATCCTTGTATGCACATGAAATTTCTGGGAAATCCAGGAACAGGAAAGACGAGTATTGCGCGGATAGTAGGAAAGATTTTCTATGAGAAAGGAATTTTGAAAAAAGGAAGCTTCATCGAGATTTCAGGTCGGGAGCTGTGCGGACGCTATATCGGAGAGACTGCTCCAAAGACGATGGCAGTTTGCCGCGACGCATATGGATCGGTCTTATTTATCGATGAAGCGTATGCCTTGTACCAGGGAGAAGGGGAAAAAAATGATTATGGAAAAGAAGCATTATTGACTCTGATGACGGAAATGGAAAATCACAGGGATAATCTGATTGTGATTTTTGCAGGATATTCCGAAGAGATCGAAAATATGCTGGAGGCGAATCCTGGAATGAGAGATCGCATCCCTCACACTGTGCACTTCCCAAATTATTCAAGAGAAGAGCTGTTTTCTATTTTTATGAAGATGGTGCAGAAAGATTTTGAATATGGGAAACGCTTTGAAGCAAAGGCAAAATCATTTTTTGGAAAGATACCAGATAAGGTTTACAGAGATAAGAAATTTGGAAATGTCCGGATGGTTCGGAACTTGTATGAGAGGGTGTGGAACAATGCTCTGACAAGACAGCAGTTCAGCACAAAAAAAGAATGGAAAGTTTCAGAAAAAGATTTTGAGGCGGCAATCAATGATGAAGAGTTTCGAAAATATCAGGAATGATACAGAGAATGCCAGCGTATTTATTTTATAAGATGAAAAACCAGAAAGACTGAAAAAGAAGATGGAGGTAATAACATGTGGGAAATACTGCTGGATACGGCGGTAGATACATTAAAATTGATTCCGTTTTTATTTTTGACGTATTTACTGATGGAATATTTGGAACATAAAACCGGTGAGAAAGCAAAACAGATGATCGGGCGTGCCGGAAGAATGGGACCTGTTGTGGGAGGAATTTTAGGAATCTTTCCGCAGTGCGGATTTTCCGCCGCAGCTTCTGGATTGTATTCCGGAAAAGTGATCACAATGGGAACGCTGATTGCAATTTATCTGTCCACCTCAGATGAAATGATTCCTGTAATGATCTCAGAAAAAGCTCCCGTCTCTTTTGTCATAAAAGTTTTGGCTCTGAAAATGATCATCGGAATCGCAGCCGGTATGGCGGTGGATCTGTTTGTGAAGAGACAAGCTGAAGAAAAGGGCAGGATAGAGGAAACAAACACACACTGCTGCGAACATGGAATTTTCTTAAGCGCGGTCAATCATACGATTCAGATTGTAGCATTTATCTTTTTGATTTCTCTGGTGTTAAACGGGGTGATCAGCATGATCGGAGAGGATCAGATCTCTCAGTTAATGATGAACCGCCCTGTTGTTGGAGAATTTCTGGCAGGCCTTGTAGGGCTGATTCCAAACTGCGCTTCTTCTGTCGTCATCACACAGCTTTATTTAGAGGGAATGATCAGTTTTGGAGCAATGATGTCAGGGGTCTTAGTGGGAGCAGGAATAGGTCTAGCAATTTTATTCCGTCTGAATACAGATAAAAAAGAATGTCTGAAAATAGTAGGAATCTTGTATATCGTTGGCGTGGCAGCAGGAATAATTCTGGAATTTTTGCCTTTATAAAGAAGGCAAGAACCATAATGACTTTTGACATGGGCAGTTCTATTTTTTGAGAAAAAATAGAACTGGAAAAAAATTGTTTTTTACTGGAATTTTTGCTGTTTATATGTTACAATTATGTTACGAAATAATTAAAAGGTGATCAAAATGAATTTATATGAGTCCATTTACGTTAGAAAATCCGTTCGTCATTACAAAACAGAAGAATTAAACCAGAAAACAATCGAGGAATTAAAAAATTTTATCGACCATCTGGAACCTCTGTTTCCGGAAATCAAAATAAAAATAGAAATCTTAAATAATATCAGTGAGAAAGAGAGATTAAAAGGGTTGTTTGTGCCAAATGCTCCGTACTATCTGGCATTTTATTCGGAAGAGAAAGAAAAACATGATTTAAATGCCGGATATATTTTGGAACAGATTTCTCTTTATATGACATCAAAAGGAATCGGAAGCTGCTTTTTAGGGATGACAAAAGCTGCAAAAAAGAGAGAGGAAGAAAACTTGCATTTTGTGATAGGAATGGCATTTGGGATTCCAAAAGGTGAGGCAGTGCGCCATGATTATGAGGCCAATCGTCTGAGCATGGATGAGCTTTGTGTCTTTAAGGAGAAACCAAAGGCATGGGTCAATGAAATTCTGGAGGCAGCTCGTCTGGCGCCGTCCAGTCTGAACAGTCAGCCGTGGCGCTTTGTCATATATGAAAATCGCATTCATGTTTTTTCCAAAAAACCGACTTCTACAGGAAAAAGTTGGGGAAAATTCAATGAGTTTAACTTTGGAGTGATGCTTGCCAATGTCAGTATCGCGGCAGATGAGATATGGGTAGATTTGGATTTGATTAAATTAAATAATATTACTCATAAGACAATCCCAAACAATCAATATATGATCAGCATTTTAACAAAACAATGAAATGAATAAAATTTTTCAACAATTTGGAAAATAGTCGTTGACAAAAAAGAAGAAATATAGTATAGTAACTATTGTTAAGAGAAATTGAAATACAATAGTTTGCACGAGTGGCTCAGTGGTGGAGTATCGCCTTGCCAAGGCGAGGGTCGCGGGTTCGAATCCCGTCTCGTGCTTATCTTCCAGGTGTTGCAGATGCGATCACCTGGTTTTTTTTCTTGCTTAAAATGGCAGGCTTTTGTCAATAGAGTAAATTTCAAATTTTTTCGAACTATACAGAAAAGTAAGACATCCATACGTTAGATTTTCAGGATAGAGAAAAAGAAAAAAAGATGAAAGTGAGATTTTTATGAAACAATCAGAAAAAAGAAACCGTCCGGAAGAAGTTGCTTCGTTCTTGAGAGGAAAAATTTTTAATGGCACATTAAAACCAGGAGAACGTTTGATAGAGGCGGAGATTGCCAAGAAATTAAGTATGAGCAGAGGACCTGTCAGAGATGCGCTTTTAATGCTGGAATATGAAGGGCTTGTAACAGCAGAACCGAACAAAGGCTGTACAGTGACCCGATTGTCAGGGGAAGATGCATATGAAATTTTTTATCTCAGAGGGATGCTGGAAAAGGAAGCGTTAAAAAAGTGCGGCGGAAAACTGATGGACAGCAGTATCTTTACAATGAAAAATATCATTGATGAAATGAGAGAGGCGCAGGAAGAAAACAGGCCATTTGAGGTTCTTGTGGAATGTGACGAGCGTTTTCATGAGGAAATTTTAAAATCAGGCAAGATGAAGCGGCTGCTCCATCTGTGGAAAACGATGAGTCCGTTAAACAGTGCAATGTTTTTGAAAGTAGAACAGAGCTATGAATATCGGAAAGAAGTGTTAAGAAGACAACGGGTATGGGAATATCATCTGGATATATTGCAGATATTGGAAAAAGGAAATTTAGAGGAATCCATGAGAGCGATTGACTATCACTATGTGAATACGGGAGAACGAATCTGGCGCTGCGAAAAACAGCGGGAACAGATATTTGTCTCTGATAGGAAAAGGAAATAAAAATGGTCTGTGTGCGATAAAAATTTTGCCGCATACAGACCATTTTTTGTATGAAAATACAGAGAAACAGGAAAGAAAACGTCAGCAGAGATGGTTTAACACATCGCAGACTTCCAGCATCTGGATTTCATCATATCTCTGATCACAGGGAATGGAAATTACATGATCATAAATATATTGGGCATTCGGATGTCCGTCCAGATCGACAAGAGGACCGACAGGCCAATAGATGGTACTGCCGATTTCATGTGCGGCAAGAGCCGCGCGCAGGGCTTCCCGATCCTTTGCAAATAAAGTAAAATGACTTGGAACAGTTCCAGATGGAAGCGTTGGGAAAACAATACGGAATTGATCGGATGTTTTCACATGATCAAGCAGATACTGATAATTTGAGCGGCGTTTTTCCATAAGCTGTCTGACAGGATAGTGTTGCATGATATGGATAGACTCTGGATCGCTTCCAAAAGAATCGAAGATCTGGCGGAGCATTATCTCTGCATCCCAAAACAGATCATCTCCTTTTTTTAACACATTTTCACGCTCTTCACAGGAAAGATCATCAAGATGCTTCTTCAAATCGAGACACTGTTTGCGAATGGAAAGATGCTGTCTGTCTGGTTCCTTTGGATCTGATAAAAACTTGCCTTTTGTTTTGATTGCAAATCCGCCGGCGGCAACACCGATCCATTTTCGCAGACTTCCTG
This sequence comes from Eubacteriales bacterium, assembly GCA_030526005.1. Taxonomy (GTDB): domain Bacteria; phylum Bacillota; class Clostridia; order Lachnospirales; family Lachnospiraceae; genus JAGZHZ01. The sequence goes on from JAUNDP010000005.1 coordinate 82,972, forward strand.
CAATATAATCGCAATGTGGGTCGATTCCATCAGAAGAAAAAATCGAATGGGTCGTATCTTCGATGATACAGATACCACGTCTGGAACATTCGGCGACAAATTCACGGCTATAGGAAGAAAATCCATAATAACCGCAGATAGAGATGACAGAAATCTGATCCAGAACAGCAGGATCAAAGACAGGATTCATATCCATGTCAAAGTCGTAGAAAAGAAGCGTGTATCCTGCTTTGTGAAACGGTGCAAGAACCGTCTCGCATGTATAGATGGGAACGTATGCGACACGACGTGAATCTGCATTTTTATAATCTTCTAGTGCATAATAAATCGCACATCTTCCTGACATGAGATACCGCAGATCACCGGTGTCCGGGCAGAGACTTTCCAGAAAATTATTTTTTTCCGGCAAAAGTGCTTCATAGGGAAAATAACCGCCTATTTTTTTCATTTCAAAAACCTCCTTGGTAAAAATAACTAAAAAATAACCTTAAATTTAGAAAAATTATAGCATAAAAATAGACAGAATACAAGAAATTGTTAACAATATCAAAAAAAAGTTGACTGTAGAAAGAATTCAAGTTATAATCAATTAAAGCAATACAGCTTTGAAATCGGAGGTAATTTTTAAAGAGAAAGCGAGAAAAACAAAAAATAGGTAAGGAGAGGACAAAATGTATAAGTATGTGTTGAAAAGAATTTTGATGCTGATCCCGGTATTGCTTGGTGTAACATTCATTGTATTTTTTATCCTGAATCTATCACCGGGGGATCCGGCAGCGATGATTCTGGGGGATCAGGCATCGGCAGAAGCATTAGAAATGAAAAGAGAAGAATTGGGGCTGAATGATCCTTTGCTGGTCAGATACGGAAATTATATCTGGGATATGCTCCATGGGGACTTAGGAGTATCCTACAAAAATAATTTAAGCGTATGGGATCAGGTAATCGAACGTTTTCCAAACACAGCGATTCTGGCCGTCGCCGGTATTCTAGTTGCCTTGCTGATCGGTATTCCGACCGGTATCATCTCGGCGAAAAAGCAATATACGGCGGTTGACAACTGTTCCATGGTACTTGCCTTGATTGGTGTCGCGATGCCAAACTTCTGGTTTGGATTGCTAATGGTAATCATTTTTTCGTTAACTTTGGGGTGGCTGCCGTCGCAAGGTATGGGAGCAGGAGGAATCGACCTTCTGAAGAGCCTGGTGTTGCCGGCACTGACACTTGGAACAGGTTCCGCTGCGATGATTACGCGTATGACACGTTCCTCCATGCTGGAAGTAATCCGTCAGGATTATATCAGCACAGCAAGGGCAAAAGGTGTATCAGAAAAAACGATTACATATCGCCATATGCTTAGAAATGCAATGATTCCGATTATTACAGCTGTAGGACTTCAGTTCGGAACACTGCTCGGGGGAGCGATGCTGACAGAGACAGTATTTTCGTGGCCGGGTCTTGGAAGATTGATGGTAGATTCCATTAAATCAAAAGATATTCCGATGGTACTCGGTTCCGTTATCTTTTTAGCAATTATGTTTACTGTGGTCAATTTGATTGTGGATTTAATTTATGCTTTTATTGATCCGCGTATCAAATCACAGTATAAGAAATAGCAGGAGGGACTTATGAAAAAACTGAAATCAGAACAGATGGTCGCCGATGCAGGAAGACAGAGAAGTCTTTGGGAGGAAACCTGGAGAAGATTTAAAAAGAATAAACTTGCGATGGCAGGTATGATCTTTATGTTGATTCTGGTAGTTCTTGCTGTTGCGACGCTTATCATTGACTTAGTGACAAATAAATCGATTTATAATACTTATGTAATTAAACAGGACTTAAGAGGAAGATTACAGCCGCCAAGTCTGGCGCATCCGTTTGGACTTGATGAATTTGGACGCGATATGCTCTTCCGTATGATTTGGGGAATCCGTTATTCTTTATTCATGGGAACGATTGCAATCGCAATCTCCTGCCTGGTGGGAGGATTTTTAGGAGCCATTGCGGGATACTATGGCGGAATCGTGGACAATGTGATCATGCGTATTATGGACGTTCTGCTTGCAATTCCATCTATGCTGCTTGCGATTGCCATCGTTGCAGCAATGGGATCCAGCATCACAAACCTTTTGATTGCGATTGCGATTGCGTATATACCAACATTTGCGCGTACGGTGCGAGCCCCGATTTTGACGATCAAGGATCAGGAGTTTGTCGAGGCGGGAAAAGCAGTGGGAGCCAGCGATTTGCGTATTATATTTAAATATATTATTCCAAACTCTATGGCGCCGATTATTGTGCAGGCGACTCTTGGTGTTGCAGGTGCAATCCTTTCCATCGCCGGGCTTTCTTTCTTAGGACTTGGTATTCAGCCGCCAATACCGGAATGGGGCGCAATGCTTTCCAACGCAAGAACATATATCCGTGATTCCTGGCACATCACCGTTATTCCAGGACTTGGCATTATGCTGACAATTCTTGCACTGAACGTGATCGGTGACGGTTTGCGTGACGCACTTGACCCGAAACTGAAAAACTAGGAACAGCATACGAGGAGGAACATATGTCAGAAGAGAAGAAAATTTTGCTGGATGTCAAAGATTTGGTCATCCGCTATGAGACAGATGATGGCATCGTGGAAGCATTAAATGGTGTCAGCATCCAGATAGAAGAAGGAAAAACACTTGGCCTTGTAGGAGAGACAGGCGCCGGAAAGACGACTCTGGCAAGAGGAATCATGCGTCTGATTCAGAGTCCGCCGGGAAGAATTGTAAGCGGAGAAGTATACTATGATGGAAAAGATCTGCTGAAATTGAGCGAAGAGGAAATGCAGGGAATCAGAGGGGAGCATATCTCAATGATTTTCCAGGATCCGATGACTTCTTTAAATCCTGTTATGACAGTAGGAGAGCAGATCATGGAAGTTATTCTGCGCCATAATAAAATCAGCAAAAAAGAAGCAAGAGAAAAAGCAGAACAGATGTTGGAGCTTGTAGGAATCACAAAAGGCCGTTTTGACAACTATCCGCATCAATTTTCAGGCGGTATGAAACAGAGAGTAATCATTGCAATCGCACTGGCGTGTCAGCCAAAACTGCTGATTGCAGACGAGCCGACGACAGCACTTGATGTGACGATTCAGGCTCAGATTCTGGAATTAATCCGAAAGTTAAAAAACAGAGATAATACCTCCATGCTGCTGATCACGCACGATCTTGGCGTTGTGGCTCAAAACTGTGATTATGTAGGAATTATTTATGCGGGAGAACTGGTGGAGTATGGAACAATCAGAGAGGTGTATAAAAATCCATCTCATCCATATACAAAAGGATTGCTTGCTTCTATACCAAATCTTGTCACACACGTCAGACGTCTTCAGGCGATTGACGGTCTGATGCCGGACCCGACAAAACTGGCAAAGGGATGTAAGTTTGAAGAACGATGCAAATGTGCAACACCAAAATGTAAAGAAAAAGTTCCAGAATTTATTCATCTGGGCGGAGAACACGTTGCACGCTGCGTCTGTCTGGAACAGAAATAGGAGGAGAGCATGGAAGAGAAGAAAGAAATCCTTCGGGTAGAAAATCTGAAGAAATACTTTTACACACCGGGAGGTGTCCTTCATGCAGTGGACGATATCTCCTTTACAATCAAAGAAGGTGAGACGTTAGGAGTCGTAGGTGAGTCCGGATGTGGAAAATCAACGATGGGACGTACTATTTTGAGATTGCATGAGAAAACAGACGGAAAAGTATTTTTTCAGGGAAATAATATTTTTGACTATAACAAACAGCAGATGAAGGCATTGAGAAAAGATATGCAGATTATCTTTCAGGACCCGTTTGCTTCTTTAAACCCAAGAATGACAGTCAGCGAGGCGATTGCAGAGCCTCTGCTGATTCAGAAAGTATTCAGTAAAAAACAAAAAGAAGAATTGAAAAAACGTGTGGATGAGCTGATGGAACTGGTAGGTCTTGCCAAACGTCTTGTCAATTCTTATCCTCATGAATTGGATGGAGGAAGAAGACAGAGAATCGGAATTGCAAGAGCGCTTGCATTGAATCCGAAATTTGTGGTATGTGACGAGCCGGTATCTGCGCTTGATGTTTCAATCCAAGCACAGATTCTGAATCTGATGCAGGATCTTCAGGATGAACTGGGACTGACCTATCTGTTTATCACACATGATTTATCCGTGGTAAAACATTTTTCCAATGATATTTTAGTTATGTATCTGGGACAGATGGTAGAGAAGGCGCCGGCAGAAGTATTATTCGAGCATCCATGTCACCCATATACAAAAGCTCTTTTGTCAGCCATTCCAATTCCTGATCCGGACTATCCGATTGAACGGATACCGATGGAGGGAGAGATCACTTCACCGATTGATCCTCCGAAAGGATGCCGTTTTGCTAAAAGATGTCCGTATGCAGACAGCAAATGTGTAGGAGAAGATTTGGAGTTAAGAGAAATCGAGCCAGGACATTTTGTATCTTGCTGTCACGCAGCATTATAAGAGAAAGATAGAAAACACAGAAGGACGAGAAAGGAAATAAATATTTTGCATAGGAATGAGATCAAATATTGAATTGAAGAGGAGGAAATGAAATGAAAAATGTAGTAAAAAAAGGACTTGTTCTGTCTATGACAGCAGCGATGCTCTGTTCTATGAGCGTATCCGCAGAGGGAGAATACAAAGACACACTTATTTGGGGTCAGGGAGCGGACGTGACATCCATGGATCCTCATCAGGGAAAAGAAACGCCAGCCGTAGAAGTAACGGATCAGATCTTTGACACCCTGCTTGTGGTAAATCCAGAGACAAACGAACTGGAGCCTCAGATTGCAGAATCATGGGAGCAGACATCGGATACTTCCTATACATTTAAGATTCGACAGGGAATCAAATTCCATGACGGATCAGAACTGACAGCAGAAGATGTAAAATTTTCTCTGGAAAGAGCCATCAATTCACCGGCAGTTTCCTATGTAATTGATTTTGTTGACACAGTTGAAGTGGTAGATCCGTATACTGTGACTGTGAATTTAAAAGCTCCATATGCGCCGGCGCTGCGTAACTTATCTGTTCCATTTACAGCAATCGTTCCAAAGGCAGTTGTGGAAGCGGATGAGGAAGCATTCCGCCTTCATCCGATTGGATCCGGCCCATACAAATTTGTAGAGTGGAAGCAGGGAGACTCTGTGACACTGGAAGGATTTGACGAGTATTATGCAGGAGCGCCGGCTACAAAGAATCTGATTATGAGAGTAATCCCAGAAGCGGCACAGAGAACGATCGCTCTGGAGACAGGGGAAATTGATCTGGCTTACGATATTCTGCCGAATGATATTGCAAGAGTAGAAGAAAATGAAGATCTCACACTTTATGATGTTCCGTCTTTGACATGCAACTATTTTTCTATGAATATGAATAAAGAGCCATTCAACATCCCGGAAGTCAGAGAAGCCATCAACCTTGCAATCGACCGTCAGCTGATTATTGATACGATCGTAAGCGGGGCAGGCCAGCCGGCAGATGCTATTATTGCTCCGGCAGTATTTGGATATACAAGCCCTGGCGCTTATGAGTATGACCCGGAGAAGGCAAGAGAGTTACTGGCAGAAGCAGGATATGAAAATGGATTTGAGACAAGCATCTGGGTAAATGATAACCAAGCCAGAATCGAAGTTTGTCAGACGATTCAGGCGATGCTGATGGATATCGGAATCACATGCAACGTAGAAGTTATGGAATTTGGAAGCTTTATTCAGTCTACTTCCAACGGAGAACATGATATGGGATATTTTGGATGGACAACTTCCACAACCGATGCAGACTACACCTATTATTCACTGGAGCACTCCAGCCAGCAGGGAGCAGCAGGAAACCGTTCCTTCATCAATGATCCTGAAGTAGATGCTTTGATTGAAGCAGGCCGCCAGAGCACAGATGAAGCAACGAGAATGGAAGCTTATGGCGAATTAGCAGTAAAATTAAAAGAGATCAACAACAACGTGCCAATTTATTACAGCAATCTTACAGCAGGATCAAGCAACAAAGTAGAAAACTTTGTGATGGATGCGAATGGATACCATAAATTGGATAGAGTAAAAGTATTGCAGTAATACTGTTTAGATTAGCCGGTATCAGTCCTTGACATTTCCATTCGGGCACAGATTCTGTATCAGATTCAGAGAATAATCCCTGAATCTGGTGCAGAATTTTCAAAATGCCCGGAGACTGAGAGACTGAGTCGAAAAACGTATCATGTTACCGTGGGACTCTGTAAAAAGAAAGATGGAAACCGTAGAAGAGCAAGAAGAGGAAACAGAATAAGTACTCTGCATACGGTTGATATAAAACCATTAAAGAGGAGGAAATGAAATGAAAAACGTAGTAAAAAAAGGATTGGCGCTGTCTATGACAGCAGCGATGCTCTGTTCTATGAGCGTATCAGCGGAGGGAGAATATAAAGATACACTTGTTTGGGGTCAGGGAGCGGACGTGACATCCATGGACCCTCATCAGGGAAAAGAAACGCCAGCCGTAGAAGTAACGGATCAGATCTTTGACACCCTGCTTGTGGTAAATCCAGAGACAAACGAACTGGAGCCTCAGATTGCAGAATCATGGGAGCAGACATCGGATACTTCCTATACATTTAAGATTCGACAGGGAATCAAATTCCATGACGGATCAGAACTGACAGCAGAAGATGTAAAATTTTCTCTGGAAAGAGCCATCAATTCACCGGCAGTTTCCTATGTAATTGATTTTGTTGACACAGTTGAAGTGGTAGATCCGTATACTGTGACTGTGAATTTAAAAGCTCCATATGCGCCGGCGCTGCGTAACTTATCTGTTCCATTTACAGCAATCGTTCCAAAGGCAGTTGTGGAAGCGGATGAGGAAGCATTCCGCCTTCATCCGATTGGATCCGGCCCATACAAATTTGTAGAGTGGAAGCAGGGAGACTCTGTGACACTGGAAGGATTTGACGAGTATTATGCAGGAGCGCCGGCTACAAAGAATCTGATTATGAGAGTAATCCCAGAAGCGGCACAGAGAACGATCGCTCTGGAGACAGGGGAAATTGATCTGGCTTACGATATTCTGCCGAATGATATTGCAAGAGTAGAAGAAAATGAAGATCTCACACTTTATGATGTTCCGTCTTTGACATGCAACTATTTTTCTATGAATATGAATAAAGAGCCATTCAACATCCCGGAAGTCAGAGAAGCCATCAACCTTGCAATCGACCGTCAGCTGATTATTGATACGATCGTAAGCGGGGCAGGCCAGCCGGCAGATGCTATTATTGCTCCGGCAGTATTTGGATATACAAGCCCTGGCGCTTATGAGTATGACCCGGAGAAGGCAAGAGAGTTACTGGCAGAAGCAGGATATGAAAATGGATTTGAGACAAGCATCTGGGTAAATGATAACCAAGCCAGAATCGAAGTTTGTCAGACGATTCAGGCGATGCTGATGGATATCGGAATCACATGCAACGTAGAAGTTATGGAATTTGGAAGCTTTATTCAGTCTACTTCCAACGGAGAACATGATATGGGATATTTTGGATGGACAACTTCCACAACCGATGCAGACTACACCTATTATTCACTGGAGCACTCCAGCCAGCAGGGAGCAGCAGGAAACCGTTCCTTCATCAATGATCCTGAAGTGGATGCTTTAATCGAGAAAGGCCGCCAGAGCACAGATGAAGCAACGAGAATGGAAGCTTATAGCGAATTAGCAGTAAAATTAAAAGAGATCAACAACAACGCACCGATTTACTACAGCAATATTACAGCCGGAGCAAGCAACAAAGTAGAAAACTTTGTGATGGATGCGAATGGATATCATAAACTGGACAAAGTAAAAGTATTAGAGTAATATATAGAAGAAAGAAGGATAACAGGCATGAGACTAGAGAACATTACATGGCCAAGAGCGGAAAAATATTTTAAAGAGAGTGACATGGTACTGCTTCCGATCGGAAGTATTGAGTGCCATGGACGCCATATGCCGCTTGGAACAGATACTTTAATTCCAAATAAGATTGTGGAATTGCTGGAAGAAAAAAGTGATATCTTAATTGCGCCGACCATTCCATATGGCGCATGTGAATCACTGGCTCCATATCCGGGAACCATCAATATCGGAACAGAAATCTTATATCAGTTCTTATACAAAGTGGTAGAAAATCTGTATGATCACGGAGCAAGAAAAATTTTGATTTTAAATGGTCATGGCGGAAATATCAAGACGATTGAACGCGTTGGTCTGGAATTTGAAAAGAAAGGCGCTCTGGTAGTTATGCTGAACTGGTGGCTGATGGCATGGGATATGGACCCGGCATGGAAAGGCGGCCATGGCGGCGGAGAAGAGACAGCCGGCGTGATGGGCGTAAATCCGGATCTGATTGACTATGACGAGCTGACAGATGAGCCTTTAAAATTAAAAGATTTATCCGAAAATCTGGTTGCAACAGGATTCCGAACCGTGAAATTTAAAGGCGTGGAAGTAGAGATCTTAAGATCAACACCAAATGTCACAGACAATGGATGGATCGGACCGGATCATCCAAAGACTGCAACAATCGAATGGGGTCAGAAAATGCTTCAGACAACAGCAGATTATATTGCAGATTTTATTGAGGAATTCCGCAAAGTACAGCTGTAATGAAATACAGCTGTATCAGCAAAAACCAAACATAGGAAGGCGGATTGGAAAATCCGCTTTCCTTATTTGCGGCATACAAACAGTGGAATCGGCGAGCCGCAGTCGGTTTAACAGTGAAAAATTTTGACAGACGTAAGGGGAATACTGATATGAAAAAAGAACAAAGCTTACAGATGATTGCAGAGATTTCAAATGCAAATGGTGCGCCGGGATTTGAAGACGAAGTGGTAGAAGTATTTCGTAAATATGCAGATGGACTGGGTACATTAAAAGAAGACCATTTAAGAAATTTTTATGTATATCGCGAAGAAAATAAAGGAAATAGACCGGTTGTGCAGCTGGACGGACACAGCGATGAAGTTGCTTTCATGGTTCAGGCAATCAAACCAGATGGAACACTTCGTTTTATCCCTCTTGGAGGATGGGTGACATCCAATGTACCTGCGCATAAAGTGTGGGTGCGCAATGCAGACGGAGAGTATATTCCGGGGATTGTAGCAAGCAAACCGCCGCACTATATGACAGAGGCAGAGAGAAAAGCGCCGTTAGAGTTCTCAAATATGTCTGTGGATGTAGGGGCAGTCTCAAGAGAAGATGCGATCGAAAACTTCCATATTCGCATTGGAGAGCCGATCGTTCCGGATGTTACATTCCGTTACGATGAAAAACATGACCTGATGGTTGGAAAGAGCTTTGACTGCCGGCTTGGATGCGCATCTGTTCTGGAGACATTGAAAGAACTTCATGGAGAAGAACTGAATGTGGACATTGTAGGAGCGTGCTGTGTTCAGGAAGAAGTGGGAACGAGAGGCTCTGTAATCACTTCTCGTGTGATTCAGCCAGATCTTGCGATTGTATTTGAAGGATGTCCGGCAGATGATACTTGTGTAGAACCTTATATGGTTCAGACTGCAATCAAAAAAGGACCGATGCTGCGCCATGTAGACGCCAGAATGATCACAAATCCTCGTTTCCAGAGATATGCTCTTTCTATGGCAGCGGAAAAAGGAATCATGGTCCAGGAAGCTGTCAGAAGCGGCGGAAGCACAAACGGAGCCAATATTCATCTGACAGGCGAAGGCGTTCCGACGATTGTAATTGGAATTCCTGTTCGCTATGCACATACTCATTATGGAATTTCTGCTTATGCAGACTATGAAAGCGGAATTAAACTGGCATGTGAAATTCTGCGGGCGATTGACAAAGACATTATCCAATCCTTTTAATTTTTGACGGAAGTTTTCCTGACGGGAGACTTCCGTCAATTTTTTGTTCCGAAAAGTATCACAAAAATTTAATAATATTTTAAAAAACTTTTAGATAGAGCGGATGTTTTTAAAGATACAATATGATACAATAAAAAAATATGATACAATAAGAAACAAACAAAAGAAAAGAAGGGGAACGAAAGTGAAAGGAATGTTAAAAATCGTATTGATCTGTTTTGGATGTTTTCTCATCTATATAATTCTGGGAGCAATTCTGCCTTTTGCATTTGCAAAAAGTAAAACAGGAAGTATGACGCATGAGATTGCTTCTTTTTATGAACCATCCAATTTAAACGAACGTGCGGCGCTGGTGGAGGAAAATGAAGATGCACTTTTGACACGATTGAGCATGATTGAGGAGGCAAAAGAAGAGATTATACTGTCTACATTTGATATCCGTACTGGGAAGAGTACAACCGATATTTTTTCTGCTCTTGTGGCAGCAGCCGACAGAGGGGTAAAAGTGAAGGTCTATGTAGATGGACTATATGGAATGATTCATATGACAGGGCAGACTATTTTTGAAGCAGCAGGCTCTCATGAGAATCTGGAGATCCGCTATTACAATGAGCCAAACGTACTGATGCCGTGGACGGCGAATGGCAGAATGCACGATAAATATTTAATTGTAGATAACCGTATGGTTTTGCTTGGCGGGCGCAATACATTTGACTATTTTATAGGAAATTATACGCCGAACAGTGTAGGATATGACAGAGAAGTGCTGATCTGGCAGGGAAAAGAAGACAAAAATGGAATAGGAACAGTCGCACAGGTTAAATCTTATTTTCAGAAAAATTGGGATGAAAAATATAGTAAGACAGTATTTGATAAACACCATGGAGAAAAGATAGAAGAAGAGCTGAAACGTTTGAGAGATCACTATAAAGAGATGAAAGACAGCAAAAAATTCCCTGTCTCAGAAAACTGGGAAGAGCGGACAGTGGAGATTGAAAATGCAGTGCTTGTCACAAATCCGACTCACATTATGAAAAAGAGCCCAGATGTCTGGTATACTTTATATGAGTTGATGAGAAATGCAAAAGAGTCTGTGATTATCCAGACACCATATGCCGTCTTTTCAAAGGATATGTACGAGGGAATAGAAGAGATTGCAAAAGAAGTTCCCGACACAAAGATGCTTATTAATTCCAGAGCAGTCGGCGACAATGTGGTGGCGTCGTCCGATTACACGAAAAACTGGAAAAAAGTAGTTGGAACAGGAATGCCGGTGTATGAATATCAGGGGGATCACTCATGCCATGGAAAATCGGTTCTGATTGACGACCAGTTATCTGTCATCGGTTCTTATAATTTCGATATGCGAAGCACCTATATTGATACAGAGACGATGCTTGTGATCAATGGAAAAGAGTTTCAGAAATTGCTTCGCACAGAAGTAGAAAAAATAGAAGAGGATTCCCTGCTGCGCAAAACAGACGGGGGATATGAGGCAAAAGAAGGAGTAGAAGAAAAACAGCTGAGCAGCGGCAGAGAGATTTTCTATAAAGCTGCTTCCTGGATAATTCAGCCGTTCCGTTATTTGGTATAGAAATGGATGGAGGAAAGTGGAAAAGTTGAAAATTACGGTATTAAATGAAAATCATGTGACAAGAAGAGGACTGTTGGCAGAACATGGATTGTCGCTGCTTCTGGAAGAAGAAGGAGAGCGCTGGCTGTTTGATACAGGGCAGAGCGATGTGTACATAAAAAATGCACAGATTTTGGGGGAACGCCTTTCTGATTTAGATGGGATCATTCTAAGCCATGGCCATTATGACCACTGCGGAGGACTACAGTATTTGAATGAAAAAATGCCCAGAGTGTATGTGCGAGAAAAAGCATTCTGCCGGAAATTTTCTGTGAAAGAGAGAAATCAGCTCTGTGATATCGGCATTCCATGGAAAAAAGAGCAATTCCAAGAAAAGCTGACTTTTACAGAAACTGTTCAACAGATCAGAGAAAACTGGTTTTTGCTTGGAGGCGTTCCGCAATATCCTCAGTTAGAAGAAAAACCACATGGTTTTTTGTATGAGGATGGAGATGAGACAAGACAGGACTGCATGGAAGATGAACAGTTTTTGGCTGTGAAAACAAAAAAAGGAATCATCTTAATCATTGGATGCGCTCATATGGGAATTTTAAACTGTATATCCTATGCAAAGGAGATTTTTCCAGGAGAAAAAATCCGTGGAATTTTTGCCGGAATGCACCTGAAAGATGCGGAGGATAAAAGAATTTCTTTTACAATCGAGAAGCTGATGCAGGAAAATCTGGAATTTGTGGCAGCAGCACATTGCACCGGACAGAGAGCAATTTCAAAAATGGCGGAAGCATTCGGAGAAAAATTTTTATTTTGTGAGACAGGAAAAATATTTGAGTTTTAAGAAAAATGAGCGGAAACTGGTCAGGAGAGGAACAGTTTCCGCTTTTTTGGTTTTTTCTTAAATTTGATTGAAAAAAAGAATAGGGGTGGGCAAATTTTCAATTTTCTGTTATAATTAATACGGCGAAAAAATTACAGGTTTATCTGTAAGATGAAAGCTATTTTCTTATTTTTTAAATTAGAATACCGATAAAAAACAGAAGAATATGAGATTGACAGAAAAAGATAATTTTATATGAATAAAGGAGGACGCAATGAACCAGGTATACGAAAAATTAATGAAATGTTATGAGAGCGTGCGCAAAAAAGTGGATTTTGTTCCGAAAGTGGCATTGGTGCTGGGATCGGGACTTGGCGATTATGGAGACAGCATACAAATTGAACAAGTACTTGATTATCATGATATTGACGGATTCCCAGTTTCAACCGTGCAGGGACATAAGGGGCGTTTTTTGTTTGGATATGTGGAAAATGTGCCGGTTGTCATTATGCAGGGAAGAGTCCATTATTATGAGGGATATCCGATCAGCGATGTAGTTCTCCCGACGCGTTTAATGAAAATGATGGGAGCAGAAGTTCTGTTTTTGACAAATGCAGCCGGAGGTGTCAATTTTGATTTCCAGGCAGGCGACTTTATGATGATTACAGATCAGATCAGCAACTTTGTGCCGTCTCCTCTGATTGGACCAAATGAAGAAAAACTGGGAGTGCGTTTCCCTGATATGAGCGAAATTTATGATAAAGATCTTCAAAGCGTGATCCGTACAGCAGCAGGAGAACTGGGCATTGCTTTAAAAGAAGGAACGTATGTACAGCTGTCAGGACCGAATTTTGAGACTCCGGCAGAAGTGCGGATGTGTCGGATCTTAGGCGGAGATGCAGTAGGAATGAGTACAGCTTGTGAAGCCGTTGCGGCAAACCATATGGGCATGAAGATTTGTGGCATTTCCTGTATTTCAAATCTGGGATGCGGCATGACGGATCAGCCATTGACGCACATTGAAGTGCAGGAGACGGCAGACCGTGTGGCGCCTCTGTTTAAAGCGCTTGTCACGAAAACAATCGTGGGAATAAACAAACTGTTAGATGAAAAATAAAAAGGAAGAAGGAAACATATGAAGGCGGTTTATTTTGACGGAACAAAAGCGACATTTCGAGACAATTTGGATAAACCGGTTCCAGAGGCAGGAGAGAGTCTTGTCCGGATTTTGATGAGCGCTGTGTGCAGTACGGATAAGGAGATATTGAGGGGATATAAGCCTGGATTTACCGGAGTAATGGGACATGAGTTTGTCGGTGTCGTAGAAGAATCAGATCAGGAACAGCTGATAGGAAAGCGTGTAGTTGGAGAGATCAATGCAGGATGCGGCCACTGTATCTACTGCAGAACCGGAAGAGAGAAACACTGTGAGGAGCGAAAAGTGCTCGGACTGGAACGAAAAGATGGATGTTTTGCAGAATATATGACGATTGCAACTCATCTGCTGCACATTGTGCCCTGGGATCTTCCGACAGAGCTTGCGGTTTTTACGGAACCGCTGGCTGCAGCTTTGGAAATCTTATCTCAGATCCATATCAGACCGGAAGAGCGCTGTGCAATTATTGGAGATGGAAGACTTGCATTTTTGATCGCTCAAGTTGTGGCTATGACAGGGGCAAGAGTCACTGTAATCGGACGCCATGAAGAAAAACTGGAAAAGTTTCGTCCGTATGCCGAGATCACAATGGAGCCGGAGGATATATATGAGATCGTCATTGAAGCTTCAGGAAAAAAAGAAGGAATTTTGCTGGCAAAAGAGATTGTAAGGCATCAGGGAACGATTGTGCTGAAAAGTACATATGCAGGTGAAGTGTCCATCAATTTAAGTGATCTGACTGTACATGAAATTACAATAAAGGGAAGCAGATGCGGTCCTTTTGAACCGGCGCTTCACTTGCTGAGAAAGAGAAAAATCGAACTGCCGGAAATCGAACTGCACCGGCTGGAAGATTTTGAAAAAGCATTTTCTTCAAATGCTTTCAAAGCAGGATTTTCGATCTCTGAGTAAAAGAATCATTGGATAAAACTATGTTTTTTGGAGGAAGATATGACAAACGAATTTGGAACAGAAAATGTGCTTCTTGGAAAAGAGGAAAAGAGTGTGCTGATCATTGACCAGACGAAACTGCCGAATGTGACGGAGTATCTGGAGCTTGAGACATTGAAGCAGATGTACGATGCCATTTTTGAACTGAAAGTCAGAGGAGCACCGGCGATTGGAATTTGCGCGGCATATTGTTATTACTGTCTGGCAAAGGCAAAAGAGGAAAAGCCGATGGAATTATTTGAAAAGGAGATGGGAGAAGAAAAAGAATACTTAAATTCTTCCAGACCGACAGCGGTGAATCTGAGCTGGGCTTTGAACAGAATGGAACGGACACTTCTGGCAAACAGAGAAAAAAGTGTGCCGGAAGTGGTAGAAATCCTGAAGCAGGAAGCAAAAAAAATCCAGCGGGAAGATATTGAAATGTGCAGAAAGATTTCTGAGTATGGACTGTCTCTGCTCAAAGATGGAGACGGCATTTTGACACATTGCAATGCCGGACCTCTTGCTACATCAAAATATGGAACAGCGCTGGGACCATTGTTTTTAGGGAAAGAAAAAGGAATGAACTTCCATGTGTTTGCGGATGAGACAAGACCTCTGCTGCAGGGAGCCCGCCTGACATCATATGAGCTGCACAAAGGCGGTATAGACGTGACTTTGATCTGCGATAATATGGCAAGCATCGTGATGAAAAACGGATGGGTTCAGGCTTGCCTTGTCGGATGTGATCGAATTGCTGAAAATGGAGATACTGCAAATAAAATCGGAACAAGCGGAGTTGCAATTTTAGCAAAACATTATGGAATTCCATTCTATGTTTTGGGACCGACTTCCACGATTGACCTGACATGCAAAACAGGAGACGACATTGTGATTGAACAGCGCAGCATGGAAGAGATAAAGAGTAAATTTTACAAAGAGCCGATGGCGCTGGATGAAGTCAAATGCTATAATCCGGCATTTGATGTGACGGATCATAATTTGATCAGCGCAATTGTGACGGAGTATGGAATCTGCCGCGCTCCTTATGAGGTAAGTCTTGCAGAAGCAAAGAGAAAGTCTGCTTTACAGATTGATGGAAACGTAGTACAATAAAAGTGTTTGTACAAGGGATTTCCCTGCATTGGAATGTGCCATCCGGCACAAAAAAGGAGGATTATTCATGAAGAAGAAATTAGTGAGTGTATTGCTTTGTGTATCCATGGTTGCTGCTATGACAGCAGGCTGCGGAAAAGACGAGAAGGAAACAGAAAAGCAGACAGAAGCAACAGAAGCTGCTACAGTCAAAGAAAATGAGAACGAGACAACAAAATCCGGCGAAGGATTAAAAATTGCGATTGTCAGCAGTCCATCCGGTGTGGATGACGGAAGTTTTAACCAGAACAACTATGAAGGAATTTTAAGCTTTATTGAATCTCATCCGGATGCAACCGTACAGGCTGTCAAAGAAGAGACAGGAGACGTAGCGGCAGCGATTCAGGCAGTAGCGGACATCGTAGCAGATTATGATGTGATTGTATGCTGTGGTTTCCAGTTTGCAGGAATCGGAAGTATTGCACAGGATAATCCGGATGTGAAATTTATCCTGGTAGATTCCAATCCAACTGATGCAGAGGGAGCAGAAGTAGAGCTTGAAAATGTATATGCAATGACATTTGCAGAGCAGGAGAGCGGCTTCTTTGCGGGAGTTGCAGCAGCTCTTGAGACAGAGACAAATAAAGTAGCAGTTGTAAATGGTATTGCTTATCCTTCTAACGTAAACTATCAGTATGGATTTGAATCCGGTGTCAATTATGCAAATGCAAAATTAGGAGCAGATGCAGAAATCGTAGAACTGCCATCCTATGCGGGAACAGACGTGACAAATGCAGAAATCGGTGGAAACTATGTTGGAAGCTTTGCAGATGAAGCTACAGGAAAAATTGTCGGAAGCACATTGATCTCTGAAGGCGTTGACATTATGTTCGTAGCAGCAGGCGGATCAGGAAACGGTGTATTTACAGCAGCAAAAGAAGCAGAAGGTGTAAAAGTAATCGGATGCGATGTTGACCAGTATGACGATGGAGTAAACGGCGACACAAACATCATCTTGACATCCGCATTAAAAGTAATGGATGTAAACGTAGAAAAACAGCTGAATGCAATCGTAGAGGGAACATTTAAAGGTGAAAATGCGCTGCTGAAAGCAGATACAGATTCTACCGGATATGTAAAAGAGGAAGGAAGACACCAGCTTTCTGAAGATACACTGGAAAAACTGGACGAGGTTTATCCATTGGTAAAAGACGGCACAATCGTACCGGCTGCAAACTTTAACGGATATACTCCAGAAGACTTTCCAGGACTGAATTAATACAGGAAATAAGGGCTGTCTCAAAACAAAGAATTTACAGTTTGGATTGTTTTGTGACAGTCCTTTCTTTTCTTAGTAAGGAAAATTTGCCAAAATTATAAGTGCCGGGAGGCAGAGATCAGGAAAAATAAGGAGAAGATAAATATATGCAGGAAGAGTACATTGTGGAGATGAGGCATATTACAAAGCGTTTCCCCGGGATTGTAGCCAACAGTGATGTATCGATACAGATCAAAAAAGGTGAAATCTATGCACTTCTGGGAGAAAATGGCGCCGGCAAATCGACTTTGATGAGTATGTTGTTTGGAATGTATGAGCCGGATGAAGGGGAAATTTATATTCATGGAAAGAAAGAAAAAATTGCTTCTCCGACATATGCCACAAAACTGAGCATCGGAATGGTACATCAGCATTTTAAATTAGTGCAGGATTATACAATCGCAGAGAATATTATTATGGGGATTGAGCCGCAAAAAAAATTTTTAGGTTTGTTTCCTTATGTAGACAAAAAAGGAGCCAATGAGAAAATTGTAGCGCTTTCCAAACAATATGGTCTGGAAGTAGATCCCACAAAAAAGATCAGTGAAGTCAATGTTTCGATTCAGCAGCGTGTAGAAATTCTAAAGATGTTATATCGGGAGGCAGAAATTTTAATTTTTGATGAACCGACAGCTGTTCTGACACCGCAGGAGATTGAATTTCTGCTGGAAATCATAAAAGGACTGCGTGACAACGGCAAGACGATCATTTTAATTACACATAAACTGGAAGAGATAAAAAAAGTAGCGGACCGCTGCGCAATTTTGTGCAGAGGAAAACTGGTGGATGTGCTGGATGTAAAGACGACATCCACAAAACAGATGGCAAACTTGATGGTTGGAAGGGAAGTTACGTTTGAGGTAGAAAAAAAGGAGCCTGATTTTAAAGAGGTTGTGCTCCAGGTGGAAAATCTCTGTGTTGAAAATGAAAACCATTTTCAGGTTGTAAAAAATGTTTCTTTTTCAATCCGTGCGGGAGAAATTCTGGCAATCGCAGGGGTATCCGGAAACGGACAGGTGGAGATTGCAGATGCAATCGCAGGACTGCTCCCCGCATCAGAAGGACGAATTTTATTAAACGGAAAAGATATCACTCATGAAAGTATTCGCAAAAGAACACTGGAAGGGATTTCGTATATACCGGAAGACAGACAAAGATATGGTCTGGTTCTGGACTTTACGTTGGAAGAAAATATGGGGATGAAGAGTTATTTTAAGGAACCATTTTCTAAAAACGGAATTTTAAAACAGGAAGAATTTTCAAAATATAGCTCTGAACTGATTGAAAAATATGACGTGCGGAGCGGACAGGGCAATAAAACCGTTGTTCGGTCCATGAGCGGCGGAAATCAGCAAAAAGCAATCATTGCACGCGAGATCGAGATGGATTCTTCCCTGCTGATTTTTGTTCAGCCGACGCGAGGGCTGGATATAGGAGCAATCGAAAAGATTCATAAGCAGATTATCGGGGAGAGAGACAAAGGAAAGGCAATTTTGCTGATTTCTCTGGAGCTGGATGAGATTATGAATTGTGCCGATACCATTGCCGTAATCTATAACGGAGAGATTCAGAAAATTGCAGATGCAAAATCTCTCACAACACATGAAGTAGGAGAATTTATGATGGGGGTAAAACAGCATGAAAAGAGATAATTTGTTGAGTAATGATAAGACAGCTCCGATCGCCGTACCTCTGTTTGCCGTTCTGATCGGTTTGCTTGCAGGCGCTTTGATTATGGCCTGTCTGGGATACAATCCGCTTACTGCCTATATGAATCTGCTGCAGGGATGCGGACTTCTGCCCAAGCCTACCTATGCAGGATATAAGAGTATGCTGACGGACTTTACAAGTTTTTTAAATGCACTGACGCCGATGATTTTTGCAGCGCTTTCCGTGGCAGTGGCATTTAAGGCAGGACTGTTTAATATTGGTGTTTCAGGACAGATGCTTACAGCAGGATTTATATCCACTTTGATTGTAGGATACAGCAGCCTTTCAGCCGGGATTGCAAAACCTCTGGCTCTGCTGATCGGTCTTGTTGTAGGAGCTGTTGTAGGAGGCTTGATTGGTTTTCTGAAATATAAGTTTAATATCAATGAGGTAGTTTCCTCCATTATGTTGAACTATATTGCACAGTATATCATCAGCTTTTTTATCAAGACACAGTATGTCGATCCGATTTCCAGACAGTCGAGAGCAATCAGCGCTGATTCACGGTGGACAATGATGAATACGGAGATCGGAAATTTAAAAATTGATATACCGCTTGCATTTCCGCTTGCGGTGATTATTGCTGTATGTATCTACTTTTTAGTGAAGAAGACGACACTTGGATATGAGCTCAAGACCGTTGGCATGAGCAGAACAGCAGCACAGTATGCCGGCATTAAGGTTGGAAAGACAATGATTCTGTCCATGGTAATCTCAGGAGCGCTTGCAGGACTTGCAGGAATTACCTATTATATGGGATACTATGGCTCCATCCAGCCGGGAGTTCTGCCGAGTATGGGATTTGATGCGATCGCTGTATCCCTTTTAGGAAACAGCAATCCGATCGGAATTCTATTTTCTTCTTTCATGATCACAACGATCAGCAAGGGAAGCACTTATATGAGTTCCACATCCGGCGTACAGGCAGAGATTGTATCTGTTATCACAGGAATCATTCTGCTGTTCAGCGCCTGCAGCGCATATATTCGTTATGTTGCAAAGAGAAGAAAGGAGGACAAATAAATGAATACGATTTTTATTGACGGTCTTTCTTTTGCACTGCCTTTATTTATTATGGCAATCGGAGGCATTTATTCAGAGAGAAGTGGAATTACCAACCTGGCGCTGGAAGGATTGCAGGGGGTAGGCGCATTTGTCGGAGCGCTTTCCGCAGTTTTTATGATGCAGTGGCTGGGGGCAAGTTCTCAGATCCCATTTTATGCAGCGCTGCTCTTTGCAATGCTGGGAGGTATGGTTTATGCAATGCTTCATGCACTCCTTTGCATTAAATTTAAAGCGAATCAGGTTATCAGCGGCGTTGTAATTAACATTTTGGGAATGGCGCTGACTGCATTTTTGACAAAAGCAATCAACAAAAGTGTATTTGGAGCAACATCAGATAAATTTGTACTGGGTGTCTCTGAACGAATTACAATCCCGGTACTTTCTGAAATTCCTGTAATCGGAGGTATTTTTCAGCAGATTTATCCATTTGAGTTTATTATTATTATCGTAGCAGTGATTGCGTGGTATGTGCTGTATAAGACGCGCTTCGGACTGCATTTAAGAGCGTGCGGCGATAATCCTCATGCCGTAGATGCAGCAGGAATTAATGTGGGAAGAGTCAGACTGATTGCTGTCATGGTATCAGGAGCATTGTCCGGACTTGCCGGCATCTGTTTTGCATATTCGATCTCGGCAAACTTCTCGTCCAGTATTTATGTGGGATATGGATATTTGGCCATCGCTGCAATGATTTTTGGAAACTGGAAGATTCTTCCGACACTGGGAGCCGTTTTGATTTTTGGATTTGCAAGATCAGGCGGATATTTCCTTGTAAAACAGCTTCAAATGCCAAGCAGTTATTCTGATCTTGTGATGACACTGCCATATGTCATGACGCTGCTGCTGTTGATTTTCTTCTCAAAACACAATCAGGCACCGCGTGCACTGGGAGAGATTTATGATAAAGGAAAACGGTAAAAATAGGAGAAATGAGGCGTAAAAAATGAATACACGTTTTTATAATGTCAAAATTTTGACGAAAGGACCGGAATTTGAGATCTTAGAAGGAGAAGTCTGGGTAGAAGGAAATCGCATCACATGCGTAGGAAAACCAAAAGAAGAAAAAGTGAAATTTGATCATGAGATTGACGGAAAAGGAAATCTGCTGATGCCTGGGTTTAAAAATGCGCATACACATTCAGCGATGACATTTCTGCGCTCCTATGCAGATGATCTGCCGCTTCTTGACTGGTTAAACAAACAGGTATTTCCGATGGAAGCAAAATTGACGCCAGATGATATTTATGATCTTTCCAAGCTGGCGATCCTGGAATATCTGACAAGCGGAATTACTTCCAATTTTGATATGTATCTGACGCCGGAAACGATCGCACAGGCATCTGTGGATATGGGATTCCGGACCGTTATGGTGGGTGGAGTAAATAACTTTTCACAGTCTGTGCAGGAATTAGAGAAATGGTATGAACACTATAATCATTTCCATGAATTAATCCGGTTTGAACTGGGACTTCATGCAGAATATACGGCTTCAGAACAACTGATGAGAGAGCTGGCTGAACTGGCAGAGACGTACCATGCGCCGGTATACACGCATATGTCTGAGACAGAAGAAGAGACAAAAGGATGTATCGAACGGCATGGCAAGACACCGACCGCTTATCTGGACAGCTTAGGAATGTTTAACTATGGCGGCGGCGGATATCACTGTGTCTGGGTCAATGAAGAAGACATGAAAATCTTTAAAGAAAGAGGAATGTCTGTCGTGACGAATCCAGGATCCAATACAAAGCTGGCAAGCGGAATCGCACCGATCCGCCAGATGATGGAGATGGGCATCAATATTGGAATCGGAACAGATGGACCGGCAAGCAATAACTGTCTTGATATGTTCCGTGAGATGTTTCTGACGACCGGACTTGCAAAATTAAGAGAAAAAGATGCTTCCTGCGTGGATGCAGATCAGGTTCTGTTTATGGCGACAACAGGCAGTGCAAAAGCAATGCGGCTGTTTGACTGTGATACAGTGGCAGAAGGCAAGCTGGCGGATTTGATTTTGATCGATCTGCATCAGCCAAATATGCAGCCAATCAATAATCTGACAAAAAATCTTGTCTACAGCGGAAGCAAACAAAATGTGGCATTAACTATGGTAAATGGCAAGATTCTTTATCAGAACGGACAGTTCTCTGTTGGAGAAGATCCGGAAAAAATTTATGAAAAAGCAAATCAAATTGCAAAAAGATGCAAAGAGAGTTAAAAAAAGGAAAGGACAAAGGAGAGGAGTGATAACATGGGGCATAGAGTGTTCGGAGGAGTGCTGTTTGTTGCTGTCATCGCAGCGTGTATAGGACTGACGCTGTTTGTTGGAACAGATGCAGCATTTTCTATGATGGTATATAACTTTGGATTTTTAGGAGTTATGATTTTAATCTGTATCGTGGCAGTAGCCCGTGGTCTGGTCCGTATGGGACAGATGAATACTGCGCTCGATATGGCTTCAGGAAAACTGGAGCAGATTAAAGAGGAAAATCAGGAAGAAAAGAAAAATCGTTTTCAGAGTCTGGGAAGAATTTTTTCTTACAAAGGCTTAAAAGAAAGAATGGAAAAATTTCTGCATGACTGGTATCGAAGCAAAGTTGGCGTGTGCGACATAGAAGACTATATCAATGCAGACGAGATTGATGGCATGGTTCAGAAAAGAATGTTGGAGATGGTTCCTGATATTCTGACCAGTATGGGTATTCTTGGAACGTTCGTGGGACTTGTATGGGGACTTCGAGATTTTGAACCTTCCAACTATGAGGCGATGACAACTTCTGTCGTCTCCTTGGTAGAAGGAATCAAAGTAGCATTTTTGACATCCATTTATGGATTGTCTCTGTCTGTATCGTATTCCTATTGTATGAAATCAGAATATTCAGATCTTATGATGACACTGCAGCGTTTTTTGGATATTTTCCACAGACATGTCGTTCCTTCAGCAGAAGCAGAGTCCAGAAATACGATGCTTGCTTATCAGCAGGAACAGACAAAGATGATGCAGAACATGGCTCAGGAGTTTTCAAAACAGCTTGTAAGCAGTTTTGAGACGACCATTACACCGGCTTTTCAAAAGATGAATGAGTCGCTCGATGTCATGCTGTCTACGATTTCAAAGAGCCAAAAAGAAGTTTTGGACGAGTTGGTAGGACAATTCCTAAAGCAGTTGCGAGAATCTTTCCACATAGAATTTGCAGGCTTTAATGCAGCTGTCGAAGAGATGGCAAGCTCACAGAAGAGAAATGTGCTGTACACAGAAAAACTGTTCCAGCAGCTGAGCGTGGAATTAAACAATTCTTTCTTAAAAGAAGATCATTCCATGAGACAGATTGTCAAGGAAATGACAGATATTCAGAAGCAGTATACACAGGCAATGACAGAGACGATGCAGAAAAATCAGGAACTGGCAGAAGCACAGAACGAAAGCTGTCGCCGTACTGTATCCTATATGCAGGAAGCAGAAGAAAAATCAGCGAAATTCTGGGTGGCATGCAATCAGACAATGCAGAAATATCTTGACTCTGCTTCAAAAGCATTTGGAGATATTCAGGAAATCGGAAAGACAAATGTAAATCTGCTGAAAGGATATGAGGATTCTCAGAAAGATCTGATGGCAAGTCTGGAAGCATTAAAAGAAGAATTTATCGACAGAGAAGGAAAAGTATATACTGCATTTGAAGAGCTATATAAAGCAAACGAGAAATTGATTCTCAACTATAACCAGAGAGTTGGAGAATTTGTAGATGCGCAGAATATGATTTTCACTGTCCTGCGCAATATGGAAGATTTACTGAATCAGATTGAGGTATCTGGCGCAGCAGACCGTGTACAGTTAGGAAAAGAGACTGCCGCAGCCAAGGAAGAAATGCCAGAGTTTAATTCTCAGATCATCAAGCATTTAGAGCAAGTGCTTGAAGAAGAGGGCGAGAGACAGAGTGAACTGATTGAGGAATTGAACAGTATCATGAGAGAATTTGTGAAAGCAATTCAAAAGAATGGAAAGTTTTCACTCTTTAGATAGGAAGATCAGAAAGGAATGGTAAGATGTCCAAACGCAGAGAGTCAAACAATTTTAATGTATGGCGTTCCTATTCTGACATGATGGCCGGACTTTTGATGCTGTTTGTATTAATTATGTGTGTAACTTTGTTTCAGGCGCAAAAAAATTATGATGAAAAAATTGCAGAGCAGGAAGAACGAATGGCGATGCAGGCGCAGTACACAAATGAGCTGGATCAGCAGAAACTGACCGTGGAACAGCAGGAAGCACTTTTAAAAAGCCAAGATGAGCTGTTAGCTTCCCAGAAAACAAAACTGGAGGAACAGGCAGCTAAGCTGGCAGAACAGCAGGCGACGCTGAAGACACAGGAAGAAAAGCTGACTCAACAGCAGACTTCGCTGAAGGAACAACAGACAACACTGGCAGAGCAGGAAAAGAAGCTGGCAGAGCAGCAGGCGACATTAAAGACACAGGAAGGCCAGATTACAGAGCAAAAGGCAGCTCTGAAAGAGCAGAAAGGAAAACTTGCCGAACAGCAAAGCGCATTGGAAGAACAGACTGCAAAAGTGAAAGAAAAGCAGGCACAGCTCGATAAGATTATCGGAGTGAAGGCAGATGTCATAGAGGCGCTGCGAAATGAATTTACAAATCACAATATCAATGTTGACATTGATCCGCAGACAGGAGCTTTGCTTCTGGACTCTAATGTCCTGTTTGAATTTGACGATACCACACTGCTGAAAGAAGGCGAGGAAGTCTTGCAGCAGGTATTGCCGATTTACTGTGAGGTATTGCTGGGAGAAGAATACCGTGACAATGTGGCAGAGATTATTATTGATGGCTATACAGACACAAATGGAACGTATGATTACAATCTGGAATTGTCGCAGAAACGATCTTTAGCTGTTGCACAGTACCTTTTGGGGATAGATGAACAGTTTCTGGATGAACAGCAGATGCAGATGCTTCAGGAAAAACTGACAGTAAACGGACATTCCATGAGCAATCCGATCTTGAATGAGGACGGAACGGTAAATATGGAGGCATCAAGACGTGTGGAAGTAAAATTCCGCCTGAAAGATGAAGACATGATTTCGGAGATGTCAAAGATCGTAGCGGAGGAATAAGAGTTAAGAAACAAATTGGAAAATAAAGGTGACAAATATGAAGAAATTAATAAGAAAGGTAGCTTTGATTGCAGGCGTATTCCTGCTGGGAACATGCACAATCCAGAAAGCAGATACCGTACAGGCAGCACAGGTCAGACAGATCAAAGATGGATTCGGATCAGAAAATGGCCATACGGTATATTGGAAAAACGGAAAGAAAGTCAGAAGCCAATTTCTGACCATAGGAAGCGATACTTGGTATTTTGACGGGAATGGATATATGGTGACCGGATACCAGAAAATAGAGGGAAAATCTTATTACTTCCGAAGAGAGGGATCAGAGCATTACGGCGCTATGATTAAAAGTCGGTTCATGAAGCTGGGAAACAATACTCTGTATTTTTGCAAGACAGGCGATGCCATTGTAAATAAGGTAGTAAATATTAACGGAAAATATTTCGGATTTAATGAAAGAGGATACCGCCAGACAAACATGTTCCGTGATTACAACGGCGGAACGTATTATCTGGGACCAGATGGAAGAGCTTATACAAACGGTGTGTATGAAATTAACGGAAAACGGTATTGCTTTGCCTCCAATGGAAGATGCTATAAAAATGTAGTCAAGACAGTTGGAAAAAATACATACTATTTTAATGCAAAAGGAGAAGCCGAAAGAGGACTTCGTTCCTATAAAGGAGACCGCTATTATATTTGCAAAGATTACACATTACTGAAAAGCAGATGGAAAGTTATCAATGGAAAAACATTCTATTTCTTAAAGACAGGAAAAGCCGCAAAAGGTGTAGTCAGCATTGGAGGAAAGAAATATCTGTTCCAGAGCGACGGAATCCGTATAAACGGACCTGGATTTAAAACATTAAACAGCCAGAAATATCTGTTGGATTCCAACTCAGCAGTTCTGACAGGATGGCAGAATTATGGCGGAGAAACATACTATTTCTCTTCTAATGGAACGATGGTGGTCAGCCGTTTTATGACCAGAAATGGAAAGAAATGTTATCTGACCTCAAAAGGTACTCTGGCAAAAGGATGGGTCGTTTTAGGGGAAGATCGGTATTATTTCTTAAAAGACGGCTCCATGGCTACAAACCGTGTTTTAGGCAGCGACTATGTGGGATCTGACGGAAAGTCCGCATGTTATCAGATGCTTGCTGCAATCAATGATGAGAGAGAAAAAGCAGGGGTTGCACCGCTGAAAATGAATAAGTATCTGCTGAGCGCTGCAGCAGTGCGTAGTCCGGAAATCACAATTTTATTTGATCATGTAAGACCAAACGGTCAGATGTGCTTTACAGCTGTCAGCCCGGCATATGTAGGAGCGCTGGGAGAAAATATTGCATGTGCACCTTCACCGCTGCCGTTGATCGACAATATTGTCAATATGTGGATGAACTCACCGGGACATCGTGAAAATATCCTGAGAAGCGAGTTCAAAGGTACAGGAATTGGTCTTTCCTATAAAAATGGCGTATGGTACTGGGTACAGATGTTTGGATCAGTCAGATAAGCAGAATGCAAAAGATATAGGATAAAGAGAGAATAGAGAGAAAAGGATATCTCAAAAGATGAAAATAAGAAGCCTGCGCTGCAGGAACTTAAAAATTCTTTTGCGGTATCCTTTTTCGATCTTATGTTCTATTTTTTACTTGCTTTTTTCTAGGAACTGTTGTTATAATAGCGGTTAGACCTGACAGCCTGAATGGCTGTTAAGTAGATGAGCCAACTTATATTGCAGTAGAAAGGAAAATGGATATGACAAAGCAGGTAACGTATGATGCAAGCAGTATCGCTGTTTTGGAAGGTCTGGAAGCGGTGCGGAAGCGCCCGGGTATGTATATTGGAAGCGTTTCCAGAAAAGGATTAAACCATTTAATATATGAAATCGTAGATAATTCAGTAGATGAACATCTGGCTGGATTTTGCAGCAGAATAGAAGTGACACTGGAAAAAGACGGATCGGCAACGATTCAGGATAATGGAAGAGGAATTCCGGTTGGGATGCACGAAAAAGGAATCTCTGCCGAGCGGCTTGTATTTACAACACTTCATGCAGGCGGAAAATTTGATAACTCTGTCTATAAGACCAGCGGAGGACTTCACGGAGTAGGTTCTTCGGTGGTCAATGCTTTATCAAAGCGTCTGGAAATCTGGGTCAGCAGAGAAGGCGCCATTCATTATGATTCCTATGAGAGAGGCGTGCCTGTGGCAGAACTGGAGGAAGGACTGCTTCCGATTGTGGGAAAGACGAGAAAGACAGGGACAAAAATTAACTTTTTGCCAGATGATGAAATTTTTGAGAAGACAAGCTTTTCAGCGACAGAGGTAAAAAGCAGGCTCCATGAAACGGCATATTTAAATCCGGAGCTGACGATCTCGTTTTGCGATAAAAGAGAAGGAAAAGAGGAAGAACTGGAATTTCATGAACCGGATGGCATTATCGGATTTGTAAAAGATTTAAACCGAAAGAAAGAAGTTCTGCATGAGCCTGTCTATCTGAGAGGTGAAAATGAAGGAATTACAGTGGAATGTGCATTTCAGTATGTCAATGAGTTTCATGAAAATGTGCTGGGATTCTGCAATAATATCTATAATGCGGAGGGCGGAACACATCTGACTGGATTTAAAACCATTTTTACGACAGTCATGAATACGTATGCGAGAGAATTAGGAATTTTAAAAGAGAAAGATGCGAATTTTACAGGCGCTGATATCCGAAATGGATTGACGGCAGTGATTTCCGTGAAACATCCTGCACCACGCTTTGAAGGTCAGACAAAGACGAAGCTGGACAATCAGGATGCGGCAAAGGCGGCAAGTAAGATTATTGGGGAAGAGGCAGTCCGTTATTTTGACCGAAATCTGGAGACATTAAAGACGGTACTTGGCTGTGCGGAGAAAGCCGCAAAAATCAGAAAGACTGAAGAAAAAGCAAAGACGAATATGCTGACGCGCCAGAAATATTCATTTGACTCCAATGGAAAATTGGCAAACTGTGAAAGCCGCGACGTATCCCAGTGCGAGATTTTTATCGTGGAAGGAGATTCAGCCGGGGGGTCTGCCAAAACGGCGAGAGACAGAAATTTTCAGGCTATTTTGCCGATTCGCGGAAAAATTTTAAATGTGGAAAAGGCAAGCATTGATAAAGTTCTTGCAAACGCAGAGATTAAGACGATGATCAATGCGTTTGGATGCGGATTTTCAGAAGGATATGGGAACGATTTTGATATCACGAAGCTGCGCTATGACAAGATTATTATTATGGCAGATGCGGATGTCGACGGAGCGCATATCTGTACGCTGCTTTTGACATTATTTTATCGCTTTATGCCGGATTTGATTTATGAAGGACATATTTATATTGCGATGCCGCCGCTGTATAAAGTGATGCCAGCCCGTGGGAAAGAAGAATATCTGTACGATGACAAGGCATTGGAAAAGTATCGAAAGACGCATAAAGGAAGCTTTACGCTTCAGAGGTATAAAGGATTGGGTGAAATGGACCCGGAACAGCTTTGGGAGACAACGCTTGACCCGAATACTCGTATCTTAAAGCAAGTAGAGATTGAAGATGCAAGAATCGCATCAGACGTAACGGAGATGTTGATGGGAAACGATGTTCCTCCGAGAAAAGCATTTATCTACGAACATGCAAATGATGCAGAACTGGATATATAAAGGAGCAGAAAATGGAAGAGCAGATTTTACGAACCGAGTATGCAGATATTATGCAGAAATCATATATAGATTATGCGATGAGCGTAATCGTTGCAAGAGCGCTACCGGATATCAGGGATGGATTAAAACCTGTACAAAGAAGAACACTATATGATATGTATGAGCTTGGAATCAAATATGACAAGCCATATCGTAAATGTGCCAGAATTGTCGGAGATACAATGGGAAAATATCATCCGCATGGGGACAGTTCTATTTATGAAGCGCTTGTCGTGATGGCGCAGGAATTTAAAAAAGGAATGCCGCTCGTAGATGGACATGGAAATTTTGGCTCCATCGAGGGAGATGGCGCAGCAGCAATGCGTTATACAGAAGCACGTCTGCAGAAAGTAACGCAGGAAGTATTTTTAAAAGATATCGATCAGGATGTTGTGGACTTTATTCCAAATTTTGACGCGACAGGAAAGGAACCGGAAGTGCTTCCGGTACGTCTGCCGAATCTGCTGGTCAATGGATCAGAGGGAATCGCAGTCGGAATGGTTACAAGCATTCCGCCACATAATCTGGGGGAAGTGCTGGATGGCGTAAAAGCAGTCATTCAGAACCGAGAGATCTCAACAGAAGAACTGATGCAATATGTGCAGGGTCCTGATTTTCCGACGGGAGGCATTGTAATCAATAAAGATGAACTGCTGCAAATCTATGAGAGAGGCACAGGAAAAATCCGTTTAAGGGGAAAAGTAGAAATAGAAAAAGTAAAGGGGCAAAAGCAACGAATTGTCATCACACAGATTCCGTATACGATGATGGGAGCAAACATCGGAAAGTTTTTGAACGATGTGGCAAATCTTGTGGAGACAAAGAAAGCTCCTGAAATAGCAGACATCTCGAATCAATCTTCCAAAGACGGTATCCGCATTGTCATTGATCTGAAAAAAGATGCAGATGCCCAGAATATTATCAATATGCTGTATAAAAAGACACGTCTGGAAGATACATTCAGCGTCAATATGCTGGCTGTCTGTGATGGAAAGCCCGAGACAATGGGGCTGAAAGAGATTCTTGAACACCATGTAGATTTTCAGTTTGAACTTGCCGACAGAAAATACAAAAATCTGTTGGGAAAGGAATTAGAAAAAAAGGAGATTCAAGAAGGACTGATTCGCGCATATGACGTGATTGATTTGATTATCGAGATTTTAAGAGGCAGCAAAAATCAGAAACAGGTGAAAGAATGTCTTGTGCATGGAACGACACAGGGAATTGCATTCCGAAAGAAAAGTTCAGAGAAAGAGGCATCAAAGCTGTGCTTTACGCAGAGACAGGCAGATGCTATTTTAGACATGCGTCTGTATAAATTGATTGGATTGGAAATTGAAGAGCTGGAAAAAGACTACCGCAAGACACTGAAAAATATTGAGACGTATGAAGATATTCTGAACAATTATGATTCCATGGCAAAAGTAATCATAAAAGATATTGACAATCTGAAAAAAGAATACAGCGTACCAAGAAAAACGGTTATAGAAAATGCAGAGGAAGCTGTTTATCAGGAGAAACAGCCGGAAAAAATGGAAGTTGCCTTTTTGATGGATCGTTTTGGCTATGCGAGAGTAATTGACCGAGCCGCATTTGAGAGAAATAGAGAAGCAGCAGAGAAAGAAAATAAATATGTCATTTTCTGTGACAGCACAGATAAGATCTGTATCTTTACGGATCAGGGAAAAGAACATTTGATTAAAATACAGGATCTTCCGTTTGGAAAATTCAGAGATAAAGGAATCCCGATTGATAATGTATGTAATTATAACAGTTCAGAAGAAGCAATTTTATATATAGAAGCGATGAAAAACATTGTGGATCTGCAAATATTATTTGCCACAAAACGCGGAATGGTAAAACTGACAGAAGGAATGGAATTTGAGGCGGCTAAACGTATGGTAACTGCCACTAAGCTGGCAGATGGCGACTGTCTGACAGCGCTTATGCCGGTGAAAGCAGGGGAAGATGTGGTACTGCAGACGAGAGAAGGATATTTTCTGCGCTTTGGGGCAGATGAGATTCCGATTAAGAAAAAAGCAGCCCTTGGCGTACGGGGAATGAAGATCGGAGAAAAGGACGAGCTGGAAGCAGTCTATGTACTCAGTGAAAATTCAGAGGCAGATGAAACAGCGCTTAGCCGGGATAAAGAAGTACATCTGAGAAGACTGAAACGCAATAAGCGAGACGTTAAAGGTACAAGGCCGCGCTGACACAGATAAAAGAGGAAAAGCCAAATTGGGGCTTGCAATCAATAAAAAACAGTGCTATAATAACAATGATTAAGTGTACATGTTACTAGACGAACGAGAGTGGACAAGTGTCCACTCTCGTTTGCGCATAGCAGTAAAATCAGAGAAAAAAAGAATACTTTTATCACTGATGGAGCAAGAAAAATAAAATAGAGAGAGGCGGATTGGATGACAAAAAAAGAGATATATGAGCAGAAAACAGAGGAGATCCTGAATCCTATGGTCGAAAAGCATGGATTTGAGCTGGTCGATGTGGAGTATGTCAAAGAAGGCGGAAACTGGTATTTGAGAGCTTATATTGACAAGCCAGGCGGAATTACTGTAGATGACTGTGAAGTAATCAGCAGAGAACTGAGTGATAAGCTGGATGAAAAAGATTTTGTTGAGGAAGCTTATATATTGGAGGTCAGTTCGCCGGGACTTGGAAGACCGCTGAAGAAAGAAAAAGATTTTGCACGCAGTCTGGGAGAAGAAGTGGAAGTACGCACTTATCGCGCTGTCAACAGACAAAAGGAATTTACAGGCATTCTGAAAGCATATGATAAAGACAGCATTACGATTGAACTGGAAAATGAAGAAAAGATGACGTTTGCAAGAACTGACATTGCTCTGGTCAGACTTGCCTTCGACTTTTAATGGATGAAGGAGGAAATATTAAATCATGAACAATGAATTGTTAGAGGCTTTGAACAGTCTGGAGAAAGAAAAAGATATCAGCAAAGATACTTTACTGGAGGCGATTGAGCAGTCGCTGATTCAGGCCTGTAAGAACCACTTTGGAAAATCAGATAATGTAAAAGTTTTTATTGATCCGCAGACTTGTGATTTCGGCGTCTATGCTGAAAAGACAGTTGTAGAAAAAGTGGAAGATGAGATTATGGAAATCAGTCTCACAAACGCAAAGCTGATGAATACAAAATACGAGCTGGGCGATGTTGTAAATGTAGAGATTAAATCAAAAGAATTTGGAAGAATTGCAACACAGAATGCAAAAAATGTGATTTTGCAAAAGATTCGAGAGGAAGAGAGAAAAGTACTGTATAAACAGTACTACGAAAAAGAAAAAGATGTAGTTACCGGAATTGTGCAGCGTTATGTCGGAAAAAATGTCAGCATCAACATGGGAAAAGTAGATGCGATGTTAAATGAAAATGAACAGGTAAAAGGTGAAAAATTCCTGCCGACAGAGCGAATCAAAGTGTACGTTCTGGAAGTAAAAGATACGCCGAAAGGGCCAAAGATTCTTGTCTCCAGAACACATCCTGAACTGGTAAAAAGATTATTTGAATCAGAAGTGACAGAAGTAAAAGACGGCGTAGTAGAGATTAAGAGTATTGCAAGAGAAGCTGGAAGCAGAACAAAAATTGCAGTCTGGTCAAACAACCCGGACGTAGATCCGGTTGGCGCATGTGTCGGACCGAATGGCTCCAGAGTGAATACGATTGTAAATGAACTGCGCGGAGAGAAAATTGATGTGATTAACTGGAGTGACAATTCCGCAGTTCTGATCGAAAATGCGTTAAGTCCTGCAAAAGTAATTTCTGTTATAGCAGAAGTTTCTGATGACGGAGAAAAGACAGCAAAAGTTATTGTGCCGGATTATCAGCTTTCACTTGCAATCGGAAAAGAAGGACAGAATGCACGTCTTGCCGCGAGACTGACAGGATTTAAGATTGATATCAAGAGCGAATCACAGGCAAGAGAGAGCGGAGAGCTGGAACAGCTGGATGAAGAAAAATATTTTGAAGAAGACCAGAATCAGGAAAATGAAAATATCGAAAACTTGACAGAGGAAAGCAGCATAAGCGAGGAATAGGAGAAAGAATGGGTCAGGTAAAAAAAGTACCGATGCGAAAATGTATTGGATGCCAGGAAATGAAAAATAAAAAGGAAATGATGAGAGTCCTGAAGACACCGGAAGGCGAGATTGTTATTGACCTGACAGGAAGAAAAAATGGCAGGGGTGCATATCTGTGCTTTTCAAAGGAATGCCTTGAAAAGTCCATGAAAAACAAAGGACTGGAACGCTCCTTGAAGACAACAATTCCTGCATCGGTCTACGAGAATTTAAAAGAGGAGATTGATCAGATTGAGTCAAAATAAAGTGTTATCTCTGATTGGGTTAGCGACAAAAGCAGGAAAAACTGCAGGAGGAGAATTTTCAACAGAAAAATCTGTGAAAACAGGTCATGCCTTTCTTGTGATCGTTTCAGAAGAAGCATCGGAAAATACAAAAAAGAAATTCCGGAATATGTGTGAATATTACCATGTTCCAATCTATTTTTATGGAATGAAGGACGAACTGGGAAAAGCTATGGGAAAAGAAATGCGCGCATCCCTTGCAGTGCAGGATGCAGGATTTGCAAAGGCCATAGAGAAAATACTGAGCGACAATGCGTGAGGCATAAGAGCAAAAGCCTCAGTCCCTTGTGGGATAAATAATGGAGGTGTAAGTATATGACCGGTACAGTCAGAGTTTATGAGTTAGCAAAAGAGTTAGGCAGAGACAACAAGGAAATTATAAATTTTTTATTAGAAAAGGGAATTAGAGTAAAGAGCCATATGAGTACAGTTGAAGATAAGAATGTAGAAATGATTAAAGATGAATTAGAAAAGAAAGAAGGAGCTTTTGACGCTCCGAAAAAGAAGAATGTCACGCAGGTATTTCGTCCTCAAAACAGCAGAGGATCAGCGGGACGTCAGGGCGGCAGACCGCAGGGCGACAGAAATCAGAATGGCAGACCGCAAGGCGACCGAAACCAGGGCG
>JAUNDP010000024.1 GCA_030526005.1 Eubacteriales bacterium
TAGAATTCCGATGTCCCATAAAAAATACTTACCCCAACTCTTGACAAAGAGCCTTATTTAATAACACTTTAATACCTTTTTCATCTGTCAAATTTTAATTCCAGGACTGTCCGTCTGATTCCATTTTCTTATCCCGCATCATCAATTCTTCCAGCGCATCCTGAGGACTTTTTTTCTCAAAAAGCACCTGATTCATCTGTTCGATAATCGGAGTCTCAACCTGGTACTTTTGAGATAATTCACGTCCTGCTTTTGCTGAATAAACGCCCTCCACTACCATGTTGACCTCTCTCATTGCCTCTTCCATCGTATATCCTTTTCCGATCAGATATCCTGCTTTTCTATTTCTGCTGTGAACACTTGCGCATGTGACGATCAAGTCTCCAATTCCGCTCAATCCCCAAAATGTCTCCGCACGGCATCCCATCGCCTGTCCTAATCTCGCAATCTCAGCGATTCCTCTCGTAATTAATGCCGCTTTCGCATTATCGCCGCATCCAAGACCGTCCGCTGTTCCGGCTGCCAAGGCAATCACATTTTTCATAGATGCACTCAGCTCTATTCCTTTCATATCCGGACTTGTATATACTCGAAATGTCGGACTCATAAAGAGTCCCTGCAGATATTCTGCTGTCTTTTTTGTCGCAGCTCCAATGACACATGAGGTTGGCAGTCCTTTGCTCACCTCTTCCGCATGACTTGGCCCTGACAGGACAGCAGCATCTGCCCATGGAATTTTTTCCTGAATAATCTCTGTCTGATTCAGCAGCGTCTTTTCCTCAATTCCTTTTGCCACTGTGACAATCTTCTGCCCTTGCTTTACAAAAGGCTTCATTTGATCCAGCATGGAACGTGTATATGGCGAAGGAGAGGCCAAGATAACAGCATCTTTCTTTTCCAGCGCCGGCTGAAACTTATTTGTAATAAAAATTTCCTCCGGCACAAATACATCCGGCAGTTTCGTAATCCGCTTTGCTGTAATTTCTCTTATCTCTTCATCCCTTTTTGTCGGTGATACGAGCGTGACCTGATGTCCGTTCTGATACAGCAAAATGGCAAGCGCTGTTCCCCAGCTTCCTGCTCCAATCACACCAACTTCTGCCATAACACATTCCTCCCATCTCTTATTTTTTCTTTGAAATATATGTCTTGCTCTCTGTTTTATTCAACAGTCGTTTAATATTAGCACGATGTTTATAAAATGCAAGGCATGTCAAAAAAGCACCGATTAAATATAATTCCCACAATTCCGGCTGTGTCATGTGGAAATGTCCAGTCTGTCCCAGCACTACAAGCTCTATCATAATTCCGATATAAACACACAAAGAAGCAAGTGAAACGTAATGGGTAATCAAATATACTGTAAAAAATGTAATGATTCCCAGAACAGCCATAATCCAGTTAAAAGATAATACAAGCCCCGCTGTGGCTGCAATTCCTTTTCCGCCTCGAAAACCGAGATAAAATGGATAATTATGTCCTAAGATTGTACCTGCCGCCGCATAGAATGTCAAAAGCGGCAAGATTTCCGCAGATGTTTTTCCAAAAATCATCCGTACTGTCAAAACACTGAGCATACATTTACAGCAGTCTCCTAAAAATGTTATAAATCCTGCCTTGTTCCCCAAAGTACGCAGCATATTCGTACTTCCTGCATTCCCGCTTCCATGTTCACGAATATCTATTCCGTGTATCTTTCCATAAATATAGCCTGTCTGAAACAGTCCAAAAACGTAGCCAATCAGTAAGCTTATCACACGCTCCATCATTTTATTGCTCTTTCTCCTTCCGTTCGCGGATAATAAATCTTAAAGATGTTCCGCGGAAACCAAACGTATCTCTTATCTTATTTTCCAGATATCTCGTGTAAGAAAAGTGCATCAGCTCTTTATCATTCACAAAAATGACAAATGTTGGCGGCTTCACGGCTACCTGTGTAATATAATACAGTTTCAGTCTCTTTCCTTTGTCAGACGGCGGCTGCTGAAGCGCAACTGCCTCTGCCATGATCTCATTGAGCACGCCTGTTGCAATACGCATGGACTGATTTTGGATAATCATATCAATCATATCAAACATTTTTGTCAGTCTCTGACCGGTCTGTGCCGATACAAACATGATCTCAGCATAAGAAAGGAAGGAAAGTGTCTCGCGGATTTTATTTGTATACTGATAGATCGTCTTATCATTTTTTTCAATAGCATCCCATTTGTTGACAACAATCAGAATTCCTTTTCCTCTGTCATGTGCAATTCCTGCAATTTTAGCATCTTGCTCCGTGATTCCTTCCACTGCATCAATCACTACCATCACAAGGTCTGCTCTCTCTACGGCCGTCACGGTTCTGATAATGCTGTATCGCTCCAGTTCCTCTTTAATCTTATTTTTTCTGCGCAGACCTGCTGTATCAATAAAAATATATTCCTTGCCGTCCCATTTTACTTCTGTGTCAATCGCATCTCGTGTTGTTCCTGCAATATTTGATACAATCACTCGATTTTCACCTGTCAGTTTATTAATAATAGAAGATTTTCCTACATTCGGTTTTCCTACAATCGCAATTCTTGGGCGATCATCGTCTTCCTCTTTCTGCTCCTGTTCCGGAAAATGACGAACAATCTCATCGAGCATATCGCCGATTCCAAGCCGTGAAGCTGCTGAAATAGCCACCGGATCTCCAATTCCAAGATTATAGAACTCATATACATCCGGCATCATCTTTGCAAAACTGTCCACTTTATTTACGACCAGCACAACTGGCTTTTTGGAGCGGCGCAGCATATCGGCAACCTTAGAGTCAGAATCTACCAGTCCTTGTTTTACATCTGTGATAAATACAATGACATCCGCTGTATCAATCGCAATCTGTGCCTGTTCGCGCATCTGTGACAGGATAATATCTTTACTGTCTGGCTCAATTCCTCCTGTGTCAATCAGGGTAAAATTTTTATTCAGCCATTCCACATCGGCATAAATTCGGTCTCTCGTCACACCGGGCGTATCTTTTACAATAGATATATTCTGTCCTGCAAGGACATTAAAAAGAGTGGATTTTCCAACATTTGGTCTTCCCACAATCGCTACAATCGGTTTACTCATAATGCTTTTCCTTTCTGCTGTTTTTAGGGGATTGTTCTTCTGTTTCCAGCAATACTGCTCTCACAAAGTCCCAGCCGCTTGATTGTACAATATTTATTTTGGTTTGTAAAGTTTTTTCCAGCTGCTCCGCTGAAACATCATCCAAAAATACAGTCTCTCCATTTTTAAACATATTAGCAGTGAGCAAAAGACGTTCTCCCAGCTCTTTTTCTGCAAGCTGCTTTTCCAGATCTTGACCAGTCAGCAATCCTGCCACCGTAATACGCTTTCCAAAAAACTGATTCTCAATCGGATAAATTAAAATCGTTATATTGGGATATTTTTTTCTGATCTGATTCGCTGCCTTCTGAAGATACGGTGCGGCAAGCTTTCCGGTGGCAATCGACACCGTGTGCGTGCGCTCGTCTCCTTTTCTCTCGTCGACAGCCAAATGAACCTCATCCAGGAAAGAGCGTACCATTCCGACACCGTTTTCCAGTTGCACATACCCATCATACTGTTCTTCTTCCGGGATTTCTTTTTCAGCCAGAATATACCATTCATCTCCTGCATGGATAAAATGTGTTCCTGTCTCTTTGTAAATCTGTTTCTGAAAACGGTGAATCGTGCGAAGCACTTCTTCGGCCTCTTCCTTTGTGAATGGTTCCAGCGGATATAATCCTTCACGGTAACGCGTCAGACCAACAGGAACGACAGATACGCTCGTCAAATACGGACGGTATTTTAATAAATCCTGAATTGTATGGTCTAATTCTTCTTTGTCATTGACATTTTTGCAAAGCACAATCTGTCCATTCATTTCAATTCCTGCTTCGTACAGCCGATCTGCCTTTTTCAATGCTTCCCCTGCAAAACGATTGTGCAGCATTTCGCAGCGCAGTTTTTCATTCGTTGTATGAAAAGAAATATTGATTGGTTCCATGCGGTAGCGGATAATTTTTTCGATATCGTGGTCACTCATATTCGTAAGTGTCACATAGTTTCCCTGCAGATAAGATAATCGGGAGTCATCATCCTTAAAATACAGAGTCTCTCTCATTCCTTTCGGAAGCTGATCAATAAAGCAGAACATACATTTATTTCTGCATGAACGATATTCATCCATCAGTCCGTTTTCAAATTCCAGTCCGAGATCTTCCTCCTCTTCTTTTTCAATTTCAAGCTCCCATTCTTCTCCATCCTGCTTACGGATCAGAACCACTATTTCTTCATTTTCCACAAGATAGCGATAATCAAAGATATCTTCTATCTCTTTTCCGTCTATTGATATCAGCACATCTCCGGGCACAATCTCCATCTCTTCGCCGATGCTTCCCGGCAGCACGCAGCTGATTTTATGTTCATGTTTTTTCATTTTTTCCTCCAACTGAGTTTCCTGCTCTTTCTTCTCTTTTTCATGATACTCGATCGGATCTTAAATTGCAACCTCTGATTTTTTCATCCTGATTCGTCTTTGTCTCTCTTCTATGTCTATGGACTGTTCACTGCTACTGGATCGTGATTTTAATCATGCGAAGCCTCCCTGTTTTATATTTTTCATCATTTTTTGACAAATTTCTTGACTGTATGATTTTACAATGATATAACTAAATTATTACAAGACAATCCGGTGACTGCACGGACTCATAGACAGAAAAATGCAAAACAGCACTCCTTTGGTTTTTAAAGAGTGTCTGTTTTTTGTACTGTCTATTTCTTCTGTTCTTTTCTCTAAAGAACCCTTCATTGTTTGTTGCCGGAACAGTCGTCTTCTATAACAATACATATTTTCAGGAGGGCTGACATGCCAAATTTTGAACCTTTAGAATCATCCATACCAGTAGGACCTTTAAAAATTGCAGCTTTGGAAGGCTGCCGCGACTTTGCCAGTATTGTAGATCACCATATTGTCAATTACCGCAAGACAAATCCTTCCCATGATTATTCCAGCGTTGCTTTTCAGGGCTATATGGCTGACTCTTATCTCATTCCATGCAGATGTCCGCGTTTTGGAAGCGGAGAAGGAAAAGGGGAAATCGGAGCTTCTATTCGCGGAACCGATCTTTTTATTCTCGTAGATGTATGCAATTATTCTTTGACCTACTCCGTGTGCGGTTACGAGAATCACATGTCTCCTGACAATCATTTTCAGGATTTAAAACGTATTATCTCTGCTGCAACTGGAAAAGCCAGACGTATCAACGTTGTCATGCCGTTTTTATATGAAGGACGCCAGCATAAACGTACAAGACGTGAATCCCTTGACTGTGCTCTTGCTCTTCAAGAACTCGTCCGCATGGGCGTATCAAATATTATCACATTTGATGCCCATGATCCTCGTGTACAGAATGCGATTCCGCTTCACGGATTTGATTCTTTCATGCCAACATACCAGTTCTTAAAAGCGCTTGTTGAATCTGTTCCGAATCTGTGTCTTGACAACGACCATCTGATGATTATCAGCCCTGATGAAGGCGCGATGGGAAGAGCAGTCTACTTCTCCAACATTCTGGGCGTTGATATGGGTATGTTCTACAAACGCCGTGATTACTCCAAAATCGTAAATGGAAAGAATCCGATCGTTGCCCATGAATTTTTAGGTGATTCCGTGGAAGGTAAAGATGTCATCATCATTGACGATATGATCTCTTCCGGTGAAAGTATGCTCGATGTCGCAAAACAGCTGAAAGACAGAAAAGCAAACCGTGTATTTGTCTGCACCACATTCGGTCTGTTCACAGACGGTCTTGACAAATTTGATGATTTCTACAATAAAGGATACATTAACAAAGTTGTCACAACAAACTTAAATTACCGCCCGAAAGAGCTTCTGGAAAAACCATACTATGCAGAAGCTGATATGACAAAATTCCTTGCAAGTATCATTGATTCTTTGAATCATGAC
Source organism: Eubacteriales bacterium (assembly GCA_030526005.1). Classification (GTDB taxonomy): domain Bacteria; phylum Bacillota; class Clostridia; order Lachnospirales; family Lachnospiraceae; genus JAGZHZ01. The sequence goes on from JAUNDP010000024.1 coordinate 5,984, forward strand.
GTCTCTATCAGCCGTGTTCAGTCTCCAACAGATAAAATCCATGCTCTTCTCAAAAAAATTGCAAAGTAAGTCTTTCTGCTGAAATAAACATGGTATAAAAATGTCCCAGGCTAAAAATTATCCTGAGACATTTTTTCTTTTCTGTATTTTATAATCGTCCATGCCATATTATTTCAGAATATTCTCTGACCGATTATCCTCTTTTTCCTTGTTCTTTCCAACTATGCGGTTGCTGAGGAAAATCTGGCAGCTCTTTTAAATGTTTTTCCATAAAAATGGTGTCCCTCCATTTTCCCATTTTATATCCTGTCTTCGGAAAATGCGCTATTTTTTGAAAGCCCATTGCTTTGTGAAAAGCAATACTGTCATCATTCGGATAAGTGATATGCGCATACAGCGTATAAATTCCCTGTTCTTCCAAAATAGAGAACAATTCTGAATATAATTTCTTTCCGATTCCTCTGCGGTGCGCCTCTTCTGAAAGATAGATAGACAGTTCCGCATCCCACTGAAATGCCTTTCTTTCATGAAAGGTGCCTGCATATGCATAACCTAGCACTTTACTGTCCTCTTCATAAACAAGCCATGGAAAAAAATCTGTAATCTTCTGAAATCGGTTCTCAAATTCCTCTATAGACGGAATATCATATTCAAACGTGACTGCCGTATTTTCTACATATGGCGCATAGATTCCCAGCATTGCCTGCAAATCTTTTTTCTGCGCCGCACGGATTCCCTCGCTCATCTTACTCCTCCTTCAGTCCCAGAAATGCTCCCAAATTCCCTCTTTTTCCGTGAGAAGCGCGGTGGGAATATAGCGCATCTGGATTGCAACACGTGCAAAGATCTGTGATCAAGATATGCTCCGGCAAAATTCCAGATTCTTTCAATACTTGTTCATTTGCTTTCCATAAGTTCAGCTGATATTTTCCATTTTCTTTTCGGTAATACAGTTCTTTTTGAATATCATCATCAAAGTTTTCTCTGAACTGTTCTATTACATCCTCGCTGACCTCATAGCAATCCTGACAGATAGAAGGCCCAATGGCCGCAATGATATCTTTTGGATCAGAGTTATACAATTCCTGCATTTTTCTGATTGTTACAGCCCCGATCTTGTTGACCGTTCCTCTCCATCCAGAATGACTCAGTCCGATCGCTTTTTTTACAGGATCGACAAAAAAAAGCGGCACGCAGTCAGCATAAAACGTAGCAAGAACGACTCCTGGATGATTTGTGACAAATCCATCCACATTGCTGTAATCTCTGCTGCACACAATGCCTTTTCCTCTGTCCTCTTTTGTCACTTCTCTCACATTCGTTGTGTGCGTCTGATCAGACAGCGCCAGCTGATCGATGGAAAATCCGATGGCTTCCCCTATTCTGCGAAAATTTTCCATTACATTTTCTGTATTCTTTTCTCTGGAAAAACTAAGATTCATGCTGAATAATTCTTCTGTGCTGACTCCTCCGTATCTTGTAGAAAATCCGTGCACAATCCCCGCTATTTCTTCAAGCGCCGGAAATATCAAGTACGGCACTCCATTTCTTTCTCTTTGTTCTAAAACCTTACTGTTTCCTTTTCTCTTCCATACAATATCCATATCATTATCCTCTCTGTCTGCTGTCGTTTCTCTGTTTTTTCTTTTTCAGAAGCTTAAAAACGCATCCCGAACCCATGTAATCTTCTTCCCCAAAATTCCGATCACATCGAATCGACATGGTGTTTCCATTCCTATTTTTTTCTCTTCCATATACCACTGTGCCGTCCGACAAATTTTTTTCTGTTTTCTGTAATCCACTGCGCTCAAAGGTTCGCCTGTTTGTCCGTCTGAGCGGTATTTCACCTCAATAAAAACAAGATATTCTCCGTCCTGCGCAATCAGATCAATTTCTCCTGTTTTCTTCTGATAATTGCGTTCTATAATCCGTACTCCATTTCTCTCTAAGTAAGAAGCCGCTATGTATTCATAGCGGCTTCCTACTTCTCGTCGTGTGCACCATTTTTTCTGTTCGTTTTCTTTCACCCTATATACTCCTCTATACTGCCCCTTGTCTATTCTTTTTGCTTTCTTTGTCTGATTTACTGTCGGCTTTCTTTTCCTGTATCAGACAAAATGTGTCAGAAATGTCTTTCTGTGAATCGGTGAAGGTCCATATTTTTTGATCGCCTCAATATGTGCGGCGCTTCCATATCCCTTATGCGACGCAAAGCCGTATTCTGGCATCTGTCTGTCATACTCCTTCATCATCCGATCTCTTGTCACCTTCGCAACGATACTTGCCGCTGCAATCGAAACACTCTTTGCATCCCCTTTTATGATCGGCACCTGCGGAATGATGACCTGTGGAATCGTCACCGCATCATTGAGCAAAATCTGCGGCACGATCGTCAATTTTCCGATCGCCTGACGCATCGCTTCATATGTCGCCTGCAAAATATTGATCTCGTCAATTCTCTCCGGTCCAACGATTCCCACGCCGACCGCTTCTGCCTGCTCCATAATCACATCAAACAATTCCTCTCTCTTTTTTTCAGATAGTTTTTTCGAATCATTTAAATATAAAATTTTGGAATCTCTTGGTAAGATAACAGCTCCTGCCACGACCGGTCCTGCAAGCGGTCCTCTGCCTGCTTCGTCGATTCCGCAGATCCATCCGATCCGTTCATATTCACGCTCATATACTTTCATTGTCTCTATACGAGCCATCTCTTTTTGCAGCGCTTCTTCTTTTTTTCTGTATTGCCGAATCAGGCCGGCAACGCCTGCTCTGGAGTCGTCTGCATATTTTGCAAACAACTCCGAAAGCTTTTCTGTGCCGGCCATCTCAAATTCTTTTTTGATTTCTGAGATTTTCTTTTCCATTTTATTCTCCGATCACTTATGTTTCAAAACACCGAATGTATCGAAAGGGAAAATTCTCACCCATGCCCGTCCTATAATGTCAGAACGTTTAATATTTCCAACACTCTCAACACGGCTGTCTTTACTGTTATTTCGATTATCTCCAAGAACAAAGTACTCGTCGTCTCCCAATACAATCGGCTGGGAAGCTCGCCCTGCTTCCTCCATAACTTCTTTTCCATAATCTTCTTCCAGAACTTCGCCGTCAATATAGATTTTTCCATCTACAATCTGTACGGTTTCTCCCGGCAGTCCGATAATACGTTTGATATAATATACTTTCTTGGAACCATCTCCATGATATGGGAAAATGATAATATCAAAACGCTCCGGATCACGGAAACGATAAGAAATCTTATCCACAATCAGCTGGTCTCCATCCTGCAGCATCGGTTCCATGGATCTTCCATCCACCTTTGTTCTCTGCCCTACAAACTCAACGATAAAAATGACTGCCAGCAGTATACCTGCTATCCATAAAATGTTAGCAAGCAAACTTTTCCATTTGTCCGATGCGCTTTTCTCACTTTCATTTTCTGGGTTTACATTTTCCTCACTTTTCATACTTTCACCACTTTCTTCTGTCATTATATCTATATTACTCAATTATGTCTGGAAATTCAAGTGTAATTTTTCCAAGGCGTCCGCTGCGGAAATCATCTACTAAAAGCATGGCTGCTTTGCCAAGATCAAGGACATCGCCTTTTAGACGACATGCACGATTTTGTGCAATCTGTTCCAGAATTTTAACTCGATCCTCTTTTTCATCACAGCCGTATCTTTCCTGTAAAATTCCAGAATATTCTGCTGTCAGAAACTGTATCAGCTCCAGGGACAATTCTTCCAGATTTAAAATTTCATCCTTAATCGATCCGATCATTGCCAGTTTCATGCCAACGCGCTGATCTTCAAACTTCGGCCATAAAATTCCCGGTGTGTCGAGAAGCTCTACATTTTTATTTAATCGAATCCATTGCTTTCCTTTTGTCACGCCTGGCTTATTTCCCGTTTTCGCACATGCTTTTCCTGCGAATGTATTAATGAATGTCGATTTTCCTACATTTGGAATACCTACTACCATCGCGCGAACCGGTCGGTTTAAAATCCCGCGTTTTCGATCTCTCTCTATCTTCTCTCTACACGCTTCCTGAATCATAGAATGTACAGACTTCATTCCTGCTCCGCTTCTGGAATTAATTTTTACAACAAAAAATCCTTTTTTCTTAAAATATTCTGTCCAGTTCACATTCTGTTTTTCATCAGACAGATCCACTTTATTCAGCAGAATCATTCTGGCCTTATTTTTTGCCAGATCGTCAATATCCGGATTTCGACTGCTCATCGGCACTCTTGCATCCACCAATTCAATCACCAGATCAATCAGTTTGATATCTTCCTGCATCATTCTCTTTGCTTTGGTCATATGACCAGGATACCATTGATAATTCATTCATCCACCTCTTTTTTATCTCAACCGCAATTATTTCACCAGTCCAAAGTGGCTACGCGGTGCAATCACAAACCATACTTTCCCTTCAATATCACTCAGCCGAACATTGCCGATATCAGCTGAACGACTGTCCTCGCTGCTGTTTCGATTATCTGCAAGGACAAAATATTCTGAATTTCCAAGCACAATCTCATCCTTCGCCGTTCCAAAAAATGTCATGGCCGGCAAGTCCTTCTCCTCCATATATACTCTGCCATTTATATAAATCACGCCGTCTACAATCTGAATCGTCTCACCTGGAAGTCCAATCACTCTTCGGATCAATGACTGTGCCTTCTTGTTTCCATTCGGCTTAAAACTGATCAGATCTCCTCTTTTTGGAGTTCCAAAGCGATAAGACAGCGTGTTGATCAGAACACGATCTCCTCCAGAAAGAGTTGTCTCCATTGCCTGTCCTATATTTGTTCTGGGCTGTCCCCAGAAGAATATCAGCATATATGCGATTAAAATAACTGCCGCAATCTGAAAAATCCACCGCATTCCCGTCTTAATCTTCTCAAACGGTCCTTTTTTTACCTTCTGTTTTTTTCTACGCGCTCCCATTTTCTCCATATCTCCTGAACCATCTTACTTTTTTATTTCCCCTGATTCGAAAACAGGGACAGATACGTTTTCGTATATGTCCCTGATCCACTTTATTTTACTAATTCTTTTACTTTCGCGCTCTTACCAACACGCTGTCTTAAGTAGTTCAGTTTTGCTCTTCTTACTTTACCAGCTCTTACTACTTCTACTTTTTCAACGTTTGGGGAATGTAACGGCCAAGTTTTCTCTACTCCAATACCGTTGGAATTTTTTCTTACAGTGAAAGTTTCTCTATTGCTTCCACCCTGTTTCTTTAAGACTACGCCTTCAAAAACCTGGATTCTTTCACGATTTCCTTCTTTGATTTTTCCGTAAACTCTTACCGTATCTCCAACATTAAACTGTGGTACTTCTGCTTTCAGCTGAGCAGCTTCAATATTTTTAATAATATCGTTCATTGTGTGCCTCCTTCTTATTTTGATGTTCTTAATATCCGGTCAACTATGCCGTTATTAGAGGACCATCTTTTTTCACAACACGTTTAATTTATCATATTTCGATCTTATTTGCAAGTATTATTTCTTAGATTATCCAGAAACTTTTTATCTTTTTCCGAGAGTGCGGCGCTCTCCAAAAGATCAGGTCTTCTCTCATAGGTGCGCTGCAAAGACTTTTCCCGTCTCCAGGCCTCTATATTCGCATGATGACCCGACAGCAATACAGACGGCACCTTTTTTCCCATCCATTCTTCTGGTCTGCTGTACTGCGGATATTCCAGTAAATTATCATGAAAAGATTCAAACTGCGCTGACTCCTCATTTTTCAGCACACCCGGAACAAGTCTTGAGATCGCGTCTATCAAAACCATTGCTGGGAGCTCCCCTCCTGTCAGCACATAATCTCCGATTGATACATAATCGGTTACGATTTCTTCCAGCACACGCTCGTCAATTCCTTCGTAATGACCGCACAGAAAAACAAGATCCTGCTCTTTTGCAAACTCCTGTGCCATTCCCTGATGAAATACCTTTCCCTGCGGCGTCAGATAAATTACTCTCGGACGAAATCCGATTTTTCGTTCCAGATCCTGATACGCATCATAAATTGGCTGGGCCTGCATCACCATGCCTGCACCTCCGCCGTACGGCGTATCGTCTACTTTTTTATGTTTGTTTGTCGTATATTCCCGAATGTCGATTGCCTCCAAAGAAATACTCTCTTTTTCCAGCGCTCTCCCGATAATGCTCGTCCCAAGCGCCTGCATAATCATTTCCGGAAACAGCGTCAATACATGGTAATTCAAGCAATTCCCTCCTTACATCAAACCAGGCATCACATACACTGTCATGTGTCCTTTTTCCACATCCACAGAAAGGATACACTGTTTAATGGCTGGCAGAAGCACTTCTTTGCCGTCTGTCGTCTCAATCACATAGACATCATTTGCCCCTGTCTGCATTACATCCTTCAGCGTTCCAAAACGGGTTCCGTCCTCCAGATTTACTTCCATATCAATCAAATCTGCAATATAATACTCATTTTTTTTCAGCTCAACTGCCTGATCTCTGTAAACTTTCAGTGGTTTCTTCTTCCATTTTTCCACATCATTGATATCATCATAGCCGCGAAATTTTAAGATTACAAATTGTTTAAAAAACTTTACCTGCTCCACTTCCAGTTTTATCAGCTCTTTTCCGGTATCCAGCATAATCTCTTTTAATTTTTTAAATCGCTGCGGATCATCTGTGGTTGGAAAAACTTTGACTTCCCCTCTTAATCCATGTGTCGCTGTGATCACGCCTATCTGAAACATGGTCTCCATCTTTTTTCCTCCGAACAAACTTTTTTTGTGGTTTATTTTACAGTGCCATCCATTTCTTTTGATAAAATGAAAAAATCCCGGTGTCTAAAGGCACCGGGTCGTTGTCACTGTAAAATGTCAACAACTACTTTTCTATCATCCTTGGATGCTGCTGCTTTTACAACAGAGCGAATTGCTTTCGCAACTCTTCCCTGTTTTCCAATCACTTTTCCCATATCAGACGGAGCCACTTTCAGCTCGATCACTGTCGTTTTTCCGCTTTCTTTCTGTGTTACCACAACTTCATCTGGATTCTCAACGAGAGACTTTGCAATTACTTCGACTAAATCTTTCATCACGTTTCACCTCTGCCTTATTTTTCGATTCCAGCTAATTTGAAAAGTTTACCTACAACTTCTGTTGGCTGAGCGCCGTTTGCAAGCCATTTTTTAGCAGCTTCCTCATCGATCTTAAATACGCTTGGATCTGTGTTTGGATTGTAAGTACCGATTTCATCGATGCATTTTCCATCTCTTGGGGATCTGGAATCTGCTACAACGATTCTATAGAAAGGAGCTTTTTTCTGTCCCATTCTTCTTAATCTGATTTTTACTGCCATGTTTTTCACCTCCTTAAGGTTTCTGTGTTATGATATGTTAAAAGGGAAGCTTTAACTTACCTCTTTTACCTGTTTTCCCTCCCATAAGACCAGGGAGCTGTTTGATCATTTTCTTTGACTGTTCAAACTGTTTTACAAGTTTGTTGACTTCGCTGATATCAACACCTGCGCCATTAGCAATTCGACGTTTTCTGGACAGATTTAAAATATCCGGATTGGCTCTCTCCTTCGGCGTCATAGAAAGAATAATCGCCTCTGTCATCGCCATCTTTTTCTCGTCAACTGCCGCCTCTAATTCTTTTGTTTTGCCTCCGAGACCTGGAATCATGCTCAAAATACTGGAGATTCCCCCCATATTTTTCATCTGGTGCATACTTTCCAGATAATCGTCAAAGCCGATCTGTGCTTTTTTCAGCTTCTGCTCCATGCTTCTTGCTTTTTCTTCATCAATGTTTGCCTGTGCTTTCTCAATCAGAGACATCACATCGCCCATGCCAAGAATTCGTGAAGCCATACGATCCGGATAAAACTGTTCCAAATCGGAGAGTTTCTCTCCCATACCTACATACAGAATCGGTTTTCCGCATGTCGCTTTAATTGAAAGCGCTGCGCCGCCTCGTGTGTCGCCATCCAGCTTTGTCAGAACGACTCCATCAATTCCAATTTTAGAATTGAACGTATCCGATACATTTACTGCATCCTGTCCTGTCATCGCATCGACAACAAGAATGGTCTGATCCACATGAACCGCTTCTTTTATCTCAATCAGCTCGTCCATCATGGTCTCATCAATGTGAAGACGTCCTGCGGTATCTAAAATTATTACATTCTTACCTTCTCTTTTTGCGTGCTCAATGGATGCTTTTGCAATATTGACCGGTTTTTGCCGATCTCCCATGGAAAAAACTTCCACTCCCTGTTTTTCTCCATTAATCTGCAGCTGCTGAATTGCAGCAGGGCGGTAAACATCACATGCTACAAGCAACGGCTGTTTTCCTTTTGATTTCAGTTTTCCGGCAATTTTTGCTGTCGTCGTTGTCTTTCCGGCACCTTGAAGTCCCACCATCATGATGACTGTGAGTTCGCTTCCCGGATTCAGAGCAATCTCTGTTGTCTCGGAACCCATCAGCTGAACGAGCTCTTCATTTACAATCTTAATCACCATCTGTCCCGGATTTAATCCGTTCATGACGTCCTGACCAATTGCCCGCTCCTGTACCGATTTAATAAACTGTTTCACAACTTTAAAACTGACATCTGCCTCCAAAAGTGCAAGCTTTACTTCTTTTAGTGCTGTCTTTACATCCGCTTCTGTCAATCGACCTTTGCTTCTTAAATTTTTAAAGACATTTTGTAATTTTTCCGATAAGCTTTCAAATGCCATGTATTATAATTCCTCCAATATCTTGTCGGAGATCTGTTCAATCTCAGCAATCAGGGAAGCATCCGCTTTCTCCTCTCTCTGTCCTGCCAGATATTTAATCTGCTGTACTTTCTCTTTGACAGAAAGAAATCTTTCTACCAGATGCAGCTTCTCCTCATAATCCGACAAGATTTTATTGCAGCGCTTCATCATATCATGAACTCCCTGTCGGGTAATTCCCTGCATCTGCGCTACTTCGCTGTAAGACAGATCATTACATACCACATCTTCATAAATCATTCTCTGATGCTCGGTGAGCAGCTCACCATAGAAATCAAACAATAATGTTTGTTCCACAAACTTTTCCATTTGCATCACCTTAGCTATCATATACGAAAAACTTCTGACTGTCAAGTATTTTTTCTTGACAATCAGAAGTTTTTTCTTTTTGAGGATATTTCTCCCCTCCAGTTTCGCTTTACCAGCGATAATAGCAGATGATCGGCATTCCCGAATAAATATTTTCATAAATGATCTGCGCTGTATCGTATGGCAGATTGATACAGCCATGCGAACCATTCGACACATAAATCTGGCCTCCAAACTCGCCTCTCCATGTCGCATCGTGAAGACCGATTCCGCCATTAAATGGCATCCAATATGTGACCGGCTGCACATAGTCCGGGCCGATCAGTGTTGCCGGCGACTGTTTATAATACAGCGTGTAAGTGCCCTCCGGAGTCGTCCTGTCTGTCAAAGTCAAATCTCCTGATACACATGGACTTGATACGATCAGCTGTCCTCCCATATATAAGTAAACATACTGATTTGTCAGATCTATTTCTACATAGTCATATCCGATGTCACTGTTTTCAAAACTTGCCGCCTCCTGTGCAAAAATCGGTCTTCTTGTCCCTGTCTCCCCGTTTGCAATCCATGCTTTCAGCGCTTCCGCCTCACCATACTGATCAATCATCCATCCATATCCGCTTCCGCCGTATACCGTCACATACGTTCCGTCTGAAGTGAGAAATTCTCTCGGTTTATCATATGTATCATATTTCGCTGCAAGCTGCGCCGTATATTCATAAACTTTCGCATCGTCCAGTGTAACAGAAGAGGTCTCCTCATCAAAAACAATCCATGTTTTAATCGTATCCTTCTTTAATTCCTCATAATACGGTCCAAACTCATAGATTACTTCCGCTTTCAGATAAGCTTCAAGCTGGGAAGCTAAATTGCTTAATTCTTCTTTTTTTTGGATCTGTTTTTCATATCCGCCTGCTTCTTTCCAGAACGTTTCCATGCTTCCGGTTTCGATTGCCTTCTCTACGCATCTGTTCAGCACTTCTTTTGGCACTTCTTTTTCAATCGAAAACTGATAGGTGCCATATCCTGTTTCCTGCTGAATCTGAATTTCATACGGTTCTTTGGCTTTTGCATCTTTCAGTAAAATATAATCCTCCTGTGTGAGTATACTTCCCGTTGCTGCCGTATTTCCTGAAGAGTCAAAGACTGTCATATTGATATGCTCTTCTGACCCCGTTTCATTCAGACAAATGACATAGGTTCCGTCTTCCTGCGGCAAGAAATGATATCGATTGATCTGATCTTCAAATTCCATCTGATCTTCTACTGTTTCAGCATATGAAATATCCTGTTTTTCTTTTTGAACGCCGATTTTCAGTTTATAATCTCCAATTCCCGTTTCCTGTACAATCTCAATCGTATATGCTTCTCCTGCTCTCCATCCGTCTGCCGTAATTCCCTGGCCATTTTTTATCGCATTCTGCTCGTACAGCACGGTTTCTTTCTCATCTTTTACTTTCACTGAAAAGGAAGCATTTTCCCCTGCTCCTTCTATTTCAATCCGGTATCGTCCGTCTGTATCCGCCTCAAATCTATAACGGTTGCGCTGATTTTTATATTCCATGCTGTCCTGAATTTCTGTATATCCAGAAATATCCTTTTCCGGTTTTTCATAGCAGATTTCAATCTGATATGCTCCAAGCTCTTTTTTTTGCTTTACCGTAATGAGATATGTTTCTCCCGCTTTCAACTGTGCGGTGACAGATTCCTCATTTCTGCACTCTTTTTCTTCTTCTGTTTTTTGTCCGGACAGACTTTGCACAGAAATGACAACAGAAGCATTCTTTTTCATTTTTCCTGTCTCCAGACGATACCATCCATCAGCTGGAGGTGTTACGAGATAGGTATCTGTCTGGTCTTTTTCTCTCATTTTTCCGCTTCTTGTTCCGATTCGCTCTTTTTTTATAGAAATGGCATTGCCATCTTGACTGGCATATTCCCAGTCTTCTTTTTCTATCTTTGAAATTTCCAGCTTTCTCTGCGAAATCTCTGGTATTTTTATGTATAATTCTTCCTGCAAGTCAGCTTCTGCTGTCTTTTTTTCCATATTTCCTGCAGCATTTGTCTGCATTCCAAATATTGTAATCAATGCCGCCAAAAAAATCCCCGTCTTTTTTATCTTTCGTCTCATACTGCCCCATCCTCTTCCTGTATATTCTATTTGATTTTTATATTATACCAGATCAGATACGTTCTTCCAATTCCTTGTAGCTATTATTAATCGAATCTTAAATTCTCTTTCAAAAAAACTAATTTTTTAAACCAGAATTCTTCCTGCACAAGAGATTGTCTCTTCTGCTGCTGAAATATCATGAATTTTTTGATATCTGAAGAATAAAAAGAGACAGAAAAGCAATCTCTGTCTGATTTCTTTTCCATCTCTTTTTTAGTTTCTATTCTATTTTGTCAGCAGCGCTTCTGTCATCTCTTCCATCGCTGCAATCGTCTCTGGTTTTACTGTAGATTTGATTGTCACGATAGGTTCACAGATTGTGATATTTTTCATTCCTTCAAAATATGCTCTCATCAGTTTTCCAGACATCGGCGCCCAGGAACCGTTCTCCATGATCGCTACTTTTCTGTTCTGATATGCCTTAATCTTCAAATGATACAGGAAATCTTCCATGCAAGGGAACAGAGAAGCATCATATGTCGGACACGCCACTACCAATTTGTCAAAGCGATACGCATCTGCCACTGCTTCTGCAAGATCATCTCTTGCAAGATCATAAGAGACCACAGATACGCCTTTTTCTTTTAACATCTCTTCCAATTTCTTTGCAGCGCCTGCTGTATTTCCATGAATGGAAGCATATGCAATCACAACGCCTTCTTCTTCTGGTTCATATCCGCTCCATTTTAAATATTTTTCTATATAGAAGCCAAGATTGTCTTTCAGAATTGGTCCATGTAGCGGACAGATTGTCTGAATATCCAGTCCCGATGCTTTTTTCAGAAGGTTCTGTACCTGTGTGCCATATTTGCCGACAATATTGATGAAATAACGGCGTGCTTCTGCAGTCCATTCTTCTTCTGTATCAAGTGCTCCAAATTTTCCAAACCCATCCGCAGAAAATAAGATTTTTTCAGAGGATTCATACTCTACCATAACTTCAGGCCAGTGCACCATCGGAGCCATCATAAAATGAAGCGTATGAGTTCCCAGACTTAATGTATCTCCCTCTTTTACAGCAATCATTCTCTGTGCTAAGTCAATAGTAAAAAACTGATTCAGCATTGCAGCTGCTTTTGCGCTGAGAACTACTTTTGCATCTGGATACTTTTCAGCAAAAAGTTGAATATTTCCTGCATGATCTGGCTCCAGATGAGATACAACCAGATAATCTGGCATCTTTCCATTCAGAACAGCTTCCAGATTGTCCATCCACTCAGCTGTCGCTCTTTTGTCCACTGTATCCATCACAGCAATCTTCTCATCTAAAATCACATAAGAATTGTAAGACACTCCGTTTGGAACTTTATACTGGCTTTCAAACAGATCAATCGTCTTGTCATCCACACCAACATATTTTACTGCATCAGAAATTATTACATCTTTCAATGTTCTTTCCTCCTCTTGTCTTGTTTCGATATCTTGGCATTGCATTTTATTTCTGCCGTCTATCGCATTATACCGTATCTGGCTCTATTTTTCTATCCTTAATTTTGACAACTTTTCCTAGTCTCTGTCCCATCTGAATCTTTGTCTCAATCCCTTTTCTGGTATTATTCAAAAAAGTCTCTTCCAAAATGACTCTATCCTTCTGAATAAAAAGAATAATCGTAGATCCTCCAAACTCGAAATATCCTTTTTCTTCTCCTTTTCGGACAGTTCCTTCTTCTTTTTTATTACAGATTCTTCCGACCATCAATGCGCCTACTTCCATCTGCACCAGAGTTCCAAACGCTCTTGTCTTTAACAGCGTATATTCTCTTGCATTCTGTTTAAAAACAGGAACTGTTTCGACTGCAATCGGATTCACTGTATGAAATTTCCCCGGAATATAATAATTGCGTGATTTATATCCAGACGCCGGGTAACAGTATCGATGATAATCCTCCACAGACAAGCGAATCACAACAGCATATCCTCCCAGGAACCGCTCCGCCAGTTTTTTGCTGTCCAATAACTGTCTTAGAGAATATGTGCTGTGTTTGATCTCAAAACAGGATTTTTCATCAATGGGATATGCCAAAACTTTTCCGTCAGAAGGACTGATCAGTATCTCTTCTCCCATTTCTATCATCCGTTTCGACGGCTTGATCTTTCTTGTAAAGAAATCATTGTAGGAACAATAGCGGCATTTCTCATACGGCGTCATGTCAATACCGGCTCCTTTGATAAACGGTTGAATCATCCATCTGGAAAAACGGCTGTCCAGGAATTTGCCGCAGACGACCGAGAATGTCGGCTGTATGAGCGGTTTCAGCGCCATTCTTCCCCATACGGTTGTGTATAATTTTTTTAAAATTTTATCCTGAACATTTTCTTTCTCGCAGATTGTTCCGTCAAGCTCCTGATATTTCATTTTATCTTCCTTTCCTGAACAAATAGCAACTTTTTAAATTAAAATACATGAAGTAATTTTGCCAAAATCACAACGCCAAGTCCAATAAACACTGCTATCATCTTGTTTCCCGGTTTATAGACTTTGATATTACTCACAAATAAAATGGCAACTACTACCATCACGCCGATCAATACCCGTAAATAGACTGCATTTCCAAAATAAGGGCGCATCAGATATACAAGCGGAAAAATAATAGCAATCGAGGTCACTGGCAAACCCTGATAATATTTCCGAACCTGATGTGTTTCTTTCTGACGTTTTTCTTCCATTACATTAAAGTATCCGAGGCGAATTACTGCTGCAAGCACATATAAGCACATTGCGGTCATTCCCCAGAAGCCTCTGAGTCCAAGCCCATATCCCAGAAAAGCCGGAAATGCTCCAAAACAGATCAGATCACACAGGGAATCAATCTGTATGCCAAACTGTTTTTCATCTTCTGTCCTGTCCATCGCTCTTGCTACCTTTCCATCCAGCATATCACAGATACCTGAGATTACAAGACACGCAATCGCTGTTCCAAATTTTCCTTCCAAAGCCTGCGTCATTCCAATGACAGAGCTGATCAGCCCCAGATACGTTAAAATGACAGAATAATTATAAAATCCTATCCACAAAGTCTTCATGCTCCTTCCCTCATCCTACGTCTTTTTTCTGACGCGCGAGTAATTGTAATATGTGTATAAATCGTCACAACTGCACTGATTAAAATCAAAGTATAATAGCTGATTCCTCTGCTGAGCAGCAAACCGGAATAAATACTGCTTCCAAAAATCGGTCCAAACATGGAAAGAAACAAGGTTTCGCTTGCTCCGACTCCTCCCGGAAGAGGAAGCATATCAACCGCCACGGAAATAACAGCCTGAAGTAATACGATGTCCACCCAGTTTGCCCCACGCAGCCCTAGAGAACAGTATACCAGATACGTCACAAAAAACAGAATAAATCTCTGTAGAATAGAGATCAGCACTACGTTTACAATTACCATTTTATGTGACTTAAAATAATCCGAAGCTTTCCCATATTTGTCCATCGCTTTTGATAATTTTTCCAATCTGGATTCACGATGTCTCATCACATGAAATTTTACCAGAATATTATGACCGAAAATCATCATCTTTTTTGTCAGTCCCGGCATAAATACGAGAATCATCATGAACGCAATACAGCCCACATTCAGTAAAAGTCCCAGATAAAAGAAAATCTCTGTTTTTGCCATATAGGTTGAAATCAAATCATGCTGAAATAAAATCACTCCTACGCCTACCACAACCAGTACAAATTTATACGCAATCGTCACAATCATCAGCACCAGAGTAGAAATTGATACATCAATCTTTTCTTTACTCATATAATAAATCTGTGCTGGCTGTCCCCCGCTTGCGGAAGGGGTGATACAGCTGTAAAAGAATCCAACAAAACTATATTTTATGCAATGAATAAATGGCGCATGAATTTTTAAAGAACGCATCATGTAAAAAATAATGGTAGATTCTCCGCTTACAAAGAAAACAACCAGAATCACTCCTGCACATAAATATAATTTGTTTGCTTTCTGTATGGAATCCCAGATTCCTCCAAGTTCCTGATCTTTAAATAAAAGGAAAAATGTCCCCACGCAAAGCAAAATCAAAAATAATATCTGGAAGATATTTTTTTTATTTTTCTTTAAGAAATTCACCTTCGCCTTCTTTCTCCTTCCCACCTTTTCAAGAGTAAAAAAACTCCCTTTCATGATTTTAACAGTAAATTTGAAATCTTACAATTACATTTTTCAAAAACAGCCATAAATTTTAAATAATAGTTCTTCTTGTTTGCCAGATAATACGACCCTTCCGCCAGTAAAATTCCCCCTGCAATGTCGACCAGATAATGCTGCTTTGTAAATTGCGTGGAAGCGCAAACAAGCAGGGCAAAAATGCAGGAGAAAATACGGTACCATTTCGGTATCTTTTTTTCCCCTCGGATTGTAATAAAGCAAAACCAGCTCACAAGACAATGAATCGACGGAAATAAATTCGTCGGCTGATCCATCTCATACAATCGGTTCATCAAAAGTACACTGAGCGAATTTCCTGCGATCTCCGGTCTTATATTTGTCGTTGGAAAGAAAATAAAAATCAGACCGCAGACAAGTCTTGTCGGCATTTCTGCCGCCACAAAGCGATAAAAATGCTCTTTTCCCAGATGTGCGGCCATGATATAGTTTATTCCCCAAAACAGATAACATCCGAAATAAATATAGACAAATTCCGGAATTAAAGGAATCGCCTGATCCAGTTCTGTCGTCAGATCATAATGATGCCATCCTTCTGTGATCTGTGCAGCGCCAAAGTAAACAATCGCATTCCATGAGAAAATGGCAATCAACGGAATGATGCTGTACAGTTTAATCCAAGGATCTATATATTTTTTCAGCCATGTTTTCATTTTTCCTCCCATCCCACGTTTCCTGTCTTTTTATATTATATTTTCTCCATCTTACTGTTTAAAAACAGAAAAAGCGAAAATGCCAAAGTCTGAGCCAGCATTCTCGCTTTTTCTGTTTTCGTCATTTGGTTATCCTGTTCCGTCTCTTTTCCCGTCAGCAAATGCTGTCCGCCCACTCTTTTGAATTCAGAAACGGATTTTAAATGATATTATAAATTTGGACGAATTAATTTCGGCCGATATCCCTGTTCTTTTAACGCTTCTACAATTTTTGCCTTATGGTCTGTTCCAAATGCTTCCAGTGTAATTTTTAATTCTACTGCCGCATTACGGTTTGTGCTGACAAACTGATTATGATCCAGCTTAATGACATTTCCCTGTGCCTCTGCAATCACAGATGCCACGCGAACCAATTCGCCTGGCTTATCCGGAAGAAGAACAGATACGGTAAAGATACGGTCTCTCTGAATCAAGCCATGCTGAACAACAGAAGCCATTGTGATGACATCCATATTTCCGCCGCTTAAGACAGAGACAATTTTTTTGCCTTTTACAGAAAGATGTTTTAAAGCTGCCACCGTCAAAAGTCCTGAGTTTTCTACAATCATTTTATGATTTTCAACCATGTCAAGAAATGCAACAATCAATTCATCATCTTCCACTGTAATGATTTCATCCAGATTTTCCTGAAGATAAGGAAAAATATTTGTTCCCGGTGTCTTTACCGCTGTACCGTCAGCGATTGTGCTGACAGAAGGAAGCGTTGTCACTTTTCCCTCCTCAAATGAACATTGGAGACAGTTTGCACCTGCAGGCTCTACGCCGATTACTTTAATTTTGGGATTTAACATTTTAGCAAGTGTGGAGACGCCGGTGGCAAGTCCGCCTCCGCCTACCGGAACCAAAATATAGTCCACGAGCGGAAGTTCTTTAAAAATCTCCATCGCTATCGTTCCCTGTCCCGTAGCTACAGCCAGATCATCGAATGGATGAATAAACGTATAGCCTTCTTTTTCAGCCAGCTCATACGCATATGCACACGCCTCATCATATACATTTCCATATAAGACCACTTCTGCGCCATAACTCTTTGTGCGGTTTACTTTAATCAGCGGCGTCGTCGTCGGCATCACAATGACTGCCTTCACGCCATATTCCTTTGCTGCATATGCAACGCCCTGCGCATGATTTCCGGCAGATGCCGTAATCAGTCCATGTTTTTTTTCTTCTTCGCTCAATGTGCTGATCTTGTAATAGGCGCCGCGAATTTTATATGCGCCGGTCACCTGCATATTTTCCGGCTTCAAAAATACTCTGTTTCCCGTCTGTGCACTCAGATACGGACTGTAAATCAGCTTTGTCTCCTGTGTGACTTTCTGTACAATTTCTGCAGCTTCTTCAAATTTCTCCAACGTTAACATTTTTCGTCATCCTTTCCTTTTCATGTCTACTCCTGCGGCTTTACATCAAACAAAGCGTTCACAAATTCATCTGAGTCAAATTTCTGCAAGTCGTCAATACTCTCTCCCACGCCTATATATTTAACCGGGATACCAAGCTCAGAATGAATTGCAACCGCAATTCCTCCTTTTGCTGTCCCGTCCAGCTTTGTCAGGATGATACCTGTGATGTCGGCGACGTCTTTAAATTCTCTGGCCTGTGCCAGTGCATTCTGCCCTGTTGTGCCATCCAGAACAACAAGGGTTTCTCTGTATGCTTCCGGATATTCCCGCTCTAAAATCCGATTTATTTTTCCAAGTTCTGCCATCAGATTCTTTTTGTTGTGCAATCTTCCTGCCGTATCGCAAAGCAGCACATCTGCATGTCTTGCTTTTGCTGCTGATACCGCATCATAGACAACGGATGCCGGATCAGATCCTTCCTGTCCGCCAATCATTTCCACTCCTGCACGGTTTGCCCATTCAGAAAGCTGTTCTCCTGCCGCTGCACGGAATGTATCGGCAGCTGCCAGAATCACTTTTTTTCCCTGATCTTTCAATTTTCCAGCCAGCTTTCCAACGCTCGTCGTCTTGCCTACACCGTTGACACCTATCACCAGCACAACCGATTTTCTGTTTTCAAATTCATATGCGGTCTCACCAACGTTCATTTCTTCTTTGATGCTGTCAATGAGCAGCTGTTTGCACTGCACCGGATCTTTGATTTTCTGTTCTTTGACCTTTCTTTTTAAGTCCTCTATAATGGAAGTTGTGGCATTGATTCCCAGATCTCCCATGATCAAAATCTCTTCGATTTCTTCATAAAAATCATCGTCAATGCTGGAGAATCCGCTGAAAATTGAGTCAATCCCTTTTACGATATTCTCTCTTGTCTTGGAAAGTCCTTCCACCAGCCTCTTAAAAAAGCCCTTTTTCTCTCCCATCTTTCTCCTCCTATTCTTCCAACTCCTCTTCAATCAGATTTACTGATACGAGTGTAGACACTCCCTTTTCCTGCATTGTGATTCCGTATAAACGGTCCGCTGCTTCCATCGTGCCTCGTCTATGTGTAATAATAATAAATTGTGTGTTTTTTGTCAACTTGTGCAGATATCTTGCATAACGACTGACATTGGAATCATCCAACGCAGCTTCGATCTCATCCAAAAGACAAAACGGAGAAGGTTTCAGATTCTGAATCGCAAACAGCAGCGCAATCGCTGTCAGAGCTTTCTCTCCTCCGGAAAGCTGCATCATATTTTGCAGTTTCTTTCCCGGCGGCTGTGCAATGATACGGATACCGGCTTCCAAAAGATCTTCCCCCTCCATCAGCTCCAGTGTCCCTTTCCCACCGCCGAATAACTGTTTAAATGCTTTGTCAAATTCAGACTGGATCTGTGCAAATTTTTCTTTAAACTGCATCCTCATTCCTTCATCCAGCTCTTGGATAATCTTTTCCAGAGCCTGTTTTGCCTGTGTCAGGTCTTCATGCTGCGCATTCAAAAATGCGTGACGTTCTGACAGCTCTTTGTATTCCTCAATCGCATTGACATTAACGCTCCCAAGAGAGCGAATTTCCGTCTTCAGCTGTCCAATCTGTTTTTTGACTTCTGTGCTGTCTTTCCATTCTTCTTTTTGGTATGGCGCTGCCTGTCCCGGAGTCAGTTCGTATTCTTCCCACAGATAATGAATTCTATTTTCTTTCCATTCTTCTGTCTTTTCTTTCTGTGCATTCAGACGGAAAAGTTCCTTATCCAACATATTGACTTTCTCAGAAATTTCTTCTCTCTTCTGAAAGAAAGATTTATATTCTTTATTTTGCTCTTCCCTTTGCCTGTCCAGTTCCTCGATCCGTAATATCGATTCTTTTTCCTGTTCCGCAAACTGCTCCATTTTATTCTTTGTCTTTTCAATTTCTTCTTCTTTTTTTCTCTTTTCTTCTTGTTCCTGATGCCGTTTTCTCTCTAAAGTTTCCTGTTCCTGAAGAAGATTTTGAATTTCTGCCACGATACGGTTTAAATCCTGTTCCACATACGTTTTTTTCTGAGTGACAGCTGCTTTTTGGATGCCGATATCCGCCGACTCCGCAAGATATGCCTCCTGCTTCTTTTTCTTTTCCGTCAAAACTGCCTGATCCACTTCAATCTGACGCTCTGTCTCTTTTTCATTCTGGATAGACTGTTCTATTTCATGCTCAATCTGCTTCTTACCCTCTGTGATTTCAAGCACCTGACTTTCCAGTTCAGAAGATTCCATTTTCAGACTGACATATCCTGCTCTCGTCTCTGCATTTTTATTTTTCATCTGTGTCAGTTTCATTGCCGTTGTGTTCTGATCCAGATACTCTTTTTGCAGCTGCTCCTTCAGTTTCACAATCTCGTCTCGTTTCTCTGCTCGTTTCTTTCTGTTCTTTTCTGTCTCTTCCTGAAGATTGGAAAGTTCCTCTTTCATGTTCTGGACACGTTTTGTCATCTCTTCAATCTCTCGTCTTCTCCCCAAAAGATTGTTTGTATTTTTGAACGCTCCTCCTGTCATGGAACCGCCTGGATTTAAAGATTCTCCCTCCAGCGTTACAATGCGCAGAGAATAAGAATACTTTCTTGCCAGCGCAATCGCATGGTCAATCTCATCGACCACAACCGTCTTTCCCAGAAGATACTGAACAATGCTGCCATACTTTTTGTCTGACTTTACCAGTGTGCTGGCAAGTCCGATCACTCCTGGCTCCTCCAAGGCTTTGACTGCCGTGAAAGAACCTCTTTCTTTTACTGCAGTCAGAGGCAAAAATGTCGCCCGTCCGTATCCGTTTTTTTTCAGATAAGAAATCATCCGCTTCGCCGTCTCTTCATCTTCGGTCACAATATTTTGTACACTGCCGCCAAGCGCTGTCTCAATTGCTGTCTCATATGATTTTTCCACCTGAATCAAATCCGCAACCACACCAAGAATCCCTTTTTCTGTCTTCTTTTTTTCCATGACACGGCGAATGCTGTTTCCATATCCGTCATAGCGCTCTGTGATATGAATCAGAGATTCCAGTCTGGAAGCCTCTCTATGGTATGCCGCCTGCTCTCTCTCGATCTTCTGCATCTGCTCGGAAAGCGCTTTTTGCATCTTTTCTGTTTCTTTTTCCAGATCGCTGCCCTTTTGTTCCAGCTCTTTAATCTGTCTCTTGCGATCGTCTGCCTCTCTTGCCAGAGTTTGAATCATACTTTCCTGTTCCGATTCTTCACTGCGCAGGCGCAAAATTTTCTGACTCAATTCTGCTTTTCGTATTCCGATCTGTTCCAGCATCGTATCATATCGCTGCATCCGCACTTTTGTGGAGGAACGCCCATTTAAAAGAGAAATAATTGCGTCCTTTCCTTCTTGTATTCTCTGCTCTGTCTGCTTGATTTCTGCCAGAAGCTGCTGCCTGTCATTTTCATTTTCGGTTTCCTTTATGCCAAATGTCTCAAGATGATGTTCTACTGCTTTCAATTCTTCCAGATAAGTTTCTTTTTGTTCTGTATGGCTTTTTAAATTTTCACCGATCGTTTCCATTCTCTCGGCATAATGTTTTTCATTCTGTAAAATAGAATGGATCTGTTCCTCAAACAGTTGGATCTGGTTCTCCATGCCTTGATTTTTCATTATGGACTCATTTCTCTGAGACTTTAATGACTCAATCTGTCCATTCAGATTTTCCAGATGACCTTCCATTTTTTCATAGTCCGATTTGATCTGTTCCTGTTGAGTTTTTGCTGTTCTTAACTCTGCTTCTGTCGTCTCACATTTTTCATTTAGTTCCATCAAGAGTGCACGAATCCGTTTCATCTCCATCAAGAACAGATTGACATCGAATATTTTTAATTTTTCTCTTCTGTCCAGATATACTTTTGCCTTTTCTGACTGACGTTCCAGAGGTCCTAACTGCTTTGTCAGCTCATTCAAAATGTCGCAGACACGCACTAAATTTTTCTGTTCCTCTTCCAGTTTTTTCTGTGCTGTCGCTTTTCTGCGCTTAAATTTGACAATTCCTGCCGCTTCGTCGAACAGTTCTCTTCTCTCTTCCGGTCTGCCGCTCAAGATTTTATCAATCTGTCCCTGCCCGATAATGGAATATCCTTCTTTTCCAATTCCGGTGTCATAAAACATCTCATTGATATCTTTTAGACGGCAGGATGTCCCATTCAGCAGATATTCGCTCTCTCCTGAGCGATATAATCTTCTCGTCACGGTCACTTCTTTGTAGGACACTGGAAGTTTTCCGTCACGATTGTCGAGCGTGATGGCAACTGACGCATAGCTAAGGGGTTTTCTGTTTTCTGTCCCTGCAAAGATCACATCCTGCATATTTCCGCCTCGCAGCTGTTTGGCGCTCTGCTCTCCCAAAACCCAGCGCACCGCATCTGCCACATTGCTCTTTCCGCTTCCGTTTGGTCCTACAATTCCTGTAATCCCATTGTGAAACTGCAGTAAGATTTTATTGGCAAAGGATTTAAATCCCTGTATCTCAATACTTTTTAAATACATGTACCTTCTATTTTTCCTTTCAAAGTGATGATTGCACGGTACGCAGCTTCCTGTTCTGCTCCTTTTTTCGTATGTCCTGTGCCTCTTGCGATCACTTTTTCTCCGATCAGAACATCCACATAAAATTTCTTGTCATGATCCGGACCTTCTTCACCGGCAAGCACATAAGAGATACCGTCTTCTTTAAAATCCCCCTGCACAATTTCCTGTAAAATAGTCTTGCTATCATAAAAGAGCTTTTTATGTTCAATATCTTTTAAAATAAAACGATGAATAAACTCTTTTGCACTAGCAAAACCACCATCCAGATAAATCGCTCCGATCACTGCTTCCATCGCATCTGATACAATCGAATCTCTTTTTCTCCCGCCTGTCAGTTCCTCTCCTTTTCCTAATCTCAGATAATTTCCAAGTTCCAGCTCTCTTGCGCATAAGGCGAGAGTCGGCTCACACACAATACTTGCCCGAAACTTTGTCAGATCCCCCTCCGGCATCTCCGGGTAATGTACAAATAAAAATTCACTGCTGACAATTTCTAAAACCGCATCGCCTAAAAATTCCAGCCGTTCATTATCCTTTAGGCCTTCCATTTTATGTTCGTTTGCAAAAGAGCTATGTGTCACCGCCTGTTTCAGCAGTTCAAAACTTTTGAACTTGTAACCGCTCTTTCTTTCCAATTCTTTGATTGACCAATTGCTTTGCATACTCTTTCCCCTTCTTTTTCATATGAAATGGGGGCAGTCGCAGTATCATTGCGACGCCCCCCTGCTTTTTCTTTTTGTTTATTCATTAATTTAACGCATTTTTGATTTGCTCAACAGCATCACCAACAGATACAATTTTTTCTACTTCCTCATTTGGAATTTCAATATCAAATTCTTCCTCAATTCCCATAATAATTTGGAATACATCCAGAGAATCAGCTCCTAAATCATCTACAAAAGTTGTTTCCGGCGTGATCTCATCTGCGTTCACGTTTAACACCTCTGCTATAATCTGCTGTAATTTTTCAAATTCCATTCCTTTCAATCCTTTCCTTGTTTAATTTTCCTGCATCATAATTTTTTCTCTGATTTTTTCATTAATCTGCTGTTGTTTAAACTGCACACATTGAATAATTGAATTGGTGATTTCATTAGCCTTAGAACTGCCGTGTGCCTTTACTACAAGCCCGTTTAGCCCCAGAAGCGGTGCTCCCCCATACTGCCCTGCATCGAAGGCTTTTAAAGTCTTTTTCAGTGCTGGTTTTACCAGCATGGCACCGATTTTGCTTCTCAGCGTTGTCATCATCCCCTGCTTTACTTTACTGATCAGCACAGCGCCCACTCCTTCATAAAGCTTCAAAATTACATTGCCCACAAATGCCTCACAGACGATTACATCGCAGATTCCATATGGAATGTCTCTTGCCTCCACACTGCCTATAAAATTGATGTCTGTACATTGTTTTAAGAGTGGAAATGTCTCCTTTACAAGTGCATTTCCTTTTTCTTCCTCTGCCCCGATATTGACAATACCTACTTTTGGATTTTTGATGCCAACTACATGCTCCATATAAGTCGCACCCATTTTGGCAAACTGTACGAGGTGGGATGGTCTTGCATCGACATTGGCTCCGCAGTCTACCAGCAGCGCCGCTCCATTTTTCGTCGGAATCAGAGGCGCCAGAGGCGGTCTCTCAATTCCTTTAATTCTGCCGACAATCAGCTGTCCGCCTACTAAAATGGCGCCGCTGCTTCCGGCTGATACAAAAGCATCAGCCTGACCCTTTTTTACAAGATTCATTCCGACAACAATCGAGGAATCCTTTTTTGAACGGATTGCTTTCACAGGCGGTTCTGCTGTTTCGATCACCTCACTGGCGCATACAATCTCAATCTGCTCTTTCGGATAAGTATATTTCTGCAGCTGATCTTCTATGTCTTTTTGCTTTCCAGTCAGAATCACTTTGATGTCATTTCTTTTATTGACTGCATCAACCGCTCCCCGCACAATCTCCGCAGGGGCATTGTCTCCGCCCATAGCGTCCACTACCACTTTCACCATTTCCTGCATGACACATTCCTCCTCGCATATCTATAGACTAATATACTAAACATCATTCTAAAAATCAATATCTATTTTACTTCGTTTTATTCGGTTCTAAACTTTACTTGGGGGTAAAGTAAAAAAAGAATAGGCATAGAAATT
>JAUNDP010000064.1 GCA_030526005.1 Eubacteriales bacterium
CGCCATAACCAGTATGTAAGATAATAGTTTCTTTTTTCTTTTCATGCTCTTTTCCTCCCATTTATATTTTTTAAAATATTAAGTTTCACATAAAGTATATATCTATTTTTCATAAAATTCAACATATAAATCTGATTTTTTTATCTATATTTTCCTATTATCAATTTATATGATCTTATATTTATGTAAAATCTTATATCTTTTTTCAAAATATTTTTATATTTTATCTCATCACGACAAAAGAAACTTTTTCTCAAAAAATATATCATTTTCTATTTTATCAGTCTGCTTGGAAATCTGTTTTTGGAACTTCTCACTGTATGCTCACCTAACCCGTAAACTTCTCAGCTGCAAGTAATAGAACGCATATTTAGACTTTCTGTTCAAACTACATCATACTGATTAGCTATCATTGAAATCCCTTTTCAGGCAAACTGACTGAAATACAGCGCTGCATATTTTCCTCCTTTTTCCATCAATTCTTCATGCGTTCCTATTTCTTTTATGTCTCCATCTTCCATATATAAAATCATATCTGCATCACGGATTGTGGATAATCTGTGTGCAATAATAAAACTGGTTCGTCCCCTCATCAACTCCTGCATTGCCTGCTGAATCAATACTTCTGTGTGGGTGTCTACATTACTTGTAGCCTCATCCAAAATCATAATCTCAGGATCAGCCGCAATAGCCCTGGCAATCGTGAGCAGCTGCCGTTCCCCTTGAGAGATATTTTCTGCTCCTCTGCTCAGCACCATGTTATATCCCCCCGGCAATGTCTTGATAAAGCTGTGCGCACAAGCAGATTTTGTGGCAGAGATCACTTTTTCTCTTTCCATATTTTCTCTGGCATATCCAATATTTTCTTCAATGGTTCCCTCAAAAAGCCATGTATCCTGCAGCACCATTCCAAATCGGCTGCGCAGTTCTTCTCTTGACATTTCTCTTATATCTGTCCCATCTACAAAAATGGAACCTCCATTCAATTCATAAAAACGCATCAAAAGATTAATCAGTGTGGTCTTTCCCGCTCCGGTCGGTCCGACAACAGCAACTTTCTGCCCCGGTTTTACAGTCAGATTGATATCTGTCATCAGCAATCTGTTTTCACTATAGCCAAACTGTACATTCCGAAAAGTCACACTTCCTTTTTTCTCTTTTGGAACACGGCAGATCGTGGCATCCGGTATTTCTTCTTCTGCACTCAGCAGAGAAAAGATTCGATCTCCAGCAGCTGCTGCTGCCCCTATACTTCCCACCATTCCCGCAAGTGTCGAAAATGGTTCCGCAAACTTTCTTGTGTACTCCAGCATGGCCTGTACGTTTCCGACTGTAATTTTTCCGGCGATTGCCCAAATGCACCCTATTGCCGCACACAATACATATCCCAGATCATTTACTAATGTAGTGATCGGACTGATTGCACCTGCCATTGTCTCTGCTCTGCGTGCGCTTTCTTGCAGTTTTTCATTCAACTTTTCAAATTTTTCTTTTGCCTTTTTTTGATAATTGAACAGCTGCACTACTTGTTGTCCGTTGTAGATCTCTTCAATATATCCGTTCAGTCTGCCCAAAAATTCCTGCTGCTGTCCGTAATATTTTCCACTTGTTTTCATCACCTTTGCTGCGCCAAGCAAAGACAGCGGAACCATGAAAATGGGAATCCATGTCAGTTTTGGACTGATCGTAACCATCATAATAAAAATCCCAATGGCAGTGATAAGCTGCGTCACAACAGACGTTAAATTCTGACTGATCATATTATTAAGCGTATCCACATCATTTGTGATGACACTCAAGATATCGCCATGTGTATGCGTATCATAATAGTTCAGTTTCAACCGATTCATTTTCGCATCAATATCATGGCGCAGTGTCTCCATCACACCGGCCGTGATTTTCACCATGCCAAATCCTTGTAAGACAGAAAAGAGTTGTGAAATCAAATATAAAGCGGTCAATCCCGCGAGAAGCCAGATTATTTTTTCCCAATAAAAAATCCCATCTTCTATGCTTTCAAACAGGGTCGTTGTTATTCTGCCAATCATAAAAGGAGCCATCACCATAAACATTGTGCTGACTGCTGCAAAAAGTAATGAGAAAAAAAGTCGCAGACGATATGGTTTTAAATAACAAAACAGATGCTTAAAGACATTTTTCTTATTCATCTTTGATATTCTCCTTTCCTAGTTGAATCTCTGCCATTTCTCGATACAGAGCGCATGTTTTCATAAGCTCTCCATGCGTTCCCTGACCTATGATACGCCCGTCATCTATGACAAGAATACGGTCTGCATCCAGAATAGAACTGATACGCTGTGCCACCATAATCACAGTCGCATTCTTTAGATTCTTTTTCAGATTCCTTCGCAGCGTCTTGTCTGTCTTCATGTCAAGCGCTGAAAAACTGTCATCAAATACATAGATCTCCGGTGATTTCATAATCGCTCTGGCAATCGCCATTCTCTGCCTCTGACCGCCTGAAAGATTCATCCCTCCCTGAGTGATACATTCATGATACCTTTTTTCCTTCTTTTCGATAAATTCATCTGCGCAGGCAATATTTGCCGCCCGTTTCCATTCCTGTTCTGTTCCGGATTCCTTTCCAAAATTAAGGTTGGAGGCAATATCTCCAGAAAACAGTACATTTTTTTGAGGGACATATCCAATCATCGCTCTCAGTTCCTCTACTTTATATTTCTTTACATCGACGCCGTCCACAAGCACTGATCCAAATAAAGGATCATACAGTCTGGGGATCAGCTTCAGAATACTGGACTTTCCTCTCCCTGTCCCTCCTATGATTGCAGTGATTTCTCCTGGATGGGACTCAAAACTGATATCTTTTAAAATTGGCTCATCTGCACCTGGATACGCAAACGTAACATGACGAAATTCTACTGTGGATCGCAGAGGTCTGTGTTCTGTCTGAAAGTCCCCATCTTTGATACTGCTCTGTGTTTCCAGTACTTCCGCAATTCGTCCGGAACACGCATATGTTGTCGGAAACATCATAATCACCATGGCAAACATCATCACTGCCATTAAAACCATACTGATATACTGGCTGTTTGCCACTAAAGATCCGACCTCCATTGCCCCAATCTCCACATAGCCGGCGCCCAGACCCAAAACAGCTGCCGTTGTCACTCCAAAAATCACATTGATGACCGGCATCAAAAAACTGGTGATTCTTCCTGCATTTACCGTCGTCTGCGTATATTCTTCATTTGCTTTTCCAAAACGGAAGCTCTCTTTCTTCTGTTTATTAAATGCCCGAATCACTCGGACACCTTCCAGTGATTCGAGAAAAATCCCATTGATCTGATCCAGTTTTTGTCGAAGTTTAATGGAATATTTGGATGCCAGCACAACAATAATGCTAAGACCAATCAGCAGAACAGGGATTGCCACAGTTAGAACAGAACTGACTTTTCCGCCAGTGGCAGCTGAAAAGACAAGTCCTGATACTGCCATCATTGGGGCTAAAATTCCAATGCGAAGCAACATCGTCAGAAAATTTTGTACATTCATAATATCTGATGTGCTTCTTGCCACAAGACTGGCAATCCCAAATCGATCCAGCTCTGCTGAAGAATAACTTTGAATTTTTGTAAAAACTTCGGTTCGAAGCTTTGCTGAAAATTCAGTAGAAATCCGTGTAGCAAGCTTCACAGATAAAAAGTTGACAATACATGACATGACAGTGATTCCCGCCATCACCACAGTCACGATAAAAATTATTTTTTCTGACGCACTTGCCACTCCCTTATTGATCATCTGTGCTAAAAGGGAGGGCAAAAGCATCTCTCCTATTGCGGAGATCAATACCAATATCGAAAGTCCGATGATCTGATATCCATTCAGTCTGATTTTAGAAAAAATAGTACGCATAACACTTTTTTGTTTCCTTTCTTTTAAAGTTTAAATTTTTCCCTTCTGAATATTGCAGTTTTTCCTTTCGCGGTGTATCATACTATGTACAGTAACTGTACAGTCAAGAGGTATTTTATGAAAGATAAAAAATATTTATTTTCTTCAGGAGAATTTGCCAGATTAAATGGTATCAATAAGAGAACCCTTCACTATTACAATGAAATTGGACTTTTTTGTCCTGAGGTCAAAGGGGACAATGGCTATCATTATTACAGTTGTTTTCAAACTATTCAACTGGAAATGATCCTGATTTTCCGAAGACTTGGTCTTTCGATAGAAGACATTAAAACATATACCGAACATCCGTCTGATCTGTCCTTTAAGCAGATTATTGCAGATCAAAAAAAGGGGCTGTCGGTAAATACCAATTTTTAGCTCCTAAATCTTAAAATAAGA
>JAUNDP010000025.1 GCA_030526005.1 Eubacteriales bacterium
CCAGAGACAGAAGCGCCGGATGACGGATATCAGGATGGATGGGGAGAAGAAGAAGGACCGATTTATAACGGGGGCGGCTATATTCTGCCAAACAGCAGCAGTGAACTCCTGACAAGAGACTCTCTTGTTGGATTGAATGCAGGCGATCTTCTGCTGGCACGCAATGAAATTTTTGCAAGACATGGAAGAATGTTTGACGATGAATGGCTGCAGTCTTACTTCGACTCACAGCCGTGGTACCAGCCGATTTACAGCCCTTCTGAATTTTCCTATGACCTGCTTTCCTCGATTGAAATAGAAAATATCAATACAATTCTCGCATACGAAGCGGAACTTGGAGCGTAGGACAGGGGGAAGAAAATGAAAAAAGGCAGGATGAAATCTGTTTTCGGAATATGGTGCCTTGCATCCGCATTTCTTTTGAATGCGGATGCGGCAGAACAAAAGGCAGAAAAAAAGTATATTGTGGCGATTGATGCAGGACATCAGGGCGCAGGGCAGGATATGACTGGAACGGAGCCAAACGCACCTGGATCAGACGTGATGAAGGCACGGATGGTATCGGGAACGCAGGGCAGTTTTTCTGGAATCGCTGAGTCGGAATTGAATCTTTCTGTGGCTTTAAAGCTGGAAGAAGAGCTGAAAGAGCGGGGATATGAAGTGGTGATGACAAGGACAGAACAAGATGTCAGCTTAAGCAATATAGACAGGGCAGAAATTGCATCAGAAGCCGGAGCACATATTACTGTGCGGATTCATGCAAACGGGAGTGAAGATCCTTCTGTATCGGGAGCGCTGACGATGATCCCTTCACCGGCAAATCCATCTGTGGGATATTTATATGAAAGCTCACATGAACTGGCGCAGTATATTCTGGACGCTTACTGTGAAGCGACAGGACTCCAGAACGATGGCGTGGTGGAGACGGACTCCATGACAGGAATCAACTGGAGTACCATGCCTGTGACGATTTTGGAGATGGGATTTATGACAAACCAGCAAGACGATCTGTATATGGCAGATGAGACGAATCAGGAAATTATGGCAGATGCGGTTGCAGATGGAATTGACACATATTTTTCAAAGAAAGGCAGTACAATAGAGTGAGAACAACACAAGGCAGAATAGTATCGGTAATCACACCGCTTTTGCTGCACTTTTTTATCTCTCAGGCTGTCATTATGGTCTTTGGAACATTCTGTGATGCGACTGCATTGACAGCAATCACAGCGGGAATGGTGATACCGCCCGCTGTCATGATTTATCACAGAGAAATAAAAAAGTATCAGGACCGCGGAAAAGATAAAGTAAAAATAAGAGAACTGATTTTGATTGCAGTGATCGGAGTTGCGGCAAGCCAGGCTCTGACCTGGTTTTTGAATGTGATCGGCGTCACGCAATATTTTTCAAATGAAACACAGGAAGCTCTTTTTGCAGGGAATATTTTTGTGCAGATTCTGGGAGCTGGTATTTTTGCGCCGATTGCAGAGGAACTGATATTCCGAGGACTGACATATCAGAGAATGAAACGGATGGCAGGAATGGGATGGGCAATGATTCTTTCCTCTGTTTTGTTTGCAGTTTACCATGGAAACCCCATTCAGATGATGTATACATTTCCACTGGCGTTACTTCTGTGTACAGTATATGAAAAATGTGGCAGTATAAAAGGACCGATTGTACTGCATATGGCGGCAAATCTGGTGGCAGTGGCAATAAATGATCTGTGAGATAACAGTTTCTGTCTAAGATAAAGAGGGTGCGTCGATACGGCACGCTCTTTTTTCTCTTCTAGGTTGTTATCACTGTTTTGGAATGATATAATAGACACATGGAAAAAGGTCGGCAAAAGCAAGGCCATTGTCTAAGATAAAATTAATAGAAAGAAATAACGGTAACTATATTGTGAAAGCAGCATAGCAATTTATCCTGGCACTTGCAGAAGTGGGGAAATTTTTGCTTAGTTATGGTTAAAATGGAGGAACATCAATGAGACTGACAGAATTGTTGGAAGAAATAGAATATGAATGTGTCAACGGCAGTCTGGATACAGAGATAACGGATATTGTAAATGATTCCAGACAAGTTGGCGAGGGATCTTTATTTTTCTGCATCAAAGGAGCAGTCAGCGACGGGCATCAGTATGCGGCAGAGGTTGTAAAGAAAGGAGCCCGTGTACTTGTAGTACAGGATGTAGTGGAAGTTCCGGAAAATGTGACGGTCATTCGTGTAAAAGACAGTCGTCTTGCCATGTCCTATATTTCAGCGGCATATTATGGTTATCCGGCGCGTGAGCTGAAAGTGATCGGGGTTACAGGAACAAAAGGAAAAACGACTACTACATATATGATCAAATCCATCCTGGAGGCAGCCGGGTACAAGGTGGGATTAATTGGAACGATTCAGACAATTATCGGTGATGAGGTGATCCCAGCAGAGAATACGACGCCGGAATCGTGTACGGTACAGAAATATTTCAGAAAAATGGCGGACGCAGGATGTGAATTTGCAGTGATGGAAGTTTCTTCTCAGGGTCTGATGCTGCATCGAACAGCAGGCGTCATGTTTGAGATCGGGGTATTTACAAATCTGCAGTCAGACCATATCGGACCTGCTGAACATGAAAGTTTTGAGGATTATATGGCATGCAAGAGTATGCTGTTCCGTCAGTGTCGCCTTGGCATTGTCAATGAAGATGATCCGCATGTGGAGGAAATTTTGAAAGGCCACACATGCGAGGTGGAAAGAATCGGATTTTCACCGAAAGCTGACCTGCGCGCATCCGATGTAAAAATGATCAGCGGGCCGGGATTTTTAGGTGTCCACTACCAGGTACAGGGAAAAAGAAACTTTGAGGTGGAAGTAGATATTCCAGGAAAATTCAGTGTGTATAATTCTCTGACAGCCATTGCAGTGTGCAGCCACTTTCATGTCACAGAAGAGCAAATCCTTGCTACTCTGAAAAAAGAGAAGGTAAAAGGCAGAATTGAGCTGATTAAAGTCTCTGATAAATTTACAGTGATGCTTGATTATGCGCATAATGCGATGAGTCTGGAAAGCCTGCTCACAACGCTGAGAGAATATCATCCGCACCGCCTGATCTGTCTGTTTGGATGTGGAGGAAACAGAGACAGAAACCGCAGATATCAGATGGGAGAAGTTTCCGGACGCCTTGCAGACCTGTCGATTATCACATCTGATAATCCAAGATTTGAAAATCCGGAGGACATTATAGAAGATATTTTAGTCGGAGTCCGCAAGACGGATGGTAAATATATTAAGATTACAGACCGAAAAGAAGCGATGGCCTGGGCAATTCATCACGGAGAACCGGGGGATATCATTGTGATGGCAGGAAAGGGCCATGAGACATACCAGGAGATCAAAGGAGTGAAACATCCGATGGATGAGCGCGTGCTGATTCAGGAAATCCTGGAAGAAGACGGAAAGGAAGAATAATGAGACAGCAATATGCGGATATTATTGTAGATATCACGCAGGAGAAGCTGGATCGTACGTTTCAGTATAAAATTCCTGAAAATCTGAAAGGAAAACTGACAGAGGGAATGCCTGTAGAAGTGCCGTTTGGAAGAGGAAGCCGGATGGTAAAAGGATATGTAATTGGATTCTCAGAGAAACCGGAGATTGACGCAGATAAAATAAAAGAAATCCATGCTGTTTTGGAGAAAGAACTCGGTGCAGAGACAGGCAGAATGATGCTGGCGGCATGGATGAGACAACAGTACGGCGGTACGATGATTCAGGCTGTCAAAACAGTGATACCGGTAAAACAAAAGCAGCGCCCGAAAGAAAAAAAGACAGTCCGACTGCTGATTTCAAAGCAGGAGGCAGGAGAGAAACTTCAGATTTTCAAAAAAAAACATCAGTCTGCCCGTGTCAGAGTGATGGAAGCGCTGGTGGAAGAAGAGCAGATTCCTTATGAGCTGGTCACGGGAAAATTGAATGTGACCTCTTCTGTAATACGCTCTCTGGAAGAACAGGGAATTTTAAAGTGTGAGGCAGTGACAGTCTATCGAAATCCTGTCCATGCAGAAGGAAAAATAGCACATCCTGTTTTGCTGAATGAAGAACAGGAAAGGATTGTAAAAGACATTATAGCACACTGGTATGAGGAGTCCTGCCGTGTCTCTTTGATTCATGGAATTACCGGAAGCGGAAAGACAGAAATTTATATGGAGTTAATTGCCCATGCTGCAGAGCTGGGCGGTCAGGCAATTGTTCTGATTCCGGAGATTGCACTCACATATCAGACAGTGATGCGATTTTACAGAAGGTTTGGAGAACGAATTTCTATTATTCATTCCAGATTGTCTCCAGGGGAGAGATACGATCAGTTTGAGCGTGCAAAAAGAGGCGAAATTGATGTGATGATCGGCCCAAGATCAGCATTGTTTACCCCATTTCCAAATTTAAAGATCATTATTATAGATGAAGAACATGAAGACGCATATCAGAGCGAGACAGTTCCAAGATATCATGCCCGTGAAGTGGCAATTCAGCGTGCAAAGATGGAAAATGCAAAGGTGATTCTGGGATCGGCAACACCGTCTTTGGAGTCTTACTATCGGGCAAAAAATGGAATCTATCGCCTGTATACGCTGAAAAAAAGAGCGAAGGAAAGCAGACTGCCAAGCGTACAGATTGTGGATCTGCGCACAGAGCTGAGAAGTGGAAACAGATCGGTCTTAAGCGTGGCTCTGAGAGAAAAAATAGAGGAACGACTAGAAAAAAAACAGCAGATTATGCTGTTTTTAAATCGAAGAGGATATGCAGGATTTCTGTCGTGCCGTTCCTGTGGGGAAGTGATAAAATGCCCCCACTGCGATGTATCGCTGTCTCTCCACAACAATGGAAAACTGATTTGCCATTATTGCGGATACGAGCAGGAAAATCCAAAAAAATGTCCGCAGTGCGGTTCTTCTTTTCTGTCCAGTTTCCGAGTGGGAACACAGCAGATTGAAGAAGTGGTGCGCAGAGAATTTCCAAATGCGAATGTACTGCGCATGGATCTGGACACGACAAGAGAAAAAGAAGGGCATACGAAGATTTTATCTGCGTTTGCAGATCATCATGCCGATATTCTGATCGGAACGCAGATGATTGTAAAAGGGCATGACTTTCCGAATGTAACGCTGGTAGGTGTGATCGCAGCAGATCTGTCTCTGCATTCCGGCACATACCGGTCGTCTGAAAAGACATTTCAGCTTTTGACGCAGGCGGCTGGGAGAGCCGGAAGAGGAGAGATGCCGGGCGAGGTCGTGATCCAGACGTATAATCCAGAGCATTACAGCATTGTGAATGCCGCGCGCCAGGATTATGAGAGTTTTTATGAGGAAGAGATCTTGTACCGAATGCTCGGAGGGTACCCGCCGGTATCTCATTTGATGGCGGTACATGGTTCCAGCAGCGATCTGGAACATCTGGATGCGGGCATGAGCTATTTAAAAAAATATGTAGAACAGATTGTGCCGAAAAAAGCACGCGTCTCAGTAGTTGGACCTGCTGATGAACAGATTGCAAAAATCAATGATACTTATCGGAAGATTTTGTATATAAAATATAAAGAACAGGAAATGCTGCTGAAAATAAAGGAAAGAATGGAACAATATATAAAGGCAAATGAAGGATATCAGACGATTTCGATTCAATTTGATATGAATTAGATGGAGGAAGAAAAATGGCAATCAGAACAATCAGAGTAATGGGTGATGAGATACTGGAGAAAAAATGTCGGGAGATCAAGGAAGTGACTCCCAGAATCCAGGAATTAATCGACGATATGTTTGATACGATGTACGATGCAAACGGCGTGGGGCTTGCAGCGCCTCAGGTTGGAATTTTAAAACGAGTTGTCGTGATTGACACAGACGGCACAGGATATGTGCTGATCAACCCTGAGATTATCGAGACGGACGGATCTCAGACAGGACAGGAAGGATGTTTGAGTCTGCCTGGAAAATATGGCATTGTGACGAGACCAAATTATGTAAAAGTCAGAGCATACGATGAAAATATGGAGCCATTTGAGCTGGAAGGCGAAGGGTTATTGGCAAGAGCGATCTGCCATGAGTGTGAACATCTGGAAGGCGTGATGTATGTGGAACATATCGAAGGCGAACTGATGGATGTGGAGACAGATATAGAAGAATAATGAGGTGAAATATGAAGACAGTATTTATGGGAACACCTGATTTTGCAGTGGGAACACTGGAAGAACTGATACAATCCAGACATGAGGTCGCAGCTGTGGTGACACAGCCGGACAAGCCGAAAGGACGCGGAAAGGCGATGCAGTTTCCGCCTGTAAAAGAGATAGCAGTCAGAGAAAACATTCCGGTTTATCAGCCCAGAAGAGTCCGCGATCCGGAATTTATAGAAATTTTAAAAGAAATCGCTCCAGATGTAATTGTTGTCGTTGCATTTGGGCAGATTATACCACAGGAGATCATTGATCTGCCGAAATACGGCTGTATCAATGTACACGGATCCATTTTGCCGAAATATCGCGGCGCAGCTCCGATTCAGTGGGCAGTCATCGACGGAGAGAAGGAATCCGGCGTCACGACGATGCAGATGGACGCCGGTCTTGATACAGGAAATATGCTGCTAAAAACAATCATCCCTCTGGAAAAAGAAGAGACAGGCGGAAGCCTGTTTGAAAAGCTAAGCCAGGCAGGGGCAAAGCTTTTGATTGAAACGCTGGAGAAACTGGAAGAAGGAAGCATTGTTCCGGAAAAACAGGGAGAAAGCCCGACGCCATACGCAAAGATGCTGACGAAGGAAATGGGAAATCTGGACTGGAATAAAGACGCTGTCTTGCTGGAACAGCTGATCAGAGGATTAAATCCATGGCCAAGCGCATACACACATCTGAATGGGAAAACATTGAAAATCTGGAGCGCAGAGGTTGAGGAAAGAGAGACGAAAGAAAAGCCGGGAACGGTTGTGGAAGTAAACAAAAAAGAATTGAAAGTTCAGACCGGAAAAGGGATTCTCTCGTTGAAAGAAGTGCAGATAGAAGGCAAGAAACGAATGGAAATCGATGCGTTTTTGAGAGGAAATACAGTGAAAGAGGGTATAGTTCTTGGTCTGACGGAGTAGAAAGGAAGGAAATTCTATGACAGAGATAACAGGAGCTATCGGGTATTACCCGATGAGATATTACTTTGACCCGACGATGATATTTGCGCTGATCGGTCTTGTGCTGTCTTTGCTTGCTTCGGCAAAAGTGCATTCGACAGTTGCAAAATATTCTCATATCCGCAGCATGAGCGGACTGACAGGAGCGCAGGCAGCGGAAAGAATCTTACACCAGTCGGGAATCTATGATGTTCGGATTGAACATATCAGAGGAAAATTAAATGATCATTATGATCCCAGAACAAAAGTATTGAGACTGTCTGACAGTACCTTTTTTTCAGATTCGGTTGCGGCGATTGGTGTGTCTGCACATGAGTGCGGTCATGCGATTCAGCACCAAAAACAGTACGGGCCGCTCGTGCTCAGAAGTACGCTTGTGCCGGCAGCAAATCTTGGATCGACACTGGCATGGCCTGTCTTTGTGATGGGGCTGATTTTTTCGATGGAACCGCTTCTGACAGCAGGGATTGTTTTATTTGGACTTGCCGTCTTATTTCAGCTTGTGACGCTGCCGGTAGAGTTTAATGCTTCTTCAAGAGCAGTCAAAATTTTAGGAAACACAGGAATGATGGGAACCACGGAAGTAAACGGGGTAAAAAAAGTATTGAGAGCGGCGGCAATGACCTATGTAGCCAGCCTGGCGGCATCTGCTTTGCAGCTGATTCGTCTGATTATACTTGCAGGAGGAAGAGATCGTGATTAAAACGATTAATATCAGAGAGATTATCTTAGAAATTCTGATGGAGATTACAGAGGAAGAAGAGTACAGTCATATTGTGATCCGCAATGCGCTGGAGAAATATCAGTTTCTGGAAAAAAGAGACCGTGCATTTATTTCCAGAGTGTGTGTGGGAACGATCGAAAATATGATTTTGCTCGATTATATGATAGAACAGTTTTCAAAAGTAAAAGTGATCAATATGAAGCCGATTATACGAAATCTTCTGCGCATGTCTGTATATCAGCTGCGTTTTATGGATACGATTCCGGATTCGGCCGTCTGCAACGAGGCAGTCAAGATTGCACAGAAAAGAGGATTTTATAATCTGAAAGGATTTGTAAATGGGGTCCTCAGAAATATCGCAAGAGGAATGGATTCTATTGTTTACCCGTCACGGGAAAAAGACCCGGTATCTTACCTGTCCGTGACGTATTCCATACCAGAATGGATCATCACAAAGTGGACGGCTCAGTTTGGAATCGAACAGGTGGAGCAGGTATGCAGAAGTTTTCAGGAAGAACATATGACATCCATCCGCTGCAATCTGGATAAGGCATCGAAAGAAGACGTGATCAAAAGTTTGAAAGACCAGGGAATCACAGTAAAAGAGAGCCCTTATTTAAATTATGCACTGGAAATCGGAAATTATAATTATATGAAGGCGATCAATGCCTTTAAAAAAGGATATTTTCAGGTGCAGGATGTCAGCTCTATGTTAGTGGCAGAAGTCGCAGCTCCGAAATGGGGAGATTACTGTATAGATGTTTGCGCAGCGCCTGGCGGAAAGAGTCTTCACATTGCGGACAAGCTATGCGGAAGCGGATTTGTGGAAGCAAGGGATGTGACAGAGAGCAAGGTCAGACTGATGGAAGAAAATATTGACCGAATTGATGTCATCAATATGAAAGCAGTCGTATCGGATGCAACGGTATTTGACCCGGAATCGGTTGAAAAGGCAGATATTCTGATTGCAGACCTGCCATGTTCAGGTCTTGGAGTAATTGGAAAGAAGCCGGATATTAAATATAAAATGACGCCGATCAAACAGCAGGAGCTTGTAAAGCTACAGCGGAAAATTCTAGATACCGTATACCGCTATGTAAAAGTAGGCGGGACATTGATCTACAGCACTTGCACGATCGGCGCGGATGAAAATCAGTTTAATGTAAAATGGTTTCTGGAAAATTATCCGTTCAAACTGGAAAGCATTGATCCGTATCTGTGCGATGAGCTGAAAGGAAAAACAACAAAAGCAGGATATCTGCAGTTGCTTCCTGGAGTTCACCAGAGTGATGGATTTTTCCTGGCAAAATTTAAAAGGATTCAATAAAAAATAGATCAGGAGGAAAAATGGAAAAAAAAGATCTCAAATCCATGATGTACGACGAGGTCCTGGAGGAGATGGCTCAGATCGGCCTCCCCTCCTTCCGGGGAAAACAAATCTACAGCTGGCTGCATGAAAAACTGGTGCCTGAATTTGAACAAATGTCGAATCTGTCCAAAAAGCTAAGGGAACAGCTGGAAGACACCTACATATGTGAATCTTTAAAACCAATCGAAGTTCTGACATCAGAAATAGACGGGACGCAGAAGTATTTGTTTCAGCTCTCAGACGGAAATGTGATTGAGAGTGTTCTGATGCGCTATAAACATGGCAACTCTGTCTGCATCTCATCGCAGGTAGGATGCAGAATGGGATGCCGCTTCTGTGCATCTACGATTGGAGGGCTGACGAGAAACCTGCGTGCCTCAGAGATGCTGGATCAGATCTACAGGATACAGGCGATGACAGGAGAGCGTGTCTCCAATGTAGTTGTGATGGGGACAGGAGAGCCGATGGACAATTATGACAATCTGCTCCGATTTATTCATATGCTGACAGATGAGCATGGGCTGAATATCAGCCAGAGAAATATCACCGTCTCAACGTGCGGGATTGTACCGAGAATGTATGAACTGGCAGAAGAGAAACTCCAGATTACTCTGGCATTATCCTTACATGGAAGCAATCAGGAAAAGAGAAAATCTCTGATGCCGATTGCCAATAAGTATTCGATCACGGAAGTGATTCAGGCGTGCCGCAATTATTTTGAAAAGACAGGGCGAAGAATTACATTTGAATACAGTTTGGTTGGAGGAGTCAATGATACAGAAGAAGATGTGAGAGAGCTTTGCAGCCTTGTAAAAGATGTAAACTGTCATATTAATCTGATTCCTGTAAACCCTATTAAAGAGCGGGATTTTAAGCAATCCGACAAAAAAGTTATTCTGAATTTCAAAAATAAACTTGAAAAATGCGGAATTAATGTTACTATTAGAAGAGAAATGGGCAGAGATATTAATGGTGCCTGCGGACAGCTTAGAAAAAGCTATATGGATCGAGCAAAAGGAGAGGAAGCGTAGTGAAATCATACTGCATTACAGATGTGGGGCAGAGAAGGGTGACAAACCAAGATTTTGTATATCGTTCCGATGAACCTGTTGGAAATCTCCCGAATCTTTATATTGTAGCAGACGGGATGGGAGGTCATAAGGCAGGAGACTATGCGTCACATTATACGGCAGAGACGCTGATTGAGAGCGTGACACAAGACGAAGAGAAAAACCCGATCAAAATTATAAGAAAAGCCATTGAAAAAGCAAATGAGAGAGTGCTGGAGAAGGCTTTATCAGACGAAGAACTGGCAGGAATGGGAACGACGGTTGTGGTTGCTACGGTGATCGGCCATTATCTTTATGTGGCAAATGTAGGTGACAGCCGCCTTTATTTAATTACAGATAAGATCACACAGATTACAAAAGACCATTCTTTAGTCGAAGAAATGGTGCGTATAGGAGAGATCAACAGAGAACAGGCGAGAAATCATCCTGATAAAAATATTATTACCCGTGCCGTGGGCATAAAAAAAGAGGTGAAAATTGATTTCTTTGACATGCGTCTGGAAAAAGGAGATCTCATTTTGATGTGCTCTGACGGATTGTCGAATATGTTGGAAGACAGAGAGATAGAGGAGATCATAAAAAAAGGCGGAGAGCTTTCTGAAATTGCTGATGAGTTAGTTGAAAGGGCAAATCAGAATGGGGGAAAGGACAACATAGCAGTTATTTTGATCGAACCGCTGACAGATGAGGTGGGAGAATGTTAAAAGAAGGAATGTTTATTCAGGAGCGCTATGAGATCGTTGATAAAATTGGCTCAGGCGGAATGGCAGATGTCTATAAAGCGAAAGACCACAAATTAAATCGATTTGTGGCAGTGAAAGTGCTGAAATCCGAATTCAGGGAAGATACGGCATTTATCTCAAAATTTCAGATGGAGGCACAGTCGGCAGCAGGACTGGCACATCCAAACATTGTAAATGTCTATGATGTAGGGAACGAAAGCGGAATCTATTACATCGTAATGGAACTGGTAGAGGGAATCACATTAAAAGACTATATCAGCAAAAAAGGAAGACTGGCTGTGCGGGAGGCGACGAGCATTGCGATTCAGGTCTCAATGGGGCTGGAGGCAGCTCACAATAATTCTATTGTTCATCGCGATGTAAAGCCTCAAAATATTATGATTTCCACAGATGGAAAAGTAAAGGTGACCGATTTTGGAATTGCCAGAGCAGCCTCTTCCAATACAATCAGTTCCGCTGTGATGGGATCTGTCCATTACAGTTCTCCGGAACAGGCAAGAGGAGGATACAGTGATTATAAAAGCGATATCTATTCTCTTGGAATTACGATGTATGAGATGCTGACAGGGCAGGTGCCGTTTGACGGAGATACAACCGTTGCGATCGCAATCAAGCATTTGCAGGAAGAAATGCGTTCGCCGCGGGAATATGTGCCTGATTTGCCAAAGAGCATTGTGCAGATTATTTATAAATGTACGCAGAAGAGTCCGGACAGACGATACAATGATATGGCGGAGCTGATTCGGGATTTGAAAGAATCACTTGTCAATCCGGAAGGCGATTTTGTTGTGATGGAGCCAGTTGATACAAAGGCAAAGACGAGAACGATCACAAAAGAAGAACTAGAACAGATTCAAAATGAAAATATGCATAAGACAACAGCGGAGCCAGATCCAAGTCAGGCATATGGAAATCAGAGTCAGCCAGATCCAAATTATCATGAATCGGCTTATGGGGATATCAATTATGGAGAAGGAGGCTACTCCGGACCAAATTATACAGATCCAAATTATTCAGCGCCAAACTATACAGATCCAAATTATCACGATACGAATTATCGTGATCCAAACTATAATGAAAACGGATATTATGATCAGGGACAGCATCAAGGGCAGTATGGCGCTCCAAACCAATATGGTTACCAGAATTATAATGCGGGATATCAGAATTATAATGGCAATTACAGCGGCAATTATAACAATGCAGGAAATTATGGAAATGGTTACAATGACTATCCTGGATATGAGGATGAAAAACCAAAGGGACGCGTATGGGAAAAAATTTTGACAGGCGTCAGCATTGCGATTGCGGTTGTCATTTTACTGATTGTTCTTGCACTTGCCGGAAATGCACTTGGAGTGATTGATTTGGGAGAACTCAAAGATCGTTTCCTGCCACAGACGACTGATGTGGCAGATGATAACAATGATTCTGCAAATACTTCCAATGAAGTTTCCGTTCCGGATCTGACAGGAAAGACAGAGGAAGAGGCAAAGAGCCTGCTGGAGCAGAGTCAGCTTGTTGCAAACTACAGCGGAGAGGCCGTTTCCGATCAGTATGAGGCAGGAAAAATCATCTCACAGGAACCGCTTGGAAATACAATGGCAGCGCCTGGAACGACTGTAAATTATACAGTGAGCAGAGGAAAGGAACTGACAGTGCCGGATGTGAAAGGAAACACACTGAAAGAAGCACAGACAAAGCTGGTAGATATGGGATTTGTTGTGGTGAGTGAAAATATCTATGATCCGGAAGTAGAGGACGGATGTGTGATTGAGTCGAACCCGGCGGCGGATGCGACACTGGCAAAAGGAGAAATTGTGACGCTGAAGGTGTCACGCTATCAGGAAGGCATTCAGATTCAGGTTAAGGGAGTGCAGGGACAGACTCTGGAAGAGGCGAGAGAAGCGTTGATGGATTCTGGGCTGATTGTCAATATCCAGGAAAAAGCAAGCAGCTCCACCGAAGAAGGATATATTATTTCTCAAAGCTTGACGCCAAACTCTCTTGTCGATATCGGAAGCAGTATTGTGCTGACAGTAAGCACTGGAACAGACGAGGACACCGATGAAAATACATCGAGCGGA
Organism: Eubacteriales bacterium; assembly: GCA_030526005.1. Lineage (GTDB taxonomy): Bacteria > Bacillota > Clostridia > Lachnospirales > Lachnospiraceae > JAGZHZ01. Next base: position 13,155 of record JAUNDP010000025.1, read on the forward strand.
AATGGAAAATGGACGACAAAATGCCAGCTGACGGCGCCGAAGTCTTATAATGGCCAGGAAGTTAAAATCGAGATTGAACAAGATGGAGTGCGCACAACAATTCTTGAAGATACGACAATCACTTTCCCTTATACGTTAGAGGCAGAGGGAAAAGAAGGTGTGTCAGAAGGAACGGCATATCTGTATTTAAAAGACCCTGATACAGGTGAATATGGAGAAGAAATTGTCTATAAACGCATTCCGTTCTCAAAAGTGGAGTAGACAGATGCAGGGAAAAATTGTGAAGGGAATTGCCGGATTTTATTATGTTGATGTAATAGGATCCGGTGTGTATGAATGCAAGGCAAAAGGAATCTTCCGAAAAGAAAAGAAAAAACCTCTGGTGGGAGACTATGCCGTTATTGATGTTATTGATGAAGAAAAAAAGACAGGAAATCTGATCGAGATCTGTCCCAGAAAAAATACATTAATCCGGCCAGCAGTAGCCAACGTCGATCAGGCGTTGGTTATTTTTGCGGTTTCCAGACCGAATCCGAATCTGGGACTTCTGGACCGCTTTCTTGTGACAATGGCACGTCAGGGGCTTCCGACCGTGATCTGCTTTAATAAGCTGGATTTGAAGGAAGAATGTGAGGATCTGCGCCGCATCTATGAAAAAAGCGGATGCCGTGTGATTTTCACGAGCACGAAGACAAATGAGGGAATCGAAGAGGTAAAAAGATTACTCTACGGAAAGACTACCACAGTAGCCGGACCGTCAGGAGTGGGAAAATCTTCTATGATTAATCTGCTATACCCTCATGCTGAAATGGAAATCGGAGAAGTGAGCCAAAAAATTGAACGCGGAAAGCATACAACGCGCCACAGCGAGCTGTTTCGTATTGAGAAAGAGACGTATCTGATCGATACGCCCGGATTTAGTTCGCTGTATCTGGAAAATCTGGAGGCAAATGAACTGAAAAATTATTTTCCGGAATTTGAAGCGTATGAACAGAGCTGCCGCTTTCTGGGCTGCGTTCACGCAAAAGAACCGGACTGCGCAGTTAAAATGGCAGTCTCCGATGGAGAAATCAGCAAAGAACGATATGAAAGTTACCTTGGTTTATATGAGGAACTGAAAGAAAAAAGGAGGTACTAATGTGAATATTTTATCGCCGTCAATTTTAGCCGCCGATTTTAAACAGTTAGGCGAACAGATTCAGGCAGTGGATCGGGCAGGAGCACAGTATATTCATATTGATGTGATGGATGGGATGTTTGTGCCGAGTATTTCATTTGGGATGCCGGTGATCTCGTCTATCCGTTCTGCCACACAGAAAGTGTTTGATGTCCATCTGATGATTCAGAATCCAGAGCGCTACATTGAAGAATTTGCAAAATGCGGGGCGGACTTGATTACTGTCCATGCAGAGGCGTGTCAGCATCTCGACCGGGTGATCCAGCAGATTCATGATCTGGGACGGAAAGCAGGGGTTGCTTTAAATCCGGCTACTCCGCTGAATGTGTTGGAGTATGTGCTGGACAAGGTGGATATGGTTCTTTTAATGACCGTCAATCCGGGATTCGGAGGACAGAAATATCTGGATTCCTGCACAAGAAAGATCACACAGCTGAGAAACTGGCTCAATGAAACAGGATATGATACGGACATCGAAGTGGATGGAGGAATCAACAAAGAGACGATTCACAAGGTCCTGAAAGCAGGGGCAAATATAATTGTTGCTGGTTCCAGTGTCTTTGGAGGAGACGCCGAAAAAAATACAGAAGAACTCTTAAATATTATGAAGACGTATGAGGCTTGAGAAGATGAAAACGGCAGTTATTGTGACAGGAGGGAAAATTGAAAAAGAATTTGTATCTTCTTTTTTGAACAAAACTCCTTATGATTATCTGATCGGCGTGGATCACGGAATTGAATTTCTGAGACAGGAGGAGAGAATTCCCACGCATATTGTGGGAGATTTTGATTCTTCCTGCGAGGAGACACTGGAATGGTTCAGGAAAAAAGAGGGGATTGAAATCCGTAGATTTCTGCCGGAAAAGGATGAGACAGATACCCAGATTGCAGTGGAGCTGACGATGGAACTGCAATGTGACACAATTTATATTCTGGGAGGAAGCGGCACAAGGATTGACCATCTGCTTGGCAATCTTCAGATTTTATCAAAGCCATTTCAAAGAGGAATCGCCTGCTATCTGCTTGATTCCCATAATAAAATTCAGCTCTGCAGGAAATATCTGAAGATAAAAAAGACAGAACAGTTTGGAAAATATGTCTCCTTAATCCCACACGGTGAAAAAGCAGAAGGAGTGACTTTAAAAGGCTTTTATTACCCTCTGTCAGATGCCGTATTGGATAATACAACAGCGCTTGGAATCAGCAATGAGATTGTGGAGGAAGAGGCAGAAATCTTTGTGAAGACAGGCGATTTGTTTGTGATTGAATCACGGGATTAAAGTGGCGATTGCTGTCGAAACTTGAATGTCGGAATTGCTTGCAATCTTGTCAGAATATGTGCTAAACTTAACAGTGTTAAGGAATAAATACTTAGAAAGAATACAAAACAGGAAGGAATATACAAATGAAGTTAGGTATTGTAGGTTTACCAAATGTAGGAAAAAGTACATTGTTTAATTCTTTAACAAAGGCCGGTGCAGAATCAGCAAACTATCCGTTCTGCACGATTGATCCGAATGTAGGAGTGGTTATGGTTCCGGACGAAAGACTGAATCTTTTGGCTGACTTATACCATTCTGCAAAGGTGACGCCGGCCGTCATCGAATTTGTGGATATTGCAGGACTTGTAAAAGGTGCATCAAAGGGAGAAGGTCTGGGAAATCAGTTTCTTGCCAATATCCGTGAAGTAGATGCGATCGTCCATGTTGTACGCTGCTTTGAAGATACGAATGTAATTCATGTGGATGGCAGTGTAGATCCGGTGCGGGATATCGAAACTATCAATCTGGAACTGATTTTTTCTGATCTTGAGATTCTGGAGAGAAGAATTTCAAAGACAGCAAGAGGGGCAAGAAACGATAAGACACTTGCAAAAGAGCTGGATTTAATGAACAGGCTGAAAGAACATCTGGAAGCAGGAAAACTGGCTATCACTTTTGAGACAGATGACGAGGAAGAGCAGCAATGGCTCTCATCCTATAATCTTCTGACAGGAAAACCAGTGATTTTTGCGGCAAATGTTGCAGAAGACGATCTGGCAGATGATGGAGCGTCCAATCCTTATGTTCAGCAGGTACGCGAGCACGCAAAAGAGCAGAACAGCGAAGTGTTTGTGATCTGCGCACAGATTGAACAGGAAATTGCAGAGCTGGATGACGATGAGAAAAAGATGTTCTTAGAGGATTTAGGATTGAAAGAATCCGGTTTGGAAAAACTGATCAAGGCAAGTTACAGCCTTCTGGGATTGATCAGTTATCTGACAGCAGGAGAGACAGAGACAAGAGCATGGACAATTAAAAAAGGAACAAAGGCCCCTGGCGCAGCAGGAAAGATTCACTCTGATTTTGAACGTGGATTTATCCGTGCCGAGGTTGTAAACTATCAGGATCTTTTAGATTGTAAAAGCTATGCTGCGGCAAAAGAAAAAGGTCTTGTAGGGCTGGAAGGAAAAGACTATGTGGTAAAAGACGGAGATGTAATTTTATTCCGCTTCAATGTCTGACAACAGTATATTTAGGAGAAAATGAATGACAGATACGATAAGTTTCCCAAATCTTGGGATTACTCTGGAACATGTAGGGAAATCATTTGAAATTTTTGGATTTCCGATTGCCTTTTACGGAATCATCATAGGAATTGCAATTCTATCCGGGGCTTATTTTGCCATGGCAGTGGCGAAAAAAACGCATCAGGATTCGGAATTTTATTTTGATTTGACGATGATTGCGGTTGTTACTTCACTGTTAGGGGCAAGGCTTTATTATGTGATTTTTTCGTGGGAGGATTACAAAGACAATGTGTGGGAGATCTTTGATTTTAGAAGCGGCGGTCTGGCAATTTATGGAGGAATTATTGCAGGTGTGCTGACGGCATACCTGTTTTCAAAACGAAGGAAAAAGAATTTCCTTTTAGTGGCTGATACAGCTTGTACCGGTCTGATTCTGGGACAGATTATCGGCAGATGGGGAAATTTCTTTAACAGAGAAGCTTTTGGGGAGTATACGAATAATCTGCTTGCGATGAGACTGCCTCTTGATGCAGTCAGACAGAGCGAAGTCACTGAAAAAATGCTGGAACATATGCAGGTGATCGACGGGGTAAATTATATCCAGGTACATCCTACTTTTCTATATGAGTCCCTGTGGAATCTTGGTGTTCTTGTGTTTTTAGTTTGGTATACAAAGAGAAAAAAATTTGATGGCGAAGTTTTTTTGCTTTATTTGATGGGATACGGATTAGGCCGAGCATGGATTGAGGGCTTAAGAACAGATCAGCTTCTGTTTCCGGTATTGGGATTCCCAGTATCGCAGGTGCTGGCACTTCTTTTAGTTTTCGTCTCTCTGGGAATAATTCTGGCAAAGAGAATAAAAGACAAAAAACGAAAGAGAGCAGGTGGCACGAATGAGTAAAAGAGAAATGCTGAAAAAGAGAATTGAGGAAGAACGCCGAAAACTAGATGAAATGCTTGAACAGGAAAAGAGCGCAGATGAGATCTATGAGCAGAGCGTCACCTTAGACCGCCTGATAGAAGAATATCTAGTATAACAAATCAATAAGCATATTTTGGCGTAAAGGTAGGAACAGGGGAAAAGACAGTTTTTTTGTGCAGTGCACGAGAAGAAACTGTCTTTTTTTCACCCGTGCCTGCCTTGCCATTGTTTTTGAAAGAATAAGAGAGAAAAATGAGATACTTTGTCAGCGTAATTGTGCAATATGTATAATTTCAAGGATGTCAGAGAGGAAATTTTGAAATGTTTTCGTTCAGTTTCTTCAATTTAGGGTTGTATTTTGGCGGGAACTGAGCTATGATAAAAGCACAGTTTAAAACAAAAGAAAAAGTATAAGGCTGATAAGGTCAGATGGGAGCGATCAGATATGGAATTTAAACATAAGTCAGTATTGCTGGAAGAAACCATAGAGGCCCTTCAGATCAAACCAGATGGCATTTATATCGATGGCACACTGGGCGGAGGCGGTCATTCATATGAAATTTGTAAAAGACTGTCCGAGAGAGGTCGCCTGATAGGAATTGATCAGGATGCAGATGCGATCGATGCGGCTAAAAAACGATTGGAAGAATTTGGGGATAAAGTCACAGTTGTCAGGAGCAACTACTGCGAGATCAAAGAAATTATGAGCCGTCTTGGAATAGAAAAGGCAGACGGAATTCTGTTGGATTTAGGCGTTTCGTCCTATCAGCTGGATACGGCGGAACGAGGATTTACCTATCGGGAGGATGTTCCTCTTGATATGCGAATGGATCAGCGACAGACGATGACAGCGAGAGACATTGTGAATGGATACAGTGAGAAAGAGTTATATCGGATTATCCGGGATTACGGAGAAGATAAATTTGCCAAAAATATTGCAAAACACATTGTTATGGCGAGACAGAAAAAAGAGCTTGAGACGACGGGAGAGCTGATTGAGATCATAAAAAATGCGATTCCTGCGAAAGTCAGAGCGGCAGGAGGTCATCCTGCGAAAAGAACATTTCAGGCGATCCGGATTGAACTGAATCGGGAGCTGGATGTGCTGAGAGATTCTTTAGGGGATATGATTGATTTTCTGAATGATGGGGGGAGAATGTGCGTGATCACCTTCCATTCTCTGGAGGATCGTATTGTAAAAACGATTTTCAGAGAAAAAGAAGATCCCTGTATCTGTCCGAGAGAATTTCCAGTGTGTATATGCGGCAGAAAATCGAAAGGGAAAGTAATCACGAGAAAGCCGATTATTCCGAGTGAGGAAGAGCTTTTAGAAAACAAACGTGCCAAGAGTTCAAAACTTCGTGTATTCGAGCGCAGATACGAAGAAAAATAGAGGAATCTCAACAGAAAGAAAAATTCGTTGAGATTATTTTTCGACGATATAGAGAGATAGACGATGAGCGTATAAGAGAGGGCAGTAATTTTTCTGCCAAAGAGCTACCTTAAGATGGCACAGGGGAGAAATTATAATTATGAATGGAACAGTAAAAAGACCGAATAATGATTACCGAAGAAATGTCGGGAAGCAAGACAATAAAATATATGTATACGGCAATACTGTTCGACAGATAAATGCAGCACCGGCGAGGCGGGGAGAACAGACAAGGGAAGTACAGCATCAGGCAGCGAGGAACAGAAAGTCAAGTGCCTCCGCGCGCAGGAGCCGGATCAGGGCACGGCAGATTACGTCACCTTACACTGTTTTTCTGACGATCGTGGCGGTGATTACATCTGTTGTATGTATGAACTATATGCAGTTAAAATCGAGAAATACAACGTATCAGGCAGAATTGATTCAGAAAGCAAGCAGCATCAGTGCAGTGAAAATGCGAAATGATGCAACCTATGAGAAAGTCATGTCCTCGATTGATCTGGAACATGTGAGGGACGTAGCGATCACACAGCTTGGTATGGTTTATGCCGAGGAAGGACAGATTATTTCTTACAGCAGCCAGGAGAGAGATTATATCAGACAGTATAGTGATGTTCCAGTAGAGTAAGTAGGTGTAAAAGAGTGACATCCAGAAAAAAGAAGAAAAAGAGAGCAGGACAGAGAGGCAGAATCGATAAGAGAGAAAAAAAGTTTGATTTTTTTATGCAAAAAAAGTTGCTGCTTCTGTTTGGCATTGTTGTTGTGGTTTTTTTCCTTTTGAATTTCCGAATAGCAGGAATTACCCTGGAAAATGGGGAAGAATATACACAGCAGGTTCTGTCTCAGAAATATTATGACAGCGTCACGATTCCATATAAACGAGGCGATATTGTAGACCGAAATGGAAACGTATTTGCCAGAAGCGAAAAAGTTTGCAATGTGGTTCTGGACTGTTTTGCAATCAACAGTGATCCTGATTTCCTGGAGCCCACTCTGGAGGCTCTAGAGCAGATTTTTGAGATTGATAAAAATGAAGTCCGCGGGCTGATAACAGCGGAGGAGACGAGAGAAAGCAGATATCAGGTTATTCTGAAAGATGTAGATTTTGAAAAAGAGCAGGAATTTGAGAAACTGACAGAGACAGAAGAAATTCCGGATAATGCCTCTGAGAGCGAAAAAGCGAGAATCAAAGGGGATAACGCTTGGAGAAGCTGCGTAAAAGGCGTGTGGTTTGAGGAGAGCTACATCCGAGAGTATCCAATGAACAGTATGGCCAGCACAGTAGTTGGATTTTCAAATAAAGCAAATGACGGAGTTGCCGGGCTGGAATTATATTATAATGATATTCTGAATGGAACAAATGGCAGAGAATATGGATATCTGACAGAACAGTCCGAGCTGGAGCGAAAGATTGTAGAACCTCAGGATGGAAACCGGCTTGTGACAACGATTGATATGAACATTCAGCGCGTGGTAGAGAAATATTTAAATGAGATTGAACAGGAACACGCAGCGACCGGACCGGAACAGATCAGAGGAAATCTGGGAAGTCAAAACACGGGTATTATTGTGGCAGATCCAAATACAGGAGAAATCCTGGCGATGGCAACAAACCGGGGATACGATTTAAATGATCCATTCAATTTGGACGGCTGGTATACAGAGGAAGAGATTGCAGCTTTTGACGATACGCAGTATTCGGAAGCAGTAAATGACCGCTGGAAAAATTACTGCGTGCAGGACAGCTTTGAACCTGGTTCCACGTTTAAATCCATGACGATTGCTTCGGGTCTGGAACTTGGAGCGATCAGTGACAGCGACACATTTTACTGTGACGGAGGAGAACAGCTTCCGGATTATTATATCGGATGTAATAACCTGGCAGGTCATGGAATGCAGACCGTGTCGCAGGCGATGGAGAATTCATGCAATGACGCGCTGATGGAGATTGCCAAGAGGATCGGAATCGAGGCATTCTGCGAATATCAGGAGTTGTTTAATTACGGAAGAAGGACGGGAATTGACCTGCCGAATGAGAGCTCCGGAATTGTGTTTGACACGCAGTCGATGGGAGAAGTAGAACTTGCAACGTGTTCTTTCGGTCAGGGTCTGACTTGTACGATGATTCAGGAGTTAGCCGCGACGTGTGCAATCGTCAACGGAGGATATTATTATCAGCCTCATCTTGTAAAACAGATTCAGGATGCAGACGGAGGTGTGGTGAAGAATATCGATCCTGTTTTGATCCGCCAGGTAATCTCAGAAAAAAACTCAGCGCAAGTCCGTGATTATATGGAAAAAGTAGTGACAGAGGGTACCGGTAAATATGCGCAGGTTCCAGGATACCGTGTCGGCGGAAAAACAGGTACGGCTGAGATTGTAAAGGACGGTCAGCGTGTGGAGGATCGGTATGTTGTATCTTTTATCGGCTTTGTGCCGGCTGATGACCCTCAGATCGTCATTTATGTCGTAGTAGATCAGCCGAATGTAGAAAAGCAGGAACAAGGTTCTTTCACACAGGTGGTGGCAAGAAAAATTTTGATGGAAATTTTGCCATATTTAAAAATTTATCCGACAGAAGAGATCACAGATGAGCAGCTTCAGACACTTGGAATCACAAGGGAGGAAGCGACAGAAGGAATGCGGCTTTCTGACTCTGGGACAACAAGCAACGAACTGATTGGAGACGGTTCCGACTATCAGAATTTAAACGAGGGAGAATGGGCAGGAAATCAGAATTTCCCGGCGCCTCCTGAGGGTGAAAATATGGAAGGAGCCGACGAGCTGTATCAGGGAGGTATGTATCAGGCCGACTTGTATCAATAGACATATCCTCATAAAAGCGAAAATACATTGTATTAAAGCTTTTATGAGGTTTTTTTATGCTGCGGACAAAAACGTATCACAAAAAAAAGATTGTTGTGGTTTTTTTAGGATGTGCCCTTATCCTGTTTGCTCTGATGGGAAGGCTTGGATATCTGATGATTTTTCAGTCAGAATATTATTCAGAAAAGGCACAGGAGCTTCATGAGAGGGAGCGTGATATCAAGGCTGCAAGGGGAAGAATTTTAGATGCCAACGGAGTAGTGCTGGCTGATAATAAGGCAGTCTGTACAATTTCTGTGATTCATAATCAGATCAAAGAGCCGGAGAAAGTGATAGAGATGCTGGTGAAAGAATTAGGACTTCCGGAAGAGAATGTCCGCAAACGAGTAGAAAAGTACAGTTCGATTGAGCGAATTAAGACGAATGTAGAAAAAGAAGTAGGAGATCGGATCAGAGAATATAATTATTCCGGAGTCAAAGTGGATGAAGACTTTAAAAGATATTATCCGCTTGATTGTTTTGCGTCAAAAGTTTTGGGATTTACAGGGAGCGACAATCAAGGAATTATCGGTCTGGAGACTGTGTACGATGAGGTGCTACAGGGACAAAACGGGAAAATTTTAACGCTGACAGATGCAAGGGGAGTAGAGCTGGAGGATCAGGGAGAAGTACGATTGGAAGCAGTGCCGGGGCAGGATTTGTATCTGAGTATAGATGTCAATATCCAAAAGTATGCAGAACAGGCAGCGTATCAGGTAATGGAGCAAAAAAGCGCTGACAGAGTGGAGATTATCTTGATGAATCCACAGAATGGGGAAATTTATGCGATGGTCAATGCGCCAGAGTTTGATCTGAATGATCCATTCACTGTAGAGGGAAGTGAGGGAATGAGTGAGGAAGAACTTCAAAATGCACGAAACCAGATGTGGAGAAACGGATGTATCAATGATACCTATGAGCCAGGATCAACATTTAAGATTATTACAGCGGCGGCTGGACTGGAGGAAGGCGTGGTGACGCCGTCGGACAGCTTTTTCTGTCCCGGATATAAGATTGTAGATGACAGAAGAATCCGATGTCATAAAACGGCAGGTCATGGGGCGGAATCATTTGTGGAGGCGACAAGAAATTCCTGCAATCCTGTTTTTATTGAGGTCGGGCTCCGCCTGGGTACAGAACGGTTTTATCATTATTTTGAACAGTTTGGACTGCTGTCAAAGACAGGGATTGATGTGCCTGGGGAGGCGGGAACCATCATGCACCAACAGGAAAAAATGGGAAATGTGGAGCTTGCCACATGTGCATTCGGGCAATCTTTTCAGATTACGCCGCTTCAGCTAATTACGACAGTAAGTTCTCTGATCAACGGAGGGACACGGATCACCCCGCATTTTGGTGTGAAAATACAGAGCAGCGATCAGACAAAGACAAAAATTCTGGAGTATCAAAAGACAGAGAATATTGTATCAGAAGAGACATCCAAGACGCTGAGAACGATTCTGGAACAGGTGGTAGACGGCGGATCAGGAAAAAATGCCTACATCGCAGGATACCATATCGGAGGAAAAACAGCGACATCCGAGACACTGCCGCGAAGCGCCAACAAATATATCTCTTCCTTTTTAGGTTTTGCGCCTGCCAACGATCCGAAAGTGATCGGAATCTGCGTGATCCATAATCCACAGGGAGTATATTACGGAGGAACGATTGCAGCCCCTGTGATCCGGGATATCTTTGCCAATATTTTCCCTTATCTTGGAATCGAGCGTGATCCGATGGCACAGGAGACGGAAAGTGAATAAAAAGGTTGATTAATGAGGAAAAAAGAATTATACTAAAAATCGAATCTGAGAGTGCAGGAATGCTTTGGCAGACAGGCGCTTTCACGTTAAAACAAAAGAATTTAAGAGGTGTGAAAGGATGATAGGAACAGATATTGTAATTCCGCTGCTGGCAGCATTTGCAATCAGTGTCGGACTGAGTCCGTTTGTAATTCCATTTTTGCGGAAATTGAAAATCGGACAGACAGAACGTAAAGAGGGCGTACAGTCCCATCTGAAGAAAGCAGGAACTCCAACGATGGGAGGTCTGATCATTCTGATCAGTATACTGATAACCTGTCTGTTTTTCCTGAAAGATTATCCAAAAGTGGCTCCGGTTCTGTTTTTGACCCTGGGCTTTGGAATTATCGGTTTTCTGGATGATTATCTGAAAGTTGTGCTGAGACGTTCAGATGGACTGATGCCGATGCAGAAGATGGCAGGACAGTTTATTATAACAACAATTTTTGTGATTTATGTGCTGAATATGGAGCCGGATCTTTTTAAGATGATTGTACCGTTTAGCGGCGGAAAAGAGATTGATCTGAAATGGGGAGCCATTCCTTTGACCTATGTTGCAGTAATCGGAACTGTCAATGGAGTCAACTTTACAGATGGTTTGGATGGTCTGGCGACAGGAGTGACGACGATGGTAGCCGTTTTCTACACGGTTATTTCTCTGGTGAGCGAAGGGGGAATCACTCCGATCACAGCGGCTGTCACAGGAGCATTGCTTGGCTTTTTATTATTTAATGTGCATCCGGCGCAGGTATTTATGGGAGACACCGGATCGCTTGCCCTTGGAGGATTTGTGGTTGGAGCTGCCTATATGATGAAAATGCCGCTCTTTATCCCGATTATCGGACTGGTTTACTTTGTGGAAGTCATTTCTGTTATGCTTCAGGTTACATACTTTAAAAAGACAGGCGGAAAACGTCTGTTTAAAATGGCTCCGATCCATCATCATTTTGAACTGTGCGGATGGTCAGAGACAAGAGTGGTCGCTGTCTTTACTGTTGTCACAGCAATATTATGCCTGGTAGGGCTGATTGCCTACCGTTAGGAGGATTGTATGGATTGGAAACAAAAAAAAGTGCTTGTCTTTGGAACGGGAATCAGCGGAATCGGTTCTGCTGATCTGCTGGAAAAGGTGGGCGCATCGCCGATTCTGTATGACGGCAATGAAAATATAAAAGAAGAAGAGGTACGGGGCAGACTTGCTCCGGACAGCAAAGCACAGATTGTAATCGGAGAGCTGAAAGATGAAATGATTGATATGCTGGATCTGGCAGTGCTCAGCCCGGGGGTTCCGACAGATTTGCCTGTGGTAAACAGAATCAGAGAGCATGGCGTCAAAATCTGGGGCGAGGTAGAACTTGCATATGAAAATGGAAAAGGCGATGTGCTGGCGATCACCGGAACAAATGGAAAGACGACAACGACAAGCCTTTTAGGGGCGATCATGAAATATCATCAGGATGAAGTATATATTGTTGGAAATATTGGAACACCGTACACAGAGGCTGCTCTTAAGATGACGCCGGAGGCGGTGTCTGTGGCTGAAATCAGCAGTTTCCAGCTGGAGACGATTGAAAAATTTCATCCGTGTATCAGCGCAATCTTAAATATCACGCCGGATCATTTAAACCGCCATCATACGATGGAGGAATATATACGAGTGAAAGAACGAATTACAGAAAATCAGGGTTCCGATGATACCTGTGTGCTGAACTATGAAGATGAAGTCCTGAGAGAATTTGGGAAAAATTTGCGGTGTAAGGTTCTATTTTTCAGCAGTGTGCGTACACTAGAAAGAGGTATCTATCTGAGAGACGGAAAGATTGTTTACAGCAACGGCTCAGACAGTACCGAGATCTGCGCAGTAAAAGAGCTGAAGCTTCCAGGACGCCACAATCATGAAAATGTGATGGCTGCTGTCGGAATGGCGCTTTCATACGGTGTGCCGCTTCCTGAAATTCAATATGTGATCAGAAATTTTCAGGCGGTAGAACACAGAATTGAGTATGTGACAGAGAAGAATGGGGTTGTATACTATAACGACTCAAAAGGAACAAATCCGGATGCCGCAATCAAGGGGATTCAGGCGATGGATCGCCCGACGCTCCTGATCGGAGGAGGATATGATAAAGATTCTTCTTATGAAGAGTGGATTGAAGCGTTCGACGGAAAAGTGAGATATTTGGTTTTAATCGGACAGACAAGAGAAAAAATAGCGGAGACAGCCAGAAAATGCGGCTTTTCCGATATCATATTTGCAGAAACTTTAGAAGAGGCAGTACATATTTGTGCAGAGAAAGCAAATCCGGGGGATGCTGTATTGCTCTCACCGGCGTGTGCAAGCTGGGGAATGTTCCCAAACTATGAAGTGCGGGGAAAAATGTTTAAGGAGATTGTCAATAAGCTTTAAAGCCTGATCTAAGGGGTGGTACTATGAGCCGAAGGAAGAAACAGGATATGACCATGCTGCTTGTCATCTTATTTCTGATAAGCTTCGGTCTAATCACACTCTATAGTACAAGCGCGTATAATGGGCAGGTCAAATTTCATGATACTGCCTATTATTTTAAAAAACAATTATTTGCGACCATTCTGGGCGCAGTTTTGATGTGTGGAATTTCAAGAATGGACTATCACATTTTTGAAAAATTTGCAGTGAGCGGATATATCTGTTCGCTTCTGCTCTCCACAGCAGTACTCTTTTTTGGCGATTCTTATAATGGATCAAAAAGATGGCTTTCCCTTGGTCCTTTGTCTTTTCAGCCATCTGAGTTTGCAAAATTAGCTGTGATTTTGTTTCTGGCCCATATTGTGAGCAGCAGAAAGAAAAAACAGACAGGATTAGGAACCCTGATCTTTGTTATGATTTTGATTTTGCCTATTGTTGCCTTAGTTGGAACAAACAATTTAAGCACAGCGATTATTATTCTTGGAATTGCAGTAATTCTGGTATTTGTCTCAAACCCGCGCTATCTTCCGTTTATCTGGATTGCAGTGACGGGGATCGGTTTCATCGCTGTCTTTTTGAGCATGGAATCGTATCGTCTTGACCGTCTGAAAATCTGGAGAAATCCAGAACAATATGAAAAGGGATATCAGACCATTCAAGGGTTGTATGCAATCGGCTCAGGAGGTCTGTTTGGAAAAGGAATCGGCCAGAGTATTCAGAAACTAGGATTTGTACCGGAAGCACAAAATGACATGATTTTTTCTATTATCTGCGAAGAGCTGGGATTGGTGGGCGCATGTATTCTAATTCTGGTCTTTTTGATTTTGATCTGGAGATTTATGGTGGTAGCGGCGTATGCGCCCGATCTGTTTGGATCTTTGATTGCAGCCGGAACGATGGGTCATATTGCCATTCAGGTGATATTAAACATCGCTGTCGTGACAAATACAATTCCAAATACTGGAATCACCCTTCCATTTATCAGTTACGGAGGGACGTCGATTTTGTTTTTGATGGCAGAGATGGGAATTGCTCTGTCAGTCAGCCGGTGTCAAAAAAAATCTTCCTGCATATAATAAAATAGATTTTAATAAGCTCGCAGAGGCTTAGGAAAAGGACGGGGGAGACGGATTGGGAGATATCACAGTAAGGGGCGGTATTCCTTTACATGGCAAACTGTATGTCCAGGGGTCAAAAAATGCAGCGCTGCCGATTCTGGCGGCGGCGATTTTACATGACGGAATCAGTGTGATCCATAACTGTCCGCATATTCTGGATGTAGAAAATACCGTACAGATTTTACTCGAAATGGGATGCAGCGTAGAGTGGCATGGAAGCAGTCTGAAGATCTTTGCAGGAACCATTCAAAATACTGAGATCTCGTCTGAGTATGCGGCTCAGATGAGATCTTCCGTTATTTTTCTGGGAAGCCTGCTTGGAAGAATGGGAAATGCTGCGCTTCCGCTGCCTGGAGGATGTACAATCGGAAAACGGCCGATTGATCTCCACCTTGATTCTTTAAAAAGAATGGGAGCTAGGATTGAGGAGGAGAAAGAAATACTGTTTGCCGAGGCACAAAATATCCATGGCGCTGATATCCGGCTGCGTTTTCCAAGCGTCGGAACGACAGAAAATATCATTCTTGCCGCAGTTTTGGCAGAAGGAACAACACGTATTTTTAATGCGGCGAAGGAGCCGGAAATTATAGAGCTTTGCCGTTTCCTAAAAGAAAAAGGGGCAGACATCAGGGGAGAAGGAACAGCCTGCATTGTGATCGAAGGGGTTAAAAAACTGAAAGACAGCGAGTTTGTGCTGATGTCGGACAGAATTGTGGCAGGGACGTATCTGATGGCATGTATGAGCGCAGGGGGGATGATTTCTCTGGAGCGCGCTCCTGTCTGTCAGATGGCAGCACAGTTTAAAATTTTGGAATCTATGGGAGCACAGCTGCAGATTGAGAAGGACAAAATTGTGATGAGCGCACCAGAAAGACCTAGAGCGCTTCGAGCAGTTGCCACACAGCCATATCCTGGATTTCCAACTGATCTTCAGTCACAGCTGCTGGCAGTTTTGTGCAGAGCAAGGGGAAAAAGCAGAATTATAGAAAATATTTTTGAAGATCGCTATCAGATTGTTCCTCAATTAAAGAAAATGGGCGCCCAAATTGACACAGCTGGTCAGGAAGCGTGGATTACAGGGACACAATGCCTGCATGGAACAGAAGTCCGTGCGTGTGAATTGAGAGGAGGCGCTGCATTGATGATTGCCGGGGTAGGCGCCGCAGGAAAGACAACAGTAAAAGACAGCCATTTTATCTTTCGAGGATATGAAGACATCTGCGGTGATTTGAGAAATCTGGGAGCAGTCATAGAGACAAATTAGAAGAGGGTAAGAAAGATGACAAGAGAAAAGAACAAAGGGAAAAAAGGAAAAGGGGAGAAATGGAAACTGGGATTGATTACAGCAGGAATTCTGCTGGCTATCTTTCTCGTTTTGATTGCGGTTTTTCAGGTTCGAGATGTTGAGGTGACAGGAAATGTTCTCTTTACAGAAGAAGAAGTAAAAGATATGATAATCAATGATGCTCTTACTTCAAATTCGCTGTATCTGACATGGAAATATCGAAATTCAAAACCAGATGATACAATGCCTTTTTTCAGCGCAGTCGATGTTGTTCTGCTCTCCCCGTCAAGTGTAAGAATTCAGGTGTATGAAAAGACACAGATTGGATACATACAAAAAGATGGGCAGAATGTCTACTTTGATAAAAATGGATGCGTTTTACAATGCACAGAGGAAAAAAAAGAAGGAGTGCCAGAAATTAAGGGGATAGAGATCGGCACGCCGGCGATTTATGAGACGATCCCGATTGAAGATGAAGAGACGCTCAAAGAAATGCTGGATCTGGCTCAGATGCTGAATGAACGCAATTTAGTGCCGGATGAAATTCAATTTGATGAAGAACACAATATGACCCTGATCTTTGGAGAGGCAGTTGTAGAACTGGGACAAGATGAATATCTGGAAGATAAGATTACAAATCTGGCAGGAATTTATAAACATATGGATGGTATGGCAGGAACACTGCGGATGGAAAATTTTAAATCAGATACGAAAAAAATAAGATTTCAGAAAGAGGAAGCAACGCCTGCTGAGGCCCAGTCTGAGACAGAAACAGAAAGTGAGACATTATACAGTGGAGACGGAACGTATTATGGGGACGGAACGTATTACG
>JAUNDP010000026.1 GCA_030526005.1 Eubacteriales bacterium
ATACTTCCTTTTTGATCTTCTTCAAAATACTGATATGCCGCGTTTATGGTGACAGCTTTTAAAGCTTCCTGAACAGAGAGCTGTTCCTGGGCGCCGAGCAAAATTCCATCTTTCGTTTTTCTGTTTGCAGCACACCAGATGGTCTCGATCATATCTGGCTCAATGACAGGGGCGTCCTGATGGAACGTAAATAAGATCTCTTTTTTCAGTGCAGATGCAGCAGGGCTGATACGCGATGCGCGTGAAAATCCAAAATTCTTAATGTGCGTGTCACCCCAGTGGTATACATGTGCAGCAAAAAAAGAAGGAATCACGCCGAGCTTTTTAACGAGATCAAGCTGATCGTAATCTAAAAACTGAGAATGAATCATGACTGGACGAAGCTCTCTGAAAGGAAGATGTTTTTTCTCAAAAGTATCGATGCAGGAGAGATACTGTGCACAGGCAGCATCTCCATTGCAGTGAGCCAAAAGCTGCATCCCGTTTTTCCAGGCTTTTTCAAGAGCAGAAAAAACGTCTTCTTGTGATATCGTAGGATAACCGCAGTAACCATCTGAATCAGGATAAGGAGTGCGCATCCAGGCTGTGCGAGCCTGAGGTGAACCATCCAGAAAAATTTTATATCCTCCAATTTTAAAATGATCTTCATATCGGCGGAGATGAGAGGGGAAGCAGGCGCAGATTTTTTCGCTGTTTTTTGCATCTGCATACCCGACAACATCCAGATAGAAAAGATGATCGGAAAGGAGGGTCTGATACAGAGGGACAAGAGAATCTGGCAACATGCCTTCCTGAACGGTTGTAATGCCGTAGGAAGCGTACTGCTTTTGAGCCTTGGAAAAAGCATCTATAAGAGCAGAGGCAGATGGCATAGGAACAGAAGGGAGAACTTGCAGAAACGCATTTTCTTCCATATAGCCTGTCAAAACGCCATCTTTTTGTTCAATCATTCCACCCTCCGGCACAGGAGTATTTTCTGTGATTCCAAGACGAGAAAGCGCACAGCTGTTAAAGACACCGAGATGCCCCGATTTATGATGAACAACAATCGGATGGGAAGCGGAAGCTTTGTCCAGGACAAAACGGCTGATATGCTGATGGCCTGGAAGCTGGTTGTGATCATATCCTTTACAGGTAATCCACTGACCTTCGCTCAGAGAAGAGGAAGAAATAAAATTCTGTATCCGTTCGATAATTTCTTCAGCGGAAGTACACTCATCCAAAGGAACTTGCAAAAGTGAAGTCGCATATCCAGAAAAATGACTGTGTGCATCGAGAAAAGCAGGCATCATAGTCTGGCCTTGCAAGTCAAAATAAGTGACATCATTATCAGCAGCAGCTTGAAGATCCTTTTGATTCCCAACCAAAAGAATCTTTCCGTTTTCTGTGAGAACGCTCTCCGCAGAGAGCGGATGTTCCATTGTTAAGACTGTTCCGTTAAAATAAAGCGTTTGACTCATAAAATAACACTCCTTTACTAGATGTTTTCGTCTTTTGGGCAAAACTTTTTGAGACTGAGCTGTTTCCATGTACTTTCTCTTAAGAGATTATAGACAACGGAAAAGATAGGAATGAAGAAAAGCATTCCTGCAATTCCAAAAAGATTTCCGCCCGTTGTCACTGCGACAAGAACCCAGATTGACGGCAGACCGACAGAATTTCCGACCACTTTTGGATAGATTAAATTTCCCTCGAGCTGCTGTAAAACAAAAAACAGAATGATAAAAAGGACTGCCTTTAAAGGACTTTCAATTATAATCAGAAGAACACCCGTGATACATCCGATAAATGCTCCAAAAATTGGAATCAGCGCAGTCAGAGCAATCAACAGACCGATCAGAATGGCATATGGTATTTTGAAAATACTCATGGAAATCACAAACATGGTTCCAAGGATACATGCCTCCACAAACTGTCCGCTGAAAAAATTGGAAAAGGTATTCTGTGTCAGTCGGGCAACTTTTACAGTGCGTCTTGCAAAATTTTTTGGAAAATGAGCAAATAAAAGCATTTTTAACTGGCGCACCAGAGTTTCTTTGGAAAACAGAATATAGACAGCAAACACCAGGGCGATAGCAGCAGTTGTAAAAAATTGAATAAAAAAACTGATAATACCGATGGTAGAAGAAATAAGGCCGGCTGAAAGATTGCTGATCAGACTGACAAGTTCAGAATCAAGTTTCTCCAAAATATCAGTAATCCATGTACTTTCAAAAAAGCTGGAGCTGATATTGTTTTCTTCCAGCAAAACGATGATGCGGTCCACAAAGGCAGGAATGGATGCAGCAATATGCTGGAAGGTATCCGTAAGCGCTGGGACGACCATACTGACTGTGATAAAAAATACACTTACAAAGAGGAGAAGTGTGAGAACCAGACTGATCGGACGTCTCCACCGTCCCAGCTTTGCAGGCAGTTTTCCTTCGATCGCTCTCATCGGAAGATTGAGAATGAAAGCAAGAAAACAGCCGATCAGAAAAGGAAATAGAATACTGATTCCTGTTTTGGCAAATTGCACTACATCATTAAAACGGTACAACAAGAAAAACAGAACGAGACCGTATGTAATGCAGAGAAGCCATTTTTTAATAGATTTGAAATCCATATAGAGTACCTTCTTTCTGAGTTTATTTGTTACTTTTTATAAAAAAATAAAGGCTATTTGTTTCATTATATCATAGAAAAAAAACAAGTAAATGAAATTTAAAAAGTTTAGAAAATATTTATGAGACAGAAAAAATGATTTTAAGAAAAAATTAAAAAAATGGAGGAAACCTTTTATGCTCTATAGAAGTCTAATACTTATGAAAAAAATTAAAAAAGCAGTAAAAACAGAAAACAGAAGTACGATTCACAAATACGACAGAATATGATATAATCAATCATATTATACTCTGGACTGAAATTGTAAAGGACAGATCAGGGTTTAAAAGATAAATGAAGGAAAAAGTTTGTTCAACAACAGAGATGGAAGGAACAATAAGGATGAAGATGAAGTTATGGGAATATTTAGAAGAGTTAAAGAGGGCAGACATGGTGGTATCCTATGACCTGAATGGTCAGGAAGAAACGCCGGTTACTTCGATTATGTATGATTCAAGGGAAGCGAAAAAAGGCGGTCTGTTTGTCTGTAAGGGCGCCAATTTTTCTGAAGAATATCTCGAATCAGCGCTGAAAAAGGGATGCAGTGCATATATCAGCGAGATTGGATATCAGACAAAAGAAAAGAGCGCATGGATTTTAGTAAAGGATATCCGAAGAGTGATGCCGATTCTTGCAGCAAAATTTTACGGGACGTGCAATAAAAGCAAAGATCTGCATCTGACAGGAATCACTGGGACGAAAGGAAAGACAACGACTTCTTATTATTTAAAGGCTATTTTAGATTGCTTTGAAGAGAGCCGAAATCATGCTGAGACAGCGATTCTTTCCACAATAGAAATTTATGATGGAAAAGAGAGAAAACCATCTGTTCTGACGACGCCGGAGGCTTTGGAACTGCATCGCCATATCCGGAATGCGCAGGATGCAGGAATTTCTTATCTGACAATGGAAGTATCCAGCCAGGCTTTGAAATACCAGAGAATCCGAAAAGTACAATATGATGTTGGAATTTTCCTGAATATCTCAGAAGACCATATCAGTCCGGCGGAACATGGTGATTTTGAAGATTATTTTATGTCAAAACTGTCTCTGTTCAAACAAGTAGATACCGCATGCATCAATCTGGACTGCGATTATGAAAAACGCGTATGTCAGGCTGCACACTTGGCCAAGCGGATTGTAACATTTGGAAAAAAAGAGGAAGCAGATGTACGGCTCATGTCAGTTCGCCACTGCGGAGACGGTCTTTCTTTTCGCGTGAAATGCGATCAATTTGATGAGGAATTCCATATCGGTATGCAGGGAGATTTTAATGCGGAAAATGCGACTGCTGCGATTGCGGCTGCTTATATCTATGGGGTTCCGGCAGAGATTATGAAAAAAGCGCTTGCAAATGTCAAAGTAAGCGGCAGAATGGAAGAATACAAAAGCAATGACAAAAAGATTACTGTGATTGTAGACTATGCGCACAACAGATTAAGTTTTGAAAAATTGTTTGATTCTGTGTTTCAGGAACATTCCGGCGAAAGAATTGTGACGGTGTTCGGCTGTCCGGGACAAAAGGCATATAACAGAAGGCGAGAACTCGGAATGATTGCAGGTCTGTTTTCACATACCGTCTATCTGACGGCAGATGATCCGGGAACTGAACCGATTGAAAAGATTTTTGATGACATTCGCCCTCATGTGGAGACAACAGGATGTGCCTGCATCTGCGTGGAAGATCGAAAAGAAGCAGTGTTTCAGGCAGTGAGAGAAATAAAAGGAAAGACGGTTTTGCTCGTTTTAGGAAAAGGAAATGAAGGGCATCAAAAAATCGGGACGGAGATTGTTCCTTATCCAACTGATTCAGAGTTAGTGCGAATGGCTTTGGAAGAGTATAATCACATACATCCGATAAAGAAAAAGTGAATAAAATGTAAAAAAATAATGTAAAAAATAAAAAAATACAAAAAATAGTAGTTTCTCCTTTTCGACATTTGTGCTATACTAAGAAAAAAAATAATGGGAGGAAACTATGAAACACCACAATCAATGGACCAGCAAAATAGGTTTTATCCTTGCCACAGCAGGCGCGGCGATTGGTCTTGGAAACCTCTGGAAATTCCCGTATCTTATGGGAAGAAACGGAGGATTTCCATTTTTAATTGCGTATTTATTCTTTATTGTTATTTTAGGAATCCCTGTTATGATTACAGAAATGTCTCTGGGAAGAAAGACAAGACACAATCCTGTCCATGCATATGAGGATATTCATCCTCACGCAAAAATAGTCGGCATCTTTGGCGTGCTGGCAGCATTTTTGATTTTATCCTATTACAGCGTAATTGGAGGATGGATCTTAAAATATTTTTTCAGCTATCTGACAACACTTCAGGCGCCGGCCGATTTTAATGCGTTTATAGGAAGCTCCTGGGAACCGATTGTATGGCATGGAATTTTTATGTTTCTGACAGTAGCGATCTGTCTGTATGGAATCAAAGGAATTGAGAAAGCAAGCACTTTTATGATGCCGATGCTGTTTGTTCTGCTGATCGTCGTTATTGTGCGAAGCGTGACGCTTCCAGGGGCATCCGAAGGACTTGCCTTTATCTTTAAGCCGAATATGGAATCTTTTCATCTGGAATCCATCAATGCAGCTCTTGGCCAGGTATTTTACTCTTTAAGTCTCTGCATGGGAATCACAGTAACTTATGGAAGCTATCTGAATAAAAAAGAAAGTATTCCGGGAAGCTGTATCAAAGTGGCAGTACTGGACACGATGGTAGCTGTTATGGCGGGAATTGCTATTTTTCCGGCTGTATTTGCATTTGGACTGGAACCAGCACAGGGACCGGGACTGATTTTTGGAACATTGCCAAAAGTTTTTTCTTCCATCACCGGAGGAGGCTTTTTCGCCATCGCATTTTTCATTCTGATCTTTTTAGCGGCTTTGACAAGTGCGATTGCTCTTTTGGAGGTATCTGTCTCCTATGCGCTGGAAAAATGGAAATTTGGACGAAAAAAGACCGTAATTGTGACAGGAATTTTAATATTCCTGATTGGTATCCCAAGCGCTTTATCTTTTGGCGTACTTGGCGATGTGA
The DNA here is from genome assembly GCA_030526005.1 of Eubacteriales bacterium. Classification (GTDB taxonomy): domain Bacteria; phylum Bacillota; class Clostridia; order Lachnospirales; family Lachnospiraceae; genus JAGZHZ01. The sequence continues at coordinate 5,691 of JAUNDP010000026.1, forward strand.
CGATTTTAAATTACAGCGTATTTGACTTTATTGGAATGATTACAGATAATATTCTGCTTCCGCTAGGAGGATTATTCATGTGCTACTATATCGGATGGAAATGGAGTCCGAAATATCTGGTGGAAGAGATTGAGCAGGAAGGAATTATCTTTAAATGGAAAAAGATCTGGATTTTCTGCGTCAGATTTATCACTCCAATTTTAGTACTGATTGTGACAATCAGCGGATTTATAAATGTATATAAAACGATTTTTTCATAAAATATGACAGAAACTCCTCCTTGCGCCTCTCAAGGTAACAGGAGGAGTATTTTGTTTCGAGAAAAAATAAAAGATATATTGCGCAGAATAGATAAAAAAAGAAAAACAATCTGCCTGCACGGCAGTTGTTTGAAAGGCAGAGAGATGAAAAAGAATGTAGATTTATTAAAAGGATCAATCGCCGGATCACTGACGAGACTGGCGATTCCGATTATGGGAACTTCGCTGATTCAGATGGCATATAATCTGACGGATATGATCTGGATTGGAAAGATCGGAAGCAATGCTGTAGCGGCAGTAGGGGCAGCCGGAATGTATTTGTGGTTGGCATCGGGACTCGCAACAATTCCTCGGATGGGAGGACAGGTAAAAGTAGGACAGGCGCTCGGATCAGGAAAAGAGGACAGGGCTGCGGAATATGCAAAAGGAGCAATCCAGATGGGAATTGTATTTGGCATCCTTTTTGGACTGATCTGTCTTATTTTTCCAAAAGGTCTGATTTCTTTCTTTCAGTTAAATCATGAAGAAGTGATCTCTGATGCACAGATTTATCTGATCATCACCGGAGGAGGCGTCCTTTTTAATTTTTTAAATTTGATTTTTACAGGAATTTTTACAGCCATGGGCAACAGTATGGTGACATTTACGGCAAATATTATTGGTCTTGCCGTAAATATTATCTTAGATCCTGTCTTGATTTTCGGATGGGGACTATTTCCAAAAATGAATGTGGCAGGTGCAGCGGCAGCAACTCTGTTTGCACAATTTTTAGTATTTGCCGTTTATATTTTCGTGATCTGCAAAGAACAGTATGTCTTTTTTAAAATTCGGATCTTTATTCCGGCAAAGAAAGCATACATTATAGATATGGTAAAACTGGGAACCCCAATCGCAGCTCAAAATATGTTATTTTCCAGTATTTCAATGATTATTGCACGTTTGATTGCCGGATGGGGCGATGCGGCTGTGGCAGTGCAGAAAGTAGGAAGTCAGATCGAATCCATTTCCTGGATGACGGCGGAGGGATTTGCGAGCGCAGTCAATGCATTTATTGCGCAGAATTATGGAGCCAATAAAAAGGACCGAATCAAAAAAGGATATTATACAGCTATTCGACTTATGACAGTCTGGGGAATTGTCACGAGTGTGGCGCTTATTTTCTTCCCGCAGGTATTTTTCCGAATTTTTATTCAGGAGCCGGATGTGCTCCCTATGGGAGTGGATTATCTGAGAATTTTGGGAGTCTCGCAGCTTTTTATGTGTACGGAAATTACGACGGCGGGAGCTTTTCAGGGACTTGGAAAAACGTTTCCGCCTGCCGTGGAGGGAGTCGTACTCAATCTGCTCCGTATTCCGATGGCGCTTGTCCTGTCAGAGACTGCCTTAGGACTGAATGGTGTATGGTGGAGTATCAGCATTTCCAGTATTTTAAAAGGCATCATTCTTCCAGCATGGTTTTTTGTGGTACTGCGCCGGTATCTGAAAAAGGAGAAATAAAGGAGTCAGATCCATATTTTTTTCGATACTGGGTTGGAGAACAGCCTTTATGTTTTCGGAAAATTTTTGTAAAATAGCAGGGGTTAGAAAAACCGGTCTTTTCTGCAATCTCGGTTATACTTTGATCCGTATTGCTTAAAAGGGGAAGACTCTGTTCAATGCGGAAGTGAAGCAGGTAATTGAACAGAGATTCTTTCATCTGATTCTTAAATACACGACAGCATTCGCTCTTGCACAGATTGATGGAAGAGGCGATATCATCCAGCGTGATCTTTTCCATATAATGCGCATGGATGTAGGAAAGAATCGTACGGATTCGTTCAATCTGTTTATTTACAGGATGAAAAGAAGCAGAAACCGTCTGGCGATGTTCAAAGATTTCATCCCAGATTTGAAGCAGAAGAATCTGAAGCTTTAATTCTTTGGCAGGCACATCTTCATGGTGAATGGTATAGATTTGATACAGCGTGTCGATTACATTTTTCTGCCACGGAATGTCAGCGCAAAAGCGAAGAGACGGAAAGGCAGAATCTTCGCAGATTGTCCGGACATAGCGAGTGTAGAGAAGACTGTTTTCAAAGCCGTACAACAGGCGGGGATGAAAGGTGACGGAAAAATAAAGACAATCCTGCCCATGATCCATATGACCGGTGTGCAGGGTATTTGCATTGCAGAAAAGAGCATCTCCTTTGCGAAGTAAGTAAGTGGTATCGTTGATCTGATACAGGATGGTTCCTTCTAAAACGAGAGTGAGCTCAATTTCCGTATGCCAGTGCCATAAAAAGGAACCGGATTCATAGGCGGAAAGTCGTTCATCGCTTAAATTTAAGGGAAAAGTATAGTCACCATGCGATTTTAATTCTTTTTGATTGTTATTTGTGTGAATTTGCATAAAAACCTCAATATAGTTATAAAATATACGAATATATTTGTTGAATTTTGCACCTCAGTCATATTATAATTATATAAAAGGAAAAAAACAAGGATAAAAAGAAAGGGGATTTTTATGAAGTACGAACAGGCAGTTCAGGTATTAAAAGAAAACGGAATGCAGAAGATGGCAGAAATTTATGGAGAGTCCTGCGCAGCAGAAAATTTAAAGAGATATGAAGACCTGGCAGAAGGCTATAAAAACTATTTTGCAGATGAATCATTTGAATTTTTCTCTGCACCTGGAAGAACGGAAATCAGCGGAAACCATACAGACCATAACTCCGGAAAAATTCTGGCAGGAAGTATCCATCTTGATACGATTGCAGCAGCTGGAAAAAATAACAGCGATCAGATTCGCATGATCAGCGCAACATATCATCAGGATATGACGATCTCATTGGATGATCTGGAGCGCACAAATGCAACAAGCGGAACCGGCCCTCTTTTAAAAGGAATTCTGGACGGATTTAAAAAACGCGGTCATAAGATTGGCGGATTCAACGTATATACTACAACAAATGTAATTGGAGCAGCAGGAGTCAGCTCTTCCGCTTCTTTTGAGATGCTGATCTGTACAATCGTAAATTATCTGTTCAACGATGGAACACTTGACATTTCAGAATATGCGCAGATTGGAAAATATGCAGAGAACAACTTCTGGAATAAGCAGTCTGGTCTGCTGGATCAGATGGCATGTGCAGCAGGCGGAATTGTGACGATTGATTTTAAAGATCAGGCAAATCCGGTGCTGGAAAAACTGGCATTTGACTTTGATGAACTGGGACATGACCTTGTCATTGTCAACACAGGAAAAGGTCACGCAGATCTGAGCGAGGAATATTCTTCTGTTCCGATTGAGATGAAAAAAGTGGCACAGTATTTTGGAAAAGAAGTGCTGCGTGAGTGTACACTGGATGAAGTGATCGACAATATGACAGAAGTTCGCAAATTCGCAGGCGACAGAGCAGCGCTTCGAGCAATCCATTTCCTGACCGAAGACGACAGAGTAGATGTGGCAGTGAAAGCAATTAAAGAAAAAGATTATGCTTCTTTCCTGAATGTAATCACAGAATCCGGAAACTCTTCCTGGAAATATCTTCAGAACTGCTATCCGGCAGGAGAGCATAAAGAGCAGCCAGTAACCGTTGCACTGGCTCTGACAGAGGTATACTTAAAGAGATTGGGAAGAGGCGTATGCCGTGTCCATGGAGGCGGATTTGCAGGCGTTATTATGGCTCTTGTCCCACATGCTGACACAGACGGATATGTATCTTATATGGAAAAACATATGGGAAAAGAAAATGTTTACAAAATGCGCATCCGCAACGCAGGAGCAATTCGCGTAGAATTCTGATTTAAAGAAAAAAAGAAATAACATCTGTCAGAAAAGACAGCATATAAAAAATTCTGATTTTAGAAAACTGTGAGAATGACGACATCCACATTTCGTTATCCTCACAGTTTTTTTGTTGAAGAAATATCTTGAGAAAAAATAGAGAATTTTTTGATAAAAAGAAAAAGAAGAAGACAATTCGTTTGCAGAGATATTGACAGCAGACATAGTGCAATAGAAAGGAGACATCGAAATGCAGGGAAAGATTTTGCTGGCAGATGATGAGGAAGACATTTTAAGAATGGTTAAAGATTATTTGGAAATGGAAGAATATCTTGTATATACAGCCAAAAATGGAAGAGAGACATTGGAAAAGATTGCAATCCAGCCGGATTTGATTTTACTGGATATCAATATGCCAGATATGGATGGATTGGAGGTGTGCAGAAAAATCCGTGATTTTGTAGATTGCCCGATTTTATTTTTAACAGCAAAGGTAGGGGAACAAGACTGTATAAACGGGCTAAAATGCGGAGGAGATGATTATATCATGAAGCCATTTAGCCTGGCGGAATTAAGCGCCAGGATTGAGGCGCATCTGAGAAGAGAAGCCCGTCAAAAAGGAAAAGAAGAACTTCGATTCTGCGGAAATTTTGTGATTCGTTATGGGGAGAGGAAATTATATTTTGCAGATCAGGAAGTTATTTTGACAAAGACAGAATTTAATATCTTAGAACTTTTGAGTATGAACAAAGGGCAGATTTTCAGCAAAGAAGCAATTTATGAAAAACTTTGGGGATATGAAAAGGATGGAGACAGCAACAGCATCACAGAACATATTAGAAGGATTCGAGAAAAGATGGGTAAGTATGAGCAGCAGTCCTTGATTGAGACCGTATGGGGAGTGGGATATCGATGGATTGGATAGACAGTATACTGGAAAAAGCGGCAGGACGATTTCAGAAAACATCGCTTAGAAGAAGCCTGTGGTATTATATGACAGCAGCAATTTTAGGAACGCTTTTAGCATATGCGCTGACATTTACAATTTTAGGAGAATGGGAAAATATTATTTTTAATCAGAATACATATGACGTTACATATCCAAAGTATATAGAAGAAATTGGCAGGGTCGTCACGGTTTCTTCAAGTGAACCGACACCGAAGGCGTTTGCCATCGTCGGTGTGCTCCATTTGATTACCATCATTCTGGTTGTTACATATCCTGTAGCAGGAGTATGTATTGCGTCTCATTTTTACTATCAGAATAAGTTAAAAGAGCCTCTGGAAAAGATGATAGAAGAAGCAGATTATATTGGAAAAAACGATTTGAGTATGCCATGCGAGTGGGAGACGCAGGATGAGATGGGAAAAGCGTGCGAAGCAATCGAAAAAATGAGAAAAAGACTGATCGAAAATAAAAAAGATATGTGGGAAATGATGGAACAGCAGAGAAATTTAAATGCGGCATTTGCCCATGATCTGAGGACACCGTTGACTGTGATGCAGGGATATACAGAGATGCTGCTGCAATTTTATCCAAAAGGTAAAATTTCACAGGAGAAGCTGATGGAAACGCTTCACTGTATGGATCGGCAAGTAAAACGGCTGAAAAATTTTACAGAAACGATGAAAGATATTCATTCCATCGAGACAATAGAGCTTAAGAAAGAAAATATTTCACTGAAAGATTTGGAACAAAAGATTCGACAGACAGGAAAAGGACTGGAACAGGCAAGAAACATTCAAATTGAAGTAAAAACGGCAGCACATCCGCAGCAATGCGGATACTTTGATGAAAATATTGTTTTGGAAGTGCTGGAGAATCTTTTATCCAATGCACTGCGCTATGCGAAAAATAAAATAGAAATCCAGTTTGAGATACAGGAAGAATTTTTATTTTTATATGTGAAGGATGATGGAAGAGGATTTTGCCAGGAAGAATTTTATCAGGCAATGAGACCGTACTATACAGATCCGCAGAAAAAGGGGGAGGGAACACACTATGGTCTGGGGCTGAGCATCTGCAAAATCTTATGTAAAAAGCATGGTGGAGAATTGGAGCTTTCCAACAGCATAGAAGGCGGAGCAATCGTCTGTGCCTCCTTTTCTATTATCATAGATGAGATTGTCCAGAAAAGACGCAGGACGTCGGGAAATAGAAAAATGGGACACTGTCTAAGTACCACCAAAAAAAGTATATAGACAAAATATAGAGATTTTTGGTTTAAACTGATAGAAAGAGAAAGGAGAAATGCAGATGGATACGAAAATTGTGTTGGAAGATGTCTGTAAAGACTATGGAAACAAAAGAGCACTGAATCATATTGATTTGACGATAGAGAGCGGAATGTTCGGTCTGCTTGGACCAAACGGAGCTGGAAAGACGACGATGATGAAGGTTTTGACTTCTCTTTTGCCAAAGACAAGCGGAAAGATTACAATGTGCGGCATACCGATTGAAAAAAGCAAGGAAATCCGCAGCATGGTCGGATATCTGCCGCAGGAATTTTCCATGTACGGAACGATGAGCGTCTATGAAGGTATGGATTATCTGGCTGTCTTGTCAGGCATACAAAAGGGACAGAGAAGAGAGCGCATTATGGAACTTTTGAAGAAAGTCAATTTAGATGACTGTGCGAAAAAGAAAATCAAAGCACTGTCAGGCGGAATGAAGAGACGAATGGGAATTGCACAGGCACTGATTCACAATCCGCGTGTGCTGATTGTAGATGAGCCGACAGCAGGGCTGGACCCAGAGGAAAGAGTACGTTTCCGAAATCTTTTATGCGAAGTGGCGCAGGAGCGTATTGTGTTGCTGTCAACGCATATTGTGGGGGATATTGAGGCGACATGCGAAAAAATTGCCATATTGAAAGAGGGAAATCTTTTATACGACGGAACGGTGACACAGCTTTTAGAAGGGGCCAGAGAGGTGATTTTTCAAGCGGAAGTTTCAAGGATTGAACTGGAAAAAGTAAAAAGTCATTATTTTGTGACGGGAATGGTCAGTCAGGGACAGAAAGTACAGATCCGCTTCATTGCGGAAGACAGACAATGGCTTCCGTTTTTGAATGCAGAAAAATGTGCTCCGAATGTAGAGGATGCGTATTTATATTTCATTCATAAGAAAGAGATGAGGTGAGAATGTGTATTGGCAGCTATTTTGGAAAGAATGCCGGCAAAATATGAAAAGTATGACGTATGTGCTGTATGTCTGTTGTTTCATTTTATTTTTTGTGACACAGCTTCAGGATATAGAAGGAATTTCAAAACCACAGCCCGGACAGAAAAAATATGGGGAGATGCTCAGCAATGATGAAGATGTAAGGATGGAATGCGCTCTGACGGAGTTGTTCTACAGTTATCAAAGAAACAGTTATCCCACATATCCCCTTGGATTTCATAAAAATGTTCAGACGGATGAAGAAGAACAGGAGCTGGTAAAAGAAACCCTTGAGAGGCTGACTGGACAGACAATAGAAGAACTGGAAAAAGAACGTAATTCCTATGAAGAAAAAGTCACAAAGGCAATGGAAGGAAAAAGTGCAGAACATATATGGGAAGTAGATTCGTTCAAGATTATGCCAGCAGAAACAGTTTCCTATGAAACATTTCTGGAAGAGATGAAAAAAATTGATGCGATGCTCGGAGGCCAAAGCAGATTTTCAGAGCAGCGAATCAAGAGCGAGGCAAAGGAAGAAATGTCATATGAACAGGCAAAAGAGGAATATGAAAAAATCATAGAAAAGGATAAAGTGAGCGGAGCATATGCCAGATTGTTTTGCGACTATTTCGGGATTTTGCTGGCCATTCTGCCAGTCTTTCTTGCCGTGACGAGAGCAGTGCGTGATAAGAGAGCAAAAGCGCAGGAAGTAGTCGCATCCAAGAAAATTTCTTCGGCAGGATTGATTCTGACACGCTATCTCGCCATTGTGACAGCAGCGATGATTCCTGTTTTGATTCTCTCAATTTCTCCGGCTATGCAGGCTTCCTATGTTGCAAAAGCTTTGGGGGTATCAGGTGATATGTTGCTCTATGGAGAATATTTGGCAGGATGGCTTCTGCCGAGCGTTCTGTTTTCTGTCTCAGCAGGGTTTTTCTTCACGGAACTGGCGGGAGGCGCTTTTAGTATTCTGGTAATGGGAATGTACTGGCTGATTTCTCTGCTTCAATCTGCTTATCAACTGACAGGAAGCGTCGGATGGAATCTGATTCCCCGATTTAATTCTTTAGGTCAGAGAGGAATTTATGAAGCGATCTTTCCTGAGCTGGCAGCCAATCGGATTTTTTATACAGGACTTAGTATCCTTTTGATTGCAGCAGTAATTCTCATTTATGATAAAAAAAGAAAAGGACGGTGGGGAAAAAGTGGAAAATATCATTGAGATTCTGAACGTCAACTGGAGGAAAAATCTGAGATATCATGCGGCAGGAGCCATCCTTTTCTGCCTGTTGATGCCTTTCTTTTTTGATATCAATGGGCTGGATGAGATTTCAGCGGCAAAAGTATTAGAAGTTTATGTTATTTTTCTGGGAATTATCTGTTTTGTTCCTGTATTTCTGCCAGACCAAGATCTTGCAATCCGAAATTTGCTGGATACAAAACGAATGTCTGCTGGTATTGTCTGTCTGATCCGTTTTTTTCAGTCTCTGTTTTTGATGCTTTTGCTGGAAGCTGCTGTATTGCTGCTTTTTAAATGGAGAGGAGGCATATTTCCTTTCTGGAAATATTTTGCAGGCACAGCAGCAGGCATGATCTTTCTGGGAGGAATGGGGATGCTTATATTTTCTGTTTCAAATGCAATGCCGCTCGCTTATATGATACCGATGCTATATTATGTGATAAATATGGGGAACGGCAAAAAATATCTTGGAAAATGGTACTTAAATTCAATGTCAGCAGGGAGTTTCACAGAAAAATGGTATCTTTTCTTTACAGGCATTCTTTTCATCTTACTATCCTTGCTGTTTCGGACGTATGCTGGAAAAATGAATATTCAGATCGCGAGAAAGAAAAAGATTTCCCCCAAAAGCTTAAAGCTTTAAAATCATGGCAGGAATCGGCGGATGATTTGGACGGTTATAATACTGTGATAAAATGACAAGATACTTTTTCGGGTCAAGTGTTTTTAAAAAAGACAGAATGGCATCGCGTTCTTTAAATCCAGTATCTCCTCCGCTGTAGATGCAAAGACTCATCAGACCGTTTTTCTGCAAAAGAGAAAGTCCCATCTTGATTGCAGCAATGCTGGAGTCCGGCTGCGTACAGATAGAATGGTCTGCGCAAGGCAGATAGCCAAAATTAAAGACGATACAGCGTACACTTTCAGGAGCGCAGTACTGGTCCATCTCTGTATGGGAGACGAGGTGAAGTGTGCAGCGAGACAGAAGGCTGGAGGATTCCAGTCTTTTTCTCGTATGTTCCATGGCCATTTCCTGGATATCGAAGGCATGAACATGACCCGTTTCACCGACAAGACAGCATAAAAGTTCCGTGTCATTTCCATTGCCCATTGTCGCGTCGATACATAAGTCTCCTTGTCTGACATGATTGGAGATAAAGTGGCTGCACCAGGCAGTGATTTGATAACAATTCATGATAAATAAACCTTTCCGGCATATGCTGACAAAAGAAGCATCTGCCTTTTTCTTTTTAGAATAAATGAAGAAACAGAAAAAATCAAGCGGGAGAGAGCAGGTTGGACAGTTTGCGTTTGACTTTCTGATATGAAAATGATAGTCTTAAGAAAGCAAAATGAATTCCTGATCTGCTTTGTCAGAATAGAGGACAGAGACAGAAGGAAACATCGATAGAAATAGGTGATGATATGAATTGTAAAGAGACACAGAGCCTTGTGATGGATTATTTGAATCGTGAACTGGGCGGGGAGATTCTGGATGATTTTCTGCATCACATCAGAGGATGCAGAGAATGTTATGAAGAATTAGAAATTTATTATATTATTCACTTTGCAATGCAGAGACTGGATTCAGAAGAACTTGTTTCCTATGATATCAAAGGAATGTTGGAAGAAGATTTGCGCGAGGCAGAAAGAACAGTAAGAAAGTGGAAATTAAAACGTTCTTGGCAATATGGATTTATTTTAATTGCTGAGCTTTTGCTTTGCTTCATAATTTTTACACAGATACAAAATTTGAAATTTGGCGGAATAGAGGAGACATGGCTGTATGGCTTTCTGTTCAATGGGTAAGGATAAAATAAAAGATACACGCAGCCGAATACCGGCGATTGAAAAAAAGGTATGAGGCAATATCCGAAAATGCAGCATGGAGGAAAAAATGAAAGAAAAGATCGTATTATTTGACGGAAACAGTATTGTAAACAGAGCATTTTACGGCCTTCCGGATTTGAGCAATTCAGAAGGACTTCACACAAATGGAATTTACGGATTTTTAAATATCATGTTGAAAATTCTGGACGAAGAAAAGCCACAGTATATGGCGATTGCTTTTGATTTGAAATTTCCGACTTTTCGGCATGAATTATATAAAGACTATAAAGGAAACAGAAAAGGAATGCCGCCGGAATTGAGAGAACAGATACCGGTTTTAAAAAAGGTACTTCATGCGATGAATATCTATACAATGGAAGCACAGGGATATGAGGCGGATGATTTGCTTGGAACGACAGCAAAAAAAATGGAGAGAGAAGGATATGAGGTTTCTCTGATCTCAGGAGATCGAGATCTTTTGCAGATTGCTTCGGAACATATCAAGATTCGGATTCCAAAGACAAAGAAAAGCGGGACAGAGATTGAGGATTACTATGCGAAAGATGTTCTGGAAAAATGTGAAGTTACGCCAGAACAGATCATAGAAGTGAAGGCTCTGATGGGGGATACTTCAGATAATATTCCAGGTGTTCCGGGAATCGGAACAAAGACAGCGACAAAGCTGATCAGGGAATATGGCAGTGTGGAGAATGCGTATGAACATCTGGAGGAAATCAAACCGAACAAAGCAAGAGAAGCGCTTAGAACATACTTTGAGCAGGCAAAGCTGAGCAAGACACTGGCAACGATCAACACGGACAGCCCGGTAGATTTTACGATGGATCAGGTGAGAATCGAAGAACTCTTTACAAAACAGGCATTTGAGATGTTTCAGGAGCTGGAATTTAAAAATCTTTTATCTCGTTTTTCCAGTGAAGTAAAGGAAAGTGCCTATAAAAAAGAATTCATAGAAGTATCAGAACTGTCAGAAGCGGAGGCAATTTTTGAGGCAGGAGAAAACAAGGCAGAAATTGGATTTTTTCTTGAAACAGAGGGAAAGGAACTGCTTGGATGCGCGCTGTCTCTCTCAGAAGAAGAGACGTATTATATTCCGGTTCAAGGCTTTGTAACTTCGGCCTATCTGCAGACAAAAATGTGCCGTCTGCTGGAGAACGTGTCATATGCCACAACGTTTGCTTTGAAACAACAGCTGTTTTTTCTGGACGGAGTGAAAAGGGAAAAGGGAAATATTGCAGATTTAGAGGTTGCATCATATCTGATCAATCCATTAAAAGAGACGTATCCATATGAAGATGTGGCAAGAGAATATCTGACAGAGATTTTTCCATCTAAGACAGAACTGTTCGGCAAGCGCACCAGCAGTCAGGTGTGGGAGGAAGAGAAACAGAAAGTGATTGACTGTGCGTGTCTGCAGGCATACACAGCCAGAGCTTCAAGAGAAAAAGTGATCGAAAAACTGGAACAGATGGGAATGAAAAAGCTGTACGAAGAGGTGGAAATGCCGCTGGTATATACGCTGTGGGATATGGAAAAGACAGGAGTCCTGGTAAAAGGAGAAGCCTTAAAATCATATGGCGAGCAGCTTTCTTTGCGTATTGGACAGCTGGAAGAAGAAATTTATGCGATGGCTGGAGAAGCGTTTAATATCAACTCCCCAAAACAGCTTGGCGTCATCTTGTTTGAAAAGATGAAACTGCCAAATGCAAAAAAGACAAAAACGGGATATTCCACGGCGGCAGATGTGCTGGAAAAGCTGGCAGGAGAATACCCGATCGTATCTTCTGTTCTGGAATACCGTCAGCTTGCAAAATTAAAATCTACTTATGCAGATGGATTAGCAGTCTTTATAGAGGAAGATGGGAGAATCCATACGACATTTAACCAGACGATCACAGCGACAGGGCGATTGAGCAGTACAGAGCCGAACCTTCAAAACATTCCTGTCCGGATGGAGCTTGGCAGAATGATACGAAAGGTATTTGTACCGGAGGATGGCTTTGTTTTTGTCGATGCAGATTATTCTCAGATTGAACTGCGTATTTTGGCTCATATGTCAAAAGATCAAACGTTGATTGAAGCATATCGTCATGCACAGGATATCCACCGCCTGACAGCATCGGAAGTCTTCCATGTGCCGTTTGAGGAAGTGACAGATCTGCAGAGAAGAAATGCAAAAGCAGTCAATTTTGGAATCGTCTATGGCATCAGTTCGTTTGGACTGAGTCAGGGATTGAGTATTACAAGAAAAGAAGCCGGCGAATATATTGAACAGTATTTCAAAACGTATCCGAAAATAAAAGAGTGTCTGGATAATCTGGTAAAAGAGGGAAAAGAAAAAGAATACGTCTCCAGTCTTTTTGGAAGAATACGACCGATACCGGAATTAAAATCAAGTAATTTTATGCAGCGTTCCTTCGGTGAGCGCATTGCAATGAATTCGCCGATTCAGGGAACCGCGGCAGATGTGATTAAGATTGCAATGAACCGTGTAAACGATCGTTTAAAAAGAGAGAAACTGCGTTCCAGACTTGTTTTACAGGTGCATGATGAGTTGCTGATCGAGGCGGCAAAGGAAGAAACAGAAGAAGTAAAGCGTATTCTTGAAGAGGAAATGACTGGGGCAGCAGATTTCTCTGTTCGATTGGAAGTAGACATTCATGAAGGAGAAAACTGGTACGAGGCAAAATAAAAGAGGAGAAGATGATGAGAAAAAAGGTACTTGGAATCACAGGAGGCGTCGGCGCAGGGAAAAGCACAGTGCTGTCGTATCTGCAGGAAAAATATCATGCGTATGTGATCTATGCAGATCTTGTTGCTCATACCTTGATGCAGACGGTATGTTATGACGAGATTGTATCGGCTTTTGGGACAGAAATTCTAAATCCGGACAAAACGATTGACAGAGCAAAGCTGTCTGATGTTGTATTTTGCAGTTCTGATCGGATCTTATGTTTAAACAGCATTGTCCATCCGGCTGTAAAGAAGAGAATCCGTGAGATGATTGAGGAAAATCAGAGAAAAGGAGACATACCATTTTTTGTTGTGGAAGCAGCATTGCTGATCGAGGATCACTATGAAGAAATCTGTGATGAGATCTGGTATATCTATGTGGACGAGGAGACACGGGCGAAAAGACTGATGGCTTCGCGCGGCTACACGAGACAGAAAGTGGAGGAAATCCGAAAAAAACAATTAAAAGATGAGGAGTTTCGGGCACATTGTCAATTTGTGGTTGACAACAGTGGCGAGATTGTAGAAAATACATATGAACAAATTGATAAAGGGCTGATCAAACATGAATTTTTGTAGTATTGCAAGTGGAAGCAGCGGAAATTGTATCTATGCCGGAACAGAGAAAGGAAATATTTTAGTTGACGTTGGAATCAGCGGCAGGAAGGTAGAGGCAGGTCTGAACCAGATTGGACGGACATTAAGGGATGTAGATGGAATTTTATTGACGCATGAACATTCCGATCACATTAAGGGGCTTGGCGTTCTTGCGAGAAAATATGGAATTCCGATCTATGCGACAAAAGGTACATTGAAAAGCGTGCAGGCGTGTTCAGCGCTGGGGAAAATTGATGATTCCCTTTACCGTGAGATCCATTCTGACGAACGGTTTTTTATAAAAGATCTTGAAATTTTGCCGTTTTCGATCTCGCATGATGCGGCGGAACCGGTTGCCTATCGGATTGAACATGGCGAAAAAGCAGTTGGAGTGGTAACGGATCTTGGTGTGTACAATGAGGATACGATTTCACACCTGAAAAATTTAGATGCTGTTTTACTGGAAGCAAATCATGATATTCGGATGCTTCAAGTTGGAAAGTATCCCTATTATCTGAAACAGAGAATTTTAGGAAAAAAGGGTCATCTTTCAAATGAGAATGCAGGGAGACTGCTCTGTGAGATCTTACATGACCGTTTAAAGACGATTTTGCTTGGTCATCTGAGCAGAGAAAATAATTATGAGGAGCTTGCATATCAGACAGTATGCGCGGAGGTTACGCTCGGCGATAACCCATATAAAGCAGGCGATTTTCAGATTCAGATTGCCAAAAGAGAAAGTCCGTCTGCTTTGATTGCAGTATAAAATGGCAGACAAGCCGTTGAATATTTTGGAAATTTGGATTGCAGGAGGAGAAAACCATGAAAAAGACAATTATTACAGTAGTAGGAAAAGATACAGTGGGAATCACCGCAAAGGTATGTACCTATCTTGCGGACAATAACATCAATATTCTGGATATTTCACAGACGATTGTACAGGGATATTTCAATATGATGATGATCACAGATACGAATCAGGCGGTAAAATCATTTGGACAGATTGCAGAAGAGATGGAAATGCTTGGAGAGAAAATAGGTGTTTCTATTCGCTGTCAGCATGAAGATATTTTTAATAAAATGCACCGTATCTAAAAGACAGAGAAGGAGAAGCTTATTATGATTAATATGTTTGAAGTAAACGAGACAAACAAGATGATTACTCAGGAAAATCTGGATGTGCGCACAATCACACTGGGAATCAGCTTGCTGGACTGCGTGGATGCAGACTTAGACCGTCTGAATGAAAATATTTACAGAAAGATTACAACACTTGCCGCAGATCTGGTCAAAACGGGACAGGAGATCGAGAGAGAATATGGCATTCCGATTGTCAACAAGAGAATTTCTGTGACCCCGATCGCCTTGGTTGGCGGAAATGCCTGCAAGACATCAGAAGATTTTGTGACCATCGCAAAGACTCTGGACCGTGCAGCAAAAGAGGTAGGAGTTAACTTTATCGGCGGTTATTCAGCGCTCGTATCAAAAGGAATGACAAAGAGCGATGAATTGTTAATCCGTTCTATTCCGGAAGCCCTGGCAAATACAGAGAGAGTGTGCAGTTCTGTAAATGTCGGCTCCACAAAATGTGGAATCAATATGGATGCTGTGCGCCTGATGGGCGAAATGGTAGTGGAAGCGGCGACACTGACGAAAGATCAGGATTCGATCGGATGTGCAAAATTAGTAGTATTTTGCAATGCACCGGATGACAACCCATTTATGGCTGGAGCGTTCCATGGAGTCACAGAGGAAGATGCAATTATCAACGTCGGTGTCAGTGGACCGGGTGTTGTGAAGACTGCACTGGAACAGGTAAGAGGAGAGAGCTTTGAAGTATTGTGCGAGACAATCAAAAAGACGGCATTTAAAGTGACGCGTGTGGGACAGCTTGTAGCGCAGGAGGCATCAAAAAGATTAAATATCCCATTTGGAATCATTGATTTATCACTTGCGCCGACGCCGGCAATCGGAGACAGCGTGGCGGATATTTTATGTGAGATTGGTCTGGAATTTGCCGGCGCACCGGGAACGACGGCAGCGCTTGCCATGCTGAACGATCAGGTGAAAAAAGGCGGCGTGATGGCTTCTTCTTATGTGGGAGGACTAAGCGGAGCCTTTATTCCGGTAAGCGAAGATCAGGGAATGATCGACGCAGTGAAAGCAGGCGCTTTGACGATTGAAAAATTAGAGGCAATGACGTGCGTCTGCTCGGTAGGGCTGGATATGATTGCTATTCCTGGAGACACAAAACCTTCTACAATCGCTGGGATCATTGCAGATGAAGCGGCAATCGGAATGGTAAATCAGAAGACAACGGCTGTGCGCGTCATCCCGGTAATCGGAAAAGGCGTCGGGGAGATGGTGGAATTTGGAGGACTTTTAGGATATGCTCCGATTGTTCCGGTCAATCCATATTCCTGTGAAGCATTTGTGAGCAGAAAAGGAAGAATACCGGCTCCAATCCACAGCTTTAAAAATTAATATTTCAGAAGCCATAAAGATTGTGTGAAAGAATAAAATTAAATTTTAAATATGAAGGGCAGTTGTTTTTAAAATATGGAAGAACAGCTGCCCTTTTTCTATATAGTCATTCGACAGTTGCATGATTTTTAAAAATGTGCCTGATAGAAAATAAATGTTTCGTGTAATATCAAAAATTTTATCATAATTATCTGGCATTTTATACTCAAGTTGGTGTATAATCAATACATAGGTCAAGGGGCGCAGAAAAAAGATGAAAGGAGATGGAAACAGTGTTAGGAAAGCCAAAATATAAATATAATGATCAGGTAAGTTTCAGATGGAAGGAAACAATTAAGACAGGCAGGATATCTATTGTGGACAGCTACGGTACTTTTTTTCAGACAGAAGAGCCGTCATACGATATTATGGTGGAAGATGGAGAGCCCTGCCTGTACAAACATGTTCCTGAATCATATATCTTATAAATAAAGTGAGCATATGCCTGAATTTAGGCATGATAGACTCAAAATGACATATGAAAAAGGAGGAAGAAAAATGAAGAAAAAATTAGTGACAGCAATGCTCGGAACAATGATGGCTTTCTGCATGAGCGTAGGGGGAGCAGGCAGCGTACTTGCAGCGGAGGCAACGACATCTGAGGCGGCGGAGAGTGAAATCGTCTCTGTCAAAGTCAACTGTTCCGTACAATCGGAGGGACATCGACTGGATACGATTGAGGTTAAAGTGAAAAATGCAGATTCTTTGAAAGGAATCAAAGCGCAGGATTTTATATTGGAAGGAAAATCTTATACTTGGGGAAGCGAAAAAGAGGATGGTTTCCGTTCGCCGGATACGCATGATTTTTCGGCTGCGATCTCATCGGTTACTGTTGACGGAGACACAATGACGCTTGGAATCTCAGATTTTACAGAAAAATATTTTTATGTGGACAGCTACACAGTGACATGCAGCAAAAATCCGGCATTGAGTTTTACAAAAGATCAGGTCACAGAGGAAGTGACACCTGTTGCAGATGACTTTGAACAACTGACAAAGAGCTTTGAAGGACAGCCTGATCTTGTTTACAATTTATTCACACCGGAGGACACCAGTACTCCTCAGCCGCTTGTTTTGGCATTCCACGGTTCAGGAGATCAGGAGAATACCAAAGCAAACCGTGTTGTGACAGCATGGGCAGAACCAGCCGCACAGGAAGCGCATCCGGCATATGTCCTTGCACCGATTTTAAGCGATCAGTCGGATGAAGGACAAGATTTAAATATTGAGCAGGCAGTTTCTGTTGTTGAAGATATGATTGAAGCCGGATGGGTAGATCCGGAACGTGTCTATGTGACCGGAAAATCTCTCGGTGGAGGAAACACAATCCATGCGGCAGCACAGCACAGTGATCTGTTTGCAGCAGCGCTTCCGCTCTGCCCGGCAGCACAGAGATTTGAAGGAGATGATCTGTCTGTATTGAAAGACATGCCGATTTGGATGGTACAGGCTACAAATGATCAGATTGTTCCGATTGAGGGAACAAGAGAAGCATACAAAGCAATCACAGAGGCGGGAAGCTACAAAGCGAAAATGAAAGAATATAGCCAGGAAGAAATGGCTGCAAGAGGAATCAAGGATGATAAACATCACGATGTCGAGATTATCTCTTTAGAAGATGGAACCTATGCGGACTGGCTGTTTGCACAGAAGAAATCCGATGTAAATGAAGCGATTGATTCTATTAAAGTTCATACGTCAGTTCCGGCAAGAGGACAGAGAATAGACACGATTGAAATCTATGTAAATGATCCAGCTGTGCTGGAGGGAGTAAAAGCAGAAGATTTCAGTCTTGAAGGAAAAGCATATACATGGGCAGGAAATCCGGCAACAGGATATCGTTCGGATGAGACACATGATTTTACAGGAACAATCACACAGATCAGTGTCGATGGAAACAAACTGACTCTGACAGTTGGAGAGTTTCCGGAAAAATATTTCTATGTGGACAGCTTTGACGTTGTATGTGCATCGAATGACAGCTTAAGCTTTACAAAATCAGATGTCGCAGAGACAACGATTGATGTAGTGGATGAATTTAACCGTTACAGTGCAGACAGAGGAGCAGAATTTGACTATAATCTGTATGCACCGCAGACAGACGGAGAGGCAGTTCCTCTTGTACTTGCTTTACATGGATCAGGAGATCAGATGAATTTACAGGCAAACCGTGTGGCAGAAGCATGGGCATCTGAAGAGAATCAGGCAGTCAGAAAAGCATTTGTTCTTGCACCGGTATTTAAAGACCAGAGCGAGGAAGCAGCCGAGGAAATTTTTGATAAATCGGTATCTCTGATTCGCAGACTGATTGACCTTGGAATGGTAGATCCAAACCGTGTCTATGTGACAGGAAAATCAATGGGCGGAAGAAATACAGATAAGATTTATACAGAATATAATGGACTGTTCGCAGCAGCAATACCTCTTTGCGGAGGATTTCCAGAGGAAGCAAAAGGAAGAATTGAAAATATCAAAGATAAGCCGATCTGGATTTTACAGGGAGATCAGGACCCGAACAGTGAACTGCTGACGGGAAGCCGTGAACTGTATAAGACACTTCAGGAACTTGGAAATGAACAGGCAAAATACCATGAGTTTACAGTAGAAGAGATGGATGCAGCAGGAATTGGCTATCATGATATCGAAATTCTGGCAATGGAAGATGAGACCTATATGGATTGGTTGTTTGCGCAGAGTTTAGAAAATTAAGGAGAAATGGTATTGCTTCAGCCATTTTAAAGAAAAGATAAAAATATAAGCTGAAGATGGACAGCCAAAGGGAACCCGCATGATATCTCTTTGGCTGTCTGTTTGAACTAGGGAAGGATAACAGGAGAAATTTTATATTCATTGTATTTATGGCCGGGATACTTCTGAGCTGCCACAGCGTGGTAGACATCGGAACAGAAGAGATCCTGAGAAAGGACAGAAAAAGCAGCAGGAGAAAGTATTTTTTTTGCATTGGCTAGTTTTGTTATAACAGGTACAGAACATTGCTTTTTCATCATCGCCAGAAGCGGACCGGCGCTTTTGCGGAAGCCTAAAATGCGTAAATATGCGGCGGAATCTTTGAAAAAAGAATCTGCCGTTTTTTGCTGCATATTTAACAAGAGATGCAGCAGACAGCGGGAAGCGCGCGTATAAGTGATCTGACGCGTCTTTAAAAGAGCAACAAAATCAGAAAACGAAGTGAAATTTGATCGGATCTTTAAAATCCGGTCGGCAAGATCTTCTGAGATGTCATAATGGCTGCAAATCTGTGCCTGATCTGTAAGAGAGAGCAGCCGATAATGAAGCAGAGAAGAAAAATCATTCACGAATATAGGAGCAGATTGCATCCAGCTGTTTGTCAGAACAGAAAAGATATCCGGCGGCATCTGACAGCGGACAGATTCCAGTGACAGATGATCGGAAAGCGCTTTTCGGATACCGCTGGCTGATCCAAAAGTGGAGGAAGAGACATCGAAATCATGATATCCCTTTCCGAAACGCCTGACGGTATGTGGAACAATGGAGCTGCTGCCTCGCAGCAGCGCTTTTAAATATTCCATTCCGAGCAGATTGTTTGGAGAAGAAAGGATGGATTCCAGGGAAAGAAGATTGTTGGAACCTTCTGCTTCATGATAAGAAGAAAAGGCTTCCTGTCTGGCTTCTGGAAAACTCATTCCTTTTTTCAAATTTTGCCTTAAAAGCATCTGATAGGATTCAGGTTCCTGCGCAAAAAAAGAAGCGGCGCAGGAGAGCGCATTCAAATCTCCGGATTCACTTCCGAAAGAAAGACAAGAGACAACACCAGAGGATTCCAAAAGAGAGACAGAGCCGCGGGCAAAATATTCAGCGCTTCCGGAAGCGGCGAAACAGGGAAGCTCCAAAACGAGATCAGCTCCACCAAGAAGCGCCATTTTTGTTCGGTACCATTTGTCTGTGATGGCTGGTTCTCCTCTCTGGACGAAGTCTCCACTCATAAGCACGATGATAAAATCGGCATCTGTTTCCAGCCGAGTCTGTTGTAAATGATAAAAATGACCATTGTGGAATGGATTATATTCAGCGATGACGCCTGTAACATTCATAAAAAAATCCTTTCGTTTCAGCAAGCGGCAGAAGGCGCAGGCTGCTTATCATAAATTTTAAAATTTTATAGTAAATCCTTTTCTTTCTTAACATATCACACGAAACTGAAAAAGACAATAAAAATGAAATTGTGTGTTCAATGAAAAACAGAACGGTAAAGTCAGGCGTTGTTTGGAAAAATATACAAAGGAATAGTTGAAATTCAAAAAGGTTCGCAGTATAATTGAAACATAAGTATGTGCCGAAGCATATACAACATAAAAAAGCGGAAAGAATGAAAGGAGTCAAAGAATCATGGGATTTATTGACGTAATCAAACAGAGAGCAAAAGATAATAAGAAAGTAATCGTACTTCCGGAGACAGAAGACCGCAGAACGTATGAAGCGACTGCTCAGATTTTAAAAGAAGGCATCGCTGATATCGTTTTAGTAGGAAGCGAAGAAGAAATCAAGAAAGGCAGCGAAGGACTGGATATCTCAGGAGCAAAGATTGTAGATCCTGCCAAATCTGAGAAGACAGACGCTTATGTTGCAAAATTAGTAGAATTAAGACAGAAAAAAGGAATGACAGAAGAAAAAGCAAGAGAAATTCTGTTAAATCAGTATCTGTATTACGGCGTTATGATGGTAAAAATGGGAGATGCTGACGGTATGGTTTCCGGAGCATGCCATTCTACAGCTGATACTTTAAGACCATGTCTGCAGATTTTAAAGACAAAACCAGGAACAAAATTAGTTTCCGCATTCTTCCTGATGGTTGTTCCAAACTGTGAATATGGTGCAAATGGAACATTTATCTTTGCAGACAGCGGATTAAATCAGAATCCAAATCCGGAAGAACTGGCAGCAATCGCAGGATCTTCCGCAGAATCCTTTGAATTGTTAGTTCAGGAAGAGCCGGTTGTAGCAATGCTGTCTCACTCCACAAAAGGAAGTGCAAAACATGCAGATGTTGATAAAGTAGTAGAAGCTACAGGAATTGCAAAAGAACAGTATCCAAACCTGAAACTGGACGGAGAATTCCAGTTAGATGCTGCGATCGTTCCAAGCGTAGGCGCTTCTAAAGCACCAGGCAGCTCCGTAGCAGGAAAGGCAAACGTACTTGTATTCCCAGATCTGGATGCAGGAAACATCGGATATAAATTAGTTCAGAGACTGGCAAAAGCAGAAGCTTATGGACCAATCACACAGGGTATCGCAAAACCTGTCAACGACCTCTCCAGAGGATGCAGCGCAGAAGATATCGTAGGTGTTGTTGCCATTACAGCTGTTCAGTGTCAGGCTGAATAAATTTTGAGACGGAGGATGAGAAAATGAACGTTTTAGTTATTAACTGCGGAAGCTCTTCTTTAAAATATCAGCTGATCAATTCTGATACAGAAGCAGTGCTGGCAAAAGGACTTTGTGAGAGAATCGGAATTGACGGAAGACTTGTTTATCAGAAAGCAGGATGTGATAAAGAAGTGACAGAAGCTGCTATGCCAACACATAAAGAGGCAATCCAGATGGTGCTGGATGCTCTGACAAATGAGAAAACAGGAGCAATCAAAAGCTTAAAAGAAATCGAAGCAGTTGGACACAGAGTGGTACACGGCGGAGAAAAATTTGCTTCTTCTGTAGTGATCAATGATGAAGTAATCAAAGCAGTAGAAGAGTGCAACGATCTGGCACCTTTACATAATCCGGCAAACTTAATCGGTATCAACGTATGCAAAGAGCTGATGCCTGGCGTTCCTATGGTAGCAGTATTCGACACTGCTTTCCATCAGACCATGCCTGCAAAAGCTTATCTGTATGGTCTGCCGA
This sequence comes from Eubacteriales bacterium, assembly GCA_030526005.1. Lineage (GTDB taxonomy): Bacteria > Bacillota > Clostridia > Lachnospirales > Lachnospiraceae > JAGZHZ01. The sequence continues at coordinate 27,701 of JAUNDP010000026.1, forward strand.
TCGAATATTATGAGAAATACAAAGTGAGAAGATATGGCTTCCATGGAACTTCTCACAGCTTCGTATCAAAACGTACAGTTGAATTTTTGGGATTAGATCCGGAGAACTCAAAAGTAATTGTATGCCATCTCGGAAACGGTTCTTCCATCAGCGCTGTTCTGAACGGAAAATGTATCGATACAACAATGGGTCTGACTCCACTGGAAGGTGTTGTGATGGGAACGCGTTCCGGAAACATTGATCCGGCAATCATGGAATTCATCGCAAAGAAGGAAAATCTGGATATTGCAGGTATTATGAACGTATTAAATAAAAAATCAGGTCTTCAGGGACTGTCCAACCTTTCAAGCGATTTCCGCGATCTGAATGAAGCTGCTCAGAACGGAAACAAGAACGCAGAAAATGCGATTGAAGTTCTGTGCTATGGCATTGCAAAATTTGTAGGCGGATATGTGGCAGCTTTAAATGGTGTGGATGCGATTACATTCACAGCAGGCATCGGAGAAAATGCGTGCCCAGTTCGTGAAAAAGTAGTAAACTATCTGGGATACTTGGGAATTGAATTAGATAAAGAAGCAAACGGAAAGAGAGGAGAAGAAATCGTAATCTCTACTCCGGATTCCAAAGTAAAAGTATGTGTAATTCCTACAAATGAAGAACTTGCAATCTGCCGTGAGACAGTTGCTCTTGTAAAATAATAAAGTTCATCTTGTGATTTTTGGAAAAGCCTTCCGCTGTGACACGGTGACGGAAGGCTTTTCGCTGCAAAAAAAGAGGGCTGTTGGGATGGCGACTTTTGGTCAAGGAATTTTCCTTGACATTTAGGAAAAAACAGGTTGACAAATAAATACAATCTATGTATAATAGTGAAAGTGTGAATAGGAGGACTGATATGCTGATTAATTTGACGGAAGTTTTAACCAGAGACGGCAAAAGAATGAAAACAGATGCTTTACTGGAGATGAAGACATTTAAATCAAAGCTTGGAAGTTTTCCTATCTGTAGGAAGGAACCTGTCCATTTGGAGATTACAAATACCGGGAACCGTGTCCTGCACGTAGAAGGCAAGGCAGAACTAGAATTAGTGATACCTTGTGATCGCTGTTTAGAAGATGTACACTGGACGATGCTTCTGGAGATTGAGAAAGAAATCGACATGAAACAGACAAGTGAAGATCGGATAAAAGCGTTAGATGAACACTACTATATTGATGGATACAACCTGGATGTGGATAAACTGCTTTATGGTGAAATTTTAGTGAATTGGCCGTTACATGTGTTATGTAGAGAAGACTGTAAAGGAATCTGTAATGTGTGCGGAGTCAATTTAAACCATGAAACCTGTGACTGTGAAAGCACAGATTTAGATCCAAGAATGGCCAAAATCCGAGATATTTTTAGCAAATTTAAGGAGGTGTAAACCATGTCTATTTGTCCAAAAAATAAATCTTCCAAAGGAAGAAGAGATAAGAGAAGAGCAAACTGGAAAATGACTGCTCCGAACTTAGTAAAATGCAGCAAATGCGGCGAGCTGATGATGTCCCACAGAGTTTGCAAGAACTGCGGAACATATAACAAAAAAGAAATTGTAGCTGTTGACTGATTCTAGTCAGGATGCTTATGAGACCGTTGAAAGACGGTCTCATTTTATTCTAAGCGATAAGAATAAAAGGCTCTTTGTCAAGAGTTGGGGTAAGTATTTTTTATGGGACATCGGAATTCTA
>JAUNDP010000027.1 GCA_030526005.1 Eubacteriales bacterium
GCTATTTTTTCTGGTTCTGTCTTTCTTGTCTCTATTTTTTCAGGCTCTGCTTTTTTCTTTTCTGTCTTTGGAGCTTCTGAGTGTTTCAGTTCCATTTTCTTTGTTTCCAAGACTGCTTCCATTTTTTTCTCTGTCTTTTCAATTTCTTTTACAGTCTCTTTCATCTCCTCTTGTGCAATCTTTCTCTCCAGCTCCTCTTTTAAATTTTTCTTTTTTCTTGTCTTCTTTGCAGTTGTTTTTTCTGCCGCTTCTTTTGCCTTCTTTGCAGTACGGTTTGTCACCGGCTTTTCTGCTGATTTTGAATAACTGAAAATAGAAATTCCCATCGGAGGAACTTTGATCAGAATAGAGTTTTCTCTGTCATCACATTCATCTTTCTTAGACTGTTTCAGACGAGGATTGACATTTCCTTCGCCGCCGTACTCTACACGGTCGCTGTTAAAAATCTCTTTGTATTTTCCTGGATATGGAACGCCAACTTTATGATTTTCATATACGAGCGGTGAAAAATTACATACGATAAGAAGCGTCTCTTCTTTTTTCTTTGTATTTCTTGTAAATACCAGCATATTTTCATTTGCAGAAATCGCGTTGATCCATTCAAATCCCTTAGGGTCATAGTCAAGCGCATATAAAGCAGGATGTTTTTTATAAAACTGATTCAGATCTTTTACATACTGCTCCATCTTTTTGTGATCATCATATTCCAGAAGATCCCACTCCAGTTCCTTTTCCTCAGACCACTCAGAGAACTGTGCAAATTCCTGTCCCATAAACAGCAGTTTCTTTCCTGGATGTGTCAGCATAAATCCGTATGCTGCTCTTAAATTTGCAAATTTCTGTTTTCTCTCGCCTGGCATTTTCCCGATCATGGAAGCCTTGCCATGAACGACCTCGTCATGCGACAATGTCAGGATAAAATCCTCGCTGTATGCGTAAATCATGCTGAAAGTCAATTCTCCATGATGGCTGGAACGGTAGACAGGATCTAAAGACATATACTGGATAAAATCATTCATCCATCCCATATTCCATTTGTAATCAAATCCAAGGCCGTCTTCCTCAACGTCTCCGGTCACTTTCGGCCATGCAGTAGATTCTTCTGCAATCAGCATTACACCTTTTTCTTTCTGTTTGAATATAGAATTTAAATGTTTAAAGAACTCGACTGCATCCAGATTTTCATTTCCGCCATAAATATTGGCTATCCATTCTCCATCCTGTTTGCCATAGTCAAGATACAGCATTGATGCAACTGCATCCATGCGAATACCGTCCACATGATATTTTTCTGCCCAGAATAAAGCATTTGCGATCAAAAAGTTTTTTACTTCCGGTCTGGCATAATTATAGATCAGCGTTCCCCAGTGCGGATGACTGCCCTGTCTTGGATCCTGATGTTCATACAGACACGTTCCGTCAAAATTGGAAAGTCCAAACGTATCTCGTGGAAAATGTGCCGGAACCCAGTCTAAGATCACTCCTATTTTCTGCTCGTGCATATAATTGATAAAGTACATAAAGTCTTCTGGTGTTCCATAACGACTGGTTGGCGCATAATATCCTGTCACCTGATATCCCCAAGAAGCATCCAGCGGGTGTTCCATGATCGGCATCAGCTCAATATGAGTATATCCCATCTCCTTGATATATTCTGCTACCATCGGAGCTAATTCTCTATAATTATAAAAATCGCGATCCTGCGGTTTTTTCCAGGAACCTAAGTGCATCTCATAGATTGCCACCGGCTCCTTTTTTGTATCTCTCTTTTTTCTCTCCGCAATCCACTCTTTATCTGTCCAATCAAAATTTCTCAGATCTGCCACGATAGATGCTGTATTTGGACGCAATTCTGCCGCATTTGCATAAGGGTCTGCCTTAAGGTAAGTAAGACCTCCCTTTGCCTTAATCTCGTACTTATACAGCGTTCCTGCTGCCAATCCCGGAACAAACAGTTCAAAGATGCCAGAATCCCACAATCTTCTCATCGGCATTCTTCTGCCGTCCCAGGAATTAAAGTCTCCCACTACGCTGACTCTCATTGCATTTGGCGCCCATACTGCGAAATAAACTCCTTCCACCCCATTTACTGTCATAGGATGGGCTCCCATCTTTTCATAAATATCATAGCAGATCCCCGCATTAAATTTTTTTGTCATCTCCTCCGAAATCTGCGGTTCAAATACATACGGATCCATCATCTCTTCTGTCTGTCCATCTTCATATGTAACCTTAAAATGATATTCCGGAATCGTTTTTCTCGGAAGAAGCACCACGAAAAATCCTGCTTCATCCGCCAGTTCCATCGGATATTCTTCTTTTACCCCTACAATTTTTACGGACACCTCTGCTGCTGAAGGAATAAATGCCTGAATCAGGATGCCCTCTTCTGTCTCATGTGCACCTAACAGAACATGCGGATGATCTTCTTCGGAATATACGACTGCTTCAATCGCAGCCCAATCCATCAAATCATATAATTTTTTGTCCATAAATAGCCTCCCATAAATCGTAAATTTTATAAAAAATATTTTACCATTGTTTGCATGGAAAAACAAGTTATCTTGATTTGATTAGAAAAGAATCCATCCTCCATTCTTTTGCAAATTCCTACATTATCTGTTTTTTTCCTCCTGAATCAGATGTAAAAACAATCCGCTGCGCAGTTTTGGTTCGAACCATGTCGATTTCGGCGGCATCAATCTACCTGCATCAGCAACCTCAAAAAGTTCTTGTATCGTAGTCGGATACATAGAAAATGCCACCTTGCAGTCTGTCTCCACACGTCTTTCCAGTTCCTCCATTCCTCTGATTCCCCCAACAAAGCAAATTCTTTTGTCTGTTTTGGGATCTTTAATTCCAAGCACCGGAGAAAGCAGTTCTCTCTGAAGATAGGATACATCCAGTCCTTCTACCGGATCCGTACGTTCATATTTTTCTTTCGTTTTCAGCAGATACCATGCGCCTTCCAAGTCCATCCCTATTTCCCCCTTTTTTTCTGGTCGGACTATTTTATCTGACGGTATCACGGTAAATTTTTCTTCTGTTTTCTTTAAAAATTCCTCCTTTGAGTATCCATTCAATTCTCTGACTACACGGTTATAATCCATAATAAAAAGTTCCTCTTCGGAAAACAGCACGGATAAAAAGAAATTAAATTCCTCTTCTCCCGTATAAGCAGGATGTTCTTTTCGTCTTTTCAGCCCTACCTTTACTGCTGAAGCTGCCCTGTGGTGTCCATCTGCAATATAAATTTGTTTTATATCTTCAAACAGTCTCTCTATCTTTTCTATCTGATCGTTTTTCTCAATTTTCCAGCCCCTGTGTATAATTCCGTCATTCGTCTGAAAGTCAAACTGAGACGGTTCTTTTTTTGCCTCTTTTATTATCTGTTTTAACGCTTCATTTTTTCGATAAGCCAAAAAGATAGGTCCCGTCTGCGCATCGCAGACATCTACATGACAGATGCGGTCTTGTTCTTTCTCTGCCCGTGTACATTCATGTTTTTTTATTATGCCTTTTTCATAATCATCAATGGAAGCACATGCTACAATTCCTGTCTGTGCTCTTCCTTCCATAACCAGTTCATATAAATAATAACATGGTTTTTCATCCTGTACAAAAATCCCATTCTCTATTTTCCCCCATAAGAGGTCATGCGCCTTCTGATATACTTCTTCTGAATAAAGATCTGTTTCTTTCCCGCACATGGTCTCTGCTCTGTCAATCTGCAAAAAAGATTCCGGTTCTCTTTCAACTTCTTTTCTTGCCTCCTCTCTGTCATACACATCATACGGCAACGCCGCAATCCTTGAAGCTAAATCTGCCCTCGGACGCACCGCGCGAAATGGTCTGATTACTGCCATGATTTTTCTCCTCCCCTCATCTGACTTTTCCTTTTAGGATATCCGCTATTTTTTTATATTGTCTCTGATTTCTCTTCACAGACCATCTGGCTGACTGTACCGATCTGTCCCATCTTTTTATCCTTTTTCTCATTTGAATCGCCTGTCTGATCTGTGCGATTGCCTTCTCTTCCATCCTTTATCCTCCTTTAACTTTCTCTTCCACTACAAAAAAGGGGCCATCGCAACACATTTTTATCTTGCGACAGCCCACTGGCTTTTCCTTTTATTTAATCACACGAACTTTTAATACGCCATCCAGCTTGCGTAACTTTTCTGCCACTTCCTCTGAAACCTGCTGATCCAGATCAATCAGAGAATACGCATATTCTCCTTTACTTCCATTTACCAGATTGGCAATATTGAGATCTGCTTCACCCAGAACAGTTGTAAACTGGCTGATCATGTTTTTAATATTTCTGTGATTGATTGCGACTCTGCATGTGTGGCTGCACGCTCCCATATCACATGTCGGATAATTTACAGAATGATTGATATTTCCATTTTCCATATAATCTCTAAGTTCCTGCACTGCCATCATAGCACAGTTGTCTTCCGACTCTTCTGTGGAAGCTCCCAGATGAGGAATAACGATTGTGCCTTTTGCTGCCGCAGTCGTTTGATTCGGGAAATCTGTAACGTATCTTCTTACTTTTCCCTCTTCCAGCGCCTGGACCATTGCATCTTCATCTACAAGAAGATCTCTTGCAAAATTCAAAACCACCACATTTTGTTTCATCATGTTGATTGCTTCGGCATTAATCATATGTTTTGTGCTGTCCATCAGCGGCACATGGATTGTAATATAGTCACACTCTTTGTAAATTTCGTTGATATCTTGAATATGACGGATGTTTCCTGAAAGCTTCCATGCAGCTTCCACAGAAATAAATGGGTCATATCCATATACTTTCATTCCCAGATGAATCGCTGTGTTTGCTACCTGCACTCCGATTGCTCCAAGGCCGATTACGCCCAGTTTTTTGCCTTGAATTTCACATCCGGCATACTGTTTTTTCTGCTTTTCTGCTGTCTTTGCAATATTTTCATCTTCTTTATCATACTGTACCCAGTTGATTCCTGCAACGATATCTCTCGATGCAAGCAGCATTCCGCAGATCACCAGTTCTTTTACACCATTTGCATTTGCTCCCGGAGTATTAAATACAACGATTCCCTTTTCAGCACATTTATCAAGTGGAATATTGTTGACGCCTGCCCCTGCTCTTGCAACTGCCTCCAATTTATCAGACAGTTCCAGATCGTGCATAGAAGCGCTGCGCACTAAAATTGCATCGGCATCCTGATAATTTTCCACTTTCTCATATTCCTCTGAAAACAACTCAATACCTTTTTCGGAAATCGGGTTGAGACAACTATATTTTAACATATCACAGGTTCTCCTCTTCAAATTTTTTCATAAATTCTACTAATTTTTCTACCCCTTCCATAGGCATCGCATTGTAAATACTTGCACGCATTCCGCCAACGCTGCGGTGTCCTTTCAGATTCACAAATCCTGCTTCTTCCGCTGCCTTTACGAATTTGGCATCCAGCTCTTTGTCCCCTGTCACAAATGGCACATTCATCAAAGAGCGGTCTTCCTTTCTGACTGTCCCCTTAAACATTTTGCTTTGATCCAGAAAATCATATAAAACAGCTGCTTTCTTTTCATTAAATGCTTTCATCGCTTCCAGGCCGCCCATTTTTTTCAGCCACTTGAAAACTTTGCCGCACATATAGATACAGTAGCAGTTCGGTGTGTTATAGAGAGAGTCGGCATCCGCATGCGTTTTATAAGTCAGCATCGTAGGCGTTCCTGGAAGTACGTCTTCTGTAATCAGGTCTTCACGGATGATTACAATCACCATCCCTGCCGGTCCGATATTCTTCTGAACACCACCGTAGATCAATCCATATTTTGTGACATCGATCGGCTCTGATAAAAAGCAGGAAGAGACGTCGGCAACCAGTGTCTTTCCCTTTGTATTCGGAAGCATTTTAAACTTTGTTCCATAAATCGTATTATTTTCACAGATGTAAACGTAGTCTGCATTCTCGCTGACCGGAAGATCTGAGCAGTCCGGAATATAAGAAAAGGTTTCATCCTCTGAGCTTGCAATCTTATTTGCTTTTCCGTACTTCTGTGCTTCCTGATAAGCTTTTTTCGCCCACTGTCCTGTGACGATATAGTCTGCCACCTTATTTTTCATCAGATTCATCGGAATCATTGCAAATTGCTGAGAAGCGCCGCCCTGTAAAAATAATACTTTATAGTTATTCGGAATATTCATCAGATCTCTCAAGTCTTTTTCTGCTTCTTTTATGATGTCGTCAAAAACCTTTGAGCGGTGACTCATTTCCATAACAGACATCCCAGATCCTTTGTAATCTAACATCTCTTCTGCTGCTTCTTTTAGAACCTCTTCCGGCAATATGGCAGGTCCTGCTGAAAAATTGTACACTCTACTCATCTTCTTTTCCTCCCAAACTTTCGTTCTTGTAAAGGAAGAAAGAAAAAATCCCTCTTTTTCTCTTCCTCACTTTACCTTACTAATTTATTAAATTATTTTCTTTCTATTCTACGCCCCTGTTAAAAATTCGTCAATAACTTTTTTTTATAAATCATCCTGATCAAATGTTTCCTCAAGTGCCGCCCCAGGTGAAACCATAGGAAATACTTTGTCATCGCAGTCAATATGACAGTCAATGACAACTGGTTCTTTTAATGCGATCGCCTTTTGAATGGCAGGCGCTACTTCCTCTCTCTTTGTGACACGGATTCCAACTGCCCCCATTGCTTCCGCCAATTTTACAAAATCTACTGCATCATTTAATATGGTATTCGAATATCGCTTGTCATAGAACAAAGTCTGCCACTGACGCACCATTCCAAGTACATGATTGTTGACAACAACCTGTATAATTGGAATATGATACCGTGCTGCTGTCGCAATTTCATTCATATTCATGCGGAAACAGCCATCTCCTGCAATATTGATAACCGTTTTATCTGGTTTTCCAACTTTTGCTCCGATACACGCACCCAGTCCATATCCCATCGTTCCAAGACCTCCTGAGGTGATAAATGTATGCGGCTTTTTATATTTATAGAACTGCGCTGCCCACATTTGGTTTTGTCCTACTTCTGTTGTGATAATAGCATCTCCGCCTGTTACTTTATAAATCTCTTCTACAACTCCGGGACCTGTCAGTACTTCTTTGTTATATTTCAGAGGATAGTGATCTTTCAGTTTCAAAATGGACTGAACCCATTCGTCATGCTGATGTTTTTCCAGTTTTTTGTTCAGCTGTTTTAATACTTCTTTTACATCTCCGATCACACTGGCATTGACACGGATATTTTTATTAATCTCAACTGGGTCAATATCAATCTGCACAATCTTTGCATTTTTTGCAAATTTTTTTGCATTTCCTATCACGCGGTCACTGAATCTGGAACCGATCGTGATCAGCAAATCGCACTGCGTTACGCCAAAGTTGGACGCTTTTGTTCCGTGCATTCCAAGCATACCGCAATACAGTTCATTTTCTCCATTGTAAGCTCCTTTTCCCATCAGGGAGTCTGCAACAGGAGCATGTACCTTATTTACGAACTCTTCCAGTTCTTCCTGTGCGTCAGAGATAACTGCGCCTCCTCCGACAAAGATAAACGGTTTCTGCGCCTCCTCAATCAGATCAAGAACTGCTTCTATATCATCCTCTTTCATATACTCTGTACTTCGCTCGATTTTCTCCGGAACAATCTTTTCATATTCTGTCTCCGCTGCAGTCACATCCTTTGTGATGTCAATCAGAACAGGACCTGGTCTTCCTTCTTTGGCAATCCGAAAAGCGCTGCGGATCGTATCTGCCAGCTTTGTCACATCTTTTACGATATAGTTATGTTTCGTAATCGGCATGGTAACACCTGTGATATCAATCTCCTGAAAACTATCTTTTCCAAGTAGCGGCACTGCCACGTTAGCTGTGATTGCCACCAACGGAACAGAATCCATATAAGCAGTCGCAATTCCAGTTACCAGGTTTGTCGCTCCAGGTCCTGATGTAGCCATACAAACGCCTACTTTTCCTGTGGCGCGGGCATATCCGTCTGCTGCATGTGCAGCTCCTTGTTCATGTGAAGTCAAAATATGAAAAATATCATCGCTGTGTTTATACAGAGCATCATAAACATTTAAAATGGTTCCCCCTGGATATCCAAATACAACATCTACGCCCTGTTCTTTTAAACATTCTATTACAATTTCTGATCCATTCAGTCTCATGAAACTTTTCCTCCTACTATTTTTTCGGGATTTCCAGAATTGCTCCCCTGTTTCCAGATGTCACCATAGAAGCATATCTTGCCAGATATCCTGTTGTCACCTTTGGTTCTCTCGGCTGCCATTTTTCCTTTCTCTCAAGCAATTCTTCTTCTGGTACGAGAAGTTCCAGTTTTGTCTCTGGAATATTAATGCGGATTCTGTCTCCCTCTTCCACAAGTGCAATCGGTCCTCCCACAGCTGCCTCAGGTGAAACGTGTCCGATCGATGCTCCTCTGGAAGCGCCGCTGAAACGACCGTCTGTAATCAGAGCGACACTTGATCCAAGTCCCATTCCGGCAATCGCCGATGTAGGATTGAGCATCTCTCTCATTCCCGGTCCTCCTTTCGGTCCCTCATATCGAATAACAACAACATCTCCTGCTACGATTTTACCGCCTTTGATCGCTGCGATTGCATCTTCCTCACAGTCAAATACACGCGCCGGGCCTTCATGAACCATCATTTCAGGCACAACAGCAGAACGTTTTACGACGCCGCCGTCCGGCGCCAGATTTCCTGTCAGAACAGCAAGACCCCCCGTTTCACTGTACGGATTTTCAATCGGTCGAATCACATCTGGATTTTTATTGATACATCCCTCAATATTTTCTCCGACGGTCTTTCCGGTCACTGTCATACATTCTGTGTGAAGCAGTCCTTTTTTGTTCAGCTCATTCATCACAGCATATACGCCTCCCGCTTCATTGAGTTCTTCAATGTAAGTCGGTCCTGCCGGAGCCAGATGGCAAAGATTTGGTGTCTTTTCGCTGATTTCATTTGCAAATGTAATATCAAAGTCCATTCCGATCTCATGAGCAATAGCCGGGAGGTGAAGCATACTGTTTGTAGAACATCCAAGCGCCATATCAACGGTAAGGGCATTCAAAATAGCTTCTTTTGTCATGATATCACGCGGACGGATATTTTTTCTGAGCAGTTCCATCACCTGCATACCTGCATGTTTTGCCAGTTTCAATCTTTCTGAATAAACGGCCGGGATCGTTCCATTTCCCTTTAATCCCATGCCAAGCACTTCTGTCAGACAGTTCATACTGTTTGCCGTATACATTCCAGAACAGGAACCGCAAGTCGGGCAAACCTTTTCTTCCATTTCCAGAAGTTCTTCTTCTGTCATCGTCCCTGCTGCATAGGAGCCGACTGCCTCAAACATGCTGGAAAGGCTTCTCTTCTTTCCCTGTACATGACCTGCCAGCATCGGTCCTCCGCTGACAAAGACCGTCGGTACATTAATTCTCGCCGCAGCCATCAATAATCCCGGCACGTTTTTATCACAATTTGGCACCATGACAAGCGCATCAAACTGATGTGCCATCGCCATCGCTTCTGTGGAATCGGCAATCAAATCTCTCGTCACAAGAGAATATTTCATTCCGATATGTCCCATTGCGATTCCATCACATACAGCGATTGCCGGAAATTCTCTCGGTGTTCCCCCTGCCATTGCAACGCCCAGTTTCACTGCCTCTACAATTTTATCCAGGTTCATATGTCCCGGCACAATTTCATTATAAGAGCTGACAATTCCGACAAGCGGCCGTTCCATCTCTTCCTTTGTCATTCCAAGTGCATTAAATAATGATCTGTGCGGAGCCTGCTGCGTCCCCGTTTTTACTGCATCACTTCTCATTTTTGTTCTCCTTTTCCTTCCTCTTTTTTCTTTTTATATTCTGGCAGCGATCAGATCACCCATCTCAACCGTGCCCACTTTTTTACATCCTTCTGAAAAAATATCGCCTGTGCGGTATCCATCAGCCAGAACTTGTTTCACTGCCGCTTCGATTCCTGCCGCCGCATCGTCTAAATCAAGAGAATAGCGCAGCATCATAGCAGCTGATAAAACAGTTGCAATCGGATTTGCAATATTTTTTCCTGCAATATCCGGCGCTGATCCATGACTTGGCTCATACAGTCCGAATTTTGTCTCATTTAAGCTCGCAGAAGACAGCATTCCGATCGAACCTGTCACCATGCTCGCCTCATCGGATAAGATATCTCCAAACATATTTTCCGTTAAAATCACATCAAACTGTTTTGGATCTCGGACAAGCTGCATTGCGCAGTTATCCACCAGCATATGTTCCAGCGTCACATCCGGATACTCTTTTGCAACTTCCTCCACCACGTTTCTCCACAGTCTGGAGGAATCCAGAACATTGGCTTTATCGACGCTTGTCACTTTTTTTCTTCTTTTTCTTGCAATCTCAAAGCCTTTTATTGCTATGCGCCGGATTTCTTTCTCATCGTAGGAAAGCGTATCGACTGCCTTTCGGACTCCATTTTCCTCTGTCGTATGTCTCTGTCCAAAGTAAAGCCCTCCTGTCAGCTCGCGCATAATCACCATATCAAAGCCATCCCCGATGATCTCATCTCGGAGAGGACATGCTGCCTTTAACTCCTCATACAGATATGCCGGTCTGACATTTGCAAATAAATTCAGCTCCTTGCGGATTTTCAGCAGTCCGGCTTCCGGTCTCAATTCAGGGGCAAGCTGATACCAAGGTGAAGTTTTCGCATCTCCCCCGATCGATCCCATCAAGACAGCATCGCTGTCTTTTGCTGCCTGAATGGTCTCTTCTGTCAAAGGTACTCCATTGACATCAATCGATGCGCCTCCCATTAAAAGTTCCTGATATTCCAGAGAAAATCCATATTTTCTTCCTGCTGCATCTAAAACTTTCTGCGCTTCCGCCACGATCTCAGGGCCAATACCATCCCCTGGAATAACTGCTATTTTGTAATTCATCTTCTTTTCCTTCTTTCCTGTCTTTCTTTTTTCATTTTTTCTGTCTTTTTCACAGTCACTGTCTTTACTTGGCAGTCACTTGACTGTGAAGTAAAGACTTTTTACAGATAATATTCATACTATACCACATTATAGTGATAAAAAAAAGAACCTTTTTCAGGTTCTTTTTTGTTCTTTTATTCATTATCTGATTTTTCGATTTCAGCAATCGCTGTTTTCTTCATCGGAATTCTGCAGTTTTTATTGCTTCCAAACTCTACGATCACATCTTCTTCTGTGATGTCAATCACTACGCCATAAAATCCGCTTGTTGTCACAACCCAATCTCCCACTGTCAGCTCGGAAAGCATCTGTGCCATTCTCTTCTGTTCTTTTTTCTGCGGTCTGATCGCCATAAAATACATAATACCGCCGATGATAACAACGTAAAGGAGAATCATCATAATTCCTGCTCCGCCTCCGCTTGCAGCTGCTTCTAATAAATTCATCTTATTTCCTCCTAAAACTAAACATTTCATATGGTATAGTACACAAAAACCCTTGTCTTTTCAAGTGCTTTTTCTATTTTTATACTTTTTTTATATCTGCTCTAAAAGAAAAAGAGTTCTTCCACACTATCCCATTTCGCTTATTATTCTCCTGCATTGAATCCTTCAATCTTTTTCTTTTTAAACTCTTTGTAGCATCCAGCATCAATCGCATCCCGAATTTCTTCCATCAGATGATTGTAAAAATACAGGTTATGCAGCACACAAAGTCTCATTCCCAGCATTTCTTTTGCCTTTAATAAATGGCGAATATACGCTCTGCTGTAATGGCGGCATGCCGGACATTGGCATCCCTCTTCAATCGGTCTTTCATCCAGCTCATATTTTGCATTAAACAGATTCAATTTTCCATGTGCTGTATAAACGTGACCATGGCGTCCGTTTCTGCTTGGATATACGCAGTCAAAGAAATCTACGCCGCGCTCAACTGCCTCTAAAATATTTGTTGGCGTTCCAACGCCCATCAGATAAGTCGGTTTATTCTCCGGAAGATACGGAACCGTTTTCTCAATAATATGATACATCTCTTCATGTGTCTCGCCCACCGCAAGACCTCCAAGTGCATATCCGTCCAGATCCAGTTCTGAAATACGTTTCGCATGTTCGATGCGAATGTCATCATAGATTGCACCTTGATTAATTCCAAACAACAGCTGGTGCGGATTTACTGTATCCGGAAGCTGATTTAAACGAGCCATCTCTTTTTTGCATCGTTCCAGCCAGCGCACAGTACGGTCTACAGAGTTCTGCACATAGTCACGCGTCGCCATGCTTGGCACACATTCGTCAAAGGCCATCGCTATTGTGGAACCCAAATTGGACTGAATCTGCATACTTTCTTCCGGTCCCATAAAAATTTTTCTTCCGTCAATATGGGAGTTGAAATAAACACCTTCCTCATGAATCTTGCGCAGCTTTGCAAGTGAAAATACTTGGAATCCGCCAGAATCAGTCAGAATAGGGCGATCCCAGTTCATAAACTTATGAAGTCCTCCCAGCTGCTTTACAATTTTATCTCCTGGTCTCACATGAAGATGATATGTATTGGACAGCTCAACCTGCGTTCCGATCTCCTTTAAATCCTGGGTAGAAACAGCGCCTTTAATCGCTGCTACCGTTCCCACATTCATAAAAACAGGGGTCTGAATTACACCGTGAACGGTATGAAATTCTCCCCTCTTCGCATTTCCGTCTTTTTTTAATAATCGATACATGTTTCTCTCCATTTCATAATAATTAAAAACAAATCTGTCTCCTGTCAACTTTCTTAATATATAGATCGTCTGACTTCCCACCGCCTTAAACTTGGAAGGGGTGTATCATTAAATTATAGCGAAAATATCTTCATATTTCAATTACATTTTTTACTATTTTCTTGTATCGGATTTCTCTGATCGGTGTCAAAAGATTCCCACTTTATTTTTCATTGAATTTTCTCATTTTCTGTCATATAATGTAATGCGTATCAAAATGCCGGCTTTTGTTGTGCCTATCTGCAACTTTTTTTCAGATAGAAAAAAGCACTGTAAATGCCGGCATATGATAATGGCACTAAAAATTATGTTTTATGATATAAAAGGTCTCTTCCTTTTTTCACAGGGAAGCGACTTTCCGCCTATAATAATGAAAGGATTTTATTTATGAATCAGACAAACTTTTTTACACTCGGAATTGATATCGGTTCTACTACAGTCAAAATTGCGATTCTCGATTCCAATCAATCCTTGCTATTTTCCGATTATGAGCGTCATTATGCCAATATTCAGGAGACTTTGTCCTTGCTTTTAAAGAAAGCCTACCAGCAGCTAGGAGAGATGGTTCTCTCGCCTGTAAT
Organism: Eubacteriales bacterium; assembly: GCA_030526005.1. Taxonomy (GTDB): domain Bacteria; phylum Bacillota; class Clostridia; order Lachnospirales; family Lachnospiraceae; genus JAGZHZ01. Next base: position 13,380 of record JAUNDP010000027.1, read on the forward strand.
TACTGGATCCGGAGGACTGACTCTTGCAAAGCATCTGGGCATTCCTTTCGTCCAGGAAGTGATCTCTGTATCCACTGCGCTTCAGTTCTATGCTCCTCAGACGGATGTTGCAATCGAACTTGGCGGAGAAGATGCAAAAATTATTTATTTTGACGGTACGAATATTGAGCAGCGTATGAATGGAATCTGTGCCGGAGGTACGGGTTCTTTTATTGACCAGATGGCCTCCCTTCTCCAAACGGATGCTTCCGGATTAAATGAATATGCAAAAAATTATAAGGCAATTTATTCGATTGCTGCAAGATGCGGTGTGTTTGCCAAATCTGATATCCAGCCTTTAATCAACGAAGGAGCTACAAAGGAAGATCTTGCCGCCTCTATTTTTCAGGCAGTTGTCAATCAAACGATCAGCGGTCTTGCCTGCGGAAAGCCAATCCGCGGTCATGTCGCATTTTTAGGAGGCCCTCTCCATTTCCTTTCTGAATTAAAGCAGTCATTTATCCGCACATTGAAATTAGATGAGGAACATGCGATCACTCCGGAAAATTCTCACTTATTTGCAGCGATCGGCTCTGCCATGAATGCAAAGGGAGACGCTCTCTTTTCCATGGATGATCTTCTTGGAAAACTTTCCCAGACAATCCATCTGGAATTTGAAGTGGCAAGAATGGATCCTTTGTTTGCTTCCCGTGAAGAATACGATTCATTTATTGAACGCCAGAATCAATATAATGTCGCAACAGACGATCTGGAAACGTATGAAGGGAATTGTTTTCTTGGAATTGACGCCGGATCTACTACGACAAAAGTAGCTCTTGTGGGTGAGGATGGCTCCCTTTTGTATTCTTTTTACAGCAACAATAACGGAAGCCCACTAAAGACGACCATAAAAGCAATGCAGGAAATCTATACTCTGCTGCCTCCTACTGCCAAAATCGTCTATTCTTGCTCTACAGGATACGGAGAAGCGCTGATCAAAGCTGCATTGATGCTCGATGAAGGAGAAGTAGAAACCGTCTCCCATTACTATGCTGCGGCTTTCTTTGATCCGGAGGTAGATTGTATTCTTGATATCGGCGGTCAGGATATGAAATGTATCAAAATTAAAAATCAGACAGTCGACAGCGTTCAGCTCAACGAGGCATGTTCCTCCGGCTGCGGTTCTTTTATCGAGACCTTTGCAAAATCTCTCAACTACACTGTTCAGGACTTTGCAAAAGCCGCTTTATTTGCCAAACATCCGATTGATCTTGGTACACGCTGTACCGTTTTTATGAATTCCAAAGTAAAGCAGGCACAGAAAGAAGGAGCAGAAGTCTCCGATATATCAGCCGGTCTTGCATACTCTGTCATCAAAAATGCTCTGTATAAGGTTATTAAAGTCTCAGATGCTTCTGAGCTCGGAAAGCACGTTGTCGTTCAGGGAGGTACGTTTTACAATGATGCTGTACTTAGAAGCTTTGAAAAAATTGCCGGCTGCGAGGCGATCCGCCCTGATATTGCCGGAATCATGGGAGCGTTCGGTGCGGCTTTGATCGCCCGTGAACGCTATACAAAAGATTCTGAGACAACGATGCTTTCGATTGAAAAGATTAATGCACTCCAGTTTACAACACATATGGCAAAATGCAAAGGCTGCACAAACCAGTGCCGTCTGACTATCAACCGTTTCAGCGGCGGCAGACAATTCATCAGCGGAAATCGTTGTGAACGTGGAATTGGAAAAGAGAAAAATAAAGAAAACATTCCGAATTTATTCGATTTTAAGAATAAACTTCTTTTTTCCTATACACCGCTTGACGCTGACAAAGCAGTGCGAGGAGAAGTAGGAATCCCCCGTGTATTAAATATGTATGAGAACTATCCATTCTGGTTCCGATTTTTTACAGATTTAAAATATCGTGTGATTCTCTCGCCGCCTTCCACCAGAAAAATATATGAGCTTGGTATTGAATCCATTCCAAGCGAATCGGAATGTTATCCTGCAAAGCTGGCACACGGTCATATTTCCTGGTTGATTCATCAGGGTGTTCCATTTATTTTCTATCCATGTATTCCATACGAAAGAAATGAATTTGCAGAAGCACAGAATCACTATAACTGTCCGATTGTAACTTCCTATGCAGAAAATATAAAAAATAATGTGGAGGAACTTCGCACAAACAAAATCGATTTTCGCAATCCATTTCTTGCTCTGACAGATCTTCAGACGATTACTTCTGAACTGATAAAAGTTTTTCCTGAAATTTCACCGGATGAAATTTCAGCAGCTGCTGAAGCTGGATGGAAAGAAATGGCCCATGTCCGTGAAACGATGTATCAAAAAGGGGAGGAGACGCTTCAGTATCTGAAAGAAACGAGAAGGCGCGGAATTGTTCTTGCCGGAAGACCATACCACATTGATTCGGAGATCAATCATGGAATTCCAGAACTGATTAACTCTTATGGTATTGCTGTCCTGACTGAAGATTCCATCTCCCACTTAAACCGTCCGGAGCGTCCGCTCCTTGTCATGGATCAATGGATGTACCACAGCCGCCTTTATGCCGCTGCCAATTTTGTAAAAACGCAGGAGAATCTGGATCTTATTCAGCTCAACTCCTTTGGATGTGGTCTCGATGCTGTCACAACCGATCAGGTCAATGATATTTTATCGAAATCAGGTAAAATTTATACCTGTCTGAAAATTGACGAGGTCAACAATCTGGGAGCTGCCCGTATCCGTATTCGCTCTCTGATCGCTGCCATCCGCGTCAAGGAGCAGAAAGAGACGCACAGGACAGTCGTTCCTTCTAATTTTGATCGTGTTATCTTTACGGAAGAGATGAAAAAGAACTATACCATCCTCTGTCCTCAGATGTCGCCGATCCATTTTTCCCTTTTGGAACCTGTCTTTTGTTCCAGTGGGTACCGGCTTGTGATGCTTCCGGAAAATGATCGCCATTCGATTGACATGGGATTAAAATATGTAAACAATGATGCGTGTTATCCTTCTCTTCTTGTTGTGGGGCAATTTATGGAAGCGCTGTCATCTGGAAAATACGATCTCGATAAGACCGCACTTTTGATCTCTCAGACAGGAGGCGGCTGCCGCGCTTCCAATTATATCGGATTCATACGGCGCGCTCTCATAAAAGCAGGACTTGAGAACATTCCGGTAATCTCAATCAACTTAAACGGGCTTGAAAAAAATCCAGGATTTAAGTTTACTCCTTCTCTGATTCTGAAAGGCGGATATGCGCTTGTCTTTGGTGATCTGTTTATGCGCTGTCTGTACCGTATGCGTCCTTATGAGAAAGTGAAGGGTTCTGCAAATCGACTTCATAAGAAATTAGAAACTACCTGTATACGTTTCTTATCAAGCAAAAATCCTTCTTTCAGACAGTTCAAGCGATTATGCCGCGCCATCGTGCAGTCCTTCGATGCACTGCCGATCACAGATGAAATAAAACCAAAAGTAGGAGTAGTCGGAGAGATCCTCGTCAAGTTTCTGCCGGCAGCCAACAATCATCTCGTGGATCTTCTTGAATCCGAAGGCGCTGAAGCAGTCGTTCCGGATTTAATGGACTTTCTGATGTATTGTTTTTATAATTCCAATTTTAAGTCCGAACATCTTGGCATGAAAAAAAGTTCTTCTTATCTTGGAAATATGGGGATTAAAGCGCTGGAATTTTTAAGAAAAACTGCTGCCGCAGAATTAGAACAAAGCAGACATTTCACTCCTCCGTCAAAAATTCAGGATCTTGCAGCATATGCAAAATCCATTGTTTCTCTCGGAAATCAGACAGGAGAAGGCTGGTTTCTCACTGGCGAAATGCTGGAGCTGATTCACAGCGGTACAAATAATATCGTCTGCACACAGCCTTTTGGCTGTCTGCCAAATCATGTTGTCGGAAAAGGCGTCATCAAAGAGCTGCGGCGTCAATATCCGCTCTCAAATATTGTGGCAATCGACTATGATCCTGGTGCAAGTGAGGTCAATCAGTTAAATCGTATTAAACTGATGCTGTCTACTGCTCAAAAGAATATCGCGCGCGAGCAGCCTTATTCTCATAAATAAAAACGGTCCTTTGTCTCTATTTACGATTACTTATTCATAAAAAAGAACTGGCATAATAATGAATTCCAAAAGTTAGATCTAAGATCTAACGATAGAAAATCTGATTTATTTGCCAGTTCTTTTTTATTTTTTCTTTTTCTGTTTCTATTATTATTCTGAATACGGCCTTACTCTCAATGGAATTCCCATGGCATCTGCCAATTCCTGACTCTTTTTTACCTTCTCTTTTCCAATCACATCCACCACTGTAAATCGCACATCCTCTAAATATTTTTTACAGTCCGAGGCAAATTTCAGCATTGATTCAAATGACTTTTCACCATATGCCGGCCGCACTACATCTGTATAAGACTTTGCATCTGGCATATTCAGGCTGATAGAAATGCTGTCTACTGCTTTACAGATTTCTTCTGCTGTAGAACGCTTATGGATCAAATCGCTTAATCCATTTGTATTCAAACGGATTTTAAACGGATATTTTTCTTTCATATAGCGACTGACAGCAATCATATTTTCCAGTGCCATTGTCGGTTCCCCATAACCGCAGAAAATGACTTCCTTACATTCTCCAAACGAATAATCATCAATCGCCGCATAGATTTCATCCAGGGAAGGTTCATGTTCCAGCCACAGATTTTCTGCATCCCCCACCGCATCCCCGTGACTGCGGATACAAAAAGTGCAGCGGCACGGACATTTATTTGTAATATTAAAGTAGACCTGTTCCTTATATCGGTAAATAATATCTGTCATCATCTATTTTCTCCTTTTATAATCCTCTGGCAGCGTTGTTTTTCAGTCCAGCCCGATCCAGCGCCGTCCCTAAAATCAAAAATACAACTGCACTTCCCGCCGACTGAATCAGACTTCCCGCAGCTGATGTAAAAAATGCTGCTGTAAATCCAAATAAAATTCCTTCTGCCACATAATATCCAACAGCTGAAATGCAAAATGCGAAAAATAATGCCGCTGTATTTCGCTTTGTGACAATCTTATTTCCTTTGCAAGAAAATGGAAGGCAGATAAGAGCTTTAATCAGGATGGTCGCAGGCGCCCACATCGGAGCAGTCAAAAGATCTGCCAGACCTCCTCCGATTGCCCCTACTGCACATGCGTATGGCATGGGCAGCAAAGCTGCTGCAAAGTAAATAATCGCATCGCCAAAATGAATATATCCTCCATTGACTCCGACAGGAATATGAAACAGATATGCGGTCATCAATGTTGTCATTGCCGCCATCAAAGCCGTAACGGTCATTCGGCGCATTGTTGTACTGTTTTCTGTTTTTGGTGCGCTAAAATCTGTCATGTTATCCTTCCTTTCCTAATTCATACAAGTATGTCTCAAAGCAAATTCCATCATTCCTGTCTGTCTGCTCTTCCACTGCATCTCTAATCGCCTTCCCTAAAAATTGAGACGCTTTTTCCACACACGTTCTGATCGCCATACCTTTTACCATGCCGGCGCTCAAGACAGAGGCAAAAAGATCGCCTGTTCCAGAATAGCTCCCTCCATATCTCGGAGATATTACCCAGGATATCATCCCATTTTCCAAAATCAGATTGCCAATCTGCTCTTTTTCATCTTGTCCTAAATCAATCCCTGTGATTACCACGGCCTTCACATGATACTTTTTGACAAGCTGTTCCGCTATTTCTTCCGCTCTTTGTCGGAGTTCTGCTCCCTGATAATTACAAATTTCCTGCCAGCAACGGTTCAGTTCGTCCATTCCGTATAAAAGCAAAATCGCTTCTGTCATATTCGGAGTGAGGACATCTGCATTTTCCGCCAGTCTTTTCATCTCATTACACAGATCCTGTGTCATAAAATCGTATACTTTTCCCTGATCTCCCATCACTGGATCAACCAGAAGAAGCGTATCTTCTTTCCGAAAAATGCGCAAAAATTTCAATATTTTCTCTACCTGCTGCTTTCCAGCTACAAATCCGGTATAGATTCCGTCCGGATGAAACTTTCTTTTCTCCCATTCTTCCATGATCTGATCCATTCGATCCGTATAGTCATCGCAGTAATATGAATCATATCCTGTCTGATTGCTCAAAATGGCAGTCGGCAATGGACATGCCTGAACTCCCATAACAGAGATCACTGGAATTGCAGCTGTCAAAGAACATTTTCCAAGTCCGGACAGATCATTTAATATAGCTATCTTTTTCAACTCTTCCACTGCTTCCTTTCTGATTTGCTTTAGCATATCATCAAAGTGTCTGTATGAAAATATCCAAAAATAAGAATTTTTTCCATGTCAGTTTTCACTTTGCTAAAATTTTAGAGGTTATGTACAAAAAATGCACACAACCTCTGATTTTAAAAACCCTTTTTCTCTATTTTCAGATGTTTTCAATCTGCCAGTCAATCGGCTTCTCGCCATGCTGACGCAAAAACTCATTTGTCTTGCTGAACGGCCTGCTGCCAAAAAATCCTCTGTATGCCGACAGAGGGCTTGGATGAGCAGATTCCAAAATCAGATGATTTGGATTGTTCAGCATAGATTTTTTCATCTGCGCCGGTCTTCCCCACAGAAGAAATACAATCGGACGATCCTGCCTGTTTAAAATTCGGATTGCAGCATCTGTAAATTCTTCCCAGCCAATTCCACGGTGAGAGTTTGCCTGATGAGCTCGAACCGTCAATACGGTATTTAGCATTAGTACTCCCTGCTGCGCCCATTTTACAAGATAACCATTGTTCGGCATCTCACATCCCATGTCATATTGCAGTTCTTTATAGATATTCAGCAGAGAAGGCGGAATATCCACACCTGGCTTTACAGAAAAGCAAAGTCCATGGGCTTGTCCCTCTCCGTGATATGGATCCTGACCTAAAATAACTACTTTCACCTTATGAAGCGGTGTCAGTGCAAACGCATTAAAAATATCATTCGGTTCTGGAAAGACCATATGTGTGTTATATTCTTCAATCACTTTCTGATATAATTTTTTATAGTATGGTTTTGCAAACTCTGGTTTCAGAGGCTCTAACCAATCATTATCTATCTGTGCCACCTCAAACCTCCTGTTTTTTTATAATCTCATAGAAACTCCCCGTGAAGAGAGATACTCTTTTAATGTCTGAATTTCCAGCTCTTTATAATGGAATAAAGATGCCGCAAGCGCCGCATCAGCTTTTCCCTCAGTCAAAGCTTCGTAGAAATGTTCTTTTGTTCCGGCTCCCCCTGACGCAATCACTGGTATGGATACATTCTGAGCAATCGCTCTTGTCAGTTCCAGATCATATCCGGCTTTCGTTCCATCACAATCCATGCTTGTCAAAAGAATTTCTCCAGCCCCAAGACTTTCGACTTTTCTTGCCCACTCTACCGCATCAAGTCCCGTGTCAATTCTTCCTCCATTTTTGTATATATTCCATCCCATACTGTCGCTTCGTCTTCTTGCGTCGATTGCCACCACCACGCATTGACTTCCAAATTTATCTGCTGCATCACTGATCAGACGCGGCGTATTGATTGCGGAAGAATTAATGGAAATCTTATCGGCTCCTTCTCTGAGCAGCACGCGAAAATCCTCTACTGTCCTAATTCCACCTCCAACAGTAAACGGAATAAATACATTTTCTGCCACTTTTCGAACCATGTCCACAACAGTCGCTCTCTGATCGCTGGAAGCAGTGATATCCAGAAAGACAATCTCATCCGCTCCTGCTCTGTCATATGCTGCTGCAATCTCAACAGGATCGCCTGCATCGCGCAAGTTTACGAAATTGACGCCTTTTACTACTCTTCCATTGCTCACATCCAGACATGGAATAATTCGTTTTGTAAACACTCAGAATTCCTCCCTTTTAAGCTTTGCAAAATTTTTCAGGATATGAAGCCCTGTATCACTGCTCTTTTCCGGATGGAACTGACACGCAAACACATTTTTATACTGTACAGAGGCATGAATTTCCGTTCCATACTGTGTCGCAGCCGTCACAATTTTGGGATCGTCTGCTTTTAAATAATAAGAATGCACAAAGTACACATACGGCTCTTTTTTTATTCCTTCAAATAATCTTCCATCATTTCGGAATGTCAGAGAATTCCATCCTATATGCGGTATCTTCAATCCATCTGTATCCGGTATACGCAAGATCTTTCCAGGTAGGATCTTCAAGCCTTCTACCCCTTTGCTCTCTTCGCTTGATTCAAACAGAAGCTGAAGTCCAAGACAGATTCCAAGAAATGGAATCTTTTCTTCCACTGCTTCATGAATGACCTCGTCCAGCTTATATTTTTTCAGATTTTCCATTGCATCTGCAAACGATCCGACACCTGGTAAAATCACATGATCTGCTTGTAAAATTTTCTCTCTCTCTCTCGTGATGACTGCTTCTTCTCCTATTTTTTTTAAGGCTTTCTCTACACTTTTTAAATTTCCTGCATCATAATCTATGATCGCTATCATCGTTCTCCTCCTTTAAAAGCACAAGCGGATTCTCAGAAATTGAGATCGCTTTTCCCTTTAATTCTTCTGATAACTGGGAAAATTTACTGTTTACTCTTATAAAGGATGCTTTATGATTTAAAAATGCTGTCTTTTCAAACGGCCAGCGAATCACGGAAGGATACTGAAAGCCTACGCCAAGCTCCAAAATACAAAGCTTTTTATTCAGTGTGCAGGAAAGCCATTTACGGTATCTCTCCCAATCAGGCAGATATCCTTCCTCTAAATATCCTTCTGTTTTTACAACGTTCATCTTTGCTTCTCTGCCGCAGATCGGACAAACCGGTTTTTCAATCTCTGCCGGATTTTTTCCTTGCTCCAGTTCTGTTTTGATTCGGTCGATCGTTTCTTTTCCGTCAAAAATATGCTCTCCGCACTGAAGTCTGTGAATGCTTCCGCATGGGGCTACGATCTGATCTCTTCTGAGAGAAGACTGAAAGATCACATCATCTGTATTCATCGTCACGATAAAATAGATCTTTCCCTTTAAAAGTTCAGAAAGATTCTCATAGGCTGATAAAATTTCATCTTTCGGTGTCAGACCTTGTATATCTGCTGCCTTTTTATATTCGTTCAGCCACGCTACTTCCCCTTCAAATATCGCTTCTTCTTTCCATGCCATCTCCTGTCCGATTCCTACCAGGACAAAATCTGCTTCTTTTATCTTTTCTTTTATGATATCAAGCATTCTTTTTTTCCTCTCTATCTTAGCTGTTCTGCGGTGTCTCACTGCTCTTTTCTTCTGTCTCACTTTCGGGTGTTTCCGGCATATCGCTCTCTGTGGCAAGTACGTCTGCCAGAGAATTATCGCTTAAAAATGTGTTGACATTATATAAGAATAAGACATCCGTCACTCTTTTGCTGCTGATTACATTCTCAATATCTTCATAGTAATAACGTGGATCTACCATCACAATTTCTCGAAAATACGGCGTCAAAAACTGTACAAATGAGTTTGCATAGGAATCCTTAAACAACAACAGACAACGTTCCTGCTCACATGTTGTCGTGATATCCACAAGCGCATGGTTTCCGCCAAAGAAAACTTCATATTTATCTTTCTGCTCCAGCCTGTCGCTCTCATACATCGAAGCTGTTTTTCTCTGCTCATCTGGATAATATACAACATAATCATTTTTTACATCTTTAGGAACATAAATCTCAATCGTATCGCTCGCTTTTCGATATCCGCTTTTCGATGCCAATGTGCCGGAAAACTGATCCGTCACCGGATAAATTTCATACTCTAATGCTGGATTCTCAATCTGCAGTTCTGGTGCAATCGCCTGAAATACTTCGTATGCGCCCCTGCTCGTCCAGTGATGATCTGTCTTATAATAAATTCCATCCGCCTGATGTTCTTTTAATGTATCCGTCACATCCAGAAAATGTATTCCGCTTCCCAGTTTGTTTTTGATGTTCTCGATATCCTTTGACTGATCCCGCACCGGCGCATCTGCTGGCATATAATCAGTCAGAATATATGCTGCATTTGGGATTAACGTAAAGAAAAAATTCAAGTCTGGATGGCGTTTCTGAAAATCTGCTGCCGCATTTAAATTTCGCTCCAGATTGATCTCATCCGGTTTGCTTAAAACCTCCATCAAATATTTTTCTTTTCCGAGGTATACGCCATTTGATTCTTTTTTTCCCAGAAGCCGATCTGCTGACAGTTTCAGGCTGATCCACCAGTCCCGGCCGACGAATTGATCTGAAACGTATGATTCATAGTCTTTCATAAAACTTCCATCACTGATTTCTTTCCAGCCAAATTCTGGCTTTTGTGCCAGCATTCTGTTCTCTGTCTCTGAAAAATCAGAATCTTTTTTTATCGCATTTGCTGTCACAATGACGACCAGAGAAAGAAGCAAAAGCCATGCCGACAGACGATATTGTTTTCTCATCTTGATACGGATTCTTTTTCTTCTTCTTGCCATTTTTTGTGCATATCTTGCATTTCTCTTTCTGTTTTCCATCTCTTTACCTCAACCTTCTCATCTGTTATCAGAATCTAAAATATAAAAATGGATTATACGTTGCGTTGACAAGATATGCCGTGGATAAAATCAAAATTCCTCCATAAACGAACACAGAAATTCCTACTTTATATTTTCCCTTTGAGAAAGCAAAAGAACGGAATCCACGATATATAACTGGAGTTGCGCAGATTGATGCAAACAGCAGAATCCAGAAATTACTCTTCAGATAATAACGAGCCGTGGCATCTATAAAACCTGCTCCGTTCATTCCAAACATTGCTCCAAGATAAGAAAATGCCTTTCCCATAGAGCCGGAAAAGAAAAATACCCATCCTGTCATGACAAAAAACATGGTATAAATATGTTTTAAAAATCCCGGAAGTTTTTCCATTACCCCTTTTAATACATATTTTTCCAGAAAAAGGAGTATTCCATAGTACAATCCCCAAAGCATAAAATTCCACTCTGCTCCATGCCAGAAGCCAGTCAGAATCCATACCACAAAAATATTTCGGATACATTTAGGCAGGCTCACTCTGTTTCCGCCAAGTGGAATATAGACATATTCTCTGAACCAGGATCCAAGAGAAATATGCCATCTTCTCCAAAACTCTGTGATGCTCTTTGAGATATACGGATAGTCAAAGTTTTTCATAAACTCAAATCCAAACATCTTTCCCAGTCCGATCGCCATATCAGAATATCCGCTGAAATCATAATAAATCTGCATTGTATAAGCAAGACATCCAATCCATGCTGTCACAACCGAAAGTTCATTTGTCGGCATTGCCACAATCGTATCAAAAGCCATTCCAATGTTATTGGCAAGCAATACTTTTTTGCCAAGTCCCCGCAAAAACCATGTCGTTCCTTCTCCGAATCTCGTCAGACTTGTCTTTCTCTTCTTTAACTGTTTCTCAATATCAGAATACTGTACAATCGGCCCTGCAATCAGCTGTGGAAACATCGATACATACAGTCCAAAAGAAATCAGATTCCTCTGTGCCCTTACATTTCCTCTATAGACATCAATCACATAGGAGAGTGTCTGGAAAGTATAAAATGAAATTCCGATTGGAAGAGGCAGTTCTTTATAAGGAATCTGAAATGGCAGAATAGCATTCAGATTTTCCATAAAAAAGCCGTAATATTTAAAGAATCCTAAAAGTCCCAGATTCACTGCTACAGAGAGCCAGAAACAAAATCTTTCCTTTTTCCAGTCTCCTGTTTCCTGATAATATTCCAGCTCAATTCCTGTCAAATAGTTAAATACAATACTGAAAATCATCAGAAAGATATAGATCGGTTCTCCCCAAGCATAAAAAATCAGACTGACAATCAACAACACTACATTTCTTCCAGGCTTGGGCATAAGAAAATAAATCAGCAATGTGATTGGTAAAAACACATATAGAAAAAATATACTACTGAATATCATCCCTTTTGTTCCTTTCTATTGCATCATTTATCCGTAAGTATATTCTGAACAGTCCATACATCCCCTGACGAAAGCCACAGGTATTCTCAACCTCTCTGTAAAATAATTTTCACAATAAGTCATAGACTGTCCAGAAAAATATCTTCTGCTTCGCTTGCATCCGGTGATACCACAAACAGTACATAATTGCCTCTTACATCCAAGACAGAGTCATTCAAAAGTTTACATTGTTCTACACCGTACCCGTCAAAATTTGTCAGCTGCGTCTCTTTTCTCTGCTCTGCTGCTGCTCTGACTGTCTCACCCTGACTTTTATCTTTTAATTTTACAATCAGCAGTTCTTCCACATCCATGTTGAATGTAGATATATAAAGTACAGCGCCCTCATAATCGTTTGCATTTAGTCCATACAGTCTTTTTATCATACGATTGCTTGCCTTCTCCATGCCGGACAGATCCATAGCTGCTGTAACTGCCGCCTCCACATCGTCAATCACCGCTTTGCTGCTCGTCTCCCCGTACAGCATACTTCCTATAAATACAAAAACGGCAAGAATACAAGCATATTTTATGCCTTCTACCACTTTTATCATTCTACTTCTACTCCATTTATCATATTCATCAGCCAGTATTCATAAAAATCCTTCATCAGATGAATGCCGTCATCTTCATACAAATCCATATGTTCCTGAACAGTCTGCGTATTATCAATAAATATGTATCCATTATTTTCACATAAAATTCTAAGTGCTTCATTGTAGGATTCAATTTCACTGAAACCGGCATTTTGATATAATGCAATATCCTGAACAGGCAGAATGGAATTAATATAGATCTCTACATCTGGGAGTCTTTCCTTTACCTGTTTCAAAATATTATTGTATTTTTCTGTAAATTCAGAAGGTTCTGCATAATATCCCATGACATCATTTAATCCATAACATAAAAACAGTTTTTCCGGATTCAGCATGGCAATCGTATCTATATATTCTGGAATCACATCAATCCGATCCCCGGGATTTGCGATCACATGCTGAGAATCCAGCAGTTCATATTCCGTCAATCCTACGCATCGAGAATCTCCCATAATAATAGAATCATAAAATTGATCCCAAACCGACAGCTCTCCGTTCTCCATTGCTTTTTGCCGTTCCTGTCTCTTAATCTCTTTGATCTCTTCTTCAATCTCTGCTGTCTCTTTTTGTTCCATGCTTTCAATATATGCAATTCCTTCTGCAATGCTGTTTTGTTCTACCGCTTTCACATGATTTGAGTTTAAAAATGCGGCTGTACAGATCATTAAAATCAGCCAGCTTTTTGAGTTCTTCATTCTCCTTCCCTTCCTCCTTTTCTTATCTGATCAAAAATACGCTTTGCTTTCTATTCTGCCTCTTCAAAACCTACTTCCCCATTTTTTATCCAGTAATAGTTTATCATACTTCATAGATATTACATATCTTTTATTCATTTTTTATAATTCTGTTAAATCTTACATTTTTTATAAAAAATCCCCAAATAAAATCATAGCATACAAAAAAAGAGAAAAAAATCTTGACAAAACAGTAAATTCAGTATTTAATAATTTTTAAACTCTTTGCACTGCACGTTGTAATCATACAACATCATCTACAGTACAAACTGAACAGACGCCGGAAAAAATTTCGATTATCTGTATTTTCCGTGTAGTCGGGTTACTTTATGTAACAACAGATTAAGACATCTGTGGGACAGTAGTTACTTCTATTGCTCTATAGGTGTTTTTTTATTCATTTTATGAATTGGAGGGAAAAATTTATGAGGGAAAAACAAAAAAATGCAAAAAAACAAAATCTGGCTGTCCACGTTTCGATCGTCAGCATTGTCGTCAATTTCATTCTTTCTGCCGGAAAACTTCTCGCCGGCATTATCGGCAAATCAAATGCTATGATTTCGGATGCTGTTCACTCTGCCTCAGACGTTTTGAGTACCGTTGTCGTAATCGTGGGCGTAAAGATGGCAGAAAAAAAGGCCGATCAGGAACATCCTTACGGTCATGAGCGAATGGAGTGCGTCGCTTCTATTCTTCTGTCCATGCTGCTTGGAATTGTGGGCGCCGGGATTGGAATCTCAGGCATTCAGAAAATTTTGTCCGGTAATTATGAAAACCTTGTCGTTCCAAGCCTGCTTCCTCTTATCGCTGCCATTGTCTCTATTGCTGTAAAAGAATGGATGTTTTGGTACACGAGAGCTGCGGCAAAAAAAGTAAATTCAGGCGCTCTGATGGCAGACGCGTGGCACCACCGTTCAGATGCTCTGTCCTCCATCGGTTCTTTTATCGGAATTCTCTTTGCAAGAATCGGTTTTCCAGTGATGGATCCGATCGCCAGTGTTGTAATCAGCATTTGTATTTTAAAGGCAGCATATGATATCTTCAAAGATGGAATCAATAAGATGGTAGATCACAGTTGTGATGCTGACACAGAAGAGCAGATCCGCAATGTCACCTTAGGTATTTCTGGTGTACTCGGAATTGATGACTTAAAAACCCGTCTCTTTGGCTCAAAGTTATATGTCGATCTGGAAATCCTTGCTGACGGCGAACTCAGTCTTAAAAAATCGCATGAAATCGCAGAACATGTCCATACAGCAATCGAAAGTAACTTTCCAAATTGTATTCACTGTATGGTACATGTAAATCCAGCTGGAAAATAATTTTTTTTTTTTTACAGATAAAATACAGACAGCAGAACATATCTGATTTTTCTAAAAAACAGGAGGGAATTTACAAAACATGGCGTTGTTTTATAAATTTCCTCCTGTTATCTATTTTTTATTCCCATAAATTCCGATTTTCAAATCTTTCATCCAGTCCTGCACTGAACCATCTGCCGTTCAATACCTCTGATATAATCTGTTCTTTCGCCTCTTCTGAGATACTGGTATCTTCTTCCATACGATCCAAAATTTCACCATAGGAAGTCCGATCGGTTGACATTGCAATGATTGCATGTTCTTTATCCGCATTTAAAATCAGCTGAGACAGTCCTTCTTTAGCATCTGTCCATGCTTCCCCATTTCACAAGACCTTCTCCGTTTGGATCTCCTGTCCATAAGAAATTAGAAATATACCTCTGAAATTTTTCAGTCAGTTCCTTTGGCCCGTCATATTCATATGCTGTTCCATCCCCTCCTGCAGAACCTGTAGCTACACCTGAGAGAAATGGGATAAATACTCCATGAGAAGCTCCAATTAGATTTGCCTGTTGTTTGCCCATAATTTCCTCGTCTGTTCCAAATTCAATCTCACATGTATAAATTGGCGCTTCATAATGATCTATCATTTTTATCGCAGATTCTTCTGCATTAAATAGTCCATACAATTCACTTCCATATCCCATGGCAAATTTATACTCCGCACTTTTTTCACCTTCTACTAAATCCCCTGCATCTGCAAAATAGGAATCTCCAAGTGCAAAAATAGAAAATTCTGAGACTCCTGTAAGCATAATCACCGGAACATCATTATACTGTGTCGTCTCAAATCCTTCCTCCGGAAGAACCGTTCCGTCTCCAAAAAGATGTGGGAATATACTCATACGAATTCCTGCATTCGTCATAATTCCCGCCAGACGTCCTGCCTCTAATTCATATAGGTACGTTCTGACTTCCTCTTCTTCTGTCTCTTTTATTCCGTCCTCCATCACAAGCGGCGCAATCGCTCTTGCGGTCTTAGAAGCAACAAAAAAAGCACAGTATTTTATACTGTACTTCTATCTATTTTATACCTTCAAAACTACACACAGATCATTTCTCTTTTTCTTACTTTTTGACTTGTTTCTCCATCCGTCTTAACCAATCTCTTTGGTTAAGCTTTCGACCTATTAGTATTAGTCAGCTCCATACATTACTGTA
>JAUNDP010000028.1 GCA_030526005.1 Eubacteriales bacterium
GCAACAACAATACAATCAACTGGATTCCGGAGAGTATCGGAAAAGGACGTTTCGGCGACTGGCTGGAAAACGTTCAGGACTGGGGAATCAGCCGAAACCGTTACTGGGGAACTCCTCTGAATATCTGGGAGTGCGAGTGCGGTCATATGCACTCCATCGGAAGCATTGAAGAGCTGAAATCCATGTCCGACAACTGTCCGGATGACATCGAGCTGCACCGTCCATACATTGATGCGGTGACAATCAAATGTCCGAAGTGCGGAAAAGAGATGCACCGTGTGCCAGAAGTAATCGACTGCTGGTTTGACTCCGGTTCCATGCCGTTTGCACAGCATCACTATCCGTTTGAAAATAAAGAATTATTTGAACAGCAGTTCCCGGCAAACTTTATCTCTGAGGCAGTTGACCAGACAAGAGGATGGTTCTATTCTCTTCTGGCAATCTCAACGCTGATTTTCAACAAGGCTCCGTATAAAAACGTAATCGTGCTGGGTCATGTACAGGATGAAAATGGTCAGAAGATGAGTAAGTCAAAGGGAAATGCAGTTGATCCGTTCGAGGCGCTTGAGACATACGGCGCAGACGCAATCCGCTGGTATTTCTATATCAACAGCGCTCCGTGGCTGCCAAATCGTTTCCACGGAAAGGCAGTGCAGGAAGGACAGCGTAAATTTATGGGAACGCTCTGGAATACCTATGCGTTCTTTACACTGTATGCAAATATCGATCAGTTTGATGCGACAAAGTATCAGCTGGAATATGATAAACTTCCGGTTATGGATAAATGGCTGCTGTCAAAAATGAACACACTGATTCAGGAAGTAGATAACAGTCTGGAAAATTACAAGATTCCGGAAGCAGCAAGAGCGCTCCAGAATTTTGTCGATGAGATGAGTAACTGGTATGTGCGCAGAAGCCGTGAGCGTTTCTGGGCAAAAGGAATGGAGCAGGATAAAATCAATGCGTATATGACATTGTATACGGCGCTGGTGACCGTAGCAAAAGTAGCCGCTCCTATGATTCCATTTATGACAGAAGATATCTACCAGAACCTGGTTAGAAATATTGATCCGACAGCTCCGGAGAGCGTTCATCTGTGCGACTTCCCGACAGCGAACACAGAGTGGATTGACAAAGAACTGGAAAATGATATGGAAGAAGTGCTGGAGATTGTAGTCATGGGAAGAGCCTGCCGTAACGAAGCAAATATCAAGAACAGACAGCCGATTGGCAAGATGTTTGTGAAGGCAGACAAAGCGCTTCCGAAGTTCTTTGCAGATATTATCACAGATGAGTTAAATGTGAAAGAATTAGATTTCACAGATGATGTAAGAACATTTACTTCCTATAGTTTTAAACCACAGTTAAAGACAGTCGGACCAAAATATGGAAAATTGCTTGGAAAGATCCGTCAGATGCTGCCTCAGCTGGATGGAAATGCAGCGATGGATGAACTGAAAGCAGACGGAGCGATCAAGCTGGTGATTGACGGTCAGGAAGTCCGCCTTGAAGAGGGTGATCTTCTGATTGAAACCGCTCAGGTGGAAGGCTATGTGTCCCAGACAGAAGCAGATCTGACGGTCGTTCTCGATACAAATCTGACACCGGAGCTGATTGAGGAAGGCTTTGTGAGAGAATTAATCAGCAAGATTCAGACAATGAGAAAAGAAGCAGGATTTGAAGTGACAGACAGAATTCGTATTTATGTGCAGGGCAATGAGAAGATTACTGAGATCTTCAAAAAATATGAAGATAAGATGAAGGATGAAGTCCTTGCTGATGAAATTATATTTGAGTCAACTAACGGCTATGTGAAAGAATGGAACATCAACGGCGAGACAGTGACCATGGGCGTAGAAAACAATCATAAATAGGAGGTTCTCATGAACAAATTATTTAAGAAAGAGGCTTTTAAACAAAGTGTGAAAGACAATGTCAGAACATTGTACAGAAGAACACTTGAAGAAGCAACCCCACAGCAGATTTTTCAGGCTGTTTCGTATGCGGTCAAAGATGTAATCATCAATGACTGGATGGCGACACAGAAAGCTTATGAAGAAAAAGATCCGAAGACGGTTTACTATATGTCAATGGAATTTTTAATGGGTCGTGCTCTGGGAAATAACCTGATTAATTTGACTGCTTATGAGCCGGTAAAAGAGGCATTGGCAGAGATGGGACTTGATCTGAATGTGATCGAAGATCAGGAGCCGGATGCAGCTTTAGGAAATGGCGGACTTGGAAGACTTGCAGCGTGCTTTTTAGATTCTCTGGCTACATTGGGATATTCTGCATATGGATGCGGCGTGCGCTATC
The DNA here is from genome assembly GCA_030526005.1 of Eubacteriales bacterium. GTDB lineage: Bacteria > Bacillota > Clostridia > Lachnospirales > Lachnospiraceae > JAGZHZ01. The sequence continues at coordinate 2,317 of JAUNDP010000028.1, forward strand.
GCTATGGAATGTTCAAACAGAAAATCGAAGACGGTTATCAGATAGAAGTACCGGATAACTGGTTAAAAGACGGAAACCCGTTTGAGCTGCGCCGTCCGGAATATGCAAAAGAAGTAAAATTCGGCGGATATATCCGTGTTGTATATAACGAACAGACAAAGAGAAATGAATTTATTCAGGAAGGATATCAGTCAGTCAAAGCGATTCCATATGATATGCCGATCGTCGGATACAATAATCATGTTGTAAACACATTGCGCGTATGGGATGCAGAGGCAATCAACGAGTTCCATCTGGATTCTTTTGACAAAGGAGATTACCGCAAAGCAGTTGAGCAGGAAAACCTTGCAAAAAATATTGTAGAGGTACTGTACCCGAACGACAACCACTATGCAGGAAAAGAACTTCGCTTAAAACAGCAGTATTTCTTTATCTCTGCCAGCGTTCAGGCGGCAATCGAAAAATATAAGAAAAATCACAGTGACCTTCATAAATTCTATGAAAAAGTAACTTTCCAGCTCAACGATACACATCCTACCGTTGCAATCGCAGAGCTGATGAGAATTCTTCTCGACGAAGAAGGAATGGAATGGGATGAAGCATGGGAGATTACAACAAAGACTTGTGCTTATACAAACCATACCATCATGGCAGAAGCTCTGGAAAAATGGCCGATCGAGCTGTTCTCCAGACTGCTTCCTAGAATTTATCAGATCATTGAGGAAATTAACCGCAGATTTATCATTGAGGTTCAGAAAAAATATCCTGGAGATCAGGAGAAAATCCGCAAGATGGCAATCATCTATGACGGACAGGTGAAAATGGCTCATCTGGCCATTGTTGCCGGCTATTCTGTAAATGGTGTGGCACAGCTTCACACAGAAATTTTGAAAAAACAGGAGTTAAAAGACTTCTATGAGATGATGCCTGAGAAATTTAATAACAAGACAAACGGCATCACACAGAGACGTTTCCTGCTCCATGCAAACCCGTTGCTGGCAAGCTGGGTGACAGACCACATCGGAAGCGAGTGGATCACAGATCTGACTCAGATGTCAAAGCTGAAACTGTTTGTGGACGACAAGAAAGCACAGCAGGAATTTATGAATATCAAGTACCAGAACAAGATTCGTCTTGCAAAATATATCAAAGAGCATAATGGAATTGATGTGGACCCGCGTTCTATCTTTGATATTCAGGTAAAACGTCTTCACGAGTACAAACGCCAGCTGTTAAATATCTTACATGTGATGTATTTATACAACAATATCAAAGATCATCCGGAGATGGATTTCTATCCAAGAACCTTTATCTTTGGAGCTAAGGCAGCAGCAGGATACAGAAGAGCAAAACTGACAATCAAGCTGATCAATGCAGTGGCTGATGTGATCAACAATGATAAATCCATCAACGGCAAACTGAAAGTCGTATTCATTGAAGACTATCGTGTGTCAAATGCAGAGCTTCTGTTTGCGGCAGCTGATGTTTCCGAGCAGATTTCTACAGCAAGTAAAGAGGCATCCGGTACAGGAAATATGAAATTTATGCTGAACGGCGCTCCTACACTGGGAACTATGGATGGAGCAAATGTAGAGATCGTAGAGGAAGTAGGGGAAGAAAACGCATTTATCTTCGGTTTAAGTTCGGATCAGGTTATCAACTATGAGCAGAACGGAGGATACCGTCCGATGGATTACTTCAACAACGATCAGGATATCCGCCGTGTGCTGATGCAGCTGATCAACGGACAGTACGCTCCTCAGAATCCGGAACTGTTCCGCGAAATCTATGATTCTTTATTGAACACAAACAGCAGCGACCGTCCGGATACTTACTTTATTCTGGCTGACTTCAAATCTTATGCAGAAGCACAGAGACGTGTGGAAGAAGCATACAGAGATGAGGCAAGATGGGCTAGAATGGCGATGATGAATACAGCTTGCTGCGGTAAATTTACAGCAGACAGAACAATTCAGCAGTATGTAGACGAAATCTGGCATCTGGATCATGTGGAAGTAAGCGTGGATGATGCAGAATTAGCATAAAAATACAGGACAGCTTTCATGGAAAGAAAAATTCCATGAGGGCTGTTTTTTTATCAAAATAGAATAAATTTCACAAATCTGGCAATGATATGACTAACCCAGGAATAAGTAAAGTAATCAAAGCGTGAGGTGAAAAAAATGAAAGATTTTTTTAGTAAGAAAGGCACAATCTGGGCGCTTAGCCTGTGTCTGATGGGTGGTCTGGCATTTGCCGGTTATTATTCTGTGAACCAGTTAGAGCAAAAGAGAGAAGAGCAAGAGAACAAAATTATTGATTTAAATCAGGAGGAAACGCAGGGGACGGATACAGCGCAGAAAGAGACGGAGAAAGAAGCCGTAGATGTCGCAGATCAGAAAGTAGACTATGAATTAGAAAAAGAAAGCGAGACGCAGACAGAAAAAGAGACGGCGGAGGCAAAAGATGCAGCCTCTCAAAACGCTGACGCCCACATTCAGCCGACATTGGATTTTCAGGAGAATGATGTTTTAATCTGGCCGGCAGCCGGAGAAATCTTGCTGGACTACAGTATGAATGGGACAATCTATTTTCCTACTTTAAATCAGTATAAATACAATCCGGCGCTTGTGATTGGTCAGGAGGTAAATGCTCCTGTTGTGGCAAGCGCAGAGGGAATTGTCAAATCAATCGGTATCAGTGAAGAGACAGGAACGACGGTCACGATGGATATTGGAAACAGTTACGAACTGATTTATGGTCAGCTGAAAGAACTTGCGATTCAAGAAGGCGATTTTGTAGAACAGGGCGAGATCATCGGGTATGTCAGCGAGCCTACAAAATACTACTGCGTAGAAGGAAGCAATCTCTATTTCCAGATGAAGAAAGACGGAGAACCAGTTGATCCTGTTTTATATCTGGAAGGAGAATGAGAGAGGAACATTTTCTGAAAAAGAGCGTATATTATATAGAGAATAAAAAACAGAAACTGCATTGCTCAAGAATCGCAATCGATCTTTCTATCATACATGATTAAAATTAGATTTCACGGGAATCCGTCCCACAGAGAGAGATACCGTTTTGTCGATTGCTTCCTTATAAATATGGAACTGATAAATTTTGTCAGTTCCTTTACATAAATTAAAATAGTGTAGGGAAAGAGAAGAGAACGGAATGAAGGACAATAGAATAAAAAGCAGCACAATACAGGATCATAGAAAAGATCATAGAATAAAAGAACAGAATTATACATATGTTGTACAGTGCAGTGACGGAACATATTATACAGGATGGACAAACAATCTGAAAAAGAGAATAGATACGCACAACAGAGGAAAAGGGGCAAAATATACGAGAAACCGCATACCGGTTCAGCTTGTTTATTTTGAAATATTTGAAACGAGAGGGGAGGCGATGAGCCGGGAATACAGAATAAAAAAGATGTCGAGAAAAGAAAAAGAAGAGATGATCCGCACATCCAATCTGAAAGAATGTGTGCAGACATCTCTTAAATAATACGTTTATCTGGTGTGGGGCGAACTTTTTGCTTCAGAACGGTAAGCGAGAAGATTCGTCATCTATTGAGCCGTCTGTATAGGAAATGTTAAGCTACGAAAACATACATTACAATAAAGTGGCAGATACTTCCTCCCATCACAAAGAGATGGAAGATTTCATGTGATCCGAAATATTTGTGATGAGTATTAAAAATAGGAAGCTTCAGAGCGTAGATGATTCCGCCTATCGTATAGATGATGCCTCCTGCAAGCAGCCAGGCGAATGCAGCTGTGGGAAGAGAATTCAAAATCTGTGTAAAAGCAAGAACACAGGTCCATCCCATTGCAATATATAATAAGGAAGAAAACCATTTCGGACAAGTAATCCAAAAAGCTTTTATGATAATTCCGACGATAGCGATTGTCCAGACGAGCGCACACAGGTACAGTCCGAGGGGACGCTCCAGCACCACAAGGCAGATCGGTGTGTAGGAACCAGCTATCAATACAAAGATCATCATATGATCCAGTTTTCTCAAACGGCGGTTAATTTTTTCAGAGAGATCCAGAGAATGATACAGAGTGCTTGCAGTATACAGCAAAATCATGCTGCCAATAAAGATGGCAAGCGAGATGACATGAATGTGGTCAGGCTCTCTGGCTGCTTTAATCAGAAGCGGTGTTGCCGCAAAGATCGCCATCAGCATACCGATGAAGTGGGTGATGGCGCTTCCGGGATCTTTTAATTTATGTTTCATAGAAAAAACCTCCTTTTTATCAGAAAACTGATTTATATAAATAGTATATGATATATGATATTATATGACATAGTAATTAAAACTATGTAATGATATGAATATATTACATCAAACAATATAGGAAATCAAGTGATTGTTCTCATTTTTTTATAAAAAGATTTGACATCGTTCTACTTTTTCATTACAATTATATCAGTAACTATTATTGTTATTATATAAGGAAAGGAGAAAGACGATGTCCGCTTTAAAATATAGTAAGCAGCGAGAAAGTATCAAATTATTTCTTGCAGAAAGAAAAGATCATCCCACAGCTGATGTGATCTATTTAAATATTCGTGAACAGTTTCCTCATATCAGTCTGGGAACTGTATATCGAAACTTGGCTCTTTTATCAGAACTTGGGGAAATAAAAAAACTCACAACAGGAGATGGCGCAGACCATTTCGACGGGAATGTTTCACCTCACCAGCATGTGATCTGCAAAGAATGCCATCGCATCATTGATCTGGAGTTAAATAATCTGGATTATATGAAGCAGGCTTCCAGCCAGTTTGCAGGAGAGATTGACAGCTGCACCTCGTACTTCTACGGAACATGTGCAGATTGCCTGAAAAAATAAAAAGATTTATAAAAAAGGACTTGACGATTGCAGGAAAATATGATAAATTAATATCAGTAATTATTACTGATATATAAACTTGAAAATAAATATTAAATGAAGAAAAGGAGATCTATACTATGGCTAAATTTGTATGTAATGTATGCGGTTATGTTTATGAAGGAGATGCAGCTCCAGAATTCTGCCCAATCTGTAAAGCGCCAGCTTCCAAATTCACAAAACAGGAAGAAGGAATGACATGGGCTTCTGAGCACGTTGTAGGTGTTGCAAAAGACGTTCCAGAAGATATCATCGCAGACTTAAGAGCAAACTTTGAAGGAGAATGTTCAGAAGTTGGTATGTACCTGGCTATGGCAAGAGTTGCTCACAGAGAAGGATATCCAGAAATCGGATTATACTGGGAAAAAGCTGCTTATGAAGAAGCAGAGCACGCAGCAAAATTTGCTGAATTGTTAGGCGAAGTTGTTACAGACAGCACAAAGAAAAACCTTGAGATGAGAGTTGCTGCTGAAAACGGCGCTACAGCTGGAAAGACAGATCTGGCAAAACGTGCAAAAGCTGCAAACTTAGACGCTATTCATGATACAGTACATGAGATGGCTAGAGACGAAGCAAGACACGGAAAAGCATTCGCAGGACTGCTGCAGAGATACTTTGGCTAATCCATAAGTTAAATAGAGAAAAACTGATGAGGGAATAGAGAGATCTATTCCCTTTTGTTATAGGGAAAAACAGGAAAGGAGAAGGGAATGGGCAAGAGAGCAGGAAAGACCATTCCTGGTGTGAAAATATGTATGATATGATTATTGTTGGATCGGGGCCGGCAGGACTGACAGCTGCCATCTATGCGCAGAGGGCGCGTCTGAATACTTTGGTGATTGAGCGGGAATATATAAGCGGCGGACAGGTAGTAAATACTTACGAAGTGGACAATTATCCGGGACTTTCTGGAATCGGCGGATTTGAACTGGGAATGAAATTCCGTGAACACGCTGATAAGTTAGGGGCCCAGTTTATCAATACAGAAGTGACGGATTTGGAACTGGAAGGAAAAGTAAAGAAAGTTGTGACAGACGAAGGCGTATATGAGGCGAAAACCGTTGTGATTGCCACAGGAGCCAGACATCGAAAACTGGGAATACCAGGTGAAAAAGAATTGGGAGGAATGGGAGTATCTTACTGTGCAACGTGTGACGGCGCATTCTTTAAAGGGCAGACCGTTGCTGTTGTAGGAGGCGGAGACGTTGCTGTGGAAGACGCTATGTTTCTGGCAAGAGGATGTGAGAAAGTATATCTGATTCACAGAAGAGACAAATTAAGAGCAGCGCAAAGTCTTCAGGACCGGCTCTTTTCATGCGACAATGTAGAATTTCTGTGGGACACGGAAGTCACAAAGATCTATGGGGACAATCATATCGAATGCATCGGTATTCACAACAATAAGACAGGGGAGAAAAAGGTGCTTGATGTGGCAGGAATTTTTGTGGCAGTCGGAACAATACCAAATACAGAGCTGTTAAAAGGAAAAGTTCAGATGAATGAGCAGGGATATATCATTGCAGGAGAAGACTGTGCCACAAATGTGGAAGGGGTCTATGCGGCGGGAGATCTGAGAACGAAGCCGATGCAGCAGATTATCACTGCAGCGGCAGACGGAGCAAATGCGGTCAATACAGCGCAGAGATACATGATCTTGTCATGACAGACAGAAAAAACGTGAAAAATACAAGATATAGTAAGATTTAACAAAGCTGTCTCCATATATATATAAAGTTTTACAGAAATAAAAATAAAATAATAAGGGTTGACATATTTATTAATCTTTGGTATGATTGCAATGTAATAAATTTAATATTTTTGTAATAAATGGATAGATATATATGGAGGCTTATGTTAAAATGAAAAAAGGAGTAAGAAAAGTCGCAGCTGTCTGCGTAGCTGGCGCAATGGCGCTTGGAAGCAGTGCAATGACAGTCGGAGCGAACAGTATTTCACTGATTGATTACAGTGATCTGCTGGAAGATGACGATTTGTTGGTTGTGGAACCTGAGACAACGGCAGAGACAACAGCAGAGACAGAAAATACAACTGAAACAGAAGTATACAGCGAAACACAGGAAAATCAAAGCATTACAGAGGATACAACAGACGCAGCGTCTGATGAGACATATATCGATACAAGCAGTGAATCAAAGGTAAAAGCACCTCTTGATCCAGCGTTCAATAATATTGCAGTTGCATATATCAATGATGGAGCTTATGTAAATATCAGAGATACAGCCAGCATGGATGGAAATGTAGTCGGAAAGATTTACAACAACTGCGGTGCAGATATTTTAGGAGAAGAAGGAGACTGGTATCTGATTCAGTCAGGATCTGTGACAGGATATGTAAACAAAGCATATTTCGTGACAGGAGCAGATGCAGAATATCTCAGCAATTTTGTGGCAGATGAAGTTGCCACTGTAAATACAGAAACTCTGATGGTTCGTGAATCAGCAGATAACGAAGCAGACGTAATCTCTATGGTAGGAGACTCACAGGAACTGGAAGTTTTAGGCCAGGAAGGAGACTGGGTAAAAGTTGCAGTTGACGCTGATTTGATCGGATATGTATCAGCAGAATATGTAAACTGTGAATCCGTGTTCCCGGCAGCAGAGTCCATCGAAGAGGAACAGATCAGAATCGCAGAGGAAGAAGCAGCAAGACAGGCTGCAGAAGAAGCATATGCACAGTACCTTGCAGAGCAGGAAGCAGCATATTTAGCGGCTATGGCACAGCAGGAAGCAGAGCAGGCGCAGGCAGAAGCAGAATATCAGCAGTATCTTGCAGAGCAGGAGGCAGCATATTTAGCGGCTATGGCGCAGCAGGAAGCAGAGCAGGCACAGGCAGAAGCAGAATATCAGCAGTATTTGGCTGAACAGCAGGCAGAATATGTGGAGTCTTTAGAACAGCAGGCATTAGATGAGCAGGCATATCAGGAATATTTAGAGGAACTGGCTTATCTTGAATACTTACAGCAACAGCAGCAGCAGACAGAATATCAGGAGCCGGAGACAGATGCGCCAATCGTGGAAGTGCCGGAGACAGAGCCACCGATCGTAGAAGTACCGGAGACGGAACCGCCAATCGTAGAAGAACCAGAAACAGAAGCGCCGCCTGCATCAGGCACAGGTGAGCAGATTGCGGCATATGCTCTGCAGTTCGTAGGAAATCCGTATGTATGGGGCGGAACAAGCCTGACAGACGGAGCGGATTGTTCCGGATTTACACAGTCTGTATTTGCAGCATTTGGAATTTATCTTCCAAGAACAGCGGAAGAACAGGCTTATGGCGGAGGAACACCAGTAGATTTAGGTTCTCTTCAGCCAGGAGATCTGATTTTCTACAGCGATGGAGGTTATATTGGCCATGTATCCATCTACATTGGAAATGGACAGGTTGTCCATGCAAGCAGTCCGTCTACAGGAATCATTGTTTCAGATAGAAGCTATCGTTCTGAAGCAAGCGCTATGCGCTATTATTAATTTTTAAACAGGTTAAAATGAAATTTAACATATAGCCTTTGGGGATCGTGAGAACGGTCCCCTTTCCATATTCTGAAAAAATAGTCAGACAATTCAAAATAAATTCAAAATAAAAACAATAGATATTTAACGAAGAAAAGTGCGTATATTATAAAAAATGCACAAAATGAAAAAGAGAACTGCTTAAAATCGACAAAAAAATGGATAAGAAATAAAAGTTATCCACATTGGAAAAAATAAAAAAACCTTGAAAAACAGAGTTATACACATAGTTATCCACATTATCCACATAAAAATGCCGTAGAGGAGTAGTTTATCACAGATTCTATTCAGAATATATGTTTTGGTCAAAATGGATAAAGTGAAAATGTAGAAAAAGAGAGAATTTCACAGAACAGATCTATAATTATTTGAAATACAGAAAATATAGCGAAAAATATCAGAAAAAAAGACTTATTCCGAAAAATGCAATTCGGAATAAGTCTTTTCTGCATTACCAGTAACGCATTGCCTTGACTGGTTTATTATAGTTATAATTTGAAATTGCAATGCCAGTCTCTTCGTTGACGGCATGGATAATCTTCCCGTTTCCAATATAGAGAGCTACATGTCCCGAATAGGAGATGGAGCCGTAGAAAAGAAGATCTCCAGGGAGCAGCTGAGTCAGTGAAACAGGAATCGGTGTTCCGTTTCCTTTCATCTGCGCATCCGCAGTACGCGGAATCTTGATACCGAAATGAAGCATAACCTGTTGAGTAAATCCAGAACAGTCCACTCCTGTGTAGAGATTATTGCCGCCGTACACATAAGGATAACCTTCAAAACGAAGCGCATAGGCGACGATCTCTTCTCCTATGGAGGAAATCTGTTCATCTGTCACAACACCGGAAGCATTGATCGTATATACCTTGCCATTGATTGTTAAAGTTGTATTTGTGACAAGGGAGCCTTTTCTGTGAGAGGACTCTGTATTAGGACGGAAGTAATATTTCTTGCCGCCGATCGTCTGAAATCCTGTTGTGATCTGATAATCGGAAGGATCGAAGTAAAAACGTTCGCCGCCGATGGTTTGCCATCCGCTGACACGATTTCCGTTGGCATCGAGATAATAGTCGAGATGCCAGCTGTTTTTGACACAGACACCGTAGCGGTTAATATATTTCTCGCCTACCCATTTGCTCTTTACAAGAGCTCCTGTCGTTTCGTCCGTATAATATGTCTTGCCATTATAAGGAATGAACCCTTTTACCTTGGCGCCGGTGGAAGAGTGGAAGTAATACCGCTCGCCGCCGACAGTTCTCCATCCTGTCGCAATGACGCCGTTATTCATCGCATAGTATGTATTATGAATCCACTTGGAAGCGATCATAGCGCCTTTTGAATCTGTACAGAAACGATGACCGTTTGTAGTTACAAATGAATTTTTTACAATGACACCGTTTGAAGGATTGAAATAATATTTTTTCGATCCAATCTTTGTCCATCCAAGCGCCATAGAAGAATCTGATTTTACATAGAATCTTCCCATCCATCTGTCTTTCTGGAGAATACCATGACCGTTGGCATAATATTTTTTTCCTTTGTATGAAAACCATCCCGTCTGTTTTTTGCCGTTTACAAAAAAATAACGGTCTTTTCCGATTGTGACAAAGCCCGATGCCCGTTTTCCTGTGCTGTCCACATAATAGCCGTCAATCCATTTATTCTTTTGCAGAACACCATTTTCATCGCTGTAGTACCAAAGTTTTGAGGTAGCCGCCTGAAACCAGCCTTTTTGTAACACACCATTGGAAGGATGGAAGTAGTACGGTTTTCCGCCGATTGCAACTCTTCCTGTTTTCATGGCTCCTGTCTTCGGATCGAAGTAAAAACGTCTGCCTCCTGTCTGGAACCATCCGGTTATCATATATCCTTGCTTATTGAAGTAATATGTTTTCCCGTCAATCTTTTTTAAACCTACCATATAGCCAGGAGACTGTGTGATGGTATACCGTGTTCCTTTTGATGTGGTCTGCCATGCTGCCTCCGCCTTACCTGGAGGGGAAAAGATACTTAACATTCCAACAAGTACAAGAGTAGCAAAAATACTTTTTTTCATGCTCATAAACTCCTTATAAAAAAAACAAAAAAATAAAAAGGTTACGAAAATATTAAGTTCTATTTACAATTCTACTAAATAAAAAGTAGAAAGTCAAGGGGAGGCAGAGAATTAAGAGGAAAAGAAAACAACAGCCCGAAAGCAATTTGAACTTCCGGGCTGTTATTTTCCTATTTATTTTCCTGTTTTGTCTGCATTCGTTTGATTACTTTCAGACGTGTAAATTCTTCACGTTCTTTTTCTTCCAGGGCATTTTGAATGCTTGTGGTCAGCGCTTCATATGTCGGAATCGTGATATTCTTCAGAGCGTTTGCACGTTTTTGCGTCTTTTTAATATTATTTGCAAGACGGTATGCAGAGTTTTCAACCATGGACAGACGGATCGTCAGATTTTTTACCCGTTCAAAGGCAATTTTTGCCTGATCGAGAGAAGGTTTTGTAGAATAATAGGAATAGACAGAACGAGGTGGTGTCTCATCATATTCTACAAGAGGAATCTCTGTACCCATGATGCTTCGCGTTTTAATACGGATGGAATCCTCGATCGGAACGGAGAAAGATACTTCCTGCACATAGTTGATTCCAAGCTCGATATTGGCGCGCTGAAGCGCGCTGTAGGCAGTGCGGAACGTCTCGTCGATCTCGCTTTGGATCTCAGATGCTTTTGCGATCAGATCCATGATTTCACGGATTAAAATATTTCGCTTTTTATCCATCAATTCATAACCTTGTCTGGCAAGAATCAATGAATTCTTAGCAAGAATCAGATTTCCCTTTGTGGGAAAGGTGTTTGGATTCATACAGTCACCTCGGATTCTTCCGGTTTGTAATAGCGATCCAGGATCTTCGTGTCAATACGGTCAAGCTCTTCTCTAGGAAGCATTCCAAGAAGTTTCCAGCCTTTGTCCAGTGTTTCAGAGATCGAACGGTTTTCATCTTCCCCCTGACCAACAAATTCAGATTCAAATGCTTTTCCGAAGAGCAGATATTTTTTATCAAGAGGAGACAGCTCATCCTCACCGATAACAGAGGCGAGCGCTCTGGCATCTCCTACTTTTGCATAGCAGGAGAAGAGCTGATTGGCAACCGCCTGATGGTCTTCTCTTGTATAACCTTCTCCGATACCGTCTTTCATCAGACGGGACAGAGACGGAAGAACGTTGATTGGAGGATAGATTGCCTGACCGTGAAGCTGACGGTCCAGTACAATCTGACCTTCTGTGATATATCCGGTCAAGTCAGGGATTGGATGTGTGATATCATCGTTCGGCATTGTAAGGATCGGGATCTGTGTCACAGATCCATTCACGCCCTGAACGATACCGGCACGTTCATAGATTGTTGCAAGTTCACTGTACAGATAGCCAGGGAAACCTTTACGGCTAGGGATCTCACCCTTTGAGGAAGATACTTCACGCATTGCCTCCGCAAAAGAGGTCATATCGGTCAGGATGACAAGAATGTGCATTCCTTTCTCAAAGGCAAGATATTCTGCGGCAGTAAGGGCAACCTTTGGCGTGATCAGTCGTTCTACGACAGGATCGTTTGCAAGATTCAGATACATGACAACGTGGTCGGAAACGCCGCTCTCCTCAAATGTCTTGCGGAAGAACTGTGCGACATCATATTTGATACCCATCGCTGCAAACACAATCGCAAATTTTTCATCGGAATTTTCACCGAGAGAAGCCTGTTTTACGATCTGAGCTGCAAGGCGGTCATGCGGAAGACCGTTTCCGGAAAAGATCGGAAGCTTCTGTCCGCGGATCAGCGTTGTAAGTCCGTCAATGGCAGAGATTCCCGTTCGGATATAGTTTCTTGGATATTCACGCGTTACAGGGTTCAGCGGGAGACCGTTGATATTCATTTTTGTTTCCGGTGTGATCTCTCCAAGACCGTCGATCGGCTGTCCGATTCCGTTGAAGGTACGTCCCAGAATCTCAGGGGAGAGGGCAAGCTCCATCGGATGTCCTGTCAAGTGAGTTCTGGTATTTTGAAGGGACATATTTTCTGTACTTTCAAATACCTGAATGACGGCTTTATCTTCGTAGATCTCAACAATACGTCCCAGTTTTTTGTCTGTCCCATCGACCGTAATTTCTACGATTTCTTCAAAAGAAGCATCCTGAACATCTTCCAGAACGACTAAAGGACCATTGATCTGACTAAGCCCTAAATATTCGATAGCCATAATAATTCTCCTTTCTATGCGTTTTCTTCAAGGACAGCATCAAAAAACTGATCGACTGCTGTTTTGTATTCCTGGAACATTTCCAGTTTGTCATTAGGAACATCGTATTTGATTGCGATAATACGATCAAAAATATCGTGCGATTTTAATACGGACATCGGCATCCCCATCGTCACGAGCGCTTTGGATTTCTGATACAGGTACAGGATCACATCCATCATCAGGAACTGTTTTTCCATCGGTACGCAGGTATCTTCCTGATGGAACGCATTCTGCTGTAAAAATCCAAGTCGAATGACACGGGCAATTTCCAGTGTCAGCTTCTGATCATCCGGCAGAACATCGCCTCCGATCAGTTTTACGATTTCCATCAGTTTGCTTTCCTGATTCAAAAGCGCCATAATCTGATTTCTGTAGTCCACAAAGTTCGGATTGACATGATCTTTGTACCATGGGGCAAGATCAGCCATATATTCGCTGTAACTTGTCAGCCAGTGGATGGCAGGGAAGTGTCTCGCATAAGCGAGGGACTTGTCCAGTCCCCAGAAGCAGCGCACAAAACGTTTTGTATTCTGTGTGACAGGCTCTGAGAAATCTCCTCCCTGAGGGGAAACGGCGCCGATAATGGAGACGGAACCTTCTGTCTCATTTAAATTCTGCATCATTCCGGCACGCTCATAAAAAGCAGAAAGACGAGAAGCAAGATATGCCGGGAAACCTTCCTCAGCAGGCATCTCTTCCAGACGTCCGGAGAGCTCACGCAGCGCCTCTGCCCATCGGGAAGTGGAATCTGCCATGATGGCTACATCGTATCCCATATCTCTGTAATATTCTGCAAGTGTGACGCCAGTATAGATAGAAGCTTCTCGTGCCGCAACAGGCATATTGGAAGTGTTGGCGATCAGCGCAGTACGATCCATCAGAGGTTTGCCGGTACGAGGGTCCGTCAGTTCAGAGAACTCTTCCAGAACCTGCGTCATCTCATTTCCACGCTCGCCGCAGCCGATATAGATGATGATATCAGCGTTTGCCCACTTGGCAATCTGGTGCTGTGTCATCGTCTTTCCTGTTCCGAATCCGCCAGGGACAGCGGCAGTGCCTCCCTTTGCGATCGGGAACAAGGTGTCGAGAATACGCTGGCCGGTGATCAGGGGTTCTGATGCGGTATAGCGGTTTAAAGTCGGTCTCGGAATACGGATCGGCCATTTCTGAGCGATCGTCAGATCCTGCTCTTTTCCATTGTCGAGCCGGATGGTGACAATCGGATCAAAAATGCGATAATTTCCGTCAGAGACAACTTTTGTCACGATTCCGGACAGTGTCGGAGGAACCATCGCGCGGTGTAGAACAGCCGGTGTTTCCTGAATTTCAGCGATGATTGTGCCTCCGCGCACAACATCTCCCTCTTTTACTGTGATATGTGTCTCCCACAGCTTTTCCGTGTCAAGAGAATCGACGCTGACGCCTCGGTTGATATACTTTCCGGAAGACTTTGCGATCTCACTCAAAGGACGCTCAATTCCATCAAAGATATTATTTAAGATACCAGGAGCAAGTGTGACGGAGATGGCATCGCCTGTCGCTTCAACGATTTCACCAGGTTTTAATCCGGTTGTCTCCTCGAATACCTGAACGGTCGTAGTGTCCAAAGTCAGACCGATTACTTCACCGACAAGCTTTTCTTTTCCGACATAAACCATCTCTGACATTTTAAATCCGGTATTTCCCTTCAGATAAATGACAGGGCCGTTGATACCGTAGATTATGCCTGTTTTATTCATGGATCATTCCTCCGTTAAATGTAAACTCCTTTTTCATCTCCTCCAGCTTTGTCTGGAAAGAGTGGTCGATCAAGATACGACGGCTGGGAATCACAGCTTTTGTACCGCCCAGAAAAGAAGACTTTGCGATCATAAAGGAAATATTTTTTTCTGATGCGAGACAATCCAGAAGAGGAGCGTCATCAACATCAAGATAAATGTGAACTTCCTGCCCTCTTGCAATTTTCAGAATATCTTCTACCTGCAGTTTTAAGAGGGCGATATAATCGTCTGTTTTTTTGTATGCATCTAATTTATCGATTACTTCTGAGAAAAGTTTGTCTTTTAACTCATTTTGATGCTGGGTCAGAAGACGTTTCAGCTTCAGCTGCTCTTTTGACAGCTCCATATTGTTTGCACGCTGGATGCTTTCTGTCTCCGTTCTGATCTGGAGAGCGACCTGACGGTCTTTACCCTGTTTGTGATCAGAAAAAATTTTATCAAGAGCCTTTTGATGCTCCCCTACCATATCGGACGCAAGGGATGTTGCCTTCGCAATCGAAGATTCTTCAAAATGTTTCAGTTTTTCTTCAGTTGTCAATATCATCACCTACTTTACAATTTTATTCCGATCGCTTCATTGACGTAATCTGTGATAAAGTTTGGTTTTCTTCCTGTTCCGTGACGGTCAGGAATCTCAACAATCAGCGGAAGCTTTCTGTTCAGTTTTACGTCGTCAATGATATCCGGAAATTCCCGACCGAATTTTTCTGTCAGAAGAATAATGCCGATCTGCCTGTCGGCGATCGTGCGCTCAAGAGCTTCTTTAAGCTCCTGGCGTTCGTGGACAACACAGCCTTCCACGCCTGCTAGCCGCATTCCGGTATATGTGTCCACATTGTCACTGATCAGATACATTTTCATAAATTATAATTTACCTAAGATCATGAAGGAGATGATCAGACCATAGAGAGCAACACCTTCGGCAAGACCTACGAAAATCAGGGATTTACCTAAGATACTCTGATCTTCGCTGATCGCACCGAGAGCAGCGCTTGCAGCACTAGCAACTGCAATACCACCACCGATACAGGAAAGTCCAGTAACGAGCGCAGCAGCAAGATATCCAAGACCTGTGGACAGTCCGTTTGATGCAGCGACAGCTTCTTCAGCAGCCATTGCAGTGGAAGCATCGCCTGTGAAAGCGATGACATTGGCAAGGATTAATGTACCGAAGAAGAAGAAAACGTTGACAGCGAGAGAAGCTTTGTATCTTCCGCGTGTCTTTTTGCCCATGAGGAATGCTCCAAATGGCAGAAAAATGCTGAGAATCAATGCAACTACAAGGGTTATCTGTGTAAGGGTATTCATATTTTTATCCTCCTGATTTTAAAATTTATTTAGCAGCTTTTTTTCCGAACGGCTTAAATTCGTGACCTGTTCCGTGATAGAAACGGCTGAACATTTCATAGTATTCCAGACGCAGAACCTGAATACCGACAATCAGACCTTCCATGCCGCACACAAATAAGTTTCCTAAAACGATCACAGCCCAGTTTGGGGTAGCACCGTTTTCTGCGCCGGCGAGCATCAGCACAACTTCCATCATGGCAGCATGGCTGACTGCAAAGGCTCCGATACGGACAAAAGAAAGTGTATTGGAAAAATAACTTAACAATACTTCAAACAATTCAAAGAATGTCTGGACAACAAACATACCTTTCTGTTTTGGCATATAGTCGGCACGTTTCTGTACAAGTTTTCCGAGAGGCTCCTTCAAAGCGATTAAGAGCAGAGGAATTCCAAACATTACTACAAGTACGATTGTAGCCGGCAGGGTATGACCTGTCATAAATAAAACAACAGTTAAAACGATTGCGCCGTAAAATACAAGACCGGCAAGTCCGTTTGTGTCAAACCAGGTTGCTTCGGGATCTTTTGATTTCAATCCATTGATAATATGGAAGACCATTGTGATCAGAATTAAAATCATACCAAAAGCGATTGCAACGATGAACACCGTATTTAATTTACCGATGAACGGAATCGTTGTCATATGATCGACAGGGCGCAGCCACAGCGGTTCAATGATATCTTCAAATCCAAAGATACTTCCAAACAGGAATCCAAATATGGTGGAAAAGACACCGGCACAGCCTACAATCGCTGCCAGGTTGATTTTTTTAAAACGGTACAAAAGGAAGCCTCCGACAGCCAGAAGCAGCCCCTGACCGACATCTCCAAACATGGCGCCGAAGATAAAAGCATAGGTCAGAGCCACAAAGATGGTCGGGTCAATTTCATTGTAGGCAGGAAGTCCATACATTCGGATAAACATCTCAAAAGGTTTAAAGATTTTAGGATTTTTCAGCTTTGTAGGAGGTTCATCCACTCTTCCGGAGTCTTCGTCCTCCACAATGCAGTAGATATCGTCATCATCTTCGATATCTTTCTGGAAGGCAGAAGCATCTTCCTGTGACATCCATCCGCAGAGAATATAAAATGTCTGGTGATGTTCTTTTGCTGTCGTACATGCGGCAAGTTTTCGCACATCGAAGTTGGCGGACAGTGTCTCCAGTTTTGATTTGGCATACTGAAGTTCTTCTTTATTCTGCTCCAGAATACCTGCAACTTGCTTGTCGCAGTCATCCATCCGTTTTTCGAGAGAGAGAATGGTCTTCTCTAACTCATTGCAGGCTTCTTTTGGAGTTCCTGTGTAATCATCTGGAATATAAGCGCGCTCAAAGTGCATGGAAGCATAGATAGCATCAATTTTTTCCGCCTGAACGGAAGGCACAAAGTACACGCCCCAGACATATTTTTTATCCGCAGAACAGTTGAAAAACAGCGTGTCCAAGTCATCATAGATATATTTCTGAAGCTTGGAATAATATTCATGTTCAATCTTTCCGAAGCGGAATTTGATAAAACGGAATCCCAGCAACTCATGAAGGTTGAAGTCAAAAGATGAGAATGGCAAAATTTTGGCGAGGGAAGCTTTCGCCTCCTCAAGCTGATGTTCCATCTCACTTTTTTGTTTATAGATCTCGTTGATCTGTGTATCAAGGGATTGTATCACTTCCATAGCATGCTCTTTTGAACAGACGTCAGAAGAACGGCAGGATGTGATTGAAAGCTGCTGACAGAAGGAATCTGCCTTATTCAGCAGTTCACGGTAAGGATTTAACTCCATATAAGGGCGAAGATTCTCTACTGTGTTTAACTTAGACAGAGCGTTTTCAAGATGAATCTCATATTTTGAGAGGTATTGATCGACAACACGGTCAATATCATTCTGAGGACCGGTGATACTCAGAAATTTCATTTTTACAATCACACTTATACACCTCCTTTACTAATAGATAATATATTTGAGCGTTTCGGACGGAGAGATGCCGTAACGAATACACTCCAGAGCAGTAGTCAGCCTGTCCACCTCGTGCTCTTTCTCAAACAGATAAGAGATAATGACTGCAATCGAATAAGGATTTTTTCTTGCATTGTCACGCTGTACTTTGTGGCGGATGAGACTGTACATGGATTCCAGGGAAGGAATATCAAAATCTTTATACCGCACTGCATAGTAGGTCTTGAGCAGCGCTTCCTGGAATTCCTTAATGTCGGATGCTTCCACAAGCCGTTTGATGTCTTCTTTTTTTAAATGATAATTAATAGGAATTAAAATTGCATAGATTTCAGACGGCGACATCCGGTAAAACTGTTTTGACCGGTAGATCCAGTCGATGTTGAGTAAATCCATCTTTGTACCGTACGCTTCTGTGACGATCTCAAGAGGTTTACCTTTCAAAAGGTGGTCTTTTTCCTTCCAGAAGGAAGTGAAATAGTAAAGATCAAGTGCCATCTCATAATCCCAGAGAGTAGAGGACGGTTTTTCAGATACTTTGACAAGACAGTCATAGTAAACCGAATCTTTCAGAACGTTGAGAAATGCTTCCATTGTCTCACACGCAGACAGTTTTCCGATATCAATTTTGGAATGCTGGTCAAAAAAATTTTGAAAAATTGTAAGATCCAGATCAAACATACGATGGTCGAAAATAGACCGCATACAACTTTTCAAAACAACTAATTCATATCTCTGAAAATACATGGATAAAAATTTCCTCTGGTGAATGCTGGCAAACCGATAGATTTTCTGAAAAGCAATGTAAATAGAATTTGTCAGCATACGCTCAATCTCTCCACGGTGGAGTTCGGATTCGTCTTTTCCATAAAAGACGTTTGTGTATCCGGGATGCTGTCTGATATACACGAGCGCTTCCGGAACAGTGGAAATCTGAGCAAGCTCTTCGTATTCTTTGTTTGTGAAGAGATGGCTGTGCATGGCGCGGATTTTTGTAGCAGTACCGCTATAGGCTAATAATTGTCCCATAATCTCACATCCTAATCAAATTTTGCAAAATTTCGTCTGCAAGTTGTTCATGCTGCTGTTCATAAATCGTGAGCATATTCTGAATAGCCGCATCGGTACTTTGTTTTAAGTCTTTTAGCTCTTGCTCCATGCGCGTGGATAGTTTTCGCCTCAGATCTGAGAGCGTATCAGCCATTTTTTGATCTTCTGCTGCATCGTACAATGAGATCTTTTCTTTGAGCTGCTCGTCAAGTTTTTTTGAATCGGCAGCGGCACTGTCTATGATACGGACAGATGCTGTTTCGATCTCGGACAACTTACTGATAATCTGATCCATTTTTTTACCTCCTTTGTATTTTACTATTTTACACCTTTATTAAAAATTTGCCACTATAAATTTTTACAAAAAAAATTAATAAAATTCTAAAAAAAAAAATTAAAAATACACAAGAAAAAATAGAAATTTTAGTGCAAATTTTTATTACTTCTTGACACATCTGGGAAAAAGAATATCATATATACTATAAAATATGTATAAATTAAAGACAGAAAGAACAGGAGAAAAATATATGAGACTGAGAAATATCCCAGGATCGCGCGAAGTGATTGGAGAAAGCAAATATGTCATCCATGAAATGGAAGAGGCAAAGGGAAAATGGTCTGAAATCTTTCAGAACGACCATCCGATCTATATTGAAGTTGGAATGGGAAAGGGGCGTTTTATCACCCAGCTGGCGCTTGAAAATCCAGATAAAAACTTTATAGGGATTGAGAAATATTCCAGCGTCCTGCTGCGTGCCCTTGAAAAGAGAGAACAGCTTCCAGAACTGATGAATCTTTACTTCCTGAGAATGGACGCAGAAGATCTGGAAAAGATATTTGCACCGGGGGAAGTCTCAGGAATTTATCTGAACTTTTCCGATCCATGGCCAAAGGATCGCCATGCAAAGAGAAGACTTCCTTCCAAGGAATTTCTGGCTCGCTATGATAAAATCTTAGCAAGAGAGGGAAAAGTAGAATTTAAGACAGACAATATAGATCTGTTTCGATTTGCGCTTGAGCAGGTGCAAGAAGCCGGATGGAAACTGGAAGCTCATACTTATGATCTGCACCATGAACCGGAGATGGTCAAGGGCAATATCATGACAGAATATGAAGAGCGCTTTTCTTCCCAGGGAAATCCAATCTGCAAAATGATTATCAGCCGATAAAAAACAGCAGAAAATAAAAAATTCCAGCATACATAATAATAAGGAAAAATCAGGAAGGTTTGTTTTAGCGTGAGGAGACATCACAGATTTCGGGAATCATTGAGACAACTTTCATACGATAAACCAGGGATTGACAATCGGGCAATTAAGATCAGAAAGTCTCTGGACGATGTAAAAAAAACGCTGGATGGCGCGTGGAAGAAAAAGGATCGCGGACAGGAATAAAAAAAGAAACGTAAAAAACCGAAGAGCTAAAAAATTAAAAGAAATGAAATAGAGAAAGAAAAGAACAAAAAGAGTTTCACCGGAAAGATCGACAATGTCTTTTCGACGAAACTCTTTTTTGGATTTATGAGCAAATTTAATTATCTTAGAACCTGCTCATCATATGGAATCTGTTTTCTGTCCAGTCTTCTTCGGATACATCCGAGGAAGAGGTAGCGGATCACAGCGACGGTCGGAACGCCGAGGAACATACCAAGCACACCGGCAAAGCTGCCTCCGACTGTGATTGCAAATATGATCCAGAGAGGACGAAGACCAGTGGAGTCTCCCAGAATCTTTGGTCCGAGAATCAGACCGTCAAACTGCTGGAGCGCCAGAATCAGGACGCTGAACCCAAGCGCTTTTAAAGGGCTGATCATTAAAATAATAACAATACCCGGAATGGCTCCGATGAACGGTCCAAAATATGGAATCATATTTGTGACGCCCACGATGGCGCTGATCAGTAGCGCATATGGTAGACGGAAAATATTCATTAAAATAAAGCACAGCACACCGATGATAGAAGAATCAATAAATTTTCCGACAACGAAATTGCTGAAAATTTTATTGCACTCGGACAGTGTTGTCAGGCACGGCGTCAGTTTCTTCTGAGGAATAAAAGCATACATCATATAGCGCATGGAACGGAACAGATCGTTCTTTCCGGCCAGAAGATAGATGGAAACAATAATGGCAATCAGAAGATTGACGAGCCATTGGACGATGGAGACGGACAGAACATACAAAGTAGGAACCAATTCCGCTGTAAAGTTTCTCAGATAATTGATGAGATCCGGAATGATTGCCTGGGCTGCCTGATTTAAAAATTCCAGATCCAGATTCGGAAAATGCTCATTTAAATTATTTAAAAAAGATGTAAGCGCTGTGTAAGTCTCCGGTATATAATTAATAATTTCGGTTATACTGTTAATAATCTGAGGGATGATATAAGATAAGGTAAGCAGAATCAATCCCAGACAGACAATATAGGTGATCGCAATGGAAAGGACCATACTCAGACCATGTTTTTCACGCTTAAATTTGCGGTAAAAAAAATGTTCCATCTTGGTAATCAACGGATTTAAGACGTAAGCGATTAAAATACCGATGCAAAACGGCATCAGAACCTTCATAATTCCTTTTAACGCTGCGATTGTCTCTGAGGAAGAGATGACCGCTTTGATGATTAATACACTGATAAATACGACAATCAGCGCATAGATTGAGATTGTAAAATATTTGTCATTTCGTATAAATTTCTGCTTTTCAGGCGGTGAAGATTTTTCTGTCTTTTCAAGAACAGGCTGTTCGTGAGAAGACGTCGATTTTTTTTTCTCATCCATAATTTAAGTCCCTCTTTTTCTAAATTTGATCAGCAGTAGTGATCATACAGGCGCTGCTTTTTAACGATACAATTAAAAAAAGCATATACCCCCTTTATTATAAAAGTTCTGAAAACATGATTCAATAGAATGGTTATAAAATATTTATAAAAATTTGAAGAATCCGGAAAATCAGCAGTGATTTTCATAAAATAAAAAAGAGAAATCTACTGACTTTAGACGGTGGCAATTTACAGAAGAAAAAACAGTAAGATTAAAAAAAGTGTAGAAATTTGTAAAAAAGTACTTGCATTTCTGGTAAAATTATAATATAATAATCCATGCGTTAAGAAATTAAATATGTAGGCGCCTTTAGCTCAGTTGGTAGAGCACCTGACTCTTAATCAGGGTGTCCAGGGTTCGAACCCCTGAAGGCGCAGGTAAAAGCACTGTTTTTGCAGATATATAGGCTGTGGGGACGGTGTTTTTTTGTTTAATCGGAAGAGGAGGTATGACAGTGAAAAAAAGATGGATCAGTATAGCTGCTGCTGCAGTTCTTGCATTTGGCACAATGACGGTGGCAGCGGCTGAAAATGGGGAGGGCGTGACCGTCCGTGTCGGATCTCTGAAGGGACCGACTTCCATGGGACTTGTCTCTTTGATGGAAGAGGATGAAAATGGAGAAACGGACAATGACTATGAATTTACAATGGTAACAGCGACAGACGAACTGCTGGCACAGATGATCGGGGGAAAACTGGATATCGCACTGATTCCTGCTAATGTGGCATCGGTATTATATCAGAAGACAGATGGAGGAATCCATGTGATCGATATCAACACTCTGGGTGTCGTATATGTTATTTCAGGCGACGACACGATAAAAAGTATTCCTGACTTGAAAGGAAAGACCGTTTATCTGACAGGAAAAGGGACAACTCCGGATTATGTCCTGCAGTATCTTCTAAAAGAAAACGGAGTGGGACTGGATGAAGTGACACTGGAGTATAAATCGGAAGCTGCGGAGGTTGCAGCGATTCTGGCTTCTGATCCGGATGCAATCGGTATTCTGCCGCAGCCATTTGCAACGGTGGCAATGTCGAAAAATGAAAATCTAAAAAATGTGATGGATCTGACGCAGGAGTGGGACAAGCTGAACAAAGACAGCCGTCTTGTGACGGGCGTGACCGTAGTAAGTGATGAATTTTGGAAGGAAAATCAGGATGCAGCAGCACAGTTTCTGGACGACCATGAAGAATCTTCCGAATTTATCAATGAAAATATAGAAGAGGGCGCCAGACTAACAGAAAAGAGAGGCATTATCGAGAAAGCAGCAATCGCGCAGAAGGCGATCCCGTATTGCAATATTACTTGTATCACCGGAGAGGAGATGAAGGAAGCGCTGAGCGGATACCTTCAGGTTCTGTATGAAATGGCTCCGGAATCTGTCGGAGGAGAGCTGCCGGATGATGGATTTTATCTGACGGACTTGGAAAAATAAATGAAAAAACAGACTGCCCGAAATGGAAGAAAAGTGATTATTATTTTCGGATGGATTTTAATATGGCAGGGACTTTCTATTTGGATTGGAAATGATATTCTGATTGCAGGGCCGGTCGACGTGGGAAAGGCGCTGATCCGAAATATTGGCGATCCGGAATTTATAAAATCAGCCGGTAATTCTTTTGTCAAAATTTCACTGGGATTTTTCCTTGCCTTTTCCTCTGGTGTTGTCATTGCTTCATTTACGCATAGATTTCCTCTCCTAGGAGAAATTTTACAGCCAGTGATCACTCTGATGAAGACCGTTCCAGTCGCATCCGTTGTGATTTTGCTGCTGATCTGGACAACATCTGAGAATTTATCCGTTGCAGTCTCCTTTATGGTCACATTCCCGGCGATCTACTTTCAGATGCAGGAAGGGATACGTTCGGTAGATCATAAACTTTTGGAGATGGCACAGGTGTTTGAGCTGTCGCCGTGGAAGAAAATCTGGTATCTGTATCGACCGGCTGTCCTGCCTTATCTGGCAGGCAGCTGCCGGGCAGCTGTGGGTATGGGATGGAAGTCTGGGATTGCAGCAGAAGTCATCGGTGTGCCGAATCATACGATAGGGGAGAGGCTGTACACAGCGAAAATATATCTTGAGACGGCGGATTTGTTTGCGTGGACGATTGTGGTTCTGATTTTATGTTCCTTGTTTGAAAAGACCGTTTTTCTCGTTCTGGGATGGATTAACAGAAAGGGGAGGACAAAATGAAACTGGAAATTTGCAATCTGAAAAAGAAATACGAAAAAAAAACAGTTCTGGACGGAGTCAGCTTTACTTTAGAGGACGGAGAAGGACTGTGTCTGATGGGATCATCTGGATGTGGAAAGACAACGCTGCTTCGTATCTTGATGAGGCTGGAAAAACCGGATGAAGGTGCGGTGTATGGAATAGAGAAACTCAGAATATCCGCTGTATTTCAGGAAGATCGCCTTTTTGATGATTTAAGCGCCATAAAAAATGTATGGCTTGTCTGTGGCAGCAGTGAAGAATCCATCCGCCATGAGCTGTCAGAGATTCTGCCTGCCGAATCTCTGGATCAGCCAGTCTGTCAGCTGAGCGGCGGGATGAGACGAAGAGTGTCTCTTGTGCGTGCTGCAATGAAAAAAAGTGATCTGATCCTTATGGATGAACCCTTTGCAGGGCTTGACGAAGAGACAAAGAGAACGGTAATCGAATATATGAAGAAAAAAATAAAAGGAAAAATGTTTTTGTTTTCGACCCATCAGGAGGAAGACGCACATCTGTTTGGGACGAAGATTCTAAGGCTTGCAGCAGAACATGGTTCTGTGAAAAAATAAAAAAACAAAAGAGGGAAGGAAAAAATATGGTTTGCATTCAAAATGGAATGATTTATGATGCGGTTTCCAGAGAACCGTACGAAGCGGATCTTTTAGTGGAAGATGGAAAAATTAAAAAAATTGGGAAGATTCATGAGATGCCGGAGGGAACGCCGATTATCGACGTAAAAGGGCTGCGGGTTTATCCTGGATTTGTGGAGGCACATGGTCATATCGGTCTTGACGGCTATGGAATCGGATATGAAGGACAGGATTTCAATGAAAAAAATGATATTATCTCTCCGCAGCTGAGGGGAATTGATGGAATCAAAGCGATGGACCCGGCATTTGATGAAGCGATGCGTGCAGGAGTAACGTGCGTGGGAGTCGGACCGGGAAGCGCAAATGTGCTTGGAGGAACATTTGCGGCAATCAAAACTGTCGGAAAACGAGTAGAAAATATGATTGTAAAAGAAGCTGTGGCGATGAAGTGTGCATTTGGAGAAAATCCAAAAAGAGTTTATAAAGAAAAGTCAGATTCCTGCCGTATGACAACCGCCTCTCTGCTGCGCGAAGCGCTGTTTCAGGCCAGAGAATATATGGAAAAGAAAGAAGCGGCTGGAGAGGATATCTTTAAACGTCCGCCTTATAATATGAAATGGGAAGCGCTGATTCCTGTGTTAAAAGGAGAAATGCCTTTAAAAGCGCACGCTCATGCAGCAGATGATATTTTTACTGCGCTGCGGATTGCAAAAGAGTTTCATGTGAAAATTACATTGGAACATGTGACAGAAGGCCATCTGATTGCTGATGAACTGGCAAAAGAAGATGTGATGATGGCAGTGGGTCCGACGCTGACTCATGCGACAAAATTTGAGCTGAGAAACAAATCCTGGATCACTCCGGGAATACTCTCCGCAGCTGGATGCCATGTCTCAATCATCACAGATTCACCAGTGATCCCTCAGCAGTATCTGCCTCTCTGCGCTGGAATGGCAGTGAAAGCAGGTATGGACCCGTTTGAGGCGCTCAAAGCGATTACAATTCATCCGGCAGAACATCTGGGAATTCAGGACAGAGTAGGTTCTATTGAAGAGGGAAAAGATGCGGATCTGGTGATTACGGATGGAGACCCATTTGAAGTCTCTACAGAAGTGAAAATGGTATGGGTGGACGGAAAACCGGTATTTTATTCGGAAAAGAATCTCTGATGAAAAATGGAATTTTTCGCAGATAAAGATCCGTGCATTCAATGAAATCTATTTCCAAAAAGTAGATGATAAAAAGAGACTATAAAAAGAGGTTCTAAACTTTACTTGGGGGTAAAGTAAAAAAAGAATAGGCATAGAAATTCA
>JAUNDP010000029.1 GCA_030526005.1 Eubacteriales bacterium
TGGATCTTTTGCCTGCACGCCTTCCTTTTTTCTTCCATATTCATAAGAAAAATATCCGATTGCTCCTGACACAATCGGCAGATCTGTCTCATTTTCTTCCCTATGTTCTTCCAGATATCGTTTCGTATACTCTTCAAAACTTTCCGTCTGTATTTCTCCATTTACGGTAAATCCATCTTTTCCTTTCACCAGTTTCAGATACGGATTTCGTCCTAAAATGGAATATCTCCCCATCTCATTTTTCAGAGAGGAATCCAGAAATACCGTGTCCGTCTCCTTTTCAAATTCACCGAAAAACTGCGCAATCGGCACATATTCTGCCAATAATTTTATTTTTCTCATCTTTCTCTTTCCTCCAGCGTGCTTTTCTTCAAACTCTCTGCCTCTCTCATGGCAAAAGGTACCGTCGCTTTTTCTTCTCTCTGATTCCACTGCTCGCATATGGTGTTAAAATTATCCAGCATTTCATGACCGTACTGCGTCAGCACTGCTTCCGGATGAAACTGAATGCCGTACACAGGGGCATCTTTTCTGGAAATTGCCATGACGGCGCCGTCCTCTGCTCTTGCGTCAACCTGTAAATTCTCCGGCAGACTGGATTCCTGTACGACAAGAGAATGATATCTCGTCACTTGAAAAGATTCTGGAAGATTCTGAAAAATTCCTTTTTTATTGTGATGGATCGCTGTCACTTTTCCGTGCATCGGCCTTTTTCCTTTTACGATATTTCCGCCGCACGCATAGCCGATCACCTGATGACCAAGGCAGACTCCCAAAATCGGTATTTTATTTGAAAATGTCTGAACAATCTGGATGGACTCTCCAGCGCTTTTGGGCGCCTTCGGACCTGGAGAAATGATAATCCCCTTTGGATTTATCGCTTCGATCTCTTTCATAGAAATTTCATCGTTTCTTTTTATTAAGACTTCCTGCCCCAGCTCTTCAAAGTAAGCGGCAAGATTATAGACAAAAGAATCATAATTATCAATCATTAAATACATACACGGGTTTCTCCCTTCTCTCTTAATTTTTGAGCGGACGTACCGCATGACAAACGCCCGCAAAGATACACTTCTGGTGTATTCCTACGAATCGTTCATCCCGAAGAGATTTCAGGGCCGTAATTGTAGTTTTTCGCATTTCATTATACTACATTTCTGTTACAATTCACAATAATTTTTTCATTTTTCTGCGTCTCGATGATTGCTTTCCAATATACTATTCGGTATAATAAACTTAATATGGACAAAGGAGATTTTTATATATTATGGCTACTATTACAACAGAACAATCTGAAAAAGAAAAAAAGAACCCCAGAGTGTCGGGAATCTTAGTCCATCCCACCTCATTTCCTTCTCCTTACGGGATCGGTGATCTTGGAAAAGGAGCGTATGAATTTATTGATTTTCTTGAAAAAAGCGGTCAGCATCTCTGGCAGATTCTGCCGCTTGGTCCCACCGGATTCGGAGACTCTCCTTACCAGGGATTTTCTTCCTTTGCCGGTCAGCCTCTGATCATCAGCATTGATAATCTGATTGAGCTGGAACTTCTGACAGAAGAGGATCTGAAGGATATGCCTGTCTGGGACCCACGCAAGGTGGAATATGGAAAAGTCATCGCTTTCAAGACGGAACTGTATCACAAAGCGTACAAATCTTTCCGGCATACGCCGAACAAAATGCTTCTTGAGGAATTTGACGCTTTCCTGCTCGCAAATGAATCCTGGTTAAATGATTACTGTCTGTTCATGGCTGAAAAGGATGCCCATGAGGGGAAATGCTGGATTGACTGGGATGATGAGATGACAAATCCGACAGAAGAGCAGAAAAAACTTCATTCTGCCGCTTTAAAAGATGAGATCCGCTACTATCAGTTTATTCAGTTTATTTTTTACCGCCAGTGGACACAATTAAAAACGTATGCAAATGAAAGAGAGATCAAAATTATCGGTGATATTCCGATCTTTGTCGCATATGACAGTGCAGATGTATGGGCAAATAAAAAACTGTTTAAGCTTGACTCCAAAGGATATCCTACCTGCGTTGCCGGCGTTCCGCCTGACTATTTCAGCGCGACAGGACAGCTTTGGGGAAATCCGCTCTATGACTGGGCTTATCACAAAAAAACCGGATATCAGTGGTGGATTGCGCGCATTAAACAGCAGATGTCACTTGTCGATTATCTGAGAATCGATCATTTCCGTGGATTTGAGGCATACTGGCAGGTTCCTGCCGATGAGGAGACCGCGATCAACGGCAAATGGGTCAAAGGTCCAAATGAGGATCTCTTTCTCGCTGTCCAGGAAGCGCTCGGAGAAGATCTTCCTATTTTCGCTGAGGATCTCGGCGTCATCACACCTGAGGTGGAATGGCTGCGCGATATGTTCCACTTCCCTGGCATGAAAATTTTACAGTTCGCTTTTCAGGGTCTTGGTGAAAGCGACTATCATCCGCACCAGTTTACTCATACAAACTGTATCTGTTATACGGGAACGCATGACAATGACACCACCGCAGGCTGGTATCACAATCTGGGCGAGAAAGAAAAGGATAAGCTGCGCCGCTATGCCAACACAGACGGCAATAATATCAGCCTCGATCTGATCCGTATGTGTCTGGGAACGATCGCGCAGTATGCTATCTTTCCGATTCAGGATCTGCTTCAGCTGGGCAGCGAAAGCCGCATGAACACTCCGGGTGTTGCCGCTGACAACTGGACATTCCGCTATGTCTCAGAAGATCTTGCTCCATACCGTCTGGAATGGCTCAAACAAAATACGGAACTGTACGGAAGATAATCTTTTCCCGAAACTATCGCTTTTCAAGCGGACTATCAATCAAAAAAAGGATCTGTATATATGATACGTTTTATTTTAATTGTTATTATTGTTGTAGGTTTTTTAGTTTTATCCATCCCGCTTCTTTTCATTGAATGGTTGATCGGAAAATGGAATCCGCACGCGAGAGATCTCTCTTCTCTCCGCATTATCCAGTTTATGTTCCGTGTGATTCTAAAAGTTGCAGGGACAAAGGTGACTGTGATCGGTGAGGAAAATGTTCCAAAAGACCGCCCTGTCCTGTATATTGGAAATCATAACAGTTACTTTGATATTCTTGTCACTTACTCACGCTGTCCGAATCTGACAGGTTATATTGCAAAGGACTCTATGGAAAAGATTCCGCTTCTTTCCACTTGGATGAAGCGCCTCCATTGTCTGTTTTTAAACCGTACGGATATGAAAGAAGGATTAAAGACGATCCTTGCCGGAATCGAGAAAGTCAAGAAGGGAATCTCTATCTGTATTTTCCCGGAAGGAACAAGAAATAAGGAAGATCATCTGGAGCTTATGCCATTTAAAGAAGGTTCCATGAAGATTGCGGAGAAGAGCGGCTGTCCAATCGTGCCGATGTCTCTGAACAATACGGCAGCCATCTTTGAAGATCATTTTCCAAAAATTCGCCCGACTCATGTAATTTTAGAGTACGGCAAGCCGATCTATCCAAAGGAACTTTCTAAAGAAGATCGAAAATTCTTAGGCGCCTACACAAGGAATATCATCTCACAGACAGTTCTGAAAAATGCAGGAATCGAGCGCAGCAGCGACGAATCTGCCAAAAAAAATTAAAATTTTACTGCTGAAAAAAAGAAACAGAGATGTTCTGACGAATCACTTTGCCGGAACATCTCTGTTTTCTTACTTTTTCAGTTCATCCACAATCTGATCAAATTTCATAAAGTGGGAAGCCTTCACAAGAATGGTATCTTTCTCTTTCAGAATCTGAGACAGAGCGAAAAGCAGCTCCTCAACCGAATCAAATTCCTGTACTTTTTTGTCTGGATTCTTCTCTCGGATTCCCTCAGCGATATTTTTACACAATGTGCCGACGCATAAGAACAAATCAATATTTAAATCTGCGGCATATGTGCCGACTCCATGGTGAAGTTCTTTTTCATCTGCGCCCAGTTCTCCCATATCTCCCAGAATTGCCACTTTTCTGAAAAGCCCGTCCTGAAGCGCCGTCAGAGACGCTTTCATGGAGACAGGGTTTGCATTATAGCAATCGTCAATAATTGTATAACGCTCCGTCTCGATCAGATGGAACCGTCCGCTGATCGCTTCCAGTTTTTCAATTCCATCGTGAATCTCTTTCAGGGTAAGACCTAAAGAAAGGCCCACCCCTGTCGCTGCCAGAGCATTCTGGACCATGTGATATCCCGGAATTGGAATAACTGCCTGAAAGCTCTCATCTTTTGCATGAATCCGGCACCGTATTCCTTTCAGTCCCAGATTTTCCAGTTCATCGGCATACAATTCTCTCTTTGTCTCGATTCCAAAGAAGTGCGGCACAATTCCTTTTACCTGTGTCAGTCCTGCTAATTTATCGTCATCCCCGTTTAAGACGATCGTGCCATCCTTAGCAAGAAAATCAAATATTTCTGATTTCGCCTTCAAAATTCCGTCTCTGTCATGCAGATATTCCAGATGGCACTGACCAATATTTGTGATCACACACACATCTGGGCAGGCAATCTCGCTTAAGCGGTGCATCTCTCCAAAATCACTGATTCCCATCTCCAGAACAGCGATCTCATCATCCTCACGCAGTCGGAAAATCGTCAGAGGCAGTCCCAGTTCATTGTTAAAATTTCCAAGCGTCTTAAGCACCTTATATTTTTCGCTTAACACGGAAGCGATCATTTCCTTTGTGCTTGTTTTTCCGACGCTTCCCGTGATGCCGACCACTTTTATATCGAGCTGTTTCCGATAATAGCGCGCCAGTTTTTTAATCGCTGTGAGACTGGATTCCACTAAAATATAAGGTCCCTGCGGATTTTCCAGTTTCTGCTCGGACAGAACGCACAGCGCTCCTTTTTCAAATACTGCCGGTATAAAAGAATGACCATCGACACGTTCCCCCTTAATCGCAATAAACAGACAGCCTTCTTCTGCTTTTCGGCTGTCTGTTGTAATGCTGGAAACTTCGATGTTCTTTTTGCTCTCTTCTCCGTAATACACTCCACCGCATACGTCTGCCATGCGGATCAAAGACATATTTTTCATCTCATTTTCCCCATTCTGTTTTTCTATTTTTTATCTTCTTTTTTAAGCTCTCTTTAAAGATACCTCGATCAGTTTTTCACACAGATCTGCATAGCTCATTCCGAGCACAGCCGCTTCCTGAGGCAGAAGGCTCGTCGGTGTCATGCCAGGCAATGTGTTCGCCTCAAGGCAGTACATTTTTCCTTCTTTGTCCATCAGAAAATCCATTCTCGCATAGCTCTCCAATTTCAGTGTATGATAAGCTTTCACCGCATAGCCCTGCATTTCTTTTGTCTGTTCCTCCGTCAGAACCGCCGGACACGTCTCCACGGTACATCCTGCCTGATATTTATTATGATAATCATAAAATCCCTGAATCGGCGCAATCTCAATCACCGGGTATGCTTCCCCGTCCACAACGCCGACAGAAAATTCACGTCCTGCGATATATTCCTCAATCACAACCTCTTCCTCATAGGAGAATGCCTCTTCCATCGCCTTTGCGAATTCTTCTTCTGTAGTTACAATCGAAACTCCGACGCTGGAACCTCCGCAGCTTGGTTTCACAACGCATGGAAGATGAATGCCATATTCTTCGGCGCTCTTTCTCTGTTCTGATTTTACAGCGGCTACGCCTGCCGGGGTCGGAACGCCGCTCTTTGTAAAAAGCTGCTTTGAAAGTCCCTTATCCATCGCAAGGGCGCTTCCCAGATATCCGCTGCCTGTGTATGGGATTCCAAGCAGATCAAACGCTGCCTGCACTTTTCCATTCTCTCCATTCTCTCCATGGAGCGCTAAAAATACGATATCAGCCGCCTGACATAGGTTCAGAACGTTCTCTCCAAAAAACTGTTTTCTGTTTTTCTTTTCTTCTTTTACTGCACTGTTAAAGCTTTCTATGTAATTTACGGCTTCCTCTATACAATACTTTGCTGGAAACGCATTTTCCCAGTCCACCTGTTTCATCCCGAAATAGACGTCCAGCAAAATTGCCTGATGTCCTTTTTCGCGCAGCGCCTCGCATACTTTTTTTCCTGAAACGATGGAAACCTCTCTTTCTGTACTGATTCCTCCTGCTAAAACAACAACTTTCATTTTGTTTCTCCTTTATCCTTTCCTGGAACTAATAGCAGACAACTGCTGTTCCTACTTCTATATTTTCAAAGATAATGCCTGCCAAATCAATCGGTGTATTGATACATCCATGCGATCCGACTGTGAGATACAAATCTCCTCCAAATGCCGGCTGCCAGGTCGCATCATGGATTCCCACTCCCCCGTCAAATGGCATCCAATAGGAAACGGGCGTCCGATAGTCTTCTCCCACAAGCGTTGCATCCCGCTCTTTTCCCTGAATTTCAAACACTCCGGTAGGCGACGCCATACCTTTATTCGGATTTCCTGAGACAATCCCGGTTGACACAAGCAGCTCCCCGTCCTTATAGAACCACATATGCTGCTCGTCGTAGCTGATTTCTACATAAGTATCGCCTATATCATCTTCTCTTGTTCCATTTGCTTCCTTAATATATGCTGGAATACGTTCTACCGGCTGTCCTTCTTCGATAATCTGAATCAACTCTTCTGTCTCTGTCTCCTCATCAATGGACCATCCATATCCGACTCTCGGTACCTGGATCGTCTCGCCGTAACTTGTGACAAAATCTCCGACGGTCTGCCAGGTATCATATTTTTTGCCTAATTCGCGGGTGTATTCGCGCACTTTTTCACGATTTACGGTCACCTGATAATTTTCATCGATATCCAGCCACTGAACAATCGTATTCGTGTCCAGCAAAAGAGGTTCATTGTCGATTGTATACTGTACGGATACATTTTCATATTTTTTCAGGGCGTCTCTCTTTTTTGTCAGATCTTCCAGATCTGCTGTGAAGCCAGGATCTATATAGCATCCGCTTTCCTCCAGATTTAATTCTTTTTGTCCTGTGCGAATTGCATCAAACAATGCCTGTTCAAATTTTTCTTTGTCGATCACTGTTCCAGGTTCTGCTTCCACAATCTCAAATCCATTTCCATTATTGGCAATATGTGCGTCTTTCGGCTGAATCATCTGTTCATCCTGCATACAGCTTAAGGAATCCATTTTTTCTCTCAGCAATGTCTCATCAAAAGTTCCATTTGGCTGCATCTCATATGTATGCGGCATAACATATGCCGGGAGCCATAAAAGCGGCTGCTGTTCTTCTTTTATCTGTTCCACGCTTCCGTCTGAAGAATAAGAAAAATTAATTTCAGATCCAGTGATCACTTCTTTGATATTGCCTCTCTCAATCAAAGTCAGCGAATAGTCCTGCATTTCATTTGCAATATCGGACTCCACCTCCGCCACCGTTTTCGATGAGTAATCTACATTGTTAATCACTGATCCAGGAAGAAAACGATCTTGGAAATAGAAGGTCATTCCCAGATAAATTAAAATCAGTACCCCGAAATAGATCGAAAACCCAATGATTAGTTTTTTCTTTTTCATTTGCAACCCCTTATTCTTTTATCTTGTTACCATAGTTCTATAGAAAATCTCTTCTTATTATTCCTGAAAGATGCGATTTTCCTATTTATTGTAACATGGATCTTTCAAAAGTAAAGGCATCATTCTTTTTCTCAAAAATTCTTAATATATGTAACAAAAAATTCTTTTTCTCACACGATCAAAAACGGCTGATCCGGTATTCCCGTCAGCCGTTTTTTCTGTCATAAAATATCTTTTTACTTTGTCTCCAGAATCTTATCAATGCTTACCAATTTTACGCTCAGCACAAAAATCTCTGCTGCCATGGCAAGCTCCTCCGGTGTAGGGAAGGACGGTGCAATACGGATATTGCTGTCATCTGGATCTTTGCCATATGGGAATGTCGCACCTGCATTTGTCATCACAACGCCTGCCTCTTTTGCCTTTGCAACAATCGCCTTGGCGCATCCTGGCAGAGCGTCAAAGGAGATAAAATATCCTCCTCTCGGACGAATCCAGCTTCCGATTCCAAGTCCACCCAGTTCTCTTTCCAGCACATCCAATACCGTCTCAAACTTCGGTCTTAAGATATCTGCGTGTTTTTTCATATGCTCTACCATTCCGTGAATATCTTTATAAAAACGGACATGACGGAGCTGATTTAATTTGTCATGGCCGATCGTCTGAATCGTCATCTGTTTTCTGATATTAATCAGATTATCTTTTGACGCCGCGATCGCCGCGATTCCAGATCCCGGAAAACTTACTTTAGAAGTAGAACAGAATTTATATACCATATCCGGATTTCCGGCTTTTTTACACTCTAAAAGAATCTCTGGAAGATAATCCTGTTTGTCTTCATATAAATGATGAATTCCATATGCGTTGTCCCAGTAAATACGGAAGTCCTTTGCGGCAGGCTGAAGCTGTGCAAATCTTCTGACTGTCTCATCAGAGTATGTGATTCCCTGCGGATTTGAATATTTTGGAACACACCAGATTCCTTTAATACTTTCGTCTTCTCTGACAAGTCTCTCTACCATATCCATATCCGGACCTGCTGGAGTCATCGGAACATTAATCATCTCAATTCCAAAATATTCCGTGATTGCAAAATGGCGGTCATATCCCGGAACTGGACATAAAAATTTTACTTTATCTAATTTAGCCCAAGGTGTGCTTCCCATAACACCGTGTGTCATAGAACGGGCTACTGTGTCAAACATGACATTCAGGCTGGAATTTCCATAAATAATTACATTTTCAGCCGAAACTTCCATCATATCAGCAAGAAGCTGTTTTGCCTCCCGAATACCATCCAGTACACCATAGTTTCGACAGTCAATTCCTTCCTCACATTTCAGGTTTGAACTGCTGTTCAGCACATCCATCATTTCCATACTGAGATCCAGCTGGGCTGCAGATGGCTTTCCACGAGACATATCCAATTTTAAGCCTTTCGCCTTTACTTCTTCAAAACGCGCTTCTAATTCGCTTTTCTCCTGCTGCAATTCTTCTCTGCTCATTTCACTATACGTCGGCATATCAATTCAATCCTCCTGAATGTCTTTTTCTCAAATACATTTGTGCGTCTCACAAACATATTTGTTCGCTATCTGTTATTGTATTACTGTGAATGGGATTCGTCAAGTATTTCACAGGATTTTTTCTATTTTTTTATCAAAATTCCCCCCAATATCTTTCCTGATACTGTGCCAGACGAACGGCATCTTCGATCTCCAGATCCCTCTCTCCGGCAAGTGATTCCAGATGGTGACGAAATTCATGGCGGATCGTATGCTCGATCTGACGTCTCCAAACTTCTTCCGCCGCATTTCCGTACACTTGCAGAAAAGATCCATAATAAAGCACAATATATCTGCCGAAATAATAATCTCTGTGATATTCTCCCATAATCACAAGTTCGTCCCCTACGCTTTTCGGATGTACCTTTCTGTGCGGATCTGCCTGAACGCCGCCATTTAATTCTTTAAAGAAATCCTCCGGCAATTCGGCATTGATTTCTTCCGCTATCTGACAAAACTGATCAAAGTCAACCATTCGCACCCCCGCTTTCGTCTTTTGTCACTCCTTCTCGTTTTTCCAGAATCCTTCCTGACCAAGCTCTGCCATCTGTACTCTTCCTTTAAACAGAAGCTCTGGGTTCTTTATACTGACTCTCGTCTGATCCGGAACGGAAGATGTGATGAATGCGTTACTTCCTATCACGGCGCCTTCTCCCACTCTCGTCTCTCCTCCTAAAATAGAAGCTCCTGAGTATACAGTCACATTGTCCTCGATCGTCGGATGACGCTTCTTGCTGCGCAGTTTCTGACCGCCTCTTGTGGAAAGCGCTCCGAGCGTCACACCCTGATAAATCTTCACATAATCCCCAATCACCGTCGTCTCACCGATGACAACGCCTGTTCCATGGTCAATAAAGAAATATTTCCCGATTGTGGCTCCAGGGTGAATATCGATTCCCGTTCTGTTGTGGGCATGTTCCGTCATGATGCGCGGAATCAGCGGCACTCCTGACAGATACAATTCATGCGCAATGCGATAAACCGTAATCGCATAAAATCCCGGATAGGAGACAATGATTTCATCTGTATTATAAGCGGCCGGATCACCGTCGTATGCCGCCTGCACATCGGTAGCCAGAACGTCGCGAATCTGCGGTATTTTCTTTAAAAACCGCGTCACAATCTCTTCTGCCTCTGCCTCTATCATTTCCAGTCTCATTTCCTCTTCGCTGATACGATGCTGGAGTGCCCGCACAACTTCCTTTTTCAGGCGATACTGAATCTCTTCCAGCAATTCTCCTACATGATATTCCACTGAACAGCTTTTTAAATTGCGCATCTCAAAATATCCAGGAAACAAGACATATCGTATCGCATCAATCAATTCTACAATGGTCTTTCGATTCAGACGGTTTGTGGAATCAATGTTGCAGATAATATCATGCTGTCCATAACTTTTTAAAATGGATGTGACCATTTGTGACAATTCTTCTTTTTTTTCTTTCATTTGTTCCCTCCCTGATTCTGTTTTTTATTATGATAGAAAGCCTTCCCTTATCTGCCATGTTTTGCGCGCTCAGAAAAGACGTTCTCTTTTTCTTTTTTTATAAAATATGATTTCTTTTTTCTTTTGTGATTTTGTCTTTTTATACCTTTTTTCCGTTGCTCTTTTTATTTTTTCTTATCTCACAAAACCTGACAGCTTCATCGCTGTCTCCACTGCATCCTGGAGCCCCTGGATCAGCGTCTGAAATTTTTCCAGATCCAAGGCTTCTATATTCTGACTTAAAGTATTTAAATTATTTACCAGCGTCTCCATATCCAGCTTCTCAATTTCTTCTGATGCCGGTTTTAAATTTTCTAAAATCTCTTCCGCCTGCTGCATCACCTGATCTGCCTGACTGCTGGCACTCTGTATGCTTGTCATCGTCTCGTCTGCTTTCTGTTCCAGAGCAGAAAATGATTCTGATGCCGTCTGCAGCTTTGGATATCCAAGGAAGACAAGCGCTCCAATGGCTGCAATCCCAAGAAGCAAAACTGCCATCATCACACGAATACAGTTGAGCTGGCTTTTCAGGTATCGGTTCTGCCTGCGCATTTCATCAAGCAAAGCATCCTTTTCTTCCATATCTACACTGATTCTCCTTTTCTTTTTCTTTGCCCCCATTATAATACACTTGATTCTGAAAAAAAAGGGGGGCTTTTCTCAAATCCAATCTTCAATCTTTCCATTGACAATCGCAGAAAACATCCGCTCAGAAGCACCCGGATATTTTCGATTGATCTCTTTTATCAGAAGTTTGATCTCTTCTCTCTTTGTCTTTCCATCTGCCGGACATGGATTTTTCAGCACAGGCAGTTTTTGCTTATTCTGAAATCCTTTCACCTGCGCCTCATTCACAAGCATCAGAGGTCGGATGACCGTCAATCCGCTGTCTTCCATCTTTGTGACCGGTGGGAATGCATAGAAGCGACTTTGAAAAATCAAATTCATCATCATCGTCTCTGTAAAATCATCTTTGTGATGCGCATATGCAATCTTATTGCATCCCAATTCCAACGCTTTCTGTCCCAATGCCCCTTTTCGCATTTTCGCGCAAAGAGAACATGGATTTGACTCTTTTCTCTGTCTCATTACAATGTCTCCGATCTGTGTATCCACACGGTAAAATGGAACTTTCCACATTTCACATAATCTTCTCATTCCATCATCCTGGACATTTCCATATCCAAGGTCTATATAAATTGCCGAAAGCCGAAATTTCTTCGGATAAAACCTAGAAAGCCCTGCGAGCGCGCATAAGAGCGCCAGACTGTCCTTTCCTCCTGACAGTCCCAGAGCTACATGGTCGCCCTCCTCAATCATCTCATACCGATCCAGCGCCTGCCGTACCAGACTCATCATTCTCTGTAAATCCATCTTATTCTGTTCTTCCTTTTCTTACAACACAGGCTGCGGAATAAAAATCCCGCAGCCTGTATTTTATTTTCCATTTTTGTTTACCATGCAAGCACTTCATATCCTGTCTCTGTGACTAAAACCATAATCTCCCACTGTGCCGACATGGAGTCGTCTTCTGTATAAATCGTCCATCCGTTTTCTTCATCTTCATAAATTTCATTTGTTCCCGCATTGATCATCGGTTCAATCGTAAAGACCATACCTGGAACTAAGACCATTCCGGTGCCTTTTTCTGTCACATATCCAACCCACGGATCTTCATGAAATTCCAGTCCGATTCCATGACCTCCGATTTCTTCTACTACAGAATAGCCATTTTCTCTGGCATGTTCGCAGATTACAGCGCCGATATCTCCCAGAAATCCCCACGGTTTTACCTGTTCCAGCCCTAGCTCCACACATTCTTTTACAACGTCAACCAGCTTTCGCTTTTCCGGACTGACATTGCCGATACAGAACATTCTGGATGAATCTGAAAAATATCCATGATAGATCGTTGAGACATCCACGTTGATGATGTCTCCATCCTGAAGCGCCACATTTTTGGATGGAATTCCATGGCACACTTCATTGTTGATGGAAGTGCATACGCTCTTCGGGAAACCGTCATAATTGAGCGGTGCCGGTATTCCTCCTGCTTCAGTCGTAATCTGATATACCCATTGGTCAATCTCTTCCGTTGTGATTCCTGCTTTGATATGTTCCTGCACATAGTCCAGAACTTTTACATTGATTTCACTGCTCTTCTTCATTCCTTCGATCTGTTCCGGCGTCTTTAAAAGCTTTCTGGGCGGTACCAGATATCCCTGAGATTCCAGACGTGCCATTTTCTCATCCTGAGATTCATGACATATTTTATATTTTTTTCCGCTTCCGCACCAGCACGGATCGTTTCTTCCCAGTTTTTTTTCCATAATCATGCCCCTTTATATACGCTAAGGATTTTATTATCTATTATTTTCTTATCCTTGCATTTCTCATTATAGCACTGATTTTCTGAAATACAAACGGTTCTGTCACATCAGATTTGCAAAAAAGGAAGCTCCGATCACTGTAATCAGCCCTGCAACTGCAATGGCAAGACTGCTCATTGCCCCTTCCACTTCTCCTAATTCCATCGCTTTCGCCGTTCCGACGGCATGGGCGGAAGTTCCAAGAGCAAGTCCTTTTGCAATGGGTTCCTCAATCTTAAAAATTTTATATACTGTCTCAGCAATAATATTGCCCAGCACTCCAGTGATAATGATGACTGCAACAGTGATGGTCACAATCCCTCCAAGTTCCTCAGAGACTCCCATTCCGATCGCCGTCGTGATTGATTTTGGCAGAAGAGTCACATATTGCTCATGTGACAGTCCAAATAATTTGGAGAGAAGCCAAACACTGACAAGGCTTGCCGCCACACCGGAGACAATTCCTCCCAGAACTGCTTTTATATTCTTCTTCAAGAGACTCATCTGCTGATACAGCGGCACAGCCAGGCATACAGTCGCCGGAGTCAGCAGATAGCTGATATATTTTCCGCCCTCTTCATACTGTTCATAGTCAATCTGAAAGACGGTCAGAACTCCCATCACACAGATAATTGCGATCAGAAGGGGATTGAACAGCGCCATCTTGAATTTCTTTTTTAAAATAAGACCCAATTCGTACGCCAAAAGACTGATGATCGCCCCAAAAAAGATGGAATTTTCCAATATTGTTTTCATTTTTCTCCTCCTGCTGTCGCTTCTTCTTTATACTGTCCCGCTGCCATTTCCCGATCTGTTTTCCTGCTTTTTCCGGAACGGATCATTTTCTGCGTCACTTTCCCTGTGACTGCCATGACAAAGACGGTCGTCACAGCCGTAATGACAGCTACCGGTATAAAGATTGGTTTTAACGCATCCCAGGAAGTCAAAAGTCCGACGCCTGCCGGAATAAACATGACCGGCATAATTTCAATCAAAAATTCCGATGTTTCCTTTACCTGATCCACCTTCAAAATATGGCTCTGGAGCAAAAGAAGCA
Organism: Eubacteriales bacterium; assembly: GCA_030526005.1. Classification (GTDB taxonomy): domain Bacteria; phylum Bacillota; class Clostridia; order Lachnospirales; family Lachnospiraceae; genus JAGZHZ01. The sequence goes on from JAUNDP010000029.1 coordinate 14,010, forward strand.
TGAGTACCAAACCATATACGCTTGCCGGGATCGGAAGCGGAATCAAATCATGCAGAATTTCTCCCAGAAATGAGAGAAACAAAATAATGCTGAGCTGTTTTAGAAATCTCATATTCTCTCCCCTTTCAACTGGTATGTTCAGCCGAATTATAAAAAGAACCCCTTTTTTTGTCAAGGTGTTCTTTTTGAAATATCTGTGACATCAAAAAAACTTCAGGATTTTTATATCCTGAAGTTCTATAGAGGCGTCAACCAGATTTGAACTGGTGATAAGGGTGTTGCAGACCCGTGCCTTACCACTTGGCTATGACGCCTTAATGACTCCGACGGGAATCGAACCCGTGTTACCGCCGTGAAAGGGCGATGTCTTAACCGCTTGACCACGGAGCCACATTCTATTTTTCAGCGTTCTTTTTTCTGACCGCCTCAACGAAACCTATCATACCACATCCGGTTTCATTTGGCAAGAGGAAATTTGCATTTTTTTTAAATTTTTTCAAAAATTTTTTCAATATATTCCATTCTTGCCAATTCACCAGATATTTTTTTCCAATTATTCTATTTTTATCATGCGGTATCCCACCCCGATATGCGTCTGAATATATGGAACCGCATCTTTGTCACAATTAATTTTTTTTCTGAGTGTGGCCATAAATACCCGAAGAGAGGCGATATCATCCGATCCGCTGTTTCCCCAAATATTCTGCATGATAAAAGTATGTGTCAGTACTTTTCCTACATTTTTTGCAAGCAGACAAAGCAGTTTATATTCAATCGGCGTCAGATGCAGTTCTTTTCCATCCAAATAAGCGCATCCTGCCGCATATTCAATACGCAAAGCCCCGTTTACAAATACGGATGCTTCCTCCATCGTCTGATTCTGCGCCACAGACAGTCTTCTTGTCACCACACGCAGTCTTGCCAGTAATTCATCTACTGAAAATGGTTTTGTGAGATAGTCATCTGCCCCTGCATCCAACGCTTCAATCTTATCTTTATCCTCATTTCGAGCGCTGATTACAATAATCGGCATATTCGACCATGAACGGATTTTTTTTATCACCTCAACCCCATCTGTGTCCGGAAGTCCTAGATCCAGCAGAACGATCTCTGGATTATGAGATGAAGCTTCTATCACTGCGCTTGCTCCGTTCACAGCTGTCAGATAACGGTAATCATGTGTTTTTAAAATCGTAGTAATGAGGTTATTTACAGATTTGTCATCCTCCACAACCAAAATCAATGGTTTATTCATGCAATCGTGCCTCCTTTGCAGGTAATGTAAATGTAAATACCGCTCCGTGCGGTTTATTATCGGATACAGAAATTTCTCCGCCATGCGCATTTATAATAGATTTGCACAGAGATAAGCCGATTCCGCAGTTTCGGCGGCTGTCTGCAATTTTATTTTCACCGCTGTAAAACATATCAAATACCTTTGCTTTCGCATCGTCGGAAATACCGTTGCCATCATCGGCAATCGAAACAACTACTTCCTGATTCTGTTTTTTCACGGTAATTTTTATATGGGATCCCTTCGGTGTATATTCAATCGCATTGTTCACAATATTGATCACTACCTGAACAATCAGGCGAGAATCCATTTTAGCAAGCAGGAATTCTTCCTCGCTTTCCACTGTAATCAGATGTTCTACATTTTTCTTGTTCACATGCTGAAGCGCCTCTGCAATCACGTCATCGATCAAGTCCTCTGTGATATTTAAATTCAGTCTTCCTTCTACCAGTCTCGTGATCGACAGCAGATTTTCCACCAGATTAATAAGCCACATTGCATCTTCATAAATATCTGCATACAGCTGTTTTTTTGTCGCCTCGTCAAATTCCTCTCCCATGGACATCAGATTGCTTGCATTTCCTGAGATGGAAGTCAGTGGAGTTCTCAGATCATGAGAGATGGAACGCAGAAGGTTTGCTCTTAGCTGTTCATTTTGAGCAAGAACAGCCGCTTCCTCTTTCTCCCTTGTGATCTTTTCATTTTCAAGCGCCAGCGCGCACTCTCCCAAAATAGACAGGAGAATACTGTTTTCAAATGCTTCCAGCGAATTTTTTTCCATGACAATTCCAATCACACCATATACATTGTCATTGACACGAATAGCCAGGTACAGACACTGTGCGTCTGAAAATGTCTCCGTTGTAGCACCTGCATGTTTATTATTCTTGAATGTCCACAACGCAACTTTTTTCTCTTCTTCCGAGATGTACTTTTTATTCAAAGGCTGTCCCGATTTTGAAAACATCTGAGGTTCTTCAAGTTTTCCTTTTTCTTCCGTATAGACGATGATATCTTTTTCCAGCAATTTCATTAACTGACTGACCGTGATGGAGATGATATCGTCCCTTCCTTTTGCCTGCTGCAAAAGGCGGTTTGTGTCAAATAAAATTCTTGTTCGGAAAGCGACGCTGGCTGACTGTCTGAAATGGCTTTTCAGTCTCATCACAAGAGATCCTGTGATAAAGGCAGAGAGAAACATCACCACAAACGTAATCGGATATCCTGTATCGTATGCCTGAAGTGTAAATCTCGGTTCCGTAAACAGAAAATTAAATACAAGTACGCTGACAATAGAAGAAATCAGACTGTAAATCTGATTTTTTGTCACGATCGCTGTGAGCAGAACGCTCAAAACGTAAATTGTGATAATGTTGGCTTCGTCAATTCCCAGATTGTAGAAAAAAAATCCGATCACACTTGCCAAAAGCAAAAGTCCGACACTTTTTAAAATGTCTCCTGCCGAAAAGACGATATTTCTTTTTCCAAACTTTCTTGCGCGGTAGATTGCCTTCTCTGAGCCAAAATCTGGAATGATATACATATCCAGATTTGGCGCATCCAGAATAAGTCTTTCTGTCAGAGTCATTTTGCCAAATATGTGTGTTCTTGTCGCAGAACTTCTTCCTATTACAATCTTCGTTACTCCAGACAGACGTGCAAACTCGGCAATCTGAAATGAAATGTCATCGCTGTAAATCACTTCAATTTTTGCGCCCAGCTGCTCTGCCAGGTGCATATTCTCCTGAAGGCGCTTTACACTTTGCTCATCCATATAAGCAAAGTCAGGCGTCTCCACAAACAGGGCTGTAAATGTCCCGTGAAATACATTTGCCATTCTGGCAGCCGTGCGGACAATTTTGGCATTTGAGGGCGATGTCGAAAGACATACAAGAATATGTTCATCGGCATAATAATCATTCGATTTTTTTCCTCTCTCTTTTTCTGCCAGACGTTCTTCCCGATCTGCATACCGGCGGGCTGCAATCTCCCTCAGCGCAGTCAAATTCTCCTCCGAAAAACAGGAGACAGCAGGAAATTCTTCCTGCTGTTTCCTGTCCATTTTATTCTCCCTCATCCGCTTTATCAATTTTTGAGGTTCCATATCTATAAATTCGACCTGATCTGCATCGTCAAATATAAAATCTGGTATTCTTTCACTGTCAGGAACTTTGACAATATTAGAAATAATATCATTTAATCCCTCAATGTTCTGCACATTCAATGTGGTATAGACATCAATTCCTTCCTTGAGTAGCTCTTCGACATCCTGATATCTTCTCGCATGGCGACATCCCTTCTCATTTACATGTGCAAGCTCATCCATTAAAATCAGCTGCGGCTTTCTGCTGATCGCAGCATCCAGATCAAACTCCTGCGTCTTTCTCTGCTTCTTGTTTCCAAGCCATTCCAGACCTTGCGCCAGCGCAGCTGTGTCCGCGGGGACATCTGGCGCAAGATATCCAAGCACGACGTCCACGCCATGTTCCTTTGCAATCATCGCTGCCTGGAGCATAGTATACGTTTTTCCGGCCCCTGAAGCATATCCAAAAAAAATTCTCAAATGGCCTCTTCTTTGTTTTTGTTCCGCAGAATTATACAAAATTTCCGGTACAGGTCTGATTTTCGACATAATTTATACCTCTTCCATATCATGTGTGAAATAAGCTGACTCTTCTCGTATTTTCCCTGGATTTTCTCGATGAAATTTTCTCTATTGAATATGGAAACATTTCTGAACGTCTTTTATCCGTCCCAGAATCAGCATCGTATCATTCACAGACAAGGCCGTATCTGAGGTGATATCCATGCGCATTTTTCCATCATGTCTCAATGCCATGATATTAATGTTATGTTTATTTCTTACATTCAGCTGACCGATTGTCTTTCCATACCATTCATCCGGGATTGCCACCTCGAAAATAGCATAGTCCCCATCCAGTTCCACATAGTCCAGAATGTGATCGGAACTGTAACGCATTGCCGTCCATTCTGCAAGCTGTCTCTCCAGATAGACAACTTCATCAGCACCATTTCTCAAAAGGAACTTTTTCTGCACATCTCTTGCCGCTCTTGAAACTACAAATCTGGCTCCCATCTCTTTTAAGAGAGAGGTAGTCTCCAGAGAACTCTGGAAATTATCGCCGATCGCTACAATGCAGACATCAAAGTTGCGCACGCCGAGGGAACGAACAAACTCCTCGTCTGTTCCGTCTCCGATCTGTGCATTTGTGACATATGGAAGCACTGCTTCCACACGTTTTTCATTGATATCAATCGCCATGACCTGATGATTCAACTCATCCAGTTTTTTCGCAATATGGCGGCCAAATCTTCCAAGACCAACCAGTAAAATAGACTTCATAGATTTTTCTCCTTCCGGCTGTATCAGCCCACTGTAATTTTTTCCTGTGGAAATTTCGATCCACCTTTATATTTTTTGGAAAGCGTTGCATAAATTAAAGTAAGGCCTCCCACTCTGCCAAAGAACATCAGACAGATCAGAATGATTCTGGAAATAATACCGAGCTCCGGCGTAATTCCCAGAGATAAACCTACGGTACCGATCGCTGAGGCCGTCTCAAACAGAGCTGTCAAAATCGGGATTTCTTCCGTATAACTGATGATCATTCCGCCTGCCAGAAATAGCACCACATACATCATCAGAATCGTTCCTGCGCTTCGTATCGCATCATCCGGGATACGACGCTTAAAAAAATGCGCATCTTCCTTCTGCTTAAAGACAGCCAATGAAGAAGAAATGAGCACTGCAACAGTCGTCGTTTTCATACCACCTGCGGTAGACCCTGGAGAACCACCTGTCAGCATCAACATAATCATAATTAATATGCCTGCTTCACTGAGTAAGGTCAGATCGGCCGTGTTAAATCCTGCCGTTCTCGGTGTCACAGACTGAAAGAAAGAACTTAAGATTCTCTCACCTAAAGGCAAATCTGAAAATTCACAGAAGAAAAACCAGATCGCTGGAATAAAAATCAGAAGTCCCGTCATTGTGATAATCACTTTGCTCTGCATTCTATATTTTGAAAAATGCCAACGGTTTCTCTGAATATCTTCCCAAGTCAAAAAACCGATACCTCCGATTATAATCAATGCCATAATGGTCAGATTAATAATCGGCTGCGCCGAATAGCCAGTCAGAGAAGAAAACTTTTCATTGACTCCCATTAAGTCAAATCCTGCATTACAAAAGGCAGAGACGGAATGGAAAATTGCATACCATATTCCTCTCAGAATGCCGAAGTCTCTTATAAATACAGGGAGCATCACGGCTGCACCAATCACCTCCACCAGAAGCGCTGTCTTTAAAATAAATTTTGTCATCTTGACAATTCCGCCCACCTGAGGAGCAGATATTGCTTCACGCATCGTATTTCTCTGCATCAGACTGATCTTTCTGCCGGAAATAATCGCAATCATAACCGAAATTGTGACAACTCCCATGCCGCCGATCTGGATCAGAAACAGAATTACTCCCTGGCCAAATGATGACCAGTATGTCGCTGTATCCTCCACGATCAATCCTGTCACGCATACTGCTGAAGTAGATGTGAACAGGGCGTCCATAAATGTCGCGCCTTTTCCGTCCTGTGTTGCAATCGGCAAAGTCAGACATAAGCTTCCCAGTAAGATTACTAATAAGAATCCGAGAATAATGATCTGAAATGTTGAGATATGTTTATTCTTTTTTCCTCGTATTGTCCACCACATTTTTCATACCGCCTGTATTGTCTTTATTTGATCTTTATTCGATCTTCATGTCGTCTTTATTATATCTTTAATTGCATTAAATCGGTATGAATAAATAAGATTTTGTATTAAGATTGTATAAAGATCATATAAAGAAACCGGTCATTCCAGGAGAAAGGTATCCTGCAGTTTTACTCCTGTTTCGTTTAACATGGCGATTAAAAGTCCATATTCAAATTCATTAATGGGTCTTCTCTCTTCTAAAAAGATTCCCATCACACCGCGCACCTTTTCATCGTCTTTGATCGGCAGGTACATCGCCTTGGCATCAGGCAGTGTGTGTGTGCAGGCGCCCGCTCTGTGATGATTTCCAACAACCCACTGTGCCACTCCCTTTTCATGAGAATTGACGCACGTCTCCAACTCGGAAAGTTCCATCCCTTTTCTTGGAAACAGCAACGGCATATCTGCCAGCCCCGACTCATTTACAGGATAAATCAGAATCGACAGATTCAATAATTTTCCGGACTGCATTGCCACCTGATTCCACACATCTGTCTTTGATTTACATCGTCTTAATTTCTGGCTGTTTTCCAGAAGAATTTCCGTTCGGTATGCCGTTTTGGCGCTTTCCAGATTCTGCTGTTTTAATTTTCCGGTAATCGTTCCGGCAAAAAGACTGACGGTAAAAAGCATAAAAAAAGTGGTCGGATATGCCTTATCATATGCTTTTAAACTATAGTACGGCTCTGTAAAGAAAAAATTAAACAGCAGAACACTGATCAGCGACGTATACAAGGCATAAACTTTTCTGTTTGCCACATAAGCAGAAAACAGTACACCTAACAGATAGATCATCGTCGTGTTGGCGTCTGAAAATTCAAATTTCCGAAACAGCAATGCCAATACGGTTGTTATCCCCATAATTCCAGTGACTAGGAGCAGATTCCATACGGTTCTTTTCCAATCTTCCTGATTCTTTCTGTTGTTTTTCATCGGATGATACCTCTTTTTCTGCCGTACATCCGGTATGATATACACATCAATATTGGGAGCCATATAGGTCAGTTTTTCCAGAAATTCTGAGCGATATATGGATCTTACCGTGAAATGATTTGTCCTTCCAAGCACAATTTTGGAAATATTGCTTACAATCGCATACTGCGCAATTTGGGCTGCAACATCAGAACCATATACCGTAACAATCTTAGCCCCCAATCGTTTTGCCAGTTCCATGTTGTTCCTCAGCGCTGCCTTTGTCTTCTCGTCTGCCTCCTGCAGCTCCGGGGTTTCCACGCATAATCCTGTCAGTTTTGCATGGAAAGCATCTGCCAGCCGCACTGCTGTCCGGATCACTTTTGTGCTGGACGGCGCGGCTGTAATGCAGACCAAAACGTGTTCTCCCGTATGATAATCCTGATTTTTCTGGAGACTGCGTTCCTCCTCTGCCATGCGGTTCACACGGTCTGCTGTTCTTCTCAATGCAATCTCACGCAGCGCTGCCAGTTTTTCTCTCCGAAAAAAATTTTGAAGTGCTCGCTCTGCCTGTTGCGCTCGATAGATTTTTCCTTCTCTCATTCGCTCAATCAGGTCGTCTGGCTCGATATCGATTACTTCTACCTGATCGGCATGGTCAAAAACCGTATCCGGAACACGCTCCCTGACTTCAATCTGGGTGATATTCCCCACAATATCATTCAGACTTTCCAGATGCTGAATATTCATTGTGGTAAAGACATTGATTCCCTTTCTGAGAAGCTCTTTCACATCCTGATATCGCTTTTCGTTTCTGCATCCCTTCGCGTTTGTATGAGCCAGTTCATCTACTAAAATCAGCTGCGGTTTCCGCTCTAATGCAGCGTCCAAGTCAAATTCCCGCAGCTTTACTCCTTTGTATTCCACCAGCAATGGAGGAATGGTCTCAATCCCTTTTGTTAAAGCCTCCGTATCGGGACGGGCATGAGGCTCAATATATCCTGCCACCACATCAATCCCATGTTTTTTTGCTTCATGAGCTGCCTCCAGCATCGCATATGTTTTTCCCGATCCTGCAGCATATCCCAGAAAAATCTTCAGTTTTCCTCTGTTTTTTTTCTGCTGTTCCCGCTCTTCATACTGCAGGCGCTTCAGCAGCTGCTCTGAATCCGGTCTTTCCTCTTCCATATACTCATTCCTCCGCAGCCTGAGAGGATCTGCCGCAGCACATCCTCTTCTTTTCTTTTTATAACATTCCCATCGCTTCTGCGATTGCTAAATTACATTTTAACACATTGACACGATCTTCTCCAAAAACTCCCAGAACTTTATGTTCTGTATTATCCTCCACAATCTGAGAAACCTCCTCCTCACTCAATCCAGAATGTTCTGCGACTGCCGGAATCTGAATCTGTGCCGCCTTCGGACTGATGTGCGGGTCAAGCCCGGAACCGGAAGCAGTCAGCAGATCTGCCGGAACATCCTCTGCGGATACACCTGGATGGGAAGCCAGAAATTCATCCAGATCTTCCTGTATTCTTGCTTCCAAATCTGGATTTGAATTTCCATAGTTGAAAGATCCAGAAGAAACGCCGGAATATTCCCCTTGTTTAAGTTGTTCCTGTGTATAAGTATTGTAGTTTACAGAAGACACTCTTCCTTTAAAAAAGTAATCTTCTGTAAAATCCTGTCCAAGTAATTCTGAACCGACAGCTTCTTCTTTATCTGTAGTCAGATTTCCATTTTTATCAATCAGACTTCCATTTGCTTTTGCTTTCATCGCTGTCTGGCTGACGCCTGTCAGCGCCATCGGATAAACAAATGAGCAGATTATCATCATGACAATACAAAAGATAAATGCTGTCTTAAACATTTTCATAAACGTTTTCATAAATCTTCCTCCTACATTCCGATTAAGGACAATAACGGCGCTACGATCAAATCGATAAGCTTGATTCCGACAAACGGAACAATCATTCCTCCAAGACCATAGATTCCCATATTTCTCAGCAGAATTTTCTCTGCTTTCATCGGTTTATATTTAACGCCCTTCATTGCAATCGGGATCAGTCCCGGAATAATAATAGCATTAAAAATAAGAGCGGATAAAATGGCGCTTGCCGGCGTTGCCAGGTGCATAATATTTAAAATCTGCATCTGAGGAAGAACCATTGTAAACATCGCCGGAATGATTGCGAAATATTTTGCAATATCATTTGCAATGCTGAATGTAGTTAAAGAACCTCTGGTAATCAAAAGCTGTTTTCCGATTTCCACAACTTCCAGAATCTTCGTAGGGTCTGAATCCAAATCCACCATATTTGCAGCCTCTTTCGCTGCCTGCGTACCGGAATTCATTGCCAGTCCGACGTCTGCCTGTGCCAGCGCCGGTGCATCGTTTGTTCCGTCTCCCGTCATCGCTACCAGTTTTCCTTCCGCTTGTTCTTTCTTGATTGCTTCAATCTTGTCTTCCGGTTTACATTCTGCAATAAAACCATCCACGCCTGCCTCTTTTGCAATCGTGGCTGCTGTCAAAGGATTGTCTCCGGTGCACATAATCGTCTTGATTCCGATCTCACGCAGCCTTGCAAAGCGCTCTACCAATCCTGGTTTTACAGTATCTTTCAAATAAATGACGCCTAAAATCTGATTGTTGACGCACACCGTAAGAGGTGTTCCGCCCAGATTGGACACTCTCGTCACGATCTCTTCCAGATCATCCGGTATGTTTCCGCCTTTTTCTTTTACATACGTTTTGATTGCTTCGGAAGCGCCTTTTCTGACAATCGTTCCATCCTTCAAGTCTACACCGCTCATTTTTGTCTGTGCAGTAAATTCGATGAAGGACATCTGGTTTGCCACATTGTCATCCAAAACGCAGCCCATCTGGCGTCCCAACTCGACAGTCGATTTTCCTTCCGGCGTCTCATCCATCAGAGAACTCATTACACTGTAATCAATCAGGTCTGTTTTTTCCACTCCTTTTACAGGATAAAATTCTGCTGCAAGACGGTTTCCGTAAGTGATTGTTCCTGTCTTATCCAGAATCATCGTATCCACATCGCCGCACGCTTCCACTGCTTTTCCGGACATCGCAATCACATTAAATCTTGTCACACGATCCATACCTGCGATACCGATAGCGGAAAGCAAACCGCCGATCGTCGTAGGAATCAGACATACTGTCAAGGCAATCGCCCAGGAAATCGGAATCTCCACTCCAAGATACGATGCAAATGGATAAAGTGTCACAACTACAATTAAAAAAATTAAAGTCAGCACAATCAGCAGCGTATTCAATGCAATCTCATTTGGTGTTTTCTGTCTGGAAGCGCCTTCCACCAGAGAAATCATTTTATCCAGAAAAGAATGTCCCGGTTCTGCGACAATCTTAATTTTCAGCCAGTCTGACACAACGGTTGTTCCGCCTGTTACAGATGAAAAATCGCCGCCGGACTCTCTCGTCACAGGAGCAGATTCTCCTGTGATTGCTGATTCATCCACGGATGCAATTCCCTCGATGACCTCCCCGTCGTTTGGTATCACTTCTCCTGCTTTCACTAAAACAATATCATCTTTTTTTAACTCAGAAGCATTGATTGTTTTTTCGCTTCCATCGGCGAGAAGAACTCTCGCCTTTGTATCCTGTTTTGTTTTTTTCAGGGAAGCTGCCTGTGCTTTTCCACGACCTTCTGCTACAGACTCTGCAAAATTCGCAAATAAAACAGTGATGAACAAAATTGCTGCAACAATGCCATTATAAATCTGGTATTCTGCGCCTCCCCCAAATAAGGTCGGGAAGAAGGTTAAAACCAGAGTGATAAAGAAACCGATCTCGACAACAAACATGACTGGATTTTTCATCATATACCGCGGGCTCAATTTCTGAAATGAGCCAATAATTGATGATTTCAAGATATCTTTTGTAACGAATTTCGTATTTTTCTGCTTAGCCATTCCAATTCTCCTTTCTGCTTATTCCGTTACATCCACAGCGACAGATGTTCTGCAATCGGTCCAAGTGCCAATGCCGGGAAGAAAGTTAAAGCAGCAAAAATGTATACGATAAATACTAATATAATCATAAAAGTCACATTATCTGTTCTTAATGTACCGACAGATTCGTTCACTGGTTTTTTCTTGAGCATAGATCCGGCGATTGCCAGCTGTGCCACGATTGCAATATATCGTCCAAAGAACATAGCCAGACCTGTTGTGATATTCCAGAACATACTATTATCTGCCAGACCTTCAAATCCAGAACCATTGTTTGCTGCAGATGAAGCATATTCATACAGAACCTGAGATAAACCGTGGAATTCCGGATTTGTGACTCCTGCAAGCCCAGCCTGCGTCGATACTGCCAGCGCTGAAAATCCTAAAATCAAAAGCGGATGAATCAATATGACGATCGCCACCAGTTTCATTTCTTTTCCTTCGATTTTTTTATTCAGATATTCCGGCGTACGTCCAACCATCAGACCACAGATGAATACCGCCAAAATCACATACATAATCATGTTCATCAGACCGACGCCCTTGCCTCCAAAGACACAGTTTAGCATCATATGAAGCATTGGAACCATGCCGCCAAGAGGTGTCAGCGTATCGTGCATATTATTGACAGTACCTGTTGTGAATGACGTTGTCACTGTCGTAAACAACGAAGACTGATCAATTCCAAATCGGACTTCTTTTCCTTCCATACTTCCCATATCCTGATTGATGCCCATATCCGCAATCACAGGATTTCCTGCTTTCTCTGCGTTAAAGCAGATTGTCAGTCCAATTAAAAAGATAATTGCCATTGCTCCAAACACAACAGCGCCCTGTCTTCCTATAACCGGCCCGCTGATTCTGTTTTTCTTTGCGGCTTTTTCTTTCTTTTTGTCATGAAGCATCAGTCCAAATGTCACAACACATGCGCCTGGAAGAATCATCATGGAAATCATCTCTACAATATTTGAAATCACAGTTGGATTTTCAAATGGCGTTGTGGAGTTCGCTCCGAAGAAACCGCCTCCGTTTGTTCCGAGATGCTTGATGGATTCAAGGGCTGCCACAGGCCCCATCGCAATGTCCTGATATTTTCCTTCTATTGTCTGAACAGTAAGATTGCTTTCCAATGTCTGCGGTGTTCCCTGACTGACCAGAATCAGTCCTATGATAAATGCTCCCGGTATCAGAATACGAGTGGTGATCCGAACCATATCTGAATAAAAGTTTCCTAATTTCTTTCCTGCCAGTCCCCGACAAAATGCCATACATGCTGCATATCCGCTGGCCGCTGATGTAAACATCATGAAGATAATGACACACATCTGGCTGGCATAGGAAAGACCGCTTTCTCCTGAGTAATGCTGCAGGTTTGTGTTCGTCATAAAACTGATGATCGTATTAAAGCTTAAGCTTTCTTCCATGCCTCCGATGCCATTCGGATTCAGAAAAAGCAATCCCTGAAGTCTTAAAATCAGATACCCGACCAGCACCATCACTCCATTGGCCATAAGTAAAGACATGGCATATCTTTTCCAGCTCATGTCTTCCCCTTTTATTCCACAAACTTTATATACAAATTTATCAATCGGATTGAATACCGCATCCGCAAATGTTTTTTGATTCGTGGCAATGTGATACATATATCTTCCTATTGGAATGACAAGGATCACAAAAATTGCCAACGTAAGAACAATCTGTAACATAATTTCTCCTCCTGCTTTTCCCTTCCTTAATAAACTATAATTTTTCCGGGTTTATCAGCGCGTATACCAGATAAGCTCCCAATGCCAATAGAATCAAACCCAGCACAATCATTTCTGTCTACCTCCTGTTTATCTTTCTTTCGGCTCAATTTGTTTTTCACAGAAATCTGCAAATAATTTTACAAGGCCAAAGCTGCCTAATATCACAGCTATCATAATCATATCCATCATCGTTCTTTCCTCCTTTGTATAAAGATTCTATCACCATTATAATTAAAATGGGATTAACAGATATTCTCCGGCATTAAAATTAGATTAATATATTCCGTTTCAGAGCCATCCAAATAAAAATGTAAATGGTAGCACAACAACAATGGTACTAATCAATACAAGTGAAAGAATTAGGAAAGGCATTCCCACAAACATTGCAAAAAAAGCTAAAAGTGGATGATGAAATGCAAATCCCTCCGCCCTGCGATCAAATTTTTCTTCTGCTTTATGAATTGATTTTAAAATAGTGGTCATAATTTTTCTCCTCCTGCTACTATCTTCTATTCTTTCTGTTTTTCATTTTCAGCATCCAAACAGAATCTCTTCTTTTTCATTTATAACAGTAGCACACATTTTTTTAAAATAGGATAAAGGTTTATCATGCCCCATTAAAAGCAAATTAAAAAAGCAGGCTTTCGAGTATAATAATCTATCATTTTCCGAATCTCTGAATCTGATTTTTGGTACAAAAAAAGGCATACACATCGATTACTCAATATGCAGCCCTTTCTTCCATTCTTCCATAATTCTCCGGAAAAGTTTGTTTTCTGGAGGAAATATTTTCTTAAAAAACAAATCGTTACTTTTGACGCAAAAAAAATCCGTAAATATTTCTATTTACGGATTCTCAAGCTCCCCCTGTTGGACTTGAACCAACGACACTGCGGTTAACAGCCGCATGCTCTACCGACTGAGCTAAGGAGGATTATCTTCTCCTTTTTCTTGTACCTTCAAAACTACACACAGATCATTTCTCTTTTTCTTACTTTTCGACTTGTTT
>JAUNDP010000030.1 GCA_030526005.1 Eubacteriales bacterium
CCAGGCGTGTGAGGATCTGAAAAATAATATTGAAAATACACAAAAAGAAATCGAGACCGAATCTGAAACAGAATCAGAGGCACAATATTCCCTCGCTCCTGATTTTACAGTCACAGATGCCGATGGAAATGACGTTTCTCTCCTCGACCTGCTGGACAAACCTGCTGTCATCAACTTCTGGAACAGCAACTGCCCTCCGTGTAAGATGGAGATGCCTGATTTTCAAGAAATGTACGATGAATATCAAGAAGAAATCCAGTTCATCATGATCGATACCGTTGGAGCTATGGGAGAGACGAAAGCCAGCGGAGAAGCATATGTGAAAGAACAAAAATTCACATTTCCTGTCTACTATGATACCTCTCAGGATGCAATCTACACCTATGGCGTCAGTGCATTTCCAACTACCTATTTTATTGACAAAGATGGATATCTGATTGCCGGTGCGCGTGGAATGATCGGTAAAGAAACGCTACAGATGGGTATTGACATGATCCTTGAAAATTAATTTCATTTCTATGTTTTCAAGTAAACAGACAGGATACTGTCCTGTGCATTTTCCATCTCGATCAGAGAGCTTTATACTTTCTGATCGAGGCGATATGCCAGTTCAGCATCCTGTCTTATTTTATTTTTTTATCTTTATTCTATTTTTTATAACATATTTCTATCAATCTGATATTGCTATCTTATATTATTTTTCAGGATTGATATCTTCAAACAGCACAGGCAGCTCCTGTTTCAGATAGTCAAGCAGCATTCCTGCAATCTCACGCATCTGCGGATGAGATGCCTTTGAAGTGCGCAGTCTCAAGAAATGGCGCAACTCACGCATATTCATTGTCACGACAATCTCTGTCTTTAAACTGTTTGGCAGAATAGTTCTTGCTTCTTCTGGTTTTGCACCCATTTCAATCAGACGATTGTAATTCTGTTCAATCTGCTCCATTGTTTCTTTCCAGATTTGATACTGCAAATCATTCTCTTCCCAGAAACATGGATGAATCATAGTCAGTTCTTTTCCAAATTTTTCTTTGCTGTAATTGCAGTATCGTGTGCTTTCCTGACTGTAACTTGCAACTCTGTGGCGCACAATTTCATGGCTGACGCCGCGGTCACAAATCAGTTTCACTGTGATTTTTTCATGTTCCAGCACAGATTCATGGCCTCTTGCAATAATTCCGCGGATAAATTTCTCTGCTGTGCCCTGATCAATCAAATTTTCGCTTTTATAGCAGACTCTTCCGCATCTCTCAATATTTTTTAAGATCGTTTCCGCATTCAGTTCGGAAATGATTTCAAATCCTGGACGAATAACTTTCATTTTATCTCCTTTTCTGTTCTAAGTATGTTTTCTGTTCTGTTTGCAGAGATCTGATTTTTGATATTCTCTTCTTTTCTATTTTATCAATAGAAACTTGGAAACAGCGTACTGTCTGTATGCGGCAGGAAGCAGCAGGCTACAAACTCATCCATATAAGTCGGAACCGTGCTCAGTTCAAGATAAGTCATATTTGCCGCAAGTTCATACGTCTTTCTCTCTGACTCTGTGGAAAGCAGCATTGTATATGCGCCGGACAGGGACGAGTTTCCTATATAAGTAAATTTCTCAATCGGAATATCCGGGAACATTCCAATACGCACTGCATTTTCCATGTTGATTCCGCTTCCGATTCCTCCGGCCACATAGACTTGTTCAATCATTGAGATATCGAAGTCAACCGATGCAAGCATGGTGCGGATTGCTGAAAAAATTGCCCCTTTTGCACGGATAAAGTTATCAATATCTGCTTCTGTGATCTCCACATCTTTTACAGATGCCGCATCTTTTTCAAAAGCAATCACATAGCTTCCCATTCCGTAAGCATCATGGCGAATTCGTTCTCCTTCGCGGACAAACTTTCCTTTCGGGCTGATGATACCGGCGCGAAACAGCTCGCTGATTACGTCAATAATTCCAGAACCGCAAAGTCCGACTGGTTTTTGTCCCTCTTCTCCGATTACAGAATAGGTCGGCTCCATTGTCTTCGGATCAATCTTGCATGCTTCAATCGCTCCATCTGTCGCACGCATACCGCAGCTGATATCGCCGCCCTCAAAAGCGGGTCCGGCGGAGCAGGCACAGCACATCATAAATTCATTGTTTCCAAATACAAGTTCTCCGTTTGTTCCAAGGTCAATAAACAGAGAAAATTCCGGTTTATCCCACATCAGTGTAACCAGTGTGCCGGCTGTGATATCTCCTCCGACATAACTTCCCACATTCGGAGCAAGGATAATATGAGCATCTGGATGCACCTGAATTCCAAGATCGGCTGCAAACAGAGAATTTGTCTTAAAGAATGCTGGAATATACGGCTCCTGACGCAGAGGATCTGCATTGATTCCTGCAAGCAGATGGTTCATTGTTGTGTTAGATGCAATGCACATGCGATAGATCTGCTCTTTTTTTACCTTCGCATTTTTGCACATTTCCCGAATCATCGGGTTGATTGTCTCCTCAATCACTGCTTTCTGAAGACGTCTCTTTCCGCCTGGTTTCGTTGATTCAATAATACGGTTGATGACATCTGCTCCAAAACGAATCTGTCCATTTCCGGCTGAAGCTTTTGCCAGAATCTTGCCGGTTTTCATATCAATCAGCAGCGCCGCGACAGAGGTGGTACCGATATCAATCGCAAGGCCTCCTACAACTGCTTCCTCATTTGACGGCAAAATATCATATACAAATACATTTTGTTTTGACTTTCGAATTATACACTGTACCTGAAAATCATTCTCTCTCAAGACATCTGGCATTTTGCATAATACGGTATATGGAAGCCGGATTCTTTCCATTCCTGTCACATCCTGCAAAGCGCGCATCAAGCGTTCATTGTCCGGCATCGTATCGTCAAGGGTCGGCGCATCCATAGATACCTGGACTACTTCCATGTTATTTTTCATGGAAATCCCTGTCTCTTCTATGCTTTTCTTCGCATTTTCGAAGATTTCTACTTCTTCTTTTGATCCAAGATCTGCCATTTTCATTCTGCTTTTATACGCCGATGCAATATCCGGCACTTCCACTGTCACATCACCTTCTACTGTGCTGACGCAAGACAGTCTCCATCCCTGCTCATACTCTTCATCGCTGATATGAATCGTCTTTTTGGATGCCAGTTCTCCACTGATATATTTTACACGGCATTTTCCGCACGCGCCATTTCCAGAACATGGCGCGTCAATCGCTACATTTGCATTTCTTGCTGTCTCAAGCAGATTACTGCCTTTGATTGCCTCGACAGATACCACATTTCCATCTTCAAACTGAAAATTCACTTTTGGCATTTGTATTTCTCCTTTTCTCTCTCTGTATCATTCTCACTTCCGCAATAAATATTTTCTATTCCTCAATCAGATTGATCTGTCCTTTTAGTATGCCATACTTGATTTTACTTGTCAATCTTCACACGGCATTCAGAAAGCGGCATAATTTCTTTTGTTCTGACATATTTCAAAAAGAAAACAGACAGGACAAATGCCACAACTTCAGCAATCGGAAATGAAAACCAGATTGCATGAAGTCCACCGATTCTGGAGAGTAAAAAAGCACACGGCAGTAACACAATCAGCTGTCGGATTACAGAAACAAGGAGACTCAAAACTCCATGGGACAGCGCCTGAAAGACAGAAGAAGCCACGATGCTGAATCCCGCAAACAAAAAGCTGATGCTGATGATCCGAAGCGCCGGAATACCGATCTCTTTCATATAATCAGAAGCATTAAAGATATCCAGAAGCATAGAAGGAACAATCTGGAAGACTGCAAATCCCGCCAGCATGATTGCGACTGCTCCGATTATGCTCAGGCGGATGGTTTTATTGATCCTGTCACTCTTCTTTGCCCCATAGTTGTATGCAATAATCGGAACCATTCCGTTATTCAGTCCGAATACCGGCATAAAGATAAAGCTCTGTATTTTAAAATATACGCCAAATACAGCATTTGCTGTCGATGAAAAGGCAATTAAAATTTTATTCATTCCAAATGTCATCACGGAACCTACCGATGCCATAATGATTGACGGTACACCGACTGCATAAATTCCTTTTACTATTTTTCCAGACCATTTGAATCCTCGAATGGACAGTTTAATTTCTTTATTTTTCTTAATATTAAACCATAATGCCAGACAGGAAGCTATAATCTGTCCAATTACGGTTGCTACTGCCGCTCCTGCCACACCCATTTTAGGGAATCCAAACAGTCCAAAAATCAGGATCGGGTCTAAAATAATATTTATGATTGCTCCTAAGCCCTGTGTAATCATCGTATAGAATGTCTTTCCTGTTGACTGTAAAAGACGTTCAAATGTAATCTGAAATGCGATTCCAAATGAAAAGATACAGCAGATTTCCATATACTGCGTACCATAAGAAAGGATCTGACTGTCTGATGTCTGAACGGAAAAGAACAGTTCAGAAAATCCCAGCCCTAAGATAAGAAAAAATAGATAGCTGATTCCTGCCAGAATCACACCATGAATGGCAACTTTATTTGCCTGTTTTACATTTTTCTCTCCCAGACTTCTCGAAAGTAATGCGTTGATACCTACACCCGTACCAGTAAATACTGCAATCATCAGATTTTGCACTGGAAAGGCAAGTGAAACTGCTGTCAGGGCATTCTCATTTAATCGTGATACAAACATACTGTCCACGATATTGTATAATGCCTGCACCAGCATTGAAATCATGATGGGCAATGACATCGAAATTAATAATTTAGGAATCGGCATCGTTCCCATTTTGTTTTCTGTCTGACTCATTTATATTTTTCCTCCTTCGTGTCTCATCTTCCTGTCTGCAATAGATATTCTCTATCCTCATATATTTTGTATCATTTTTGCAAACGCCCTTGCTTCTCTTAAACGTTCCTCAAACTGATGAAAGAAATCACATCCTTCCTCATATGGTCTTATATAAAATATCTTTAAGATAGACAGGTCCATATTTTTCATCAGATTTTCATCTTTTCCATCTTCTATCTGTTCTTCCGTCTCCTTTAAAAAATTATGCCATTTCATCACAAATGCCTCGTGTTCTTTCAGATCAGGCATATCAATCCATTTTTTTACCTTGATTTTCGCTCTGTTTTCCTTTTTGCACTCATGAATCTGTAAAAAATAGCGGAATCCATTCTCCTCATAATACCGTCCAAGTGGAAAAAGGCGGCAGACAGACGGGCGGAATGGATGGATGCTGCACCGTTCATTCTCATCTAAAAACGGGCAACATTCCTCGTCTCCATCCATCTTTAAATTTGGCAAAATAATACGATCTACAATATTTAATTCCAGTTTTTTCTCTAAAAGCTGCTCAAAGCTGCATTTTAAATTTTTTGTCAGCTGAAAGATATCAAATGGGTCCAAGATAATCGAATTTCCCATCCCGTGACAACACGATGAACATCCCGTACATCCTGCGCAGTCCGCTTTTACCATATCATTTGAATTGTACAGTTTCCCGTCTGATATCTCTTCAAGACTTACCTGTCTTTTCATCTATGTAATGCCTCCTCAAATTGTTTTTTATTTTTTCGATTATTATATTCTTTTTATTCTTCTTTTTCTTTTATCTTCCAAAGCCGAAATACTTGTTCTGCTGTGTCAGCCAGATTGTCTGCCGCTTGTTTGGGCTGCATCGCTTCTTCCAGAGAAATACACTGTCTCAATATCGGAAAGAAAGCGTCTATCCCATATTTATTGCACGCTCTCGCCTCTCTTGCAGCGCTGCCTGAAAAAGCGATCACTGGCTTTTGATATTTTTTCGCCAGCTTTGCAATGCCAATCGGCGCTTTCCCCATCGCTGTCTGTCCATCCAGATGTCCTTCTCCTGTCACAACAACATCCGCTTCTTTTATTTTCTGTTCGATTCCTGTCTTTTCTAAGACAATCTGAACTCCTGATTTTAAAATACTATCCAGAAAAGTCAGGAAAGCAAATCCCAATCCCCCTGCTGCTCCTGCACCCGGATATTTTTTGTCTGCTTTTGGAAAACTTTTCTCTGCGAGATCTGCATATTTTTCCATCCACCGATCCATCTGTTCCATCATATCTTGATCTGCGCCTTTTTGCGGTCCATATACAGCGCTGCATCCTTCTACCCCGCATAACGGATTCGTCACATCACATGCGATTGTAAAATGACATTTTTTCAGTTCAGGAATCACTCCTTCGTCTGTGATTCTCTCAATTTTTTCCAATCCCTGCGCGCCAAATGGAACCTGATTTCCTTTCCGGTCCAAAAATCCATATCCTAATGCCTGGAGCATCCCAATGCCTCCGTCGTTCGTAGCGCTTCCTCCAATTCCGATCAAAAACTTCGTACATCCCTTTTTTACTGCATCCAGAATCATCTCGCCTACGCCATACGTCGTGGTAAATAAAGGGTTTCTCTCTTCTTTTTTCAGCAAAGTAATCCCAGCTGCACTTGCCATCTCCATAATCGCAGTCTGACCATGCTCAGCAATCCCATATTCACATACCGTCTTTTTTCCTAAAGGACCTGTGACAAAAATACGCTGCTTCTTTCCATTCATTCCAGAGATCAATGCTTCCATTGTCCCTTCTCCTCCATCTGCCAGAACACAGATCTCAACCTCAGCGTCTGGATACACACGGATGATTCCCTCTGCTGCTGCCTTTCCTGCCTGTGACGAGGTTAAACTTCCCTTGAATGAATCAATCGCCACTGCTGCCTTCACTCACATTTCCTCCTTCCTTTTTCTTTTCCATTTTATCACATCCTTTTGTCTTTTTCCATTTATTACTTTTACGTCTGACATCTTTTTTATAGGAAGCTTCCCCTTTTTTCTGGCGCAGTCCCGACAGTCGTTGTTTGCCGCCCCAAAACATCCTCTGCATAAATCCATTTCGTTTCCTCTCTTTTTTTCTTGTTCTTTCTATGCTGCAAAAGAAAAATAAAAAATAATAATCATTCCCAGAACAATTCGATAGATTCCAAAAACTTTGAAGTCATGTCTGCGTATGTATTCTAAAAGCATCTGAATGGCAAAAACGGATACTGCAAAGGAAACGGCCGTTCCTGTCAGAAGAAGGAAAAATTCCTGTCCTGTGAACATCCCTGTACGC
Source organism: Eubacteriales bacterium (assembly GCA_030526005.1). GTDB lineage: Bacteria > Bacillota > Clostridia > Lachnospirales > Lachnospiraceae > JAGZHZ01. Next base: position 7,137 of record JAUNDP010000030.1, read on the forward strand.
AAAAAATATTTTATTAATTTCAAGCCGCTTGCTCCAGCCATGACAGGGACAGCCATGAAAAAAGAAAATTCACTCGCCACATAACGGGAACATCCCAGCAAAACAGCTCCAAGAATGGTAGCTCCGCTGCGAGATGTCCCCGGAATCACAGCGAGAACCTGAAAACATCCGATGAGAAATGCCGTTCGATATGGCAGTTCTTCCAGAGTCTGCACAGCAAAAGATATTTTTCTTTTCTCAACTTTAAGAAATACTATTCCATACACGATCAATGCGGCCACAATGATATAGACGCCGGACAAGTATTCTTCTAAAATCAGATCTAACGGCAGACCGATCACCATAATGGGAATACCTCCAACCATCACTCTTTTCCACAAGTCTATTGTATTTTTTCTCTCTGTCTTACTTTTCTGCGCAGAAAATGGATTTAATTTGTGGAAAAACAAAACAAGCACTGCCAAAATTGATCCAAACTGGATCACAACTTTAAATACTTCAAAAAATTTTGCCCCTGTATTCAGAGGACAGATGTGATCGAGCAAAATCAGATGTCCTGTGCTGCTGATCGGAAGCCATTCTGTGATTCCCTGTATTATTCCAAAAAGAATCGCTTTAAAAAGTTCAGTCAATTCCATTCTTTCTCCTTTTTCCTTTTTTATTCTCTGTACTTTTCTTTTTGATTAATATATGACGTTTTTTCCCGATCAAGTCCTGTCCAGCAGAATTTCCCTCTTTTTCCTTCTGTTTTTTTATTGATTTTCTGTCCCTGTGATCTTTCATGTCTCTGCCGCTCTTCTTCTTGCATTCCTTGTTCCTTTTCCCTATTTGTGCTACAATAATAAAATATTCTTAACAGCAAAGTATCTCGCCTGCAAAATTCTCTGCCTGCGGCGGATCGTATCAGCGACATCTTTTCATTTCTCGCAGTGCGATCCTTGCGGAGCGTTTTACTTTATAAAAAACACCGTTTTCTATGAATCGGTGCAGTTCCTATTGGTATACTTTGATCAGAAATGGGGGATTTTATGTCTAGTATGACAAAATATGCACTGGAAGCTTCACTGAAAAAACTGCTTCTGAAAAAACCACTCGATAAGATTACGATCAACGATCTCACCACAGACTGTGGAATCAGCCGTATGGCATTTTACTATCACTTTAAAGATATTTATGATCTTGTTGAATGGTCCTGTCTGGAGGATGCGACAAAAGCTCTTCAGGGAAAAAAGACATACGATACATGGCCAGAAGGTCTCATGCAGATTTTTGAAGTTGTATTAGAAAATAAACCTTTTATTTTAAATGCTTACCGTTGCATCAGCCGAGATCAGATCGAAAACTATCTGTTTCAGCTGACCTATTCTTTAATTATGAATGTCGTGGAAGAACAGGCAAAAGATGTCGATGTTACCGCAGAAGAAAAAACATTTATTGCAGATTTTTATAAATATAGTTTTGTCGGAATTATGCTCGACTGGATCAAACAGGGAATGAAAAAAGACTATCAGGAAATTGTCCAGAAGATCTGTACAACGATGCACGGTAATATCGCAAATTCCATCCAAAACTTTACAAAACAGGCAAAATGATCTGTTTTTTATCATCCTTTCCATTTTGTAAATTGTTGAAAAGCAAAAACAGACGTATGATATTCCTATCAAAAACGAAAGAAATAAACTTCTGCCAAGAAAGGGGTTATCTATATGTCAAAGAAAAAGAAAAAGAAAGTGTTACGTGCTGTCGCTCTCACCACAGCCGCTGTCGGCACAGCTGCTGTATTAAAGAAAAAAGCGCAGGAAAGCAATCTTGATTTTTCTGATAAAGGCAAGTCTTCTGCGTACCGCAATACAGAACGTGGCAAGGACAAAAAAAACAGCAAGGGAATCTATTATTCAAATGGAAACTACGAGGCATTTGCCCGCCCTGAAAAACCGGACGGCGTCGATGAAAAAAATGCATATATTGTAGGAAGTGGTCTGGCGTCTCTCGCAGCGGCATGCTTTTTAGTGCGTGACGGACAGATGCCTGGATCTCATATCCATATTCTGGAATCCATGGATATCGCGGGAGGCGCTTGCGATGGCATCTTTGATCCGACTCGCGGCTATATCATGCGCGGCGGAAGAGAAATGGAAAATCATTTTGAATGCCTCTGGGATCTTTTCCGCAGCATTCCTTCTCTGGAAATTCCAAATGCTTCTGTTCTCGATGAATATTACTGGCTGAACAAGCACGACCCGAACTATTCTCTGTGCAGAGCAACAAAAAACAGAGGTCAGGATGCCCATACAGACGGCAAATTTAATCTGAGTCAGAAAGGCTGCATGGAAATCATGAAGCTGTTTATGACAAAAGATGAAGATTTATATGACAAAAAAATTGAAGATGTGTTTGATGATGAAGTATTCCAGTCTACTTTCTGGCTGTACTGGAGAACAATGTTTGCATTTGAAAACTGGCACAGCGCTCTTGAGATGAAACGGTATTTCCAGAGATTTATCCACCATATCGCCGGTCTGCCTGATTTCAGCGCTTTGAAATTTACGCGTTACAACCAATATGAATCCTTGATTCTTCCTATGCAGAAATATCTCGAAGACGCAGGCGTAGACTTCCAATTTTCCACAGAAGTTACAAATGTTGTATTTGAATTTAAAAATGGCAAAAAAATTGCTTCTGCGATTGAATGTAAAGTCAAAGGCGTAGAAAAAGGCATTCTTCTGACTGAAAATGATCTTGTATTTGTGACAAACGGAAGCTGTACAGAAGGCACGATTTATGGTGATCAAAATCACGCGCCAAACGGCGATGCTTTAGTGCGCACAAGCGGATGCTGGAATCTCTGGAAAAATATTGCCAAACAGGATCCTTCCTTTGGACGCCCTGAAAAATTCTGCTCCGATATTTCAAAGACAAACTGGGAATCTGCCACTGTCACCACGCTCGATGATAAGATTATTCCATATATCACAAATATATGCAAACGTGATCCAAAGAGCGGAAATGTTGTCACAGGCGGCATTGTAAGTTGTCAGGATTCCAGCTGGCTGCTCAGCTGGACAATCAACCGTCAGGGTCAGTTTAAATCTCAGGATAAGGATAAAGTCTGTGTCTGGGTATATGGATTATTTACCGACGTTCCAGGTGATTTTATCAAGAAGCCTATGAAAGACTGTACCGGAAAAGAAATCACAGAAGAATGGCTGTATCATCTGGGTGTTCCGGTGGATCAGATTGAAGAACTGGCATCCGAAAGCGCAGTCTGTGTTCCAACTATGATGCCGTATATCACTGCATTCTTCATGCCAAGAACAGAAGGCGACCGCCCAGATGTCATCCCAGACGGCTGCACAAACTTTGCCTTTATCGGACAGTTCGCAGATACACCGCGTGATACCGTATTTACAACCGAATATTCCGTTCGTACAGCAATGGAGGCTGTATATGGACTGCTTGGAGTGGACAGAGGAGTACCTGAAGTATGGGGAAGCGTATATGACATTCGCGATCTTCTGGACAGTACCGTTAAACTGATGGATGGAAAATCTCCTCTTGAGATTTCTCTTCCAGGACCGCTCAATCTTCTCAAAAAACCTGCTCTCCGACTCATAAAGGGAACAGTGATTGAAAAGGTTTTGCGGGATCACGAGATTATAAAAGAAGGCATGATGTAAGAAAAAGCGTATCCTGATCCTTTTTATAGATCAGGATACGCTTTTTTCTGTCTGGAATCTATTCGATCTTTTCCTTTGGAAGAATCTGATTCAGTACTACCGTCACAATCGTAGACAATACAACAGCTGATTTTCCAAAAATGAGCGTTACCCAAGAAGGAAACATAGCAAGGGATTGAGGCACTAATGTAACGCCTACGCCTAATGCAATTCCCAGTCCTATAATGGTAGTATTGCGCGGTCCCATCTTTTCTTTCATAATCAGTTTCATTCCTGTCATGGCAATCGAAGAAAATACTGTAATCGTAGCGCCTCCCAGCACACATGCCGGTATTGTAGTAAGCACAGAAGCAAATTTTGGAATGATTCCCGCTAACAAAATCATTCCCGATGCAATCATAAAGACTTTTTTTGCTACTACTTTTGTAGTATTGACAATTCCTACGTTCTGACTGAATGTTGCTGTAGGCAATCCTCCAATACATGCGCCGATCATACTGCCTAAACCATTTCCAATGATTCCTCCGGACAGTTCCTGCGGTGTAGGTTCCCTGTCAAGTCCTCCTTCCGACACTGCTGTAAAATCGCCAATCGCCTGTACAGAGTTAATCACATATAAAATTGCCATTGTTATAATGCAGGATGGATTAAACTTGATGCCAAAATGAAATGGCTCGGCGATCTGAAACCAGCTTGCTTCCTGAACCGGTGAAAAGTCAACCAGTCCCAATGGAATCGCCACAACATATCCCACAACCATTCCGATCAAAATGGATGAAAGCTTTGCAAAGCCTTTTCCAAAATTGTTCAGTATAATTACAACAGCAAGAGTAATCAGCGCCACCAGCCAATTTTTCCAGCTTCCATAATCTGATGATCCTGTTCCTCCTGCCATGTAATTGATCGCTGTCGGATACAACGTCACTCCAATGACAAATACAACGGTTCCTGTGACCATAGGCGGAAATAAAAACAACAATTTCTTTATAAAAATTCCGACCAAAAGCGCTGCAGCTGCTCCGACAAGCTGTGCGCCAAATAACGTCGCCAGATCAAATTCTCCAGCAATCCCCTGAAGAGTTGCCAGATATGCAAAACTTACTCCCATAATTACAGGAAGTCCGGAGCCGATCGTATGTTTAAACGAAATCAGCTGTATCAACGTTCCGATCCCTGCAATTAACAGCGCTGCCTGTACCAGCATCGTCACATCAGCGGGTGTGATTTCACCTTTTCCCTGGACGATTCCTCCAACAATAATAGCGGGCGTTACACATCCGACAATCATTGCCACCACATGCTGCAGGGCAAGCGGAAATGCCTGTTTAAAAGACGGTTTTCCGTTCCACTTAAAAAGTTCTTCCCTGTTGTTCATTTTTTTCTCCTTCTCTTTTCCTCAAAATTTCTCTTAGATATCTTTGAAATTTTTTGTATCTTTTGCGTCTATTTCATACAGAAATATCACGCATATATGGTTTTATTTTATCATTGCTGTTTTCAAAAATCAACAAAAAGAACGGCGTCGCTGTCATATTAGCTGGCTCCGTTCTTTCTGTTTTTCTGTCTTTTTCTATTTTTTCTTTTTCTGACTCTGCGCTAATGTTCGGTCATCTGTCCTATTTACCAGATAGTCAATGCTGACTTCATACAAATCTGCAATCGACCAAAGCATATCGATTGAAAGCGCTCGGTCACCGACTTCATAGTGAGAATATGTGCGCTGACTGACATGGAGATAGCGGCTTACTTCTTCCTGTGTTAATTTTTTCTCCTTTCTCAGTTCCAGAATCCTTGGATATAAGGTTGGCATAATTCTTCTCCTCAAAAATCTGATTTTATTTTTCTTTTTTGCTGGAATGACAGCAGCTCTTTTCCCACAGATCATCTGCTGTTTCTTTCCATTCTTTCGCATAAGATGTACATTTTCCACATAAATGTTCTACCTCCTCCGGTGACTGCATATCTGTGGATTTCGCTCCTGTCTCATGTACCATCTTCTGAAGATATTCCGGATTTTCCAGCATAGGACATGGTCTGAGATGATTTTGATTGAAAGGCTGTCCCTCTCTGTATGCCAGAAAGATCGGCTGTTTCAGACATTCCAGCAAGCTCTTTTCTTTGATATTTGCACTGGAATAGTGAACAAAAACACAAGGTTCCACATCACCGTTGGGATTAATATGACAATACCGTTTCCCGCCCGCAATACAGCCGCCGACAAATTCTCCGTCATTTTGAAAGTCCATGGCAAAAATCTGCTTTCCGCCCTCTTTTGCACGGATCTCTCTCACCCGGTGATACATATATTCTCTCTGTTCTTTTGTCGGCATCAGTTCTACAGAAGCTTCATTTCCCACTGGCATATAGTGGAAATACCAGGTAAAACGGCATCCTTTTTCAATAATCATATCCAAAAATTTATCGGAAGTTACCACATCAATATTTTTGCTTGTATAGCAGATAGAGGTTCCAAAGAGCAATCCATACTGTTTCAGCAAATCCATTGTATGCAGCACTTTTTTATAGATGCCTTCTCCTCTTCTTCCATCGTTTTCTTCTTCAAATCCCTCCAGACTGATTGACAAAGTCATATTTCCAACACGCACCATCTCTTTACACATCTCATCATCAATCAGTGTTCCGTTTGTAAAGGCGTGGAAAGCACAATCCTGATGTTTCTCACACAGTCGAATCAAATCTTTTTTTCTGACCATCGGTTCGCCGCCTGTGTACATATAGAAATAGATTCCAAGTTCTTTTCCCTGTGTGATAATACTGTCCATTTCTTCAAATGTCAAATTCATCTTATGACCATATTCCGCTGCCCAGCATCCGGTACAATGCAGATTACATGCACTTGTCGGATCCATCAAAATAATCCATGGAATGTTGCACTGATGAATTTTTTCCATTTCTTTTGTCTTTTTATATCCTCGAAATGCTGCTTCAAATCCAAGATTCAGTGCATTCATTTTTATAACATGCGGATTCAGTTCATCCAATGCCCGATTCAGATACTGCATCCATTTTTCATCTGGATTCTGAATCATTCTTCTTGTCTCCTCATATGTACTTTTTTTGAACGTATTGCCCATAAATTTCTCGGAAATATCTACCAGCTTCAATAAATTTTTTTCCCTGTCCTTATTAATGAACTTTAATGTGCCATCAATAGCGATTTCATATGCTTTTCTGACTGATGTGTGTAAGAATTCCATGATGCTTCCTCCTTATATCCCCTATGTTTTATTATTTTTTGTAAATTTAAGAAGATTATATTCATCTTTTATCGCTTTTTCATGGGACAATCCGATTTATTTGTCTCATAATGTCCCATTCTCTGCATAAGTGTTACATTTTAGGACATTTTTCCTCGTCTGTCGCTTTTCATTCTTTTTCTTTTCCTATAAATTAAAAGCGTAAAATCTGATGCTTTTCAGCGACCGCAGTCATTTTTATATAGCTGTTTTAAACTTCAGTAAGGAGGAACATTTTAGAATGGTAAAAAAAGATATAAACCAGATGCTGATTGAATCTGTCGTTCGTAAAACTCTAAAAAATATATCGGATTCTCCTAAAAGAAGCCTTCGCAACAGTATTGATCTGGCATTAAACTTTTCCAGCGGATCTTTCCAGAATCGTTTTCTTAGAAGGGTTCAGGCCATGCTGCAGAATCAGAAAAGCGCTTATTATAAAGTTGCAAAGAATGCAGCTAATTTTGTCAGCCATGATACCCTGTGCCGTTTTGGAATTAATGTCGGTTACAACAGCTGTACAAAGGGCGTTGAGCAGATTCGTCAGACAGGAAAAGCAGAACATTTTGCTGTTCCATGGTCTTTGACTTTTCTTACAGACAGCAAAAGTTGGACTGCAAACAAAAAATTTTATGAGGATTTCATCTGTCAGGGAATGGATTTAGGAATTTATACTTACTTTTTTTTCACAGATGATCCGCTGTGTGATTTTTCTTCTTTTCTATCCTCACATCCAGAATGTGCCTTCGTCCTGTTTACAACTGCCGAGGCATTGACTGAAATATGGCTGAAAGATCTGAAGCCGTTTCATAATCTTATGTTGTCTGTTCGTTTCTCTGCTACTTCTTTTGATACTGCTGAAAATCTGTATCAAAAACTTCGCTCAGACAAATTTCTTTATTCTGTCTGTATAGAATATAATGATTTCAATAAAAATATGATTTTGGACAGAAGATTCTTTGATTCTGTTCTGGCAGGATTTCCATATTTTATTTTTTTGTTTCCTGATTCAAATTGTTCTAACTGTGCACAGGCTGAAATCTATCACACGGTAAATCAAATCCGCACCAGTCAGCAGTACCCTGCCATTCTTTTTGATTTAAAATATGATACGATGCTGATTAACCGCGTCATCTCTGATATGGCATGTACAGCAGTATTTGATCCGTCTGGGCGGCTGTACACCGATCACTTTTCCTTTTCAAATCCGTTTTTGCTGACGCATACTTTAAAGTCTGTTTTCAAAATAGCATTTTCAAAATGAAAAGACAGGAGGCAAATCATTCACTGACTGACCTCCTGCTCTCTGTTTTCTGCCTCTTCGCCCGTTTCTTTTTTTACCATCTTCTGTGACACAGCGCCTATGCAAAATTTCAAATCATGTACAAATTGCTCCGGCCGGATATCTTCTCTTTCCAGAATCCATTTTTCAATCCATGAGATAAATGCTTCTGTTAAAATTTTTACATAGAATTCTCTATTTTCTATATCTGGTATAGTCTCTCTCAAATAGGATGCGGATATGGGCATAATGATTTCTCTGAAATATTCTGAAAAAGAATTTTGTCCTTCAATTTTTAACGCTTTTCTATAAAAGGACTTGTTTTCATAAAAATAAATACAGATATCCTGTAAAAAATCCCATGCTGTATCATATTCTTTATTTTTAGATGCCTGAATAAATTCCGTGTCATAAATCCAGTTTACCAAATCATATTTATCCTTAAAATGATAATAAAAACTTTTTCGATTCATCTCACATTTTTCACATATCGCACCAATACCAATGTCTTTAAAAGAAGTGGAAACCATTAATTCTTTTAAAGCATTCGCCAAAGCTTTTTTCGTAATATTTGAATCTGCCAAAATATCCCCTCCTTGCAGATTATCATCATTTTACCATTTTCCTCTTTTGTTTTCAATATTTATTCATTTCTCCTCATTTTAAAAAAGCCAGCAAATGCTGACTTTTTCTAAGAGAAAAACAAATCTTTATTTACTCAGTTTTTTTTGCAGTATCCAAAATGCCATCAGATGAAATACCATCATAAGACCTGCGCACCAGCCCAGTGCAATCCAAAATGTTTCTGCATTTGCCGTCTTTCCATCGAATACGGTTCTGCAATATGACCTCTGATTACTGCATTTCTTTTAATTGGCAATGTGCGAAATCTGCTCATCATTCCTCCTGTCACATCTTTATTCATCATAATCGCTGTTGTGGCAGAACATTGCCCAATACATTGAAGCAGCACTCCGGGAACAATATAATTGATATAGGAAGTCTCTCCGATCTTAATGATTTTCCCGAACAAAGAGACAAACAAAATCATCATCAAAGCCGGCAGCAAAATACTCGTCAGAATAGTATCCGGATTTCTTCTTGAAAGCGCTAAGCATCGTTTGGCCATTGTAACAGTGTCATTGTATCTTTTTACTCCTGTTTCCATTCTTTTTTCTCCTTTTTTCCTTCGATCATCGCTAAAAATACGTCTTCCAGGTTCGGTGTCAGCTGTGAGATTCTTTGAATCTCCAGATTTTTTTCAGCAAATATGTCAATGATGCGCGCCAATGATTCCGTTCTGCCATCTGTCAAGACAGTAATTTTATATTTTTCGGGTACAGCAGAATAGATCTCCTCTTTCATTGCCTCCTTTGCCTTCTCATATGTATTTGGATCTCCAAATGAAATTTCAATGCCGCCCTGCGGCAGATTCGATTTTAGTTCCTCAGCTGTTCCCTCTGCAATCACCATGCCTTTATCTAAGATTGCAATTCGGTCTGCTAACTGTTCTGCCTCTTCGAGATACTGTGTTGTCAAAAAAATCGTTATGCCTGATTGATTCAATTTCTGAATGAGGTTCCACATATTGCGGCGGCTTTGCGGATCTAGTCCTGTTGTCGGCTCGTCCAGAAAAATAACCTGCGGATTTCCTACCAGACTCATCGCAATATCCAGTTTCCGTCTCATTCCCCCGGAATAAGATGCAGCAATCTGATTCGCTGAATCAGAAAGATTAAAATCATTCAAAAGCTTCTGTGTCGTCTGTTTCACATTCGGAAGATGGCGCAGCTTTCCAATCATCATCAGATTTTCTCTTCCTGTCAAAAACTCGTCTACCGTGGAAAATTGTCCTGTCACACTGATTGCTTCCCTTATCTTTTCCGGCTGTCTGTTCAGATCATACGCCCCGATACTTATCTCTCCTGCATCCGCTTTTATCTGCGTAGTTAAAATACGGATCATCGTTGTTTTCCCTGCGCCGTTCGATCCTAGAACAGCATAAACGGATCCTTTCGGCACAAAAAAATTCACATCTCTTAAAACTTCTTTTTTTTGATAACTTTTTTTCAGCCCTGAGACGGAAATTGCAGCCCCTGATTTTTTCATACTTATACCTCCTTTAATACCAACCGAATGAATGTAAATATCTATAAAAAATTGCCTTTCAAAAGGCAATTTTACTTTTCTTCAAGCTTTTTACAGAATAAACCGTGAAGATTTGACTTTGAGTTATTCCATATAATATGGCAGGTGTTTCACCATATCCATTATTTTTTCATCGCAAAGCGGAAGTCCCATCTTTTCCAGCATTTCTAAGATAAACTGATATCTGCGCCCCATCTCTTCTAAATCAGCCGGAAATACGGAAGGAATCATCCAGATATCCAGCAAAACAAGCAGTTCTGATAATTCTTTTGCATATTCTGTCTGAATAGAACCGTCTCTGCGCCCCTCTTCGATCAGTTCCAGCCAATAGGGGCTTAAAATCTGACGGTTCGTCTCAATCATTTTTACAAAAACACGCGGGTTTTTTAAAATCGGTATCGCCTGTTTCGTCAGTTCTTTCTGAGACTCATTCGATTGATTTAAAATGATGGCCATTTTTATCTTTTCAATTCCATTTAAATCTGTTCTTTTCTTTACCGCCTCAAATGGATTATTGTTAAAAAACATCCGATTTCCCAGAGCATCCATAATCTCCTCTTTTGATTTAAAATGGTGATAGATTGCTCCCTTTGTCAATCCGCCTAATTCATCGACAATATCTTGAATCGTTGTGTTATCATATCCCTTTTCAAGAAATAGTTTCTGTGATACATCTAATATTTTATCCACCGTTACCTCTGGATATTTATTTCTTGCCATATGAGCCTCCCATTTACATTCTCTTGGTATGTTTATATTATAAACGAAATAAAAAGATCTGTCAACAAAGTCTGAAATGATTTATTGTGCTGATTTAAAGTGAAATTTAATAAAGATAGCAATAAAAATCAGTCCGATCCCTGATCCAATCATAATCCACTGCAGCGGTATGACATCCGCCATCGGACCAAAAGCCGCCATACCTACAGGCAGAAATCCTGAATACATTGCTCCCATCAGCCCGAAAACACGACCTTGCATGGAACATTCTGCTTTCTCTTGAAGCATCGTAGTCATTACAGTCTGAATCAGCGTCAGGGCAATGCCATATAAAAACATCATGATGAGATAGAAAAGGAAATTATGAGATATTCCCATGCAGATTGCTGTCGTTCCAAAGATAAAAAAGCCTGCCATCAGTGTTTTGACTCGACTGTGAGTTTCCCCTCGGATTCCCATCAGTGCTCCGCCTAAAGCCATTCCGGCAAATCCCGTCAGCTCTACTGCTGTCAGATACCAGTAAGTCTCGCCGTAGACACGGCTCACCAGCACGCCTGACATGAATCCAGCCGGTACGCACAGCAAAATAAACATTCCATAAATCATCAGCAGAGCGCCAATCGTTTTATCAGAAAAGGAATAACGAATTCCTGTCTTCATATCAGCAAAGACTGATATTTCATTTTTCTGTACTTTTTGTTTTGGTATTGCCACAAAGCATAACAAAGTAATTCCCACGATTGCAGTGACAACATCGACTGTCAGCGCCCTTTGAAGTGTTGCAGAAGTTAAAATAAGCCCTGCTACCGCTGGAGATACAAACTGAACGATCGACTGCATTGTCGCATTGATCCCATTGTACCGCATCAGCGCATTCTCTGGGACAAGCTGTGGAATCACGGCATTGACAGCCGGCACTTGGATTCCTGCGCCTATTGAACGAATCACTGACATTACAAGCAATGCGCCAATCAGAAGAGAATCAGAAGAAATCGCTGGTATCGCTAAAACCATCAAAAATGTGACTGCCGCAATCATTCCATCTGACAGAATAATCAATTTCTTGCGGTTATATCGATCGGCCCATACGCCGCCGACAAACGAAATTAAAAACTGCGGCAAATAAGAACAGATCGAGACAGCCGCCACCCATGCGCCGCTTGAAGTTTTCAATGTGATATACCAGACAATCGCCATCTGAACAAGAGTAGAACCAAACAATGTGATACATTGACTGATAAGAAAAAGCAGCGTTTTTCTTTTCCAGTTTCGTTTTTCCATATTATTTTTCCCTCCTTTTATGGATGAAAAAGCTGCCCGTAAAGCGGACAGCCTTTTTTTATCTGTTAAATTGTAATTGTGTGTTCAGCGCCTGATTCAGCACTTTGTACAGAGGTTTAAAAAGCAAAAGACAGATCAGTACATTTCCGATACAATGCGGAATATCATATACAATTCCTGATACCCAGTAAGCAAACGCGGACGGAAAACCTCCCATAAAAAAATAAGGGATTGCGCACAATGCTCCAAATGTTATTCCGTAAAATCCCGACATCACACTCCAGAAGATCACAGAAGTCTGTTTTCGCAGCAATAATGTGATGATTGCCTGTATGGTCCACACATAGAGATAGTTGATCCACCAAAGACCAAAACCATAGAAAAATCCCTCTAAAAATACGAATACATAAATGATCAGAAATACCTTTTTGCCTAAAACCAATGTGTATAAAATAAAAAGAAGGGTCACAAGTTCAATATTGGGCAGAAATCCCATTGCCACCTGCGCTGCAAATACAACCGCAGTCAGCAATCCCATGACCACAATCTCCCATGTTTTTCTGCCTTTCAATTAATATCCTTCTTTCAATGTCAGCTCAAACTGATCCCCATCCTGAATCGGTGTCGTATCCGCAGAAGTATTGACCATCTCTCCACCTTTTGTGATGCACCACCACTGCTGTTTCGATTCATCTGCAGTCTCTCCGTCTACCGTCAGAATGTACAGACCATATTGTCCGTCTTCTCCTTCGACCAGTTTCTCTGTCGTCAGTACTTCTCCCAGATATTCTTCATCTGTGTGGTACTCAAATGTTTTTTCACTGCCATCTGCATGGATGACTGAAACTTTTATCTCTTTTGCACCCTCTGTTGTTTCTGGTTTAAATTTCATATACAGCAGAGCTGCTGCTGCTACAACCAGAACCAGAATAATGGCCGCAATGATTGTATTTTTTTTCTTCATTTTTCTAGTTTCCTCCATTTTTGTCATTTTGTATCTATGATATAGATTTTTTTATCCTCTGTCAAGTATATTACAGCACAACTCCCAGGATTCCACTACCTCCTGCGCTGAATTACATTCAATCGTATATGTCTTTTCGCCTGGATCTTTCATCAGACATTCTAAAATCTGCTCTGCTGCTATATTGCCGCAGTTTAGTGATCCATGACTGTCTTTTTTTCCATTGTTATTGTGAAGATGGACATGCTTGATAAAAGGAATCATCTCCTGCGCCCATTTTATCGGAGGCAGATCAGAATAGCAATTTGCGTGTCCGATATCAAGACACAGCCCAAATCCTTTATTTGAAATCAGATTTGCTGCTTTTTTCATCACATCTGGAGATGGATCTAACACATTTTCCATCACGATCTCGACAGAATCGTCTTTATCCTGTAGAAATTCATCGTAAAAATCAGCCATTCGCTCTTCCAGACCAATATTTAAATATACTTGTGGAATGTAGCAAGAATGAAAAACAAGCTTTTTCGCCTGCAAGATTTTTGCCGCCTGATACGACTGCTCATATCGTCTCATCGTAACCTGACGAATCTCACGGTCAAATGTCATGGGATTCAGATCCAGAAAAGGGCCATGAAGCGTTAAATTCCTGCATTCCATATAATCCAGCCGCTTTTCATATGCGATCAGTGTCTGCTGGAGCTGATCGAGATTGTCTGCGACAGAAAACTCAATACTTTCAATCCCCATTCCTGTCTTTCGTATGATATCCCGCATTTCTTCATCTGGGAGCAGGTGACTGAAATAAATCTTTGCCATATCCCGCATCTGTTTCACGCTTTGATCGCCCATCGCATCTTTGTGGAACGGGCGCGTCCATTTTTTGCACATTCCTCCGCTGACGGGCGAATCACATCGCTGGCAATCTCTTTATAGACGCCTTCTTTGTAAAACTGCTTAAATGCTTTTTTTACAAGACGGTCTTCTCCAGAATGGAATGTCAAAATTGCCGCTCTTCCGTCTGGTTTCAAAACACATGGCAATTTTTCCATAAATTCATATAATACTTCAAATTCACTGTTCACATCAATACGCAGCGCCTGAAAGGTCCTCTGGCATGATTTTTTTACCGCCTCTTTTTGTTCGGATAAAGGCAAAAAAGACAGCGCTTTTTCAATCACATTTTTTAAATCCGTCGTAGTCTCAATCTTCCTGCCGCTTTTCAGCGCAGAGACTACTGCTTTTGAAATCTCATCTGCATATGGTTCATCTGCATTTTCCAGCAACATACCATATAATTCTTCCCGGGAGATCTTTTTTAATCTCTGCGCTGCGCTGATTCCTTTCTCAGGATTCATGCGAAGGTCAAGCGGTCCTTCCACTTTATATGAAAATCCTCTTTCCGGATTATCAATCTGCATCGAAGAAACGCCAAGATCTGCCAGTACAAAGTCAAATTTCCCTACTTCTTCTGCCACTTTGTCAATCTCTCTGAAATTTTGCAGACGCACAGTCAGAATCTCCTCACCAAATCCCTGATTTTTCAGTCTTTCTTTTGTTTTCTCAGATTCGATCGGGTCTACATCCAGCGCATACAGATGTCCCTGTCCTTTCAGGCATTTCAACATCTCTTTCGTATGACCTCCATATCCCAACGTAGCGTCCAGCCCCTGCTGTCCCGGCTGAATCTGGAGAAATTCTAAAATTTCCTTTACCATAATTGAAATGTGCATTCCAGCTGGAGTACTTCCTTTACTGATTACCTTGGCAATCGTGTCGCCATACTTTTCCGGCTGCAATTCTTTATATTTCTCTTCAAAACGTCTGGGATGAGTTCCGGAATACCGTACTCTTCTCTTATGCTGTTTTTCCTGATTTTCCATATCATATCCTCATCTTTCTGTTTTCTTTTCATTGTACCAATCTTCTGCTATATTTTCCAGCCTTTTCACACAGTACTTTCTTTGTCTTTCTCTCTTTCTGAATGTTTTTTAAAATCTCTCGTCCAAATTTTTTCTCTTCTTTCCTTCCATTGACAAAAGAGTTCCTATTATGGTACGCTCTTTGTGTTGATGGCAGCAACAGATAAGAACTAACAGAAAAGTCAAAAAATCTATGCCCTTTTTTGAGAGATCAATACGTTTACAATACAAGGAGGTTTTATCTATGAATAAAACAGCAGAAAAATTAAAAGAATATATGAAAAAGTTTCAGCAGTATCAGACGATCGAAGCTCTGCTTAGCTGGGATCTTTCCACTATGACGCCGGAAAAAGGAATTGAGTCCAAAACAGATGCGCTTGGATATTTCTCTACAGAATCATTTCGTCTTGCTACATCGAAAGAATATGGCGAGATCTTAAAAGAGCTGTCTGCCCCAGAACAGTTTCAGCAGCTTGACGATGCGATGAAGGTGACTGTCCGCCGTGAGTTGCGGGATTATGAGCGTTTCGTCCGTGTGCCTGAGAAATTTTATACTGAATATGTAACGCTCAAAGCTCGTTCCCAAAAAGCGTGGGAGTCTGCAAAAAAAGCAAATGATTTTTCCGTTTTTGCCCCATATCTTGACAAAGTCATTTCCATGACGAAACAGTATGTCCGCTATATGGAGCCGGACCAAAAGCCATATGAAGTACTTCTTGATCTGTTTGAAGAAGGGATGAACAGCGCGGCGATCGACCGTATTTTTGATGAACTAAAAGTCGGACTTCGTCCTCTCCTTGAAAAAATCAAAGCATCCAGACAGCCTGATTTATCAGCGCTTCAGGGAAAGTATGATATCCAGGCTCAGAAAAAAGTCCAGGATATGCTTCTTTCCTATATCGGATTTGATTTTACACAAGGAGCAACAGCAGAAAGTGAGCATCCATTCACCACTGAAATTGGTTCCGGCGATGTCCGTGTCACAAATCATTATAAAGAAGACGACCCGATTGCTGCAATGTTCAGCGCAATCCATGAAGGAGGACATGCCATTTTCGGACAGAATATTGATCCTTCCTATGAAAATACAGCCGTCATGCAGGTGAATCTGATGGGTCTTCATGAAAGTCAGTCTCGTTTTTACGAAAACATTCTCGGCCGCAATCCAAACTTCTGGTCGCCTGTCTACAGTAAACTGGGAGAGCTGCTTCCAAACTTCAAAGAAATTCCGTTTGATACGTTCTGTCAGGCAATCAATTATGTACAGCCAAGTCTGATTCGTGTTGACGCCGATGAAGTCACATACTGTCTTCATATTATTCTGCGCTATGAGATCGAGCGTGCAATTTTTAACGATGAAGTCACAACAGAGGAACTTCCGCAGCTTTGGAATGATAAAATGGAAGAACTTTTGGGAATCCGTCCATCTTCCGATGCAGAAGGTATCCTGCAGGATATGCACTGGTCTGACGGTTCTTTTGGCTATTTCCCATCTTATCTTCTCGGTTCAGTCTACGATGGTATGTTCCTTCAGCAGATCGAAAAAGAACTGGGCAGCATTGACGATCTCCTTGCACAGGGAAAGGTTCTGGAAATCACAAAATGGCTCAATACCAATATTCACCAATATGGAAGCCTCTATACATCGAGGGAAGTAATTGAACGTCTTTGCGGAAAGGAACTCTCCGCTCAGCCGCTGCTGGACTACTTTAATAAAAAATATAATACGATCTATTCCCTCGACCACTAAAAAGAAAGATCAAATCGGATAAGGCAAAAAAGCAATCACATTTTTTCTGCATCAGATCAATTTGTGATTGCTTTTTTATTTTTCGTTTGACAAAATAACGTTATTGCGTTATTATTGTATTGCGATATATAAATATTACTGTAAATATTATTTTATGCTTTTATCAAAACTCTCTTGATTGAAAGACCTGCAATAGAAGGAGAAAAAAGATGACTATCAAAAAAACGATGTATGTAAAAGAAAACTCATTTCGGAAATTGGATGATCCATTTGACACTCATGCAAAAAAATATGTATTTTATGTAAAAGTCAGCGATGTCCCTGAAGGAATTCCCATGGCGACAAATCCCCGTGATCAGAGACTGACTTCCGGTGTGGCTCAGGCGATCAAAAATTCACTGGAAAGCAATGATGGATATTTCCATTTAAAGAACAGAGGAATTGTATTGTCTGCAAAAAGTTGTACATACAATAATAAATCACAGGAAGTGACGATTCATTTCACAGACGATGCCCTGCACGGCAATATTGACGGCGGTCACACCTATAAGATTGTATGCGAGCACAAAAATGCCGGTCTTGATCAGTATGTTCAATTTGAAGTTATGACCGGTGTTGAAGATATTATTGAGCAGTTAGCCGAGGCCCGCAATACTTCTGTTCAGGTAGATGAAAAGTCAATGGCTGAACTGCGTCAGAAATTTGATCCGATCAAGGAAGGGCTTGAGGGTATGCCTTTCTTCTCCAGAATCGCTTTTAAGCAGAATCAGCAATCTTTTGATGATGAAACAAACAAAAAGCTGAAAATGATTGATGCCCGTGAAGTTGTTGCCATTATTAATATGTTTAACATCGAAAAATTTGATTCTGTCAACCATCCAGTCAGAGCCTATTCTTCCAAAGCCAAGATGTTGGAATTGTATCTGGAGAATCCTGAATCGTATCGAAAATATGTCAATATCATGCCTGATATCTTCGATCTCTATGATACGATTGAGATGGAATTTGCCTCCGCATTCAACGAGGCAGGCGGAAGATATGGCCGCAAAAAATATTCCGGATATAAAGATGGAGCGGTCATTGGTACAACAAAGTTTGGTCTTCATGACATCTATTATAAGATTCCTGATGGTCTTATCTACCCTTCCGTGGCAGCTTTCCGCTCTTTAGTCGTCTATAATAAAGCCACCCAGAAATATGAATGGAAAAATGGAGTGCACCCTATTCAGGTCTGGGATCAATGCAAGACCGCTATGACAAGTCAGATTCTGAATTTTGCTTCTGCTATAGGCGACAATCCCAATGCTGTAGGTAAAGACTCAAATATCTGGAACTTAGCTTATATGACTGTTTTGCTTCAGCAAGGGGTGAATAGAAATGAATAAAAAGTATGTTGTCAGACTCAAAATAAAAGAAGCGATTGAAAAACGCGGAATTACACAGAAGAAACTCGCTGAGATCTCTGGTATCAGAGAATCGACAATCAGCGATATCGTCAGAGGGACTCGCACTGTCATCAATTTTGAACATCTGTCCAAAATCGCTGAGGCGTTGGAAGTAGACCATATCACAGAACTGATTGATTTTGAATCCCAGTAAAAATTATCAAAAGGGCTGCCACAAAATATAAAATTTCTACAAGATATCTTTTCCGCCTATATGTTATGGCCGGATATCATGCATGAAAAATTTATTTTATGGCAGCCCCTTTCTCAAACAAACTATTTTTATTGTTTACTGCGACTGAAACTTCTTATTGTTTTCTATCAGTTCTTCCAATGTCGCGGGTTCATAATGATTTATCATACATCCTGCATTCAGTGCTCTTTCCTGTTTTTTCATAAATTCATATATATCGTCTCTGTTATTATGAATATGACCATAAATATGATAGCAGCCTCTCCTTTTTGCATTCCAGTCTGCAAGCGGAAAATGGCACATGATGATATTTTCTTTTCCATCTTTTATATGCTGCATCCGCTCAATACTTTCAAAATATTGAATGGCAGAATCGCTGCTCAGCGTTACTCTGTCATGGTTTCCCACAATCAGATGTTTTTTTCCTTTTAACTGCTTTAAATAAAAGGCTGGCTCTCTTTCCGAATGATAGCAGAAATCACCCAGAATCCAGATATCATCTTGATCCTTTACTTTTCTATTCCAATTTGAAATTAATGTCTCATCCATTTCTTCCACGTTGGAAAAAGGCCTTTTATCATATTTTAAGACATTTCGATGTCCAAGGTGCATATCCGAGATATAATAGTTCATCCTGTCACCTGCTTTCTAAGAAACCTATCTCTGTACAAAATTTTAATTCCCTACTTTAAACCGTTTGCCAGCTCAACAGCAACACTTAATATTTCATCACGATAACCGATTTAACACTTCCCGAAATTCCCAGCTCAGATCCTTACTCTTATTATAAAAGACACATCCTGTAATTTCAGGGATATTATAATTCAAAGAGGAGCATACAATAATCGGAATCTGAATATTTCTTTTCTTCAGCTCCTCAATGACATATAAGCCTGCTTCTTCACTTTCTTCTCCGTGAACTGAAAAATACATATCTGTGATAAGCAGTTCATAAGGATTTCCCTCTTTTATAGCATTTTCAATCATTTCCAATCCTTGTTCTGCATTTGATGCAAGCTCTGCATTTGGATACCCATTCCAGCTCAAAGCGCGGTTGATATCCCAGTGTTTTCCCATAGAATCTTCAATATTAATAATTCTCTTTATTTTCCTCATCACTTTTCCTCACATCTTCCAATAAAACTCCAGCTCACTGGAATTTTTAATTTTTTCATCCGTCATCATCTGAGACCCCTCCATTACTTCTTTTCTCCATAAAGAACCGTAGCCTCTGCCACTATACTTAGCTCTGTTTAAAAAACCTTTATTTTCCGTTTCTATTCTCACCGAAACATCAAAATAGTTTTTTGAATGTTTATTGCGTAAATTTTTGTTCTCTGAAGTAAAGGTAAAATGTTTCGCAAAGTGCCTAAAATAAAGGTTTTCTACAAATTTTTCTTTTGCAGCAACGCAACCGTCTTAACATGGCACGATACGTCCTGATTGATGTCAGTTTTCGGGAACCGATCCAGACTAATGTGGACTGTAGTAAAATATCTCCGTTTGTCTGCGGAAACATATCAACAAATTCTGTAGCAAAAAAGTATTAATACAACTCGCTATCCATATCACAGCCTGAACCTCGTCCGTCCACGGAAAAAGTTCAACTTTTTTATTCGTTTCTACTATTATAGTGATTCCAACATAAAAGTCAAATTTAACGAAGAACTGCCATCGCCTCCACCTTGTCTGTTCTACGTACAAGAAACAGGTCAAGGGCTATTTTTAGCCTCGTCTGATGGCTCAACTTCCATGCACTCGACCTTGGAAAACTGAAAACTTTAATGGCACTGCTGCTACTTCTTCGCATTCTCTTCCAGTTCCAGCATGTACTTATCAAAATCAGACATAAATAATCT
>JAUNDP010000031.1 GCA_030526005.1 Eubacteriales bacterium
ATGAGTCACATCTGCCCCTATTTAGAACTATCTATTTCCCGACAGCCCCTTTTTTTGACTGCATTGTTTAAACTGAACTATTGCTTTCTGGTCTTTTCTTTTGTTTCAGATATTATTCAACGCTTAAAGAATTTTGATACTCTGTCAGTGCGTCCATATTCACTTCATAGCTTTTGGGTTCCGGAGTATTTACTTTATCATAGACAGAGAATCCGACCCATACACACAATGCTGCGCCGATCACTACTGCGCCGATCTGCATCAAAAGTTTCTGCTGCTTCTGCTTTTTTATAATTTTTGCACGGTTTGCTTTCTCTTTTTTATACCGGTCTACTTTTTCCTGGCTCATACGTTATCTCTCCTTATGTTTTCTTAAAATCTTAGTCCTATTATACACCACAACGTATGATTTTGCACCATTTTTTTATCCAGCTCAGACCACTACAATAATTCCGCCGTCATTCGCATACATCGTACTGATTCCTGCTGTATCAAGTACAATAACATCTTTTAATTTCATCTGTTCCTGCAGCGCCTCTTTTACAACCTGCGCACGATCAGGGCAGTTGCAGTGAGCGATTGCCAGAATCTTCTCCTCCGGATGATCCGTCTTTTCCACAACATAATTTACCATCTTTACAAGAGCCTTATTGATTCCTCTCGCCTTGTCAAGCTGAACGATTGTTCCTTCCGGAGTAGAAGCCATCACTGGCTTGATCTTTAAAGCATTTGCCACAAATGCTTTGATATTGCTCAGACGTCCATTCTTTCTGAGTGTCTCCAGATTCTCCAGCACAAAAAATGTATTCTGCTCTGCGATATACTCTTCTACCTGTCTTATAACTTCCTCAAATTCCGTTCCTTTTTCTTCCAGTTCCTGAATTTTCAAAGCAATCAAGGTCTCGCCAACGGATGCAGACCGTGAATTAAATACATAGATCTTCTTTTCCGGTTTCTCCTCCAAAAGCAAATTTCTTCCAAGCTGCGCGCTATTGTAGGAACCGCTCAGTTCGGAAGACAATGTCACCGCATAAATATGCTCCGCCGGATCGTCAAATGCCTCTTTATAAATTTCCGGTGAAGGACAAGAGGATTTGGGACAATTTGGACTTGCCGCAATTTTCTCCAGAAAATCTTTCTGGTTGAATGTCTCATCATCCACAAAAACAAGATCATCCAACTGCATTGTCAAAGAAGCGGTCACAAAATTGCCGCTCTCTTTCATTTCTTTTGTAAGCTCTCCACAACTGTCAACGACTACTTTAAAACTCATATGCTTTCCTCCTGGTGATAGATTATTCCAGTATCTATATTTTGTACCCTTTATCATTTATTATGTAGTATTCAATACTAGATAATAATAACACATATATTTCTGCTTGAAAAGGGGGAAAAATAAGAATATACTAGAACTGCATTATACATATCATACATCATATGAGGAGAATATATTTTGATTCACTTAACAATTTTAGAAATTAAAAATTTTATGTCAAAGCTTCTGCTGCATGATGTCTTTGACCATTTTTTACTTTTGGATGCTTCTATCAGTACAGATTGCACCTTTGCGATTGACGGCCATCGCAACAAAGCCTTTTATACAACCGAGGAGTTTGAGGAACAGACGACTCATGAGTATGCTCTTGTTCCCTGGAGACAACTGCGTCATTTCTGTTATGAGATCATCAAGGGCAAAAAAACGCCTTCCAGATTTCATTTCAGTTTTCAGCTTCCGCTGTCAGATACGGAACAGCTGTTGGAACAGTCGCAATCTTCTCTCACAAAAAATGATATCAGCGGTCTTTTGCTTCATATTCGATATGACGGTTCTTCTCTGAGCTGTATCACTGGAACCTCCTATCAGATTTTTTCCCTTGACAAAACGCTGGATCACGCCTGGGACCAGAAAATTCAGTCCTTTTTTACACAGTCTCAAATTGCTTTCGACCTTCTCTGATTCATCTTGTTAGCACTCACTTAATTTGAGTGCTAATTTTCTCTTGACTTTTTCCATTTTGCGTATTACACTTAGAGCAACGACAGATCCATTGTCTGTATCGGTTGTCTCTTCTGCCGCGGCAGAGCCAGATGACAGTCATAGATCTTTTATCTATGACCATACCGTATTACTTTTAAAAAACAGATTATAAAACAGAATGTAAAAGGAGTGTGCCAGTATGAGCAGTAAAACAGGAAGTCTTTCCATTAACAGCGAAAATATTTTTCCGATTATCAAAAAATGGCTGTATTCCGACCATGATATTTTTGTCCGCGAATTAGTTTCCAACGGATGCGATGCCATCACAAAATTGAAAAAATTAGAGGTGATGGGCGAATATACATTCCCTGAAAACCACAAAAACAAAATCAATGTGATCGTCAACCCTGAGCAGAAGACATTGAAATTTATCGATACCGGTATCGGTATGACTGCTGATGAAGTTGAAGAATATATCACTCAGATCGCCTTTTCAGGCGCAACAGATTTCCTTGAAAAATATAAAGACAAGACAAATAACGATGAGATTATCGGTCACTTCGGTTTAGGTTTCTATTCCGCTTTCATGGTCGCAGACGAAGTGCACATTGATACTCTTTCTTACAAAGACGGCGCTTCTTCTGTTCACTGGGAATGCGACGGTGGAACAGAATATACGCTCACAGATGGAAATAAGACGACAGTCGGAACAGAGATCACTCTGTTTTTGAATGAAGAAAGCGTTGAATTTGCAAATGAATATCGCGTCAGAGAAGTATTGGAAAAATACTGCTCTTTCATGCCTGTAGAAATCTTCCTTTCAAAAGAAAATGCCCCTCAGGAATATGAGACGATTGAGGAAAGCGATCTCAGAGACGATGACGTTGTCGTAGAACATATCCATGAGGAAGCAAAGACAGAAGAAAAAGAAAATGAAAACGGAGAAAAAGAAGTTGTAGAGATTTCTCCTGCAAGAGACCGTGTAAAAATCAATAAACGTCCTGTATCATTGAGCGATACGCATCCTCTGTGGACAAAGCATCCAAACGAATGCAGCGAAGAAGATTACAAAGAATTTTACCGTAAGGTATTTATGGATTACAAAGAGCCTTTGTTCTGGATTCATTTAAATATGGACTATCCATTCAACTTAAAAGGTATCTTGTATTTCCCAAAAATCAACACGGAATACGATTCTATCGAAGGTACAATCAAACTGTACAACAATCAGGTATTTATCGCTGACAATATCAAAGAAGTAATTCCAGAATTCCTGATGCTGTTAAAGGGTGTCATCGACTGCCCGGATCTGCCTCTGAACGTATCCAGAAGCGCGCTCCAGAACGATGGTTTTGTAAAGAAAATTTCCGATTATATCGCTAAGAAAGTTGCCGATAAATTAAACGGTATGTGCAAGACAGACCGTGAAACTTATGAAAAATACTGGGACGATATCAATCCATTCATCAAATTTGGCTGCATCAAAGACGAAAAGTTCTCTGACAAGATTATGGGTTCTGTTCTGTTTAAAAATCTGGATGGCAAATATCTGACTTTACAGGATTTTATTGACGAAAACAAAAAAGAGGAAGAAAAACCAGCGGAAAATACAGAGGAAACAAAAGAGACAGCAGACGAAAAGAAAGAGGAAGCTGATCAGGAAGAAAAGAAGAAAATTACGCTCTTCTATGTCACAGATGAAGTTCAGCAGAGCCAGTATATCAACCTCTTCAAAGAGCAGGGTCTCGACGCTGTCATCTTAAAACACAACATTGATTCTGCTTTCATCACACATCTGGAGAGCAAAAATCAGGACATCCGTTTCCAGCGTATCGACGCAGATCTCGACGAGAGCATGACCGACGGCTCTTCTGAAGACTTAAAAGAAACTACCGATACATTGACGGAAGTATTCCGCAAAGCATTGAACAAAGACAAACTGGAAGTCAAAGTTGAAAAACTGAAAAATGAATCCGTTTCTTCTATGATGATCCTGTCTGAGGAAAGCAGACGTATGCAGGAAATGATGAAAATGTACGGTATGTACGGCATGGATCCATCTATGTTCGGCAATAACGAGACACTCGTACTGAACGCCAACAACAAACTGGTACAGTATATTCTTGAAAACAAAGATTCCGAACACGTTCCGATGATGTGCTGCCAGTTATACGATCTCGCTGTGCTGAGCCATAAACCGTTAAGCTCCGATGAAATGACGAAATTCATCGCACGCAGCAATGAAATCATGATGCTTCTGGCAAAATAATCGTCTGATATCGCAAATCAGCAACGTACTCGTGAACTCCCAAAAGACAAGGGAATTTTCGCGAGATAAATTGAAATAAAAAATCGAAGTTTTCTATTATAAAATACCTCTGAAAAAAAGTAAACGATTTACTCTTTTCAGAGGTATTTCTTCTTTAAAACTTAATATCCATATTCATAGCTCCACATTTTATCCAGCGATATGCTCCGTCCGCATTCCGGACAGTAAAGATATGCCAGTTTAAATTCTACTTCTCCCTCCACATACACATTTCCAAAGAAAAAATCATAGTCTTTTGCTTCTTCTGACTGTGAATCAATGATCCTGCTGCCATATGAAACCTCATATGTGCCGCCGCAGTTCAGACAGCGATGCGGCTGCCAGACAAAAAACGGCGTTTGTTCATATACATACTTGACCGGTATCCCCGGATGATAAATCCCCAATATCGTCTCTGCCTGCAGCACAAAAGGTGAGGATATACAGAGTCCATATAAAGATGCCCACAGCAAAAATGATATTTTTTTATTTAAGATTCTGTTTTTTACTTTTCCCATTGCTGCACCTCAAATTCTCTTAAAAGTCAGCCGCTTTCCCCTTCTCGTTTAAAAATGGCATCAGATCCCTCTTTTGAATCATCTCCGCTGTTATCATTCCGCTTCTGATCCAACGCTCTAAAGCATCTGCGCCCTCTGATCCATATAGCTCTCTTTTTCTTCTTTCTTTCACTTTACTGATCTCCAGCATTTGCTGTCCTGTCTCCTCTGCGTGATTCCTTGAGACAGAAAATTCCATCTTTGTGCCGTCTGCCAGAATGGCGCCTGCCGTTTTTGGCCGTGTGAAATAAACTTCCACATACGGTTCTATTTGTTTTACGTTCTCGATTGTTTTTATACCTGAGCAAAGCTCCTCCATTTCTTCCGCCGTATGTAACTGTGTCAGGTGGATTCCTACTTTCCCCCAGCTCACATCTTCCATATTTCCTGCCTTCAGCCGTTCCCAGTCCGCCGCATCTCTCTCATACAGCGTTGCCGTTTCTCTTCTTTCCAATAATAGATTTGGCAAACACTGCATGGCAAAATATCGTCCTCCCTCTTCCACTTCACAGACACTGTACACAAAAATCCCAGCCTCATTGAAGCGATGGATCATTTTGGGAAATTGTTTTTCTATATTCTGTATCTCCCAATGATCCGCTTTTTCTGAAAACTCCTCCAGCGTTTGATATCCAAAATACTCCTCCAGTTCATCGAGAGAATACGTTCCCATTTCCTTTTCTTCCTGCGCATCGACAAATTCTTCTGTGATGATCCCATCGCCGATCATCTGATAGCTTTCCTGTCTCTTTTTCATCTCCAGCAGTCTAAATTTTCCTTCTTCATTCAGAAATGGTTCCAGATCCCGCGCTTCAATCTGTTCCATCGTTCTGTCTGAACCAGAATCCTCTCTGTTGTAAACGCCCTTTTCATACGGAATCACGTCTTCTGGATTTGTGTGATATCCTTTCATATGTTCAAAAATCATGATATTTCCGTCAGCCAGCACGCTCCTTATTCTGTTCAGTCCGGCAGATGTCAACGTTGTCTCCGCATAAGGGTCTATGCTTTTTATGTCAGCAAAGCTGCTCCATCCCGGGATAATCTCTGCAAAATCCTCTTCCGTACACAGTCTTGTGATATAAATTCCTACTTTCCCCCACATTCGGATATTTTTCAAACCTTCTATTTTTACTCCCTCAGCCTGCGAATTCCAGCCCTCCTCATAGTTTGCCACTTCTCTTCCGTCAAGCCACAGGCAAGGCGACTGCTGCATGACAAAATACCGTCCGCCCTCTTTCACCTCACACACGCTGTAATTTAAGATCTTATTTTTTGTAAAACGATGTACCATGCCTGGAAAACGCTCCTCTATATTTTTCAGATTCCAGCGTTCTATTTTCTGCCCAAGTTCCTCAAGCGTCTCATAGTAAAAATAATCCTCCAGTTCTTTTATCGAATACGTCCCCATCTCCTTTTCTTCCTGTGCCTCAATAAATTCTTCTGTGACAAATCCATCGCCCGGCATCTGATATCCTTCCATGTATTCTGCCTTTGCTTTCGGACACCATCCAATTACAAAACATAGAAATAAAAAAAAGAACGCTCTATATTTTTTTATTCCACATCCATTTTGTTTCTTTTCTTCTGGCAAAACCATATCCCCCTTTCACTTTATAATCAGATCCTTTTCCTTCTCCTTTATTTCTTGTCTATTTGTTTCATTTTCCTTATTTCTGCTGTCGCTTTAGATTTCTTTTCAGCCGAAATCAAAGTAATCTCAGAAATCAAATTTGTTTCAGATCATTGATATCTCAACTCCGATGGAAAATCTGCCGCCTTCCCCT
This sequence comes from Eubacteriales bacterium, assembly GCA_030526005.1. Taxonomy (GTDB): domain Bacteria; phylum Bacillota; class Clostridia; order Lachnospirales; family Lachnospiraceae; genus JAGZHZ01. Next base: position 6,631 of record JAUNDP010000031.1, read on the forward strand.
CGTCGTCTAGAAATGGTTCCAGATCCCTTTGCTGTATGATTCCCAGAGTGACTTTTCTTCTGTAGACGGTATCACTCTCCAAAATTTCTTTTGACTCTACCATCTCCCCAAATTTTTCTATATGCAGCACCGTTCCATCCGCTAACATACTGAACATATTTCCTGAGTTTCCAGAGGCAGGCATCTCTTCCAAATATGGATCAATCTCCTTTACTTCCTGAATCGTGGACCATCCCGGGATGATCTCTGCAAAATCTTCTTCCGTGTTCAGTTTCGTCAGATAGATACCAGCTCTTCCCCAATCAAACAGCCCTAAATCCAATTCCGGTTTTGTTCCATTTGCCACTTCAAGACTGTATCGCGATTCTCGGTGAGAGTTTGCCACTTCCCGATCCGTCATATACAGATTCGGCACGACCTGCATCGCAAAATATCGTCCTCCTTCTTCCACTTCGCACACACTGTACATCAAAAAACCGTCTTTATCAAACCGATGCACCATTTCAGGAAACTGCTCCTCAATATTTTTCAGATCCCATCTCTCGATCTGTTCTGCATATTCTTCCAGCGTCTCATAAGAAAAATAATCCTCCAGCTCCTGCAAAGAATACACTCCCATCTCCTTTTCTTCCTGCTCTTCTATAAATTTCTCTGTAATGTATCCATCTCCCAGCCCCGGGCTCCTGTCAAAATATCCGTCCAGCCGCACCCCTGCGGCAGCTATCTCTTTTCCCGTTCCAGAGAAAGCAATCATACATAGAAAAAATAGAATGAGCTTTCTCTTTTTTCTCTTCATAATGTTCCCCCCTTCCTTTTGTTTCAATAGTTTACTTTTACGTTTACATTTCATTTTTTAATAGACGATTTCTGATTTTTCTTTCTGTTTCTATACTATCATATTTATTATCGAAATTCTATATTGTTATTTTCTATTTTATCAAAAAATTTTTTATTTTTTCAGTTAATAGCTTCGCATACTTACGGTTTCTTTTCTTGTGTTCTATTCATTTTCTGTATATAATAAAAAAGTATGTTCATGAAAAATCATTCCAAAATTAATTTTCATTTATCTAATAATCCTTATCCATTTTTTAAGCTCTTTGCTTTGTCTATAAAGCATTATTAGGTTTATTAGATCGTCCTGTTTTCTTTTTGTGAAAAATTTTTCTTGATATTTCTCACACATCAAACATACACTTTTAATCTGAAAGGATGGATTCAATCATGGAACAATTCCGAAAGCGTTTTGGTATTTCCGGCAGCACACTGAAAATTATTGCGATCATCTCAATGGCGATTGATCACTTCGTAGCTTCTTTTTTATACCGTGGAATTATGACTTTGCCATCTGTGTCTGCAAATACAGATCTGATGCACGTTCTGAGAAAATTATATTCTATGATGCGCGCCATAGGGAGGCCTGCTTTTCCGATTTTTTGTTTTCTCTTAGTGGAAGGCTTTTGCCATACAAGAAATCCAAAGAAATATGCCCAGCGCCTTTTTCTGTTTGCCTTAATCTCTGAGATTCCTTTTGATTATGGTCTGCGCGGCGGTTTTTTTGTCTCCCGCCATCAGAATGTCTTCTTCACTCTTTTTATTGGTCTGATGGTGATGATTCTTTACACAAAGTTCTGGCAGAAACCATTGCTGCAATATGTCATCCTTGCCCTTGGTCTCCTCGCCGGAAAATACTTTTATGTGGATTATGGATTTAAAGGTGTTTTTCTGATTGAAGTTTTATTTTTATTCCGAAATGAACGTTTGATGCAGATTGTAGCCGGAACGCTTGCTATTTCATGGGAACCGCCGGCAGTTGTCGCTTTCCTCCCGATCTCACTGTACAATGGAAAACGCGGTCTGTCTCTTCGCTACTTCTTTTATGCCTTTTATCCTGTCCATCTGATGGTCTTTGGCATTTTGACTTTCTATATTCTTCCGATGATCGCCTGACTGTTCAGAAATTATCGTCGTTATCGCATCTGAAAGATTATATATTTTTCAACTATAAAATACAGATAAAGAGAGGCTCTCTGAAAAGCATTTCATCGCTTTTACAAAGAGCCTCTTTTTTATTCTTTCTTATTTTTTTATTTTCCGTCTTCTATTTTTTTCGATCCCTCGGTGTTTTTTTTATACTCCCCTTAGATTCTTTTCACTCTAAGCGTTAAACATTACTTTTTCGCTGTTAAATGCTTTCACAATACAAGCAGTCAGAACACCGCTCACAAGAATTGTCACGCCAAATGACATCAGGAAATGTGCAACGGTTAATTCATTTGAAAAAATTTCACTCAGACAGATGCTGCTGCTGTAAATAGGAATCATATATTCATATGCTTCTCTTGTTCCAGATGTGCCAAACATCGTAAATAATCCTGCCACAATCACAATCATATACAGCGGCGTTACATACGTTCCCGCTTCCTTGACCGTTCTTGCAAAAACGCTGACAATCGCCACAAGAAGCACATATAAAAATGCAAGAGAAAGAATAATAGCCGCCATCATCGCAATCTGCTGGGCGTTAAAGCTGATGCTCAATCCCTCTTCTGCAATAGAACCAAGAGATTTTGGCAGTGCAACGACGAGGGAAACAACATAAACAGATGCGCTTAAAATCGACATAATAGTCAAAGCCAGCAATTTTCCCAGTACAATCTCGCTTCTCTTAATCGGAGTCACCAGCATACATGCTAGTGTTCCGCGTTCCTTTTCCCCTGTAATCGTATCGGTTCCAAGACTCATCGTTCCGGCAAACAAAAGAATTGTAATCAGATAAGGCAATAACATCCCCAGCATTCTTCCTGCTGCCTTGTTTTCATCCTGAATCACGCTCTCTGTGTTTGTGCTGTCGATCGTAAATGCTGTCACAACGTCCAGATTTCCAAATCTCTGCTCCAGCAAGCTCTTCTGATACACCGTCTCCAGCATTCCTACGATTGTATCTCTTGCTGCCTGGGAGTATTCCTCAGATGGATTATAAAACGTTTTAATATCCGGCGGCTGCTCACTTTCTTCATAGGCTGCGATCTGCTTGCTGAAATCCTCCGGAAATACAATCAAAAGATCTGCTGTTCCGTCATAAATCATCTGTTTTATCTCATCTGTCGAATCCGATGCAGAAAGATTCTGAACTTCAGCAATCTCACCAAGTTCCGGCAGATGTGTTCTCAAATCTTCCGGTTCATTTTGAATCCACACAAGAGACTTATGCTGCTGAACATCCTGAACCATCTGTTCTGCGAGATATCCCATCAATCCATAAAGACCAACCATCAGAATCACCGGCAGAATAAAAAGAGAGAATATCATCTTTTTATCTTTAAATACTCGTTTCATTTCTTTTTGAAAAACAATTTTGATTCCTCTCATCTTTTACACCGCCTTTCCATATTTCTGATATAATTTAAAGAATGCTTCTTCCAGATCATCTGTTTCTGTCTTTTTCAGAATTTCTGGAATTGTGCCCTCTTCCACTTTTTTGCCGTCTATAATCGTTGCAATGCGATCGCATAATTTCTCTGCCTCTGACATAATATGCGTGGACATGATAATCAATTTTCCCTGATTTCTCAATTTTTTCAAATAGTCTGTCACTGCACGCGCTGTGATGATATCAAGCCCTGTCGTAGGTTCATCAAAAATCACCACATTTGGATCATGAATCAGACTGACTGCAATCGAAGCCTTCTGTTTCATACCCGTTGACAATTCCTCCACTCTTTTGTCTGCAAACTCGTTAATTCCAAAATACTCAAACAATTCCTGCTTTCTCTTTTTGATCATATTCTCTTCCATCCCATGAAGTCTTCCAAAAAAATCAACAAGGTAATTTGGGGAGAACTGTGGGTCCAACTTCATCTCGTTTGTCAGAAATCCGATCTGTTCTCTCACCTTTTTTCCGTCTTTGGCTGTGTCAAATCCATTTACAACAATCCGGCCGCTCGTTGGTTTGAGCAAGGTAGCAAGGCATCGAAGCGTTGTCGTCTTTCCTGCGCCATTTGTGCCCAGCAGTCCAAAAATTTCCCCTTCTTTTGCTGTGAGTGAAAGGTCTGAAACTGCAATTTTTTGCGTATCTTTTATCTTCATCTCTTTTTGCTGCTTTTTATTCAGTTTATAAACTTTTGTCAGCTGTTCAATCTGAATCATTTTCATTTCCCCTTCCTTCTTAATTTCATCGCATGTCTTTTGTATGCGACCGTCTGGATCATCCAGAGCAGACAGACAACTATAATCGGCAGTATTCCTGCCTCAAAATAGACTTCTGCAAAAAGTAAAATTCCAACCGCAACCGGAAAGCACTTCTGCAGCGCCTGAAAACTGTAATAAGATGATTCATAAATTTCCATCCGTTCCAGCTCATCGCAGCTGTCTATCCATTTCTTTTGAAATTTAAATTCAAAAGCATCTCCTCGTTTTTCCGGATTAATTTTCTGCATCAGATGGATGTATGCTCTCTGCAAAACCATAGAAGCTACCGAAAGAATTAAAAAAATGAGACAGCCAATCATCCCGGCTGCTACATTTTGTTCTTCTTTCAGATTTAAGAATAAGAATCCCAAAAACAGAAAGATTAAAATCTGAATCATTTCTGTTATGATAATTCCTCTTTCAATCTGACACTCTACCTGTTCAATATAGTCCTCATCTTCCTGATCCCACTCAGACGCTCTTTTTTGTGATGTTTTATAAATCAGGAAACTGCTGATCAGCCCTGCGCTGCCGATCACACTCATCAAATATGGGGCGAGATCTGCCATCACCTGCTGGAATCCAGAAGCAAAATGAACGACCCATTTTTCATGATCTGTAAAAAATATTCCGATCAGCCCGCCAATCAGCCCTGATACCATCAAGAGAGCAATAAATTGGAAAAGTATCTTTCTTTCAGAATTTATTTTTTTCATCGGTCTCATCCTCTTCATATTGAAATAATTCCTCTACACTCGCCTCACATATTTTTGCGAGCTTTAACGCTAAGACAATCGACGGAGAATAATCTCCTCTTTCGATGGAACTGATTGTTTGCCTGGATGCTCCCACCATCTTTCCAAGCTCTTGCTGGTTGATTCCCAATCGCGCGCGATACTCTTTCAGCCGGTTCAACAGTGGCATCTTTTCACCCCTCCCCACCATATTTTGACAAGTTTTTTAGTCATTATGACAAGAATTCTTGTCATAAGCATATCATTGACAAGTTTCCTTGTCAAGTATTTTTTTAACTTTTTATGACTAAAATGGCGCATCTTTTCCTCTTATTTATAAAAATTTATAAAAAAACCGACTGCAAAATTCATTGTCTTCTGCAGTCGGTTTTCCTCATTTTTATAAAATTTTTCTGAACTCCTCACGACTACAGCCGCGAGGAGTTCTGCTTTCTTTTTATCCTTCTACAATCAGAAATCTTCCGCCTGGAAGCGAAAATACTTCTGCTGCTTCTTTTAAATCTTCCAGTGTCATTCCATCAATATCCATACCGTTCTCTTCAAAGTATCTGCGCACTTCTTTTATAGAGTTGACTTCTACTGCAAGACAGTCCTCCAGAAACCATTCCGCTTCCTCCGGCGTCTCGGCGACATTCTCCCGAAATAATTTTCTTTGCTGTTCCAGAAAAGTCTGGATCGCCTCTTTACTGTACTCTCCCATTTAAATTCCTCCTTCGTCATATTTTCCATCCAGAACGTCTCTCAAAATTTTTTCCACCATGTCGGTTGTATAACGACACGCCTTTTTGACGTCCGGATGTGCTTTTTCCATCGCAAAACTGTATCTTGCTTTCTCAAACATTGCTAGGTCATTAAAATTGTCTCCAAATACCATCGTTTCTTCCTTTGTAATATGAAGTCTGTCCTGAATAAGAGCGATTCCATCGCCTTTATCGGCTCCAAATGGCATAAGGTCCAGCCAGATATTTCCGGATATCATGGGAACTGCCTTTCCCTCAAACCGTCTCCTCCACATCTGTTCTGTCTTTTCAATCCCGTCTTTCTGACAGATTGAAATCTTCATGTAGGGTTCTTCCACAGACAAAAGGTCTTCCACTTCTGTCACATTATTTTTCACAACATCACGCAAATATACGGCAAACCATGGTTCTTTCGGCTGAACATATAAAGTATGGACGCCAGACACCAGAACTTCGCATCCATCCTGCTGTAAAACAGCTTGAATGATCTCCTCTCCCAATTTTCGCTCTATCAGATGTTGCTGTAAAATTGCATCCCCTTTCATCGTAAGGGCGCCATTTTCACATACATAGTACAGATCTTCTTCCGGATAGAATAATCGTTTTAAATTTGAATGCTGTCTTCCGCTCGCCGGCACAAAGATTCTGCCCTGTCTGCGCAGTTTTCTTATCAAGTCAACTGTTCCAGGAAGCAGTTCCTGTGTGTCATTTAAAAGCAGCGTGCCGTCTAAATCGCTTGCAATCAGACGAATCATAACGCTTCTCCTCTGACCAGCGCCACGATCTCCTGCGGCGTGTCAATTAAGACATCTGCATGATTTTCTTCCAATTCTTCTCTTGTCCGAAATCCCCATGTCACGCCCACCGTTTTCATCCCGGCTGCCTTTCCTGTCTGCATATCGGTATTGGTGTCTCCAAAATAAAGGCATTCCTCTCTCTTTACATGAAAAATTTCTGCGATATGAAGCGCGCCGATCGGAGATGGTTTTCTTGGAATCCCTTCCTGCTGCCCCTGAATGTGATCAAAAAAGTTTTTTCCAAACAGTGTCTCCACCACTTTGATTGAGTTTTCATGAGGTTTGTTTGACAGCACTGCTATTTTCACCCCATATTTTTTTATCTCTTCCAGCGCTTCCACCATTCCGTCAAATGGCTTTACATGGTACATACAGCCTTCTTTAAAAAATTCGCCGTATATTTTTTTCATTGCTTCATAGTGTTCCAGTTTTTCGTCCCCTGAAGCTTTCAGACATCGCCTTACCAGTTCATCTGAACCATCTCCGGCAAAATATTGATACCTTTCCTCCGGATGCGTTTTCAGTCCCAATGCTGCCAGAGCACGGTTTCCATTATAGGCTAAGGACGTTACTGTATCTGCAAGCGTTCCATCCAGATCAAAAATACATACTTTATACATCTTCATTCTTCTTTCTGTATAACTATTTATCTTTTTTCTGCTATAGTATCACGGAACGTTTTTCTCTGCAATACTATTCTTTCTCTTTCCCCTTCCTCTTTTCTTTAAAAATCTCATGAAACTGACTTCCGCACCGTTCCATCTCACCTAAGACAGCATCAATTTTTTCCTCTTCTAAAAACCAGTTCTCTTTGCAGATCCCTTTTGTCACAACAGGATGGACAAGCAGTTCCGTATCTGGAAATAAAAGACGGTAGTACATCAGGCATCGCCTTGCATGATACGCCTGACAGCATATAATTGCTTTTTTTAAGTTTATACCTCTTCCATCCAAAAGTTTTCTCGTAAGAATCGCATTTTCATATGTATACGTTGCTTCTCTTTCCTGCCATACTGCTTCTCGTGGAACACCATGTGATATCAAAACAGCGCTCAGATAATCGCTCTCTGTCTCATACGTCTGTTCAGGAGCCAGTCCTTCCTGCGCCGGATATAAAAATTTTCCTTTTAAAATACTATATTTTCCTGAAGGGATCACAATCGGCGCATATCCATTTTTATAAAGCTCTGCCGCATGGACAGCCAGCATCCCCTCATTGCTTCCCGGTATCAAAATAGCATCTGCTTTTTTCAGAGTATGTTCTGCAAAAATAAATTCTGAGATCATCTCCTGAGCGGATTCTATTGTTTTTTCCTGAGTACAGGGAAAATTTTTTTTCTGTTGTTCTCTCATTTTTTGCTCTCCTGCTTTCTTCTGTTTTTTATGAATGGTCTTATCTGCTGATAAAAATCATACCACATCTCTCCCGTTTGTCTACTTCTTCTCCTCTTTTTTTCTGTTTTGATCTCTGTTTTCCTCTGGTGAATCATATTCTTAAAATGCAAAATAAACGTCTTTGTTTATTCAATTAATGAACTGTTCACAAAAAAGGTGAAAAAGTCCTTTCTTTTTCTGTCAAAAAGTATTAAAATGTTTATAATACTTGTGGAAAGGAGCTTTGATTATGGCTAAAAAATTTGGCAAAGTTCTGGCAGGAGCTGTCCTTTTAGGCACTGCTGTCTTAGGTGGAATTGCTTGTTACAAAAAATGGAAAAAAGACGCAAACTCTCTCGATGATGATTTCGACGATTTTCAGGATGAATTTGAGGAAGATGATTTTGACGAGGATGAAGAGTTAAACGAGCAGGACGCTGAAGAGGAAAAAGAAGAATTAGAAAATGATTTTTCTTCTGTGAATCGCGGCTATGTGACAATCCCAAAAGATCATCCAGAAGAGACGGAACCGTCTGAAGAAAAAGCGGATGAGGCACTGGAATCCTCTTCTGCAGCGCCGGAAGAAGAGACGCCAGACAGCGAATCTTTTCATGATGAAGATGCTGTCGTATCCGACTCCAATGAAGAGGATGACGAAGACGATATGCTCGATGATCCAGATGAAGAGCTTGATTCAGAATCTGAAAAATAATGAATTGAAAAAAGAGGATCTGTACAGTAATATTTCCTGTACAGATCCTCTTTTTTCAAATTTTCCATTTTTCATTGCCATAGCAGAATTTTATTTCCAGAAATTTTTACATCCTCTCTCATGCACTGGCATCACCAAAAGGCAATCTCTTTCCGGCTATGGTTTTATCTTCATTTTCAGTCCTGCTTCGGCAGTTTAAAAGAACTCTTCAGCGATACAATTCTGTTGAATACAAGCGCGTCTGGTCTGGAATCTCTTGCATCCACGCAGAAATATCCCTGTCTTACAAACTGGAAACTGTCATATGCTTTTGCTTCTTTTAAAGCCGGTTCTACATAGCATTTTCTGACTGTCAGAGAATTTGGATTCAGATTCAATGATCCATCCTCATTATAAACACCTTTTTCTTCATCGATGATATTTTCGTACAGACGTACTTCTGCTTCCACCGCTGTCGGGGCTGCAACCCAATGAATCGTTCCTTTTACCTTTCTTCCTGTAAATCCGGATCCGCATTTTGTCTCCGGATCATAAGTACAGTGAATTTCTGTCACATTTCCATTTTCATCTTTTACAAAGCTTTCGCATTTCACAAAATATGCGTGCATCAAACGCACTTCATTTCCTGGGAACAAACGGAAATATTTTTTTGGAGGATTTTCCATAAAGTCTTCTCTGTCAATATACAGTTCTCGGCAGAATGGAACCGTTCTCTTGCCCAGTTCCTCATTTTCCAGATTGTTTTCTACGTCCAGATCTTCTACCTGTCCTTCCGGATAGTTGTCAATAATCAGTTTAATCGGATCCAATACTGCCATCATACGAGGTTTTTTCAGCTTTAAGTCCTCTCTGATGCAGTACTCCAGCATTGCATAATCAACTGAACTGTTGCTCTTGCTGACACCGCAAAGCTCCACAAAGTTTTTGATGGATTCCGGCGTAAATCCTCTTCTTTTCAGCGCTGCAATGGAGACAAGTCTTGGATCATCCCATCCGTCCACAATTCCTTCTTCTACCAGACGTTTGATATAGCGTTTTCCTGTTACCACATTTGTCAGATACAGCTTTGCAAATTCAATCTGTTTTGGAGGATGCGGATATTCTAATTCTCTTACAACCCAGTCATATAATGGTCTGTGATCTTCAAATTCCAGTGTACAGATAGAATGTGTGATTCCTTCAATCGCATCTTCAATCGGATGTGCAAAGTCATACATTGGATAAATGCACCATTTGTCTCCTGTTCTGTGGTGAGTCATATGAGCCACACGATAGATAATCGGATCTCTCATGTTGATATTCGGAGAAGCCATATCAATTTTAGCTCTCAATACTTTCTCTCCGTCCTGATATTTTCCATCTTTCATATTCCGGAACAATTCCAAATTTTCTTCCACGCTTCTGCCACGGTATGGACTTTCCTTTCCCGGCTCTGTCAGCGTTCCTCTGTATTCACGGATTTCTTCCGGAGATAAATCGCAGACATACGCTTTTCCTTTTTTAATCAATTTTACTGCCGCTTCATACATCTGGTCAAAATAGTCGGACGCAAAAAACAGACGGTCTTCCCAGTCAGCTCCCAGCCATTTGATATCTGCTTTGATTGATTCTACAAATTCTTCTTTTTCTTTTGTCGGGTTTGTATCATCGAAACGCATATTAAACTTTCCATGATACTTCTGTGCCAGCCCATAATTCAGTAAAATTGACTTTGCGTGTCCGACGTGAAGATACCCGTTTGGCTCCGGCGGAAATCGTGTGCAAACGGTTTCACATTTTCCTTCCTCTATATCTTTATCAATAATCTGTTCAATAAAATTTTTGGAAACTACTTCTTTTTCCATTTTTGTATCTTCCATCTTAGAACCTCCTGACTCTTTCCTTTTCCTATTTTTTTCCTTTTTATATTCTATCTCAAAAAATAAGTTTCTCGTCCATCATATCATAAAATTTTTCAAAATACAACGTTTACAGTCAACTATTGATTGTATCTGTCAAAAAAAACTGATAAAATACAACTGTTGAAACCGTGTTTTTTGGAGGTCTTTTTTTATGTATTATTTTATTGTCAATCCTGCTTCGTGCAGCGGCAAAGGACGTTCAATCTGGACTCAGATTAAAATAGAATTATCCCGCCGAAATCTTTTCTATCAGTATGCCTTTACGCAAAAGCCTGGAGATGCCACCCGTATTGCTGCTTCTTTTTCTTTGAATTCTCCATCCACAATCATTGCTGTGGGAGGAGACGGGACAGCAAATGAAGTATTAAACGGGCTCTGTCTGAAAAATGAAATCTATTTCGGATATATTCCCACCGGTTCCAGCAATGACTTGGCACGCGGTCTGGGTATTCCCTCTGATCCTCTGGAAGCTTTGTCCTGTATATTGGATTCCCCCAAATTTACTTTTATGGATATCGGCATCATTAAAGATACTTCCCACCAAAAACGGTTTGCTGTCAGTTCTGGTATCGGCTTTGATGCCGGGATCTGCCACGAAGCCTTTCACTCTCCTGTGAAATCCATTTTAAATCGTTTCCGTCTTGGCAGACTGACTTACACCGTAATTGCTGTCCATCAGCTTTTTGCCATCAAACGCTCTTCGATGAAATTAATGTTGGACAAAAAAGAAACCTTCTTTTTTAAGAAAGCATATATGGCAGCCATTATGAATCATCCCTGTGAAGGAGGCGGGATTCATTTTTGTCCGGATGCTTCCTGTTATGATGGTTCTTTTGATATCTGCATCATCGAAGGACTGCCCCGTATTGCCGCCGCTGTGGTACTGCTCTCTGTCTTTAGAAAGAAACATACAAAATCCCGTCACGTCCATATTTTCCGCTGCCAGACAGCACGGATAAAGACAAAAGATCCTCTGCCTGTTCATATGGATGGGGAAGTTTTTGGCATATGCCGCGATATTTCTGTGTCAATGATGAAGAAAAAACTCTGTATTATTTCAAAATAATGGATTCCTTTCGAATTAGACTTATATATCGATGTCACTGAAAAACCATCTTCCGCTTTCTTCCCATCTGGCAAAAAAAGAATGCCTCATAGAAGCTTTTTTGTATTCTTCTTTTGAGGCATCCCTCTCTTAATTAAATCCGTAGAATTTCTGTGTAATCTTATATGCTGTAACAGAAACTTTTCGCCCTGTCTTTCCCGGAAGATTCATTGTGCTTCCAAGCAATCCCATTCGCAGCTTATAGTACAGGCGTTTATCGCTTTTCTTTAAATACTGCCATAATTCCTGTTTTTTCTCAAGATTTTCCTCTGTTCCTGAACGGATCAGCATGATGGAAGATATCGTTGTTATGATATCCAGATAACTGATCATATATTTGCGCAGTCTTTTATTTGCAATTTTCTGCGACAAGAAGCAGTCAATCATGATCTTATTTACTCGAATCTGTTGGTCAATTCTGCGGATCATGACCTCTTCATTGACAGACTGGTCTTCTCTTCCGATAAAATAATGATAGAAATTTACATCGAGATAAATCATCTTTTTTACGCTCGGAAGAGGCTGATATACGAAAAGATTGTCTACATAAAATGTATGTTTCGGCAGTTCCAGTCCGCATTCTTTAAGCAGCTTTGTCCTGTAAATGACAGAGTGCATTAAAATATAGTGACCTTTATGGAGTTTTTTTACCTCATCCCATGTAAAAACTTCTCCAATAGGAAAAGCAGAGCGATACTGCATTACCTTTTTTCTCTTTGCCCCTACTTTGTCATAGATAAAATTGCTGATCATCATATCTACTGTATCAGGACCACCTACAAGCTCTTTTAATGTATCCAGAATTTTCCGGTATGCCTCTGCATCCACCCAGTCATCACTGTCCACCACTTTATAATACAGTCCGGTCGCATTTTTCAATCCTGTATTGACTGCTTCCCCGTGACCTCCATTTTCCTGATGAATTGCCTTTACAATATCAGGGTATTTCCTTGCATATTCGTCTGCAATCTCTGCTGTTCTGTCTTTTGATCCGTCGTCCACAATTAAAATTTCTACATCTCTTCCTCCCACCAAAAGAGAATCTATACATTTTTCCATATATGCTTCTGAATTATAACATGGTATTGCGATTGAAAGTATCTTCATTTCATTACCCTTTCTGCTTTTTTTCGTATTTTTCCTGCCCAAGTCGGATATCCAGATATTTTACATAAGATGAAAATGCTGCTGGAATCGGATATTCTTTCTCTGTCTTTTCAGGTTCTACAAATAGGATTCCATCATGTTCGCCTTCTGATTCCTCTACCCATACCACATATCCAATCATATGCCATTCTACATGGCTGAAAATGTGTTTTGAGGACTCCAACTTCTGAATCCGAATGGGAGAAAACCGCATTTCCTTTACTTCTTTTAAAACTTGTTTTTCTTCGAGATGACCTTCCCAGTTCGGCAATTCATATAACCCGGACAAAAGTCCCTTCATTGGTCTTTTTCGGATTGCTGCTCTTTCCCCGTCTCTTATAATTAAAACTGTTTTTTCCTCAATACGTCTTTCTTTCTTTTTTTTCTTGACAGGAAAGTCCATTACATTTCCCTGTCTGTATGCTTCGCAAAGATGAACAAGCGGACAATGATCACATTTTGCCATGCCATTCGGTATACAGACGGTAGCTCCAAGCTCCATTAATGCCTGATTAAAAGCTCCCGGCCGATCTTTCGGAATGATCGCCTGTATCTGCTCTTCTGCTTTCTTTTTTACAGATTGTTTTGTGATATCTTCATGGCTCGCTGTCACTCTCGACAACACTCTCAAAACATTTCCATCCACAGCTGGGACAGCAATTCCATATGCAATCGAGGCAACTGCTCCTGCCGTATAACTTCCGATTCCCGGAAGTTCAAGCAGTTTTTGATAGTCTGCCGGAAGTTTTCCTCCATACTGTTCTTTCACCAAAATGGCTGCCTTTTGCATATTTCTCACACGGTTATAATATCCAAGCCCTTCCCAAAGCTTTAAAAGCCGCTCTTCTTCACAATCTGCTAAATCTAAAATATCAGGCAGATTTGCCAGAAATCGTTCAAAAAAAGGTTTCACAGCATCTACTCTTGTCTGTTGAAGCATAATTTCAGATACCCAAACACGGTATGGTGTCGCATCCTCTCTCCACGGTAAAATCCTTGCATTTTCATCATACCACTTTAATAGTGGTTTTACAATTTCTTCTATCATAGTTTTTTCCAATTTTCCTCATTTTTTCTGAATATAATTAAAAAAATGCTGCAAAGAGCGTCTGTTTTCGAAAAATAATATTTTTTCAAAAACAGTACGTTCTCACAGCATCCTTTCACTTACTATCTATAGTAACAAATGATCGGTATTCCAGGATAAATATTGTCATAGATCATTTTTGCTTTATCCGACGGCAGATTCACACATCCGTGAGAACCGTTGCTGATATAAATCTGTCCTCCAAAATCGGTTCTCCATGAAGCGTCATGAAGTCCCACGCCGCCATTGAACGGCATCCAATACTGCACTTCCACTCCGTCTTCATATCCTTCTCCTTTTAAGATGGAAGGAGATTCCAAATAGTACAATGTGTACGTTCCAGCTGGTGTCATTCTGCCCTCAATCGTCATATCTCCGCTGACACAATCTGTGGATACCAGTTCTTTTCCATCAATATACAGCCATACATGCTGTCTTGTCAAGTCAATCTCTATATAACTGTCACCGAGGTCACAATTTTCCCAGCTCACTGCTTCCTGTTCAAATACTGCATATCGAATATTCTGTGTGCCTTGTGTGATCCATTGTTTGACCTCTGCCACTTCGGCAGCCTGATCTATCTTCCAACCATATCCGCTTCCTCCGCTTACTGTCACAACACTTCCGTCATTCGTTGTAAAATGTCTGTCTTTATTATAGGTGTCATATTTTTCAGCAAGCTCTGCCACATATGCTGCAAGTTTCTCATCATCAAAATACACTTCAAATGTCGTCTCGTCAAAGGAAATCCAGTCTTTTATGATGGAACCATCTAAAACTTCTCTGTTTGATCCAAAGATATATTCAATCTCTGTGCTCAAATATTGATTCAGCTGCTGTACCGCACTGTTCATCGCTGCATCATCCTGTCTGCGCGTCGGTTCCACATAACATCCTAATTCTTCTAAAGAAATCTCTTCCGCCCCTGTTTCAACTGCATTTTTTACAGCTACAATCACAGCTTCCTCATTCAGCAGATTTCCTTCCACTTCCGATACGATTTCATACGTTTCCCCATTCTTTGTAATATACGCATCTTTCGGCTGCACTACGTTTTCTTCTTTAAAACAAGCCATATTCTTTACACTCTGTTCCAAAGATTCCTGACTATACGATGTCAGCGTGTCAAATGTGTATAGATACGTTGTATTCAAACATTCCGGCCATAAAAATGGATTTTGGAGATCTTTTGCCTGTTCTGCTTCCCCTTTTGGCGTATAACCATATCCTAAATCAGCTGATGTCAGATACTCCGTCACATCGCCTCTTTCTTTGACGGCAATCTGATATGTCGCAATTTCATTGCCTATATGATTGTTAAATTCTTCTACTGTATTTTCTGAAACATCAATTCCATTGATCCTTGTATTTAAGAAGAAACGATCCTGAAAATGATATACTCCTGCCGCATAGACGCCGGCCACTGTCAGTACTGCCAGAGAAGCAACCGTTCCCAGTACAATCTTCCAGACTTTTCTCTTCTTTTTCGGTTTTCCTTCTTCTTTTTCATCAAAATTTTCCAGCTGTGCCCCATAATTTACATCCTGCTGTGCCATACGCAGCACTTGCTGACGCCGTTCTTCTTCTGTATAATGAGGCTCCTGTTGTTCTGTATCCACAGTATATTCCTGTGTCTGTATTTCCTGTTCTTCCGCCTTTTCTTTTGTATCTGGCTGCGGATTTTCCAGATGCTCTTCTTCCTTTCGGACGCTCTCCTGAATCTCCTCAGCACAAATATGAGGAATCTCCGATTCTGCCTGTGTCTCTAACTTTTCTTGACGCCCTTCCCATCCCTCTTCTGAATTTTGCTCCGCATTCTGATGCTGCTCTTTTTCCTCTGCAGCAGCTGTCAGATCTTCCGGCGCCGTATTACATTTCATTCCGCAGAATGGGCAGAAACGATCCGTCTCTCTCAAAATTTCTCCGCAATTCGCACAAGTCACATTTCTTTTTATTTCTTCTGTGTTTTCTTTCCACTCTTCATTTGCAATATCGTCATATGTCGGCGGTTCTTCCAGATTCACTTCATTTTCTTCTCTATTTTCTTCTTTGTTTTCTTCTGACAATATTACTTTATCTTCTGTTGTGTCCGCATCATCTAAAAATGTCTCTTGATCTTTTTCCGTCTCAGGATCATTCAGAAATATTTCGTCTGTTTTTTTTCCTTTTGTGGTCTCGCCCATTTTATCCCTCTTATTCTTTATTTCTTGATCAGGCACTTTTCCAGCATCTTATTTTTTATTCTCATGCTTCCCTCTTTTTTTATTTTTCAATTCTGTCCTGATTCTTTTTTATTTTGATCTGATTTTCCAGGTTATTCCCCTGTTCTAAAGCTGTTTTCCCTGAATCTTTATTATCATATCATCTTATCTTTTATTTTAAAAGGGTATTTTTCTTAAAGTTTTTTTATAATAAATGTCGGATATCCCGCTTTTCTGAGCCTTTGTTCCATACGGACTGCATTATTCAGATTTTCAAATGAGCCGCTCACTACTTTTTGATATCCTCCTTCTGGAATAATGGCTGCCGGGAATCCGTCTTCCATCAGCTTCTGTGCCATAGCTTCTGCATACTTTTTATTCCGATATGCTCCCACCTGAACATGGTATCTTCCGCCTTGCTGTCCAGCCACCTCTAAAATTGCATCTGCTATTGTCCTTGCCATCTCATCAAACTGACTGTCAAACCGTTCATTGTCCTTATCTGAATTGATAAAACCAGCTTCAATTAAGACAGCAGGCATCTTTGTCCGGCGCAGCACGGTAAGATTTGGACGTTCTTTGACGCCAATATTGCGAAATCCCAATTCTGCAAGATTTTCATTGATTTTTTCTGCAAGAACTGCTTTATCTCCAGATTTATTAAAAACAAGGGTTTCCACACCTTCATATTGATTTGGGTTTTCACTTGAATTTCTATGAAATGAAATAAACCAGTCTGCATCTGCCTCATTTGCCATCTGTGCTTTCTGGAGAGGCGAATCATACACGTCATCTATTCTGGTATATACTACCTCTTCCCCGGCATCCTGCAGCAAATCTCCCACTGCCAGCGCAAGACTCAATGCATCTTCCTTTTCCTGTCTTCCTTCATATACTGCTCCTGGATCTTTTCCCCCATGGGCCGGAGCTCTTTTGCGCTTTTATTTTCTTCATCAATTTCTTCGGGCTGAAATCAAAGGCTTTTTATTTTTTATAAAAGCAATCGTTCTTTCATTTAAAAGCGGTATACAATTTCAATCTCATTTTCTCCAACTTTAATCTCTTCTATCATCTCTAAAAGAATCGTTTTTTTCATCCATTCTTCTGCTTTAAATTCTCTCATATCTGATAAAAGTTCTGTTTTTCGCCCCTGTTCTTCTTGTTCCTTTTCCATATATAAGATTTGCTCTTCTAATTTTTTTTCTTTTTTCTGGTATGATTCTCGGTAGGAAAGCCATTCTTCTTTCGATAAAATTCCTTCCTTAAAATCCTCGTATACAGCTCTTTCAAATTGTCGGACTCTTTTATATTCTGTTTCCAGTTTTTTCTTTTCGTGCTCTTTTTTCTTTTCCTTCTCTTTTAAGATGTGTTCCTTCTGTCTATTCCATTCATCTAAAATATCTGGAAAAAATTTTTCAAGATCATGAGAAATAATATCCTTCAGCTCAGCATAACGCACAGTATGAGGAGTACAATACATTCTCCCCATACGAATATAGGTTCCGCAGCAATAGCGCATCTTTTCTCCTTCTCCTTTTTTTACCAGCATATGTCCGCACTTCTGACATTTTATCATTCCTGCAAACAAATTTTTTTCCCCTCTTGTCCCCATTCTGTGTGTTTTTGTATTTAAAATTCTCTGAGTTCTTTCCCAGGTCTCCATATCAATAATTGGTTCCTGCGTTCCCTCCACAACAATCCATTCTTCTTTTTTCCTTACTCTCTGTCTTCCGCGCATCTCCTGATATTTCTTTCCCTGCACCATATTTCCGATATAGATTTCATTTTGTAAAATTTTATGAATGGTAGAATATGTCCAATAGCTACCTGTCTTTATGCTGTTTCCATTTCTGTATCTCTCCCCATTTTCTCTTTTATATTCAGAAGGAGACAGAATCTGACGATCATTGAGCCATCTCGCAATACCATTTTTTCCATATCCCTCGCCGTACATTTTAAAGATTCTGCGCACCACTTCTGCCGCATAGGTATCAATGATCAGTTTGTTTTTATCTTCTGAAGATTTTTTATAACCATACGATGCAAAAGCGCCGATAAACTTCCCGGCTTCCTGTTTTGTTCTGACCGCCGCATGAACTTTCTTAGAAATATCACGTGCATACTGCTCATTTAAAAGATTTTTTATCGGCATCATCAGATCATACTGATTTTTTTCACTGTCAATACCATCCACAATCGAGATGAAGCGTACTTTCCATTCTGGAAAATAACGCTCCAGATACGTTCCTGTCTCCAGATAATCCCTTCCAAATCTCGACAGATCCTTGACAATCACACAGTCAATCTTTCCCTCCTCAATATCACGGATCATCCTGCAAAAAGACGGACGTTTAAAATCGGTTCCGCTCCATCCATCGTCTATATAGGTATCAATCAATCTCAGATCTTTCTGTCTGCGGATAAATTCATGCAGAAGTTCTCTCTGATTTTTTACGCTGTCACTTTCTGCTTTGTCTCCATCTTCTCTCGACAGACGGATATATGCAGCTGTCTTAAAGCTCATTCGTTTCCCTCATTTATAAAGCTCTCTTGTCTACAGCGTATTCTTGTTTTTTCCTATATATGTACATCGTTTAAAAAGACTATGGTTTTGTTTATGATACCTTTATCATTTGTTTAAGTTAAAATTCAGAATAAGTTTTATTTCATTGCCGCATTTTCTACTCGCCCTGCCCTGGATCAATCACTATTTTAGCCATACTTTTCCCCTTATTGTTTTCTTTTTTACATTATATTCAAAAAAATTATGGTTGATACTGCAATCGTTTTTCTTTTTACAGGATATCACCTGCTAGATATAGTGTAAATTGTCTATTTTTTCTCTATATTTAGTATGCAATATATGTTTTTACATTTTTCGCAAATTGTATCTAAAAAAAAACAATTTTTTCAAAATTTCCTCTTGCATTTTTTTATCAATGTGTATATAATGTCATTTGTAAGGAACAAGGCTCGTTGGTCAAGCGGTTAAGACGCCGCCCTCTCACGGCGGAAACAGGGGTTCGATTCCCCTACGAGCTGCTGAAAACCTCAGTGAAATCACTGAGGTTTTTTTGTTGTCAGATATTAATTTATTAATGGCTCTTTGTCAAGAGTTGGGGTAAAATGTTTTTTTCGAGACATCGGAACTGTGTTCCGGTGTCTCTTTAGGTTAAGGATAAAAAGATTCAATTCCTAAAGTTTTGAAAGTTACGATATCCAAAAGCATTTCTTTTGATTATTTTAATCACATTATTCGTTCTTTCTGTAAAACCGTTTGTATAGGGACAGTCAAAGGCATTTAAAATATATTTTGACCAGTTACCAAGCATAGTTAGGCAAGCTTGAAATTCTTTTAATTGACTGCTTTGTGCTGCCAAAAGAAAGAAGGTTAGCTTTTTTGTGGCTTCTTGACGGGATTTGGATTGCATAAAGTCATAAAATAATTCCTTTAGATGATAAGCGACAGCAAGATCTTCGGATTGAAGCAGCAGGATCTCTAAAGCTTCTAAACTTTCTTCGTTCCGTTTGCTTTGATGGGTAAGAAAAAGTTTTCTGCTTCTTTTAAAGTACTTTCTTTTGTCCAGGTGAAACTTGGTCCTATGTCAAGATTTAGTACAAGTTAAAATGAGGTTTTCCTCATCTTAACCTGCCATCTTCAATTCGCCCTGCTGAAGCCTACGATACAGCTCTTCATAATCATTTGGTGACATATAATTACAGTGACTATGAA
>JAUNDP010000006.1 GCA_030526005.1 Eubacteriales bacterium
GTACTCCCACTGGGATAGGGCTTTGTGAATAGCCATAAGCCTTCGTCTTTTTATAAGAAACCCCGCCTAATGGCAGGGAATCTGACTTTAGACGGGGTAATTCATTTTTCTTTTATTATGATAAAATAAGATTGCAATTTTCCAACGGACTGTTGGATGCGAAAACACTGATATCAGTTAAAAATTTACAGGGCTTCTCCCTCGCCTGAAAGCAGAGGGGTATCGCCTGCAACAAACGAAAGGGTTTTATTTATGAATAAAAAAGAAGTAAGTGAAATCAAAAAACAGTTTACGCCTGAAAACTGCGCCATCACAAGACTGTGCGGCTGCTATGTGGACGGTGAAAAAACAAAAAAGACAGAATTAAAAGATGCTTTCCTCTCTCTGCCTGAGGAAGAAATCTTTAAATATTTTGAAATTTTCCGCAAAGCGCTCTCCGGCACAATCGGAAAGAATCTGATCAATATGGAATTTCCGCTTCATACGGAAGAGGAGGGAGGCACGCAGGAGTTTTTGATGCGTCTTCGCGCAAGCCGTCTCACCGATCCAAATCTTCTGGAACAATTTTATGATCAGATTATTGCGTCTTACGATTATGGAGAAAATTATCTCATTCTTTTGATCCATGCAGCGTATGATATTCCCGGCAAAGCACTGGACGGCGAAGAAATGTTTGACGCTTCTGACGAGACATATGAATATCTCTTATGCTGCATCTGTCCTGTCAATCTCTCCAAGCCGGGGCTTGCCTACAACACAGTGGAAAATTGTTTCCAGAACAGAATCCGTGACTGGGTAGTCGATATGCCGGATCTTGGTTTTCTTTTCCCAGCATTTACAGATCGCTCCACTGATATCCACAGCCTGCTTTACTACACAAAAAAGCCAGAAGATCTGCACGACGCTTTTGTAGAACAGATTTTAGGCTCCACACTCCCTCTGACGGCAGGGAATCAAAAAACCGGTTTTCAGTCTCTTGTAGAAAATTCTCTCGGAGATCAATGTGATTTTGAAGTTGTAAAAACAATCCATGAAAAACTGACAGAGCTGGCGCAGACAAGAAAAGATGATCCCGAGCCTCCGTCTCTTGATAAAAATGAGATCAAATCTCTGCTTGTACAAAGCGGAGCGGACCGTGAAAAGCTGGAAGATTTTGAGATGCAGTACGAATCGTGTACAGGAAGCGACCTGCCGCTTCTCGTCTCCAATGTTGCCAGCACAAGAAAATTTGAGATAAAAACCCCAGACATCGTGATCACGGTAAATCCGGAACGCACCGATCTTGTTGAGACGCAGGTGATTGACGGCCGAAAATATCTGATGATCCCTGTGGATGACCGCGTGGAGCTGAATGGAATTTCTGTGAAGATGATCTGATCGTTTCTCTCTCTATTTCCAGCCTCAAATTGTCCAAAATCAAAAAAGGCAGATTCTTCCGCTTTTCCTTACTTCGTTTTTTGAAGTAAGAAATCGGAAGTATCCGCCTTTTCTTTACGTTTTTATTTCTCTTTCCCTTTACAAACAGCTTCTCATCGCATCAATGAGAAGCTGTTGCTCATCTTTTTCTCTTGTTAACTATCAATCACCTAAAGGTAATGGGTTTCCGCCTACGAGAAACGAAAAGGATTGATTTGTGAGGTCTAAAAAATTATAAAGCCTCAAAAATCTCTGAATATTATTTTGTCACTTCTGCTTTTTCTACAGTAGAATATGTCAGCATCTGTGCGTCTGTTGTATATGGCTGTGCCTCAACGCCCTGTTCTGCATTCATTTTTGCAAACTGTGTAGAATCCATTAACAGATCCAGAACTCGCATTGCGCATTTCTGGAGATCTCCAAGGATCACTGTTGTATCTTTAAATCCATTTTCTTCAATCACAAACTGCTCGTCTGTTCCTTCTACCGATGGATCTAATGCTTTGATAATTCTTTCCTGCTGTCCGCCTGGCATTGTCAGATCGTTTCCTGCATGTAAGGATTCAGAAATGATGGAACGTCCGCCTGCGCCCCAGTCAGTCATAACCATTCCCTTGAAGTTCCACTCTCCGCGCAGAACATTCTCTAACAGATCATAGTTGGAGTCTGCATAGATGCCGTTGATAAAGTTGTAAGAAGACATTACAGACATAGGCTGTGCTTCTTTTACTGCCATCTCAAATCCTTTTAAGTAGATTTCTCTGAATGCACGCTCTGATACGGTATCATTCTGTGTATTTCTGTTGATTTCCTGGTTGTTTCCTGCATAGTGCTTGATGGTAACGCCGATTCCCGGGTTCGACTGAACGCCCAGTGTGGAAGCCGTTCCCATTGCTCCTGTCAGGTATGGATCTTCGGAGTAATATTCAAAGTTACGTCCGCAAAGAGGATCTCTGTGGATGTTCATCGCTGGTGCAAGCCACAGTGTCACGCCATATTCTACCATCTCAGCTCCGATTGCTTCTCCTAATTCTTTCACAAGATCTGCATCCCATGTCTGCGCCATCATTGTTCCGATTGGCCATGCTGTACAGAACTGATAAAATGTCTCGTTTGTCTCTTCGTCTGTGTAAGACTGTGTGATGCGCACGCCTGCCGGTCCGTCAGCCAGAACAATGTTTGGAATGCCATGGCTCTCAAAGTACAGACTTGTCGTCTCTCCTGCCGCTCCGTCTACGCTGTTTGCCTGTGCGCCTACGAATGTGTCTTTTGTATCCACACCGCGGTTTCCATTTACAATATTTGCAAGAGCTTCGTCAGACAGACTTGCAACAAATTCTTCCATTGTGATATCGCCATTGTATACCTGATACAGAGTCGGATTTTCTACTGCGTCTACAATCACAACTTCTTCATTTTCCACTGGTTTATAGTCAGCTGCTTTTTCTTCTGTCAAATACGTCTTGATTGTCTCTGTGCGCACTTCTTCGATACGCGCCATATCCTCTTCTGTCGTCGCATCCATTCCGGCTTCCAGAGCTGCCGCATCCAGTGCGATCTTCTCAGCTGCTGCGATTTCATCTGCCTCTCCGTCATATGTATATGGAGTTGCTCCTTCTTTGCTCATCTCTTCCAGCTGATCGTTGTTTTCATCAAATGTATTGGCAAGCTGTTCTGTCAGCGCTTCTTCCTCCAGTGTCAAAACAGCTGCAACGTGCGTATTTCTGGAGCTGTTTCCGACACGGACAACATAGTCGCCGTCTTCCATCACATAAGCCGCTTTTTCTTCATTGTAAGAAGACATCTCTGTCGTCAGATAAGAGATTTTAATTTCCTGACTCTCGCCTGGCTGCAAGAGATCCGTCTTTCCAAATGCTGCCAGTTCCTGATATGGTTTTTCCAGATCTCCGTCCGGAGCTGAGAAGTAAACTTCCACTACTTCTTTTCCGGCATATGTATCGCCTGTATTTGTAACTTTTGCTGTTACCGTTACATAGTCTGCATCTGCTTCCACATCTACAATCTCTGTAGAGAAATCGGTATAAGATAAGCCATATCCAAATGGATAGGAGACTTCTTTTCCGAATGTATCAAAGTAACGATATCCAACGTAGATTCCTTCTACATATTCTTCTTCAATCGCATCTCCGTCTGCATTTCCAATAATTCCGCTTGCCGGATAATCGCTGTAAGATTTTGCCCATGTATCTGCTGTCTTTCCGGAAGGAGTTGCTTTTCCTGTCAAAATATCAACAAGAGCAGTTCCTGTCTCCTGTCCGCCCTGGCTCATTAAAAGCAGCGCATCCAGTCCGTTTGGAATCTCTGCATTGATATTCTCAAAGAATGTTGTGTCTACAACGCCGCCGACATTTAAGCAGACAATAACATTTTCAAATGTCGCAGCAAGTTTTTTCAGGTTTGCTTCTTCTGCCTCAGACAGATAATAATCTCCTTTGTAGAAAGAGCCGTCTTCATTTAAGACTGTACGGTCGTCGCCTTCACCGGAGTTTCTTGCCACTACATAGATCGCTGTGTCTGCTGCGGATGCTGCTTCCAGTTCTTCGTCTGTAATTTCCAGATCCTGATGTTTGTATGTAATCCAGCGTGATTCATGTTCTTCTGCATCGAATGCCGCCTGTTTCTCTTCGTAGTCTGCCTGCGCATTTTTCAGATAATCTGTCGTTGTGATTTCAAATCCTGCATTTTCAAATGCTTCCCATACAGTTGTGACATCTCTCTGATTTACATCACCGGAACCTGTTCCTCCTTTTACTGTGTTATAGACGCCTTTTCCAAACAGCGCTACTTTTCCGGAGTCAGCCATCGGCAGAACGCCGTTGTTCTGGAATAAAACCATTCCCTCTGTCGCTGCTCTTTTGGAAAGTTCAGCATGAGCAGTCTCCATCTCTGTCACTTCATCTGTTGTATGTGCTGCAAAAGCAGATGTACTTGTTCCACAAATCATTGTTCCTGCAAGAAGCAGAGCCATTACCTGTTTTCTTTTCATCTTGTCTTCTCCTTAATTTTTTCTTTCTTCTTTCCATTGATCTAATTGATCCTGCACCTGTGCGATCAGTTCCTCTGATCCATTTTCTCTTAACTTCCTCTGAAATTCAGGCAGAGCCGTATCGACATCCAGAATGCCGCATCCCAATTTTCGCTCATACTCTTCAATCAGATCTCGGATCGGCGTTAAATCAACAGTGATTTTGCTGTAATCGAGCCGGAACCCATATGCCGGGGAGACGACTGCGCTCTCATTAAACTGGCGCATCTTTTCGTTGATATTCTCTGAAACACCGTTCCATCTCTTTGAAAGATATCGGTTGAAAATCCATTTCGTCTTGTTAAAATATGGCGCATTATCCAGAGAATACGGATCTGGAAAGTCAATGCTTCCGTCGTCCAGTACCACATAATCTTTTTGTTCCACTCCATACAGCAAAAGGTCTGTCAGTTCTTCATCGCTGTAAATCAAATCAATCGCTTTTACGCTTTCTTCCGGATATTTTGTTGAGGAGGAGACACACCACATGATTTCCCAGACACCATTTGTCGTCAGCACCGGCAGACGATCAAACGGCACGATCATAATGTCGTCTCCATAAAGCGCTTCTTCGTATTCTACTTCATCCGGACGAACCACAAATTCACTGCAAAACGCATCTCCATTGTATACCTGCGTTCTCCCGCTCTCGCACGTTGTAAGAATATCCGGATTGATATATCCTTCTTCATACCAGCGTCGGATCAGACGGCACTGTTGTTCATATTCCGGTGTTTCATACAAATTTCGGACAGTTAAAGTTTTATCGTCAAAATAAACCATGGAAAGCATCCGATCCAGAACATCGCCGATCGGCTGACGGCTGATGATCCCTGATGTCGTCTGATGGGGAACAATAGGCGTAACATCACGTTCATTTTCTTTGATGATCTCTAAAAACGGTTCCATGTCTTCCATACATTTAATAGATGTGACATCCATATGATATTTCTCAACAAATGAAGACTTCATCAAAATTCCATTTGAATTGATATCCGGCATGGGTTTTGGAATCCCGTAAATCTCTCCGTCATTTTCATACAGTTCTTCTTTTGGAATGGTAATCACATCCAGAATGTTCGCTCCATACTGCTCAATGTAATCTCCCAGTCCTAAAATCAGACCTTTCTCGATATAAGAACGATAATAATCTCTGTCATAGAGTACGAAAATATCAAGCGCCTGCGCTGTCAGCCCATAGACATACTTTTCAAACTCAAGCGGATCAATCCAGACAGGTTCCAGGCGGAATCCTGCTTTTTTCTCTGTCAGATCTCCCAAGGCCTGACTGATTTCCGCCAGATCCTCCTCATCTCTCCACGAGTTTGTAATTGTTCCCATACGGATGACCGGCACTTCATGCTCCTCTGTCTTTGAAGCTTCCTCTTTTGCGCCGCACCCGCACAGGAGAACTGCAGCTCCCAGCACGCAAGCGATCTTTTTTATTCTCCTCAACTTCCATTTTCCTTTTTTCTGCGTAAATTTCTCTGCGTGATTCGTATTATATCCCATTTTTTCTCCTTTTTTCTGCCATATTTTTGACCTGCGCTGTTCCAATTTTGACTTTTTGACCCTTGCTCTTTCTTTCTTTTTTTTATTATAATAGAATTGATTTTATATAACCAGAACACTTTTATGTTCTGGGATTTTATCAGAAATGGAGGATTTTTCTTGATTTCCAGTAAAACTCAGAAACATCATCATATTGTCAGAACACAGCTTTTTCTTATTTTAGGAACAGCTTTTTTGCTGCTTTTTCTTATCTATGGCTTTACAATTTTGTACACACAGCGTCTGATGAAAGAAGAAGCAATTTCCAGCACACAGACAACGCTTTCCCTCTATGTCGATAATATCGACACCCAGCTTCAGCAGACTTCGTCTTTTCTTTCCAGCTATATCATTTCCCATGATTTTTCCGGACTCCACAGAGAAACCGATGAATCGCAGAATGCAAAGCTGGAAATCTATAAAGATTTTCAGGCGTATATTAAATCTTACAGCAACACGGATGCGCTTTTCTTTTTTGACATGACGGATGATACTTTTATCCTATATTCTCAAAGCAGAGAATCATATTCTTTTCGTCAGAAATTTTCAAAGCAACTCAAAGAAGATTTTTCTTCCCAGGAATCATCTTCTCTCCCCATTTTTCGATATTGGACCCCTGTTGCCATTGATCATGAGATGGTATTATATGAAGTGATTCAATATCAAAATTACTTTGTCGGATCATGGATGTACCTCCCTCATCTTTCCAGACCGTTACAGACGCTGCAGGAATCTACTCAGGGAACCGTATTTTTTTTATCCTCCGACCAGCCGTCTGAAAATCGTACCTTTTTTCAGGTTTTGCCTGAGATTCAGGTTTCGGATTCCTCGCAATATTCTTCCGATCATCTTCTAATCACAGCAGAGTCAGACAGCGGAAATTTTTCACTTGCCCTGTATTTGACTCCGGAGAATATATTAAAAAATCTGACGCAGTATACCGTATACAGCTCTGTCATCTTACTTGTTATCTTTTTCGTAGCTCTGATTGTCCTCGCCTTTGTTTGGAGACAGGTTATCACTCCTACGGAGACGCTCACCTCCGGCATGAACGCACTCAAAAGCGGAGAGCAAAGCGTCATTCTTCCTGTCTCAAAATGGAAAAATGAATTTTCTGTTCTGACGGAGCAGTTTAATGAGATGAGCAGCGAACTGTATCGGCTGAAAGTTCAGATCTATGAAGAACAGCTATGCAAAGCGGATACCGAACTGCAGTACTTGAATCTTCAAATCAAACCTCATTTTTTCTTAAATTCGCTGAATATCATCTACAATCTCGCGCTGACTCAGAACTACCGTGAAATTTTAGAGATGTCGCGCTGCCTGATGGATTATTTTCGGTATACGTTCCGCTCGTCGGACAGTCTTGTCTGTATCAGCGAAGAATTAAAACATGTAAAAAATTATCTTCATATACAGGAATTGAGATACGACTCGAACTTTGATACCGTGATCGAGGCAGATGAAAAGGCATTGGACGGAAAGATCCCTGTTCTTTTTCTTCAGACTTTTGTGGAAAATACGATCAAACATGCGTACTCAAAAATACAGAATATGAGAATTTCGATCACGATTCAGCGTGTTGTCCTGGATAAAAACTTTTTAAAAATTGAAATTTCAGATAACGGATGTGGTTTTTCAGAGAAACAGATTGAAGAGTTAAACAGCCCGCTGTCGGCCGGACCATATCCGAACGAACACATTGGGATTTTGAATGTCCGCAGACGCCTCTCTTATCTTTACGGCTCAGAAGCCCGATTGATCTTTTCTAATACAGAGGAATACGGCGGCGCTAAAATCACTGCTCTGCTGCCTTTCGATGGCTCAGAACCCGCTCTTTCGCCAGACCATACAAAAAAATTTATACCGCCTCTGATGCGGTGTTAGGAGGAAAATATGAATCTGCTGCTCGTAGATGATGAAGTCATTACACTCAACACATTAAAAATTGTGGTTCCATGGAACGATCTTGGAATCCATGAAATTTTTACAGCCTGCAATATCATCGAAGCAAAAGAAATTTTAAAAACACAGGCTGTCCAGATTGTCATAACAGATATCGAGATGCCAAATGGTTCAGGTCTCGATTTAATCTCATGGATGCAGGAACATACGCCTGATATTGTTAAAATTTTACTGACTTGCCATTCTCGTTTTGACTATGCTTCCATGGCGTTAAAATGCGGCGCCATGGACTATCTGTTAAAGCCGATTGATCTAAAAGAAATAGAAGAGATCATCCAAAGGGCAATCCAGAAAGTAAATGAAACTTCCATGATTCGTCTCAGTATCAAAAGACAGCACAGAAGCGATCTTTTAGTCAACGAACAATTCTGGAGAAATTTTGCTACAGGATTGTATCACAGTCAGGATTATGAGCACATCGTTCTGACGGCAAAGCAGCAGGCGATTCACTTCGATCAGAACCGCCTCTTTCTGCCCGTTCTTTTTTCCGTCAATGAAACGGACCCGGATAAACTGGATGGAACGTTCTCTTTCTCTCTGAAAAATATTTTAAATGAAGTGATTCTGGAGAGTCATGAAGATCCTCCTGCCATCATGCTCTCTCCCAGTCTCTATCTCACATTGATTGACACTGCTTTTTCTGTTTCCCGCTCCAATGTGCAGATACGCTGCGAAAAGATTCCGATTTTTTTAAATACTTATTTTAATATGACAGCAGAATTTTTCATTGGTTCTGAGATTCCTGTATTTCAGATTCACGATGCAGTTCAGAAACTTTCTCAGGAGGCACAGAAACGAAAAAATAAGACGCTTGATCTTCCGGCTTCTCTCACGATCGTCTCCAAGATTGAAGAAATCATCCGGCAGAATTTGGACAAACCGATTACCTGTGAAGAAATCGCTCGTCAAGTCTTTCTGAACTCTGAATATCTTTCCCGGATGTTCAAAAAAAAGACAGGAAAAAATCTTTCCAACTATATCATTGAATTAAAAATGGAAGAGGCAAAAAAGCAGCTGGAGACAACAGAAAAATCCATCAGTTCCATCTCCATTGAACTGGGATACGGAAATTTTTCCCATTTTTCCAAATGTTTCCGTAAAGTCTACGGCGTATCTCCACAAGAATATCGAGAATCTTTTGAGAGGCTATAGTATGACTTTTTAGCATAAAACGAGAACTTTTATGAGCTACATTATGAAAAATTACCATAGCAATCACAGCCAGATTTTCTCTGTCCTAACTGCCAAAACGCAACTGCGCTTGCCGCTGCCACATTCAGAGAATCTACTCCATGGGACATTGGGATTTTCACCGTATAATCACACTGTGCAATCGTCTCCTGTGTGAGACCTTCTCCCTCCGATCCCAGTACTACCGCTAATTTTTCTGCTTCTCTCAATTTCGGATTATCAATGGAAATCGATTGATCGTTCAGCGCCATCGCTGCAGTCTGAAATCCAAATTTCTGAAGGAGCTGTATTCCTTTATACTGCTGCTCCGCCTTATGTTCCAAAAATGTCCATGGAATTTGAAAAACAGTTCCCATACTGACTCGGATTGCGCGGCGATACAATGGATTGCTGCAATCGCTTGTGAGCAGAACGGCATCCATGTTCAATGCAGCGGCAGAACGGAAAATGGCTCCGATATTTGTCGGATTCATAATATTTTCCAGCACGGCAATTCTATAAGCGCCTGCGCATACTTCTTCTACAGATGGAAGCTTGGGACGGTACATTGCGCAGAGCGTTCCACGCGTCAGCTGAAACCCTGTCAGTTTCGTCAGCACATGAAATTCTGCTGTATACACAGGAACGTCTCCACATCTTTGAATCAGCTCTTTTGCCTCTCCTTCGATATGTCTATGCTCTGTCAGAAAAGAAATCGGTATACATCCTGCGTCCAGAGCACGTTCTATAACCTTTGGACTTTCCGCAATAAAAATACCTTTTTCCGGCTCATGTCTGTTTAAGAGCTGTACTTCCGTCAATCTGGCATAGATATCCAGTTCCGGCGCCTCAAAATCGGTGATTTCAATAATATGTCTCATTTGTTTTCTCCTTTTATTTTTTTAAGAAATATTTTGCTTTTTAAATTTCCTCACCTTATAAAAATTGGTGATTCTGTCTGTACTCCTGTTTTTTGTCATCAATACCGCTGTGTACATAAATCAGATACTCTTTTCTAATATATCATATACGCCGATCTATCCCAAATATAAATATTAAAATTTCAGGACAAAGGATCTTCCTTCTAAAAAACGCTGCCGCACTAACTCTTTCTTTTAGCACGGCAGCCTCCCTTTATAAAAATTTCATTCTATTTTTTCTTTTATTCTGCTGTTGCTGCAGTTGCGGCAGGCGCCTCGTCTACTGCATCATACGCTCCAAGTAAGATAATACTTTCAAAGACATTTTCTGCACATCGTTCGATCTCTCCCAATGATACGTCTCCCGCAACAAATCCTGTGATCAGTCCTGTGCTGTCGAGCAGCCAGGAGGAATATCCTGTCACAATATTTCCCTCTTCGTCATAGATATATTCGTCATCGTTTGTGTATCCTTCCGGCAGCTGCGGAATTTCAGCTTCTTCATATGGACGGTCGCAGGATTCCACTGTGCCATTTACGTCAAAGCAAGGCTCTGTCGCCGGAACGTACAAATTGTTAATCTTAAACAGAGAATAATCTCCATATTTTGTTCCACAATATTCACAGTAAATTTCTCCGCTGTGTACCGTTCCATACCAGTTGTCTGTTGCGCCTTCTGTTGTGAATCCTTCCGGAAGGACAGGATCGCCGCGTCCTACAAGGCTTGGCATACAAAGATCGCCCTGTGCGCGAAGCATACTTGCATTTCCATTATCTTTTCCGGATGCCCAGTCTGTCATGACAGATCCTGTAAATCCCCATTCCTCACGCAGTACGGTTGTCAAAAGTTCATAGTTTGTCGCCGCATAAGAACCGTTAATTTTATTATAAGAAGTCATAATAAACCATGGATCACTTTGTTCTGTCAGAATCTCAAATGGTTTCAGATAGATTTCTCTCTGCGCGCGTTCTGTCACAATGGAGTCTCCGCCGCTGCGGCTGTATTCCTGATTGTTCAGGGCAAAATGTTTTACAGCGACGCCTACGCCTGCAGACTGGATTCCTTTTGTCACCGCTGCGCCGCACTGTCCGGCAAGAACCGGATCTTCTGAATAATATTCAAAGTTACGTCCGCACAGAGGGTCTCTATGGATATTGATTGCAGGAGCCAGCCATACGCTGACCTGATTGTATTTTGCTTCTTTTCCGATTTCAGCGCCTGTCTGTTCCAGTAAGTCCAGATTCCATGTACAAGCCTGCATGGTTCCCATCGGGAAGTAGGTATTTCCCTGGTCGTCCTCATCCATTGTCAGACGCAGTCCGGCAGGGCCATCTGCCATAACAGCAAAGTTTACGCCGCGGTTTTCCAATGTCTGGCCGATTCCGCCTGCCGCCCCAGCTGCTGATTCAGGGAAATAATGGTAATTATCCGTACGAACACCGTAGATTCCTCCAAAGATCTGAACAAGTTCCGGAAGTGTAAACTGAGAGATAAACTCTTCCATTGCAGCAGATCCATCTGCCACATGCCCCAGTTTGATTCCTTTGTCCACTCCTGTCAGTTCATAGGATTCCAGATCTGTATCCCATTTTTCTTCTATCTTATTGTCCTCTGAGCGCAAAGCCGCTTTTTCCATGCTCATCACATAGTTTCCTTCTTCATCCTGAACAGCCTTTGCCACATCAAATGCAAATGTCGGCGCCAGAACTTCTGTCAGTTCTTCTGTCACAACAAGCTCGTCCACTGTATATGTCGTCACAGGTTCCTTCTCTTTCACGGTTGATCCCACATAGATCTCATAATCTCCTGCCTCCAGCACATAGCTGTTCTCACAGCCTGTCACACCTGAGTCGTCATAGGAAGCCATATCTGCCACATCAAAAGACAGATCTAATGTGCAGCTCTCTCCCGGAGCCAGTTCCGGTGTCTTTGCAAATGCTCCCATCTCATATGCCGGATTTCCAAGCGTTCCCACAGGCGCGCTGTAGTAAGCCTGAATGACTTCTTTTCCGCTGCAGTCTCCTGTGTTTGTGACATCTACACGGATTTCAACCTTATCATTTTCTACTTTTGCTTCTTTTACTTCATATTCGAATGTTGTATAGCTCAGTCCATATCCAAATTCATAGCGGACTGCCTCCGGATCAAATGTCTCAAAATAGCGGTATCCAACGTAGATGTCTTCCCCATAGATCGGATTTACCACATTTATTCCAAAAGAGGAGCTTGCCACGCTCTGTGCCGGATAGGAATCGTACTCATATGCCCAGCTGTCCATCATGCTTCCGGAAGGGTTAATCTCACCTGTCATAATTTTTCCGATTGAGATTGCGCCATATCCGCCCGGCTGCCATGCTTCCAAAACTGCATTGACGCCGTATGTCTCAATCCAGCTTGTGTCAACCATACCGCCTGTATTTAAAATAACGACAACCTTGTCAAAAGAATCGCTTACAGAGGCAAGCAGTTGTTCCTCGCCTTCTGAGAGATACCAGTCTCCCTCGATTGCCTGACGGTCTCCGCCTTCACTGGAGTTGCGTCCGAAAATGACAACAGCAACGTCGCTGCGCTGTGCAATCTCATCCATATTTAATCCATCAATCGGCATTTCCGGCTGAGACGCTCCATTTCCCATTGTTCCGAATGTGCTGCTGTCACCCTCGGCGGAGTTGGCTGCACACCATTCTTCATATGTCTTATATAATTCCTGATCGTATGAAATACCAGCCTCTTCAAATCCTTGTATAAAGTTATAAGAAGCCTTTGTGTGAACCGTTCCTGATCCGCCGCCTCCCTTGCTGATATCAATCTGTGTTCTTCCAAACACTGCAACGTTTGTCTCATCTTTCTGAATCGGTAAAATTCCGTCGTTTTCCAACAGAACTGCTCCCTCTGCCGCTACCTGCAGCGCTACGCTCTTTGCATCAGATTCCGGATCTAAATTTCCTGCACAGCTGACCATCGGCGCCGCCGTCATCGTCATTGCCATCGCCATCATCATCGCCATGACTTGTTTTCTTTTCATCTTTTCATTCCTCCGTTTTTCTTTTATACTCTCTGCCAAAGTACTGCGCGCTTTTCCTTTGTTTTGTCGTTCTTTATTAACGTAAACACACCATAAAAGATTTCAGATGAAAAGTCAATTCTTTCGGCGGAAGACAAAAAGATCTCCGAGAAAATCAAAAGATTTCCCACTTCATCTCTTATTTTCTGTACTGTGCCGGCGACACTTGATAGTATTTCTGAAAAACGCTGCTAAAATGTTTTGCATCTCTATATCCGACCATCTCTGAAATCTGCGCAACTGTATATTCCGCGTCATCCAAAAGTCGTTTTGCATTCTCCATCCGCACATTTGTCACATATTCGCTGAAATTGACTCCCGTCTCTTTCTTAAACAGCGTGGAAAAATAGCTTGGGCTCACATACACATGAGAAGCCACGCTGTCCAGGGTCAGATGCTTGTCAAAATTTAAATCTATATATCCCTTTGCCGTCTGGATCAGCTTTCGGTAGGATTCCTCCTTATGTTCCGGCATTTTTAGTTTTTCCAGCACCAGCTTCAGCGTCTTTACAAGTTCCGCTCTGCTCACTGGCTTAGGCAAAAAGTCTTCTGCGCCGAGTTGGATTGCTTTTCTGGCATACTCAAAACTTGTATGCGAGCTTATGATAATAAAATGTGTCGGCATCCCTGCTTCCAGCGTTTTTGCAATAATCTCAAGTCCTGATTTTCCCGGCATCCGAATGTCCGTAATCACAATCTCAGGCTGAAAAGTCAGAACCATCTCATATAATTCATCCCCATTTTTTGCACATCCAGAAAGCGTCAGCCCAAACCGCTTCCAGTCAATCATATGCTGCAATAATGTCAATGCCAGCGGCTCGTCATCCGCCAAAACTACTTTTACCATATTTTCCCCCTGCCTTGTTCTTCTTTGTCTATGCGCTGCATCTGCGCCGGAAAACTTACGATCACATTCGTTCCTTTTCCTGTTTCACTCTCAATCTCACACGTCACCGCTCTGTGAAAATACATCTTCAGCCGCTGTATCGTATTATTTATTCCAATTCCCTGCGTGTCATCGTATTCATTCTGTTCCAGCCGCGCACGAATTTCCTCCAATCGTTCCTTTGAAAATCCTACTCCGTCATCTGTCACACGAATGTGAATCATCTCCCCTGTCTTCCATGAGGTCACGCAGATTTTTCCGCCCTCCTTCACAGGCATTATGCCATGGATCAGCGCATTTTCACACAGCGGCTGCAAAATCATAGAAGGAATCTGTGCCTTTTTACATTCCTCCTCACACTCGATGAAAAAATTCAGTCGTTGTGCAAATCTGTGTTTCTGGATCATCAGATAATCTTCCACATTTTGAAATTCTTCCTCCAGCGTCACGATTTTATCCAGCTTGCTCAGTGAGTAGCGTAGATAATCGGCTGTCTGAAAAATCATGTCCAGGGTCTGATCGGCTCCTTCTTCCGCGGCCTGTCCTCCGATCACATTTAACGCATTGAACAGAAAATGGGGATTGACACGGGACTGCAGTGTCAGAAGCTGCGCGTGTTCCAGCCTCGCTTTCATCTTAGCTTCCTTCACTCCTGCCTCTTTTAAGCGCCGCTCTATCTCCTTTTGTATCTTTAACTGTTCAATCTGCATATTTATCATCTGAAGCATCCGATAAAAAGCCTTTGTCAGCACGGTTACCTCGTTCCTGTCTTTTTTTACCATCTCAAACTCTTCATCTGATATCTGGGTATCCCATTTGCCATCACAGATTTTTTCAGCCCGATTTGTCAGCAATGTCAGATTTCTCGTAATTCTTTTTGAAAAACTCATCAGAAAAGCAATGCACACAGCCAGCAGCATGACTCCTGCAATCACTGTCACACGTTCTGTCACTTTCTGGATCTCTTTTAGTTTTTTCTGACATTCGATTCTGTCCTGATCGACTGCCGCTGTATACTGCCCCATCAATCCGTCCATCAAACTGATATGTTCTGCCGATTCCTGATACCTGGCTAAAAACTGTCCTGTTCCCGCTTCTGTCTCTGTCAAAATACGGTTTGCACTTTGTATGTACGCTTCTACCATATAGGAAAGATCTGTGAAAATCGGCTGATTTAAATAGTGCGACAGTTCATCTGCCGCCGTTTTTATCTCCTGTAAAATACTGCCGCATCGCTCTTTTAACTCTTCCTTTCGTCCCTGGGCATAAGTATACAGGCTGCCGTCCGCCCCATGAAGTCCGTTCACAACAACAGAAAACTGATGCTGAATTTCCAGCAAACGGTTTTGCTGTCCGACGATATAACGGCTGCTCGCCCAGAATCCCAGAAAAAACAGAACAAAAAAGGCAGACAGGAAAATACCGAACAGAAAAATCTTTTTATTCAATGAAAAAAATTTCTTTTTACGGTTCATACTCTTCCTCCTCCAGATCCTGATCTGTGAGCGGAATACATTCAAACGCTGCATCATCGCCGCTCTCCATCGTTCGGTCTGCCGCAAGCGCAATCAGCTGCTGTGCGCACGCCTTTCCGATTGCTTCCGTGTCTTGCGCCAGCGTCACATCAATCGCTTCCTTTCTCAAATCTTCCTCGATGCGCTGATTTTTGTCATATGTAATCACCATCATCTGATCTTTCAGCCCCATCTCTTCCACCACGTCCGCCGCTGCCTGCCCTGAGACTGCCTCTGCGCAGAACAGCGCCTCCAGATCTGGATTTTCTTCCAAAAGAATTTCAATCTTTTCGATTGCAGTCAGCGAATCATATGTCGTCTCACAGTATGCTGTGATATTCATCTTATTTTCCTTTGCGGCAGCCTCAAATCCGTCCAGCCGCGCCCCGACGCTGCGCAGTCCTGTTCCTAAACTTGGCGCAAGCACAGCCACTTTTGCTTCTTTTCCTTTTTCATTCAATATAATCTCTGCCGCCTGGATTCCTCCTCCATAGTTGTCTGTTCCAATATATGCAAATCGCCCGCTGTCCTCCACGTCTCCATCCACCATAAGGATGCGGATATCGTGGTCGGTCAGACTTTTGTATCCAGCCCTTGCCTCCTCGGAATCCACGCCATAGCAGATCATGACATCTGCTCTCATGTTGACTGCCGCTTTCATCGATTGCGTCATCGACAGATTTTCCGTCCCGTAACAGCTCAGCGCCACCTCCGGATGATCCTCCAGATTTCTCTGTATACTTTGTGCGATCTGCTGCATGATATTAATGTCTTGTATCCAGGTCTGTTCCTGATAAAAAATGACCGCCCGCAGAGGAGCGCTTGCCTCTTCTGCGTCTGCCGCCGTTGCTGACATCATCATCACAGCGGTGCCAAACAGAAACATACTTTTTTTCTTTCTCATCATTCCCCACCTTTTCGTTTGTTCTTCCCCATGAATCACCTTGTCTGCATGTAATCGGCTTCCCAACTATACTTTAATAAATTGTATCATATAATATCTCTGTTACGCCAAAATATTTTTCTGTCAACTTTCAAATTCAAAACTCGCCTGTCTTGAATGCAAATGAAAGATAATCTCTTTTTTTCTGTAAAATCGAAATTCCGCATCACACGAAGCCGTCTCCAGAATCGTTCTTTTCATCTCGCCATTTTGAGGCGCATTTAATTCCTGACCATTCTGCCCTTTTATTTTTATCTCCAATCTGTATTTCCCCTGTCTCAGCACAATTTTATCTTTTGTACATACAACGACTCGAACACCCAGATACGTTGCCATTCTGTATTCTTTTCCTTTGTATTGAATCACACAGATGCACCCTCGAAATTTCAGACCGAAAAATGGTATCGTCGCCACTGCTGCCATGATGGAGCACGGCTCTTTGAAATCATTTGCCTGTATCCAGGTATACTTCGTTGGAAAAGATCTTCCGCTGTCTTTTTCAATATATCCTTTTCCGCCTGTAAAGTCGATGACGGTTCCATTTAATTCTACTTTTCCTTCCAGTCTGTGCCACATACTGACCACGCCATGACTGCACTCCATCGAAAAAAAGCGAAACGGTCCCATGATATCATATCGAATCGGAGACAACTCCCGATATCGGATTTTTCCTCTCAGAACAAGCTGCGGTGTTTTTATATTCAAAATGATTCCTTTATCGGAAAACAGATTTCCTTTCTGATATGGCGCTTTCCAGACATGATCCTGTGTGATCACCTGGATAAACGATTCCGATTCAGAATGTCCTGCGATGATACACAGCGTGTCTTTCCCTTTCTGGTGTTTGTAATAAAATCCTTCAAAATATTTATTCAACTTCTGCATCTCCTGTCGCCGGATTATCAATCAAACTGCCATCTTTTTCAAAACGTGACCCATGGCACGGGCAGTCCCATGTATGTTCCTGCTTATTCCATTTCAGCGCGCATCCCATATGCGGGCATCGCCTCAAAGACGGCGTCAGCAGATTAAGCGCTGCCTCTGCGCCATTTAAAAACAGCTGCGGTTTCCAGATGCTTCGGTACGGCAAAAATAACTCCTGCCACTCGTGCCCTTTTTCCATCACCAGATCGCACAGCAGCATGGCAGCGACCATGGATGAAGTCATGCCCCACTTGTTAAACCCAGAAGCAACATATAAATCAGGCGTCCTTTTTGAGTACTGCCCAATATATGGAACATTGTCAAGGCTCATACAGTCCTGGGTCGCCCAGGCATACTTTTCCGTCGCTGACGGATAGCACGCGGCTGCAAACTCTCTCAGCTCCTGCCAGCCTCCGCCTGTCTTTCCCGTTCGGTGACTGCCTCCGCCTACAAAAAGCAAATTTTTATAATCTCGAAATGACATCCCCGTCTTTGATTCATCGACATACATTCCATGGACATGAGGCGCATTCTCAAGCGCCAGCACATAAGAACGGTGCTGATACAGCTTCATAAAGTAACTTCCATGTTTATTTAAAAATGGAAAGTGCGTCGCCACAATCATCTTTTTCGCTGTCACCTGCCCATGATCGCTCCACGCCGTATCAGGCGAAAGATCCCTTATAAATGTGTGTTCATATATCTTCAGATCTTTTGATATCGCTTCCAGAAATTTCAGAGGATGAAACTGCGCCTGTCTCGGAAATTTGATCGCTCCCTCCGTCTCGAACGGCAGCGGCAGTTCCTCACAAAATTCAGCCGAAAAGCCAAGTGAATTTACGGCAGTCACTTCTCTTTCTATTTTGTCTCGGTCCAGAAGAGAGTAGACAAACGCATCTTTTTCCTCAAAATCACAGTCGATTTCTCCTGCAAGTTCCCTGTATTTCTCCAGCGCTCTCTCATTTGCCTGAAGATAGAAAAGCGCTTTCTCTTTTCCCTTTGACCGGATCAGCTTATCATAAATCAATCCATGCTGAGATGTAATTTTCGCCGTTGTATTTTTTGTGATGCCGCTGCCGATCGTGTCCGCTTCGACAAGCAGGCAGTCCACTCCTGCGTTCTTTAAAAAGTAAGCGCATAAAACTCCGCACAGACCGCCTCCAATAATCAGCACATCTGTTTTTTTACTTCCCTCTAATGTTTGAAACTCATGCTTTTTTTGGCTGTCCAGCCAGACCGATTCTGCCATGATTCCCTCCATCTGTTCAAGTTACTTCTATTCTCTCCCAGATTTTAAAATCTATTCCGGACAGCAGATATCGCCACTCACACATTCAAAAAATATAAGAAAAGACTGCGCACTAATTACTTAGTGCGACAGCCTCTTCCTGCTTTATTTTTCCTGATAGTTTTGTCCTAAAAATTTCTTTTCTTTCGTAAACACAGCTACCTGATGTTCATCAATATTCATCTGAATCAATTTCCGCTGCTCCTCATTTTCGACTTTATCTCGATTCAATGTGAGAATATATTGAAAGTCCTGATATTGTTCTTCCTGTTTGTAAATGTAATTCAAACACTGAACAAGCGTATCCTGATCCACATCGAAAATATTGTCATGCACTAAAAATAACGGATGCCTGTCTCTAGTATATTGATTAAATAATAATGCCATATCATAAATAAACACTTTTGTTCTGTCTACACTATGGCTTCCGTCATCATAAATGCGAAGTGTCAACTCAACTGGCGTTTTTCTGCGTGCCTTATCAATAGTCTGGATACTAAATGAACATTCCTTATTTCCCATGATAGATTCATGAATTTCCAAAACAGTATTGATAAAGTCATTAATGATTTCTTTATTTTTCTCGATCTCTCTATCGATTTCTATAAGCTGCTGCGTTTTTTGTAAATTCAGTATTCTTTTCTTTTTCTCATTCTTTTCGTATTGATCAAACAAAAACTTCGTATGCGAAATGGAATCTTTCTTCGCCTCATAAATCTTTAAACTTACTTTTAGATTCTTTAGCACTCCTTTTTTATCAATGACTTGCAGTTTCTCTGAATATTCATCATCTAGCACCCGAATCTGTTCCGCAATACTTTTCAATTGGCCTTCTAATTCTTTTGCTTTTTGGTTTACCAATGTTCTTTGAAATTCCTCTATCTTGCTCTTAAACCCTATGACTTCATTCAAAGATTTTACTACTGCTGTTCCCAGCTCACTCTTAAATTGATTATAGACCAATTCAATTTCTTTGTCGTCTATCTGTTCCGGCTTTGGCATTTTTCTGATTTTTTCATAATCATACCGCAAAGCCTTCTGACGTTTGCGCAACTGATCCAGCAAGTTCTCCAGCTCAATAAGTTCTGCCTCCATAGAATCAAATGTCTCATTTGTTTTAAAACTTTCAATCGCATCTTCCAATTTTTTTAATTCATCTTCCAACGCATTCAACTCTGCCCTGACATCTGAGATCTTCTTTTTCCCTTCTTGCGTCAGTTCCTTTTTATCTTTTTTAAGGACAGTATTGACTGCTCCTATCTCCTTAATGGTTTCTAAAGTGTTTTTATATGATTCCAAGGAAAATCCTAACAAAAACAAGTGTGCGCTTAAATCATCCGGAATGTTTTTTGCTGAATCATGGCATTTGATAATATCTTTAAATTCTGAACGTTCATCTCGCATCAAAATTGAAAACAAAGTTCTGAAGCTAGGTACTTTCTGCCCATTTAACTTCGGGAAAATAATTCCGGTCAGATATTCTCTTGCATCCTGAATTTTATCAAAAGATACTGTTTTTCCTTCTCTAATGATTATAGGTTGATCTGCCTGTTTCCGGTTTCTTTTTATAGTGATAGCTTCATCTCCTATATCTAGATCCAATATTACGTTTTCTTCTAATGGAAACACTTCTTTCGGTATTTTCACAATTCTGGATTTTTCATAGTCATTCAAGAAACCAAAATCCAAAAATTCAATACTCATAGACTTGCCAACACCATTTGTTTTCCTGCCTTTTACAGAACGATTATCATACTTCTCACCTAATATAATATTGACTCCGTCATGAAAAGAAATCTCCTCAAAAATATTATTTTCTGAATAAAGCCGGTTGAGGCGAATACGATTTATTTCTTTACCCATACATTCGCCTCCTCAAATTCAACAATATTAACAGAATATAAAAAGGAAAGACCCAAAATCAGCTGTCTGCTGCTTGTGATTCCCGCCTTCTTCAATGCTTTGGATATATCATAAATGGAAATCTTTTCCGCTTCCTGCTTTTGTATCTCTTTGAGTATGAGATAGCCAATATACATTGCGGAAGATTTCAGTGCATTGCTACTTGCCAGCATCATACTCACTCCTTTCATTTGGGAATACTCTGCATTTAATCATTTCGTTGACAAGATAAAATTTAATTGCAGAACGGTCATACTTTTTACCATTACTACTTAATTTTGTTTCAAAATATGTAACCAGTTTATTCAATGCTGCAATCGGATTATTATTTTCCTCTTCCAAAAATTGTATGCTGATATCCTGTAAATAGAACATAATAGTAATGTCTTGCGCTTCATCTATCCCCAGTGTTTCATTTACAATATTCAATGCTTCTCCATAAAGTGTGTAAAGTGTCGTATATTCCGCAATCAATTTATCTGCAAAATCTCGAAACCTTTTATAAATTTTATACTCCGGATCTACCGTTGTTTCACAAGGTTTCTTCCATGTTCTATGTTTTGAAATATACTCTATCAAATCTATGATTGTATCTACTTCACTGGCCTGCGTTTTTTTCACCGAATAATATTTATTACACAATTCTTCTGACAGGTAATTACTGATTGCTTTTATTTGTTCTGTTTCCAACTCTCGAACATCTTTCATCAGTTTTTCCATATCCCAAATATCTCTTCCTTTTTCAAACGAAAACATTCCCTTGGTATCAAAATTGGATGAGTATCTTTTCTTCTGCGTCAAAATCAGTACAATCAATCTATCATAGGTCTGATACGCTTGGTTTTTATTAAATTCTTCTATCGTATGCTTGATCTTTGTGCTGCTATTATCTGATGTAACTTGAACTGCTACCCGATTTTTGGGATCTACTAAATCAATCGCAGGGGCATTTTTCTCTAAATGATTTACATTTTTCAATTCATATCCATAGATAAGATTCAACAGTCCGGGAAAAAAATCTTCTGCAATGATGTTAATGTCATAGAGATTTACCGCATTTAAAATTGACACTTCCAGACTCAATAAGGCTAAACTCTCAGCCACATTTTTTAAATAAACCTCTTTGTTCATCATGCTCCTTTATTCTCCTCATTTGTTGTTTTCTTTATTTTACCACACTTTTTTGTAAATTACTATTGATTTCCCCAGAAAACTATGGTATAGCTTTTATCTTTTCTAATATCACCATGCTATTTTTCACATACCGTCTCTTACCGCTTCCGCATCAGATATACCATATCCACCAGCTGCTTTCCTCCCTCAAAAATCGGATGGTCATAATAATCGGTAAAGAAATTTTTTACTCTCTTAAATTCTTGAAAACCACATCGTTCATAAAATGGTATTGTCAAAATACTGTCCCCTGTTCCGACAATCATTGTCTCACAATCTGTATAACGCTCGAATAAAAATTGTATCAGCGCTCTGCCATATCCCCTTCTCTGACACATTGGACAGACTGCCAGATTTTTGATCTCATACAGTCCTTCCCCCTCTTTTGTCACTACACATTCTGCTTTTACGCCATTGTCTTCCAGCACAAACATCTCTCCTCTTGAGAGATAGCGATCAATCATATCCTCCTGCTCATCTGCTAAAAGCAAAAGATCCAGATATTGTTTTTTTCTTTCTTTAATCTGTCTTATTTTCACTGTATTTCTCCTTTTTGTTTTGATCTGTCTTATCTGTTTTATGTTCATCTGTCATCCTATTGTTTCCATCCGCCTTATTCTTATCTCTTATTTCATTGTTTTCATCCGCCTTATTCTTATCTCTTATTCCATTTATTTTGATCTTCCCTCTCATTTTATCACACAATCATATTTTTCAGAATCTTATCACCCAGACAACGCATTTATGTTATAATTTTATTGGGAAAATTTAAGCACGAAAAGAGGGAAAAACTTATGGAAAAAAAATCATTGTCTTATGAAAAAAAGAAACAGCTCAATCAAGTCGCCGCAACCATGGCAGTCGAAAATATGCTTCTGACAAAAGCATCTTATCAAAACTTATATAGCATCGCCAGCGGTGAAAAGACAGTAGAGCAAATCATTGACGAAATCACTGCCAAATACAAAAGAGAAGTGTAAAAAATAAATCGATAAAAAATCTCTTGCCCCTATTTCGAGAACCGCTATAATAAAAAAAGAAAGAACATTTGAGGAAAGAGGATTTTATTATGAAAAAGACAAATCTTACTGACGGGAGTATTGGAAAGA
The DNA here is from genome assembly GCA_030526005.1 of Eubacteriales bacterium. Lineage (GTDB taxonomy): Bacteria > Bacillota > Clostridia > Lachnospirales > Lachnospiraceae > JAGZHZ01. The sequence goes on from JAUNDP010000006.1 coordinate 22,873, forward strand.
CTCTGTTTTTGTTTGCGATTCCATTTTTAATTGCAAACATTTTACAGTCTCTGTACGGCGCAGTCGATCTCTTTGTTGTCGGAAAATACTGCGATTCCGAGAGTGTCGCCGCCGTCTCCACGGGAACGCAGGTCACCCAGATCATCACTAGCCTTGTCTCTGGTCTGACGCTTGGAAGTACCATTTTAATCGGAAAGTATATGGGGCAGAAAAATCTCACGCGTGTCAGGCAGACGATCGGAACGACGCTCAGCGTCTTTGCCGTCACAGCCGTCTTGCTCACTGTGGGAATGATTTCATTTCGAGATCCGCTGCTGAATCTTTTGCAGACACCAAAAGAAGCTTTTGATCTGACGGCACAGTATGTCACCATCTGTTCTCTCGGAAATATTTTTATCTGCGGATACAATGCGATCAGCGCTCTGTTAAGAGGATACGGCGACTCCACACGGCCGATGATCTTTGTGGGAATTGCCTGCTTTTTGAACATCGTCCTCGATATTATTTTTGTAAAATACTGTCATATGGGAGTCAGCGGTACAGCGCTCGCCACCGTTTTGTCACAGGCATTCAGCATGATCTTATCCATCATTTATCTGAAAAAGAGTCATTTTCTGTTTGATTTTAAGCTCTCCAGCTTTCGGATCACGGGAACAGTCGCAAAGGAACTGGCTTTTGTCGGAATACCGATTTCTTTTCAGGAGATGATGGTTCGGATTTCCTTTCTGTATCTGATGACAGTGATGAACAAATGCGGCGTCTTTGCAGCATCCGTCGTCGGAATCAGCAGCAAATATGACGTCTTTGCCATGCTGTCTGCAACGTCAATGGCAAACGCCCTCGCCGCTGTCACAGCGCAGAATATCGGCGCCGGAAAGCCGGAACGAGCCAGAAAATCTTTGTGGTATGGAATGAGTTTTGCACTGTCAGTATCCTTTTTATTTTGGATCTGGGCACAGCTTAGTCCTGCTTCTATGATCCGCGTCTTTTCCAGTGATGAAAATGTAATTGCGGCAGGAATCCCATTTTTCCGCTCCTGCAGTTACGATTATATCCTCGTTGCGATTGTATTCTGTCTGAACGGCTATCTGAACGGACGCCAGAAGACCGTGTGGACGATGGTGAGCTGCAGTGCGAGCGCACTCCTTCTGCGCATCCCTATGGTCTATTTCTTTGGTAAATATTTTGCCTCAGACCTCGGAATGCTGGGAAAAATTGCCCCGATTGTCTCCGGCATTATGGCTTTGTATACTTTAATCTATGTGCTGTATGAGGGCAAAAAAATCAGCCGCTGCCAAAACGCAATATTTGAGTTCTCATTGAAATCATGATATACTATGAATAGTTATGATTTTCCATTAAAATCAGCTTATTTTAAAAGAAAAAAATACTCAAATATTGGAGTTGAAGATATGCCATACCAAAGCGAAGCTGCTCTTGAGCAACAGCTCATTGATCAATTAAATAAACAAGAATATCGCACGGTTTCGATCCCTGACTATAATACTTTAGTAGAAAATTTCAAAATTCAATTTGAATTATTTAATTCTGCAAAGCTGGATTCGCCTCTGACAGATAAAGAATGGGAACGTATTTTTAATATTATGCTTGGAAAATCTGTTTTCCAAAGTGCAAAAATCCTAAGAGATAAGTTCGTGTTGGAACGTGAAGATGGAAGTAAAATCTATCTATCTTTTTTTGATTCCGACCATACAAAAAATATTTTCCAAGTCGCCAATCAAACGACGGTCGTTGGTAAATATGTAAATCGCTATGATGTTACCATTCTTGTAAATGGACTGCCTTTGATTCAGATTGAATTGAAACGCCGCGGCATTGACATTCGCGAAGCAGTCAATCAGGTAATGCGATACAAAAAGCATTCTTATAACGGACTATATCATTTTATTCAGCTTTTTGTTGTTTCCAACGGTGTTGATACAAAGTATTTTACAAATTCTGACAGGGATATGCTCTACAGCCTTGCTTTTTTCTGGACCGATTTCAATAATGTCCGTATTACAAATTTAAAAGAGTTTTGTATTTCCTTCCTTGCACGGGATCATATTATTAAAATGCTGACTCGTTATACCATTTTGAATGATACCGATAAGCTTTTGATGGTTATGCGTCCTTATCAGGTGTACGCAGTAGAAGCTCTTGTCCGCCAGGCTACGCTAACAAACAGAAATGCTTACGTTTGGCACACAACGGGAGCCGGAAAAACGCTGACATCATTTAAGACGGCACAGATTCTTGCAAAAAATCCCAATATTAAAAAAGTAATCTTTCTTGTTGACCGTAAAGATTTGGATTCCCAAACTACAGAAGAATTCAATAAATTTGAAGCTGGTTCTGTTGATACAACAGATCGCACGGATGTCCTTGTAAAGCAGATGCAAGATAAAAACCGGCAACTGATCGTTACTACAATGCAGAAAATGGCAAATGCTGTCAAACGTCCTCAATATGCTAAAATTATGAGTGCATACAAGGATGAAAAAGTAGTCTTTATCATTGACGAATGCCATCGCAGTCAATTTGGCGATATGCATAAGGATATTGTACGTCATTTCCAGAAAGCACAATTTTTCGGATTTACTGGAACACCTCGTTTTGAGGTCAATGGAAAAACAGAAGGCAAGATTACGCAGACTACAGAAATGCTTTTCGGAGAATGTGTACATAACTATCTTATAAAGGATGCTATCTTTGATAATAATGTTCTTGGTTTCCATGTAGAGTATATAAAGACAATGGAGGGAGACTTTGACTGGGACGATCCCACTATGGCAGATGCCATCGACGTCGGAGAATTATATCGCTCTGAAAAAAGAATGTCTTTGATTGCCAACCATATTATTCAAAACCATAAATCCAAGACAAGAAATTGTCAATACACAGCAATTTTTGCTGTTTCTTCAATAGAAGCGCTGGTAAAATATTACGATATTTTCAAACAAATCAAACATGATCTGAATATCACCGGCATTTTCTCTTATGGCCAAAATGAAGATGCTGAAGGCAAAGATGAGCATAGCCGCGATGCTCTTGAACGTATTATTTCAGACTATAATGAAAAATATAGTACAAACTTTTCTACCGATACATTCTCGGCATATCATAAAGATATTTCGGATCGTGTAAAAGGTAAAAAAACAAAATCATTGGATATTTTACTTGTAGTGAATATGTTCCTTACTGGTTTTGACAGTAAGCAACTGGCTGTTCTCTATGTGGATAAAGATCTGAAATATCATGATTTACTGCAAGCTTTCTCTCGTACCAATCGTGTGGAAAAAGAAACAAAACCTTTCGGCATCATTATCTGCTACCGTAATCTAAAAAAGCGTACGGACGATGCTATTGCATTATTTTCTCAGAGTCATGATACAAGTGGAGTAATTGTTCCAGAATATCCATATTTTGTTGAAAAATTTAATGAAATGGTTTTAAAACTGAAAGATATTGCGCTTTCTCCAGAATGTGTAGATACCATGCAAAACGAGGATGATCAAAAACTCTTTGTTATTACATTCCGTGAGCTGACAAAATATTTGCAATCTTTACAGACCTTTGTTGAATTTCGCTTCGATAAGGATGCGCTTATCATGTCAGAACAGGAATATCAGGACTATAAGAGCAAATATCTTATGCTTTATGCAAAACAAAAAGCGCATCGAGAAATTGTATCGGTTCTGAATGATGTGGATTTTTGTATTGAGCTAATGGAAAGCGATCGCATCAATGTTGCTTACATTATGAATCTGATTCGCAATATCCATTTTGATGATACGGAGCAAAAAAATTATGACATCAAACACATAAAAGAAGAACTGAAAAGAACAGATAATCCACAGTTACTGCGCAAAGTGGAAATTTTGCAGGCATTTCTGGATCGAGTGGTTGTAGGATTGGAAAGTGCAGATGAGATTGATTCTGCTTATAATGATTTTGAAAATGAAGCAAAACAAGAAGAAATTATTGCTTTTGCCCAATCTGAAGATATCGATTCTTCTATGCTGACAGAATTTATCTCGGAATATGAGTTCTCTGGCATCATGGATGCCGGTAATATCCGCGACCGAATCAACAAAGCGCTGCCACTATTGAAAAAGCGTTCTTTAGTCAATCGTATCGTAGAATTTATTAGAACGCACACAGAGAAATATCAATAAGGAGATTTAAAAATGGATAATTCAATTCAGGCTCATCAAAAAGAGCTTTGTAACAAATTGTGGGCAATGGCAAATGCCCTCAGAGGAAATATGGAAGCTTATGAGTTCAAAAATTATATCTTGGGCATGATCTTCTACTACTATCTTTCTGACAGAACAGAAAAATATATGGTAAATCTTTTAAAAGATGATGATATCACTTATGAAGAAGCATGGAAAGATGAAGAATACAAAGCAGCTGTCATTGAAGAAGCTTTGCGTGATTTAGGATATATCATTGAACCACAGTTTTTGTTTCATAAAATGGTAAAAATGGTGGAGAATCGTTCTTTTGATATTGAGTTTCTGCAAAAAGCAATCAACTCATTAATGGATTCCACTATTGGAAATGATTCCCAAGAAGATTTTGACGGTTTGTTTTCCGATATGCAGCTTGATTCCACTAAACTTGGTCATACCGTAAAGGACAGAAGCGCCGTCATGGCTAAAATTATCGCTTCATTGGATGAAATCAATTTTAGTGTAGAAGATACAAAAATTGATGTTCTTGGAAATGCCTATGAATATCTGATTGGACAATTTGCCGCAACTGCCGGAAAAAAAGCCGGCGAATTTTACACGCCTTCCGGACCTGCTGAACTGCTATGCCGTCTTGCTTGTCTTGGATTGACAGACGTAAAGGAAGCAGCTGATCCAACCTGCGGTTCTGGCTCACTGCTGCTTCGCCTTAAAAACTATGCAAATGTCCGCAATTATTATGGTCAGGAATTGACCTCTACTACATATAATCTAGCTCGAATGAACATGATTCTTCGTGGTATCCCATATCGCAATTTTAATATCTATAATGGCGATACTTTAGAACATGATTGCTTTGGAAATATGAAATTCCGTGTTCAAGTTGCCAATCCTCCATATTCTGCAAAATGGTCTGCAGATATGCGTTTCATGGAGGATGAACGTTTCAATGAATATGGAAAACTCGCCCCTAAGAGCAAAGCTGACTTTGCCTTTGTTCAGCATATGGTTCATCATATGGACGAAGATGGTCGTGCTGTTGTTTTATTGCCTCATGGTGTTCTCTTCCGCGGAGCTGCGGAAGCAGTAATTCGTAAATATCTTATACAAAAATTAAATGTTCTTGACGCTGTGATAGGTCTGCCTGCAAATCTCTTTTTTGGTACTGGTATTCCGGTTTGTGTCCTGGTACTTAGAAAAGAACGCAGCGCTAATTTTAATAATATTCTTTTCATTGATGCCTCTAAAGATTTTGAAGCTGGGAAAAATCAGAATATTCTCAGAGAATGTGATATTGATAAAATTGTAGAGACTTACGAACAGCGCAAAGATGTTGACAAATATGCCCATGTTGCAACTATGCAGGAAATTGAAGACAACGACTTTAACCTCAATATTCCTCGCTATGTAGATACCTTTGAACCTGAAGAAGAAATTGATCTTAATGAAGTTGCTGCTGAAATTCGTAAGCTACAAAAAGAAATTAAAGGAATTGACGCCGAGTTAAAACCATTTTTTGATGAGCTTGGACTTGATTTTCCTTTTGAAGTGGAGGGTGAATAATTATGGCAAATGTATCCTCTAGTAACGGTCTCGAAAAGCGTCCGAAGCTCCGCTTTCCGGGCTTTGACGAGCCGTGGGAAGAAAAGGAACTATCACACTATCTTGTTGAAAACGTAGAGCGTAATAGAGGCTTGGCGTTTGGAAAAGAAGATGTTCTTTCTGTTTCTGGCGAATATGGCGTTGTAAATCAAATAGCTTTTCAGGGGCGGTCATTTGCAGGTGAGAGTGTGGCTGAATACCATGTTGTTGAAACAGATGATATTGTATATACAAAGAGTCCACTCAAGGCAAATCCCTACGGTATTGTAAAAGTCAATAAAGGCGTTCCAGGTATTGTATCTACTCTTTATGCCGTGTATCATCCTCTAAATACCGTTGTTCCACGGTTCATTGATTTGTATTTTGCCAATGATCTCCGATTAAATAAATTTCTCAAGCCTCTGGTTAATATTGGCGCAAAACATGACATGAAAGTGAACAACTCATTTGTTCTAACGGGAACGGTGATATTTCCTTCTATTGGCGAGCAGCAGAGACTTGTGGACTTTTTCGCAATACTTGATCGTCGTATTGAATCTCAAAAAAAAATAGTAGACGCCCTCAAGAAGTATAAAAGAGGTGTCATGTCTGTACTTCTCAGCTCAAAAGCCAATCCTTACTATTCGCCTGAAACATGGAAAGAAGTGTCTCTGAGTGATGTAGCAAGTGGCTTTGAGTATGGTATAAATGCCGCTGCGACGATCTACGACGGGTCCCATAAGTACATTAGGATCACGGATATAGACGATAGCTCCCATCTTTATATTCAAGACGAGCTGGTTTCCCCAGAAGGGCAAGTGGAAGAGAAATATCGAGTTGAGGAAAACGACATTTTATTTGCTCGTACAGGGGCATCTGTGGGTAAAAGCTATTGCTATCGGCGAAGCGATGGGGAGCTATATTTTGCAGGGTTTCTTATTCGCATCCATGTAAATTCAGGCGTGGATTGTAGTTATGTCTTTCAGAACACATTAACCGAAGCATATAGACGATGGGTAATGCTTGAGTCTGCTCGATCTGGTCAACCGGGAATTAACGCTGAGCAATATAAACAATATCGCTTTCTTCTTCCACCAATAGAAATACAGAAAAAGATTTCATTCTTGGCTTCTAATCTTGATGCTCTAATCTCTAAAGGTGAAGGTCTTATATCTCAGCTCGGACGGACTAAGGCAGCATTGTTGCAGCAGCTCTTTATATGAAGAGCTGCTGCAACAAGCCCTCCCTAAAGTTCATGAGCATTCTTAGGCTATCGCCGGATGTGCAGATTTTCTTGTCTATTGCTTCAAGAATTGAAACTATTTTCTCTTGAGTTGGAATGCAAGGTATGTCAAAAAGTTCTTTTTCTATGTTTGCCCATTCTGCTCTTGGCATTTTGGTGCCAGAGCTTATGTTGGCTACTCTAAGAAAATGCTCTGTCTGAACAAGATAATAGAGGTATTGGGGGATAACATATTCTGAGGGGATAAATGCCCATATTTCCGATGAGCAAACAATATCCTGCTCTGCAAACGCAAACTTTCTCAAATAAGGTCGCAGTTTTCCAAAGAGAACATCTCCGCTTCTCGCCACCGTTTTAATGCTGCTCTGCATCGTAGATGAAACGCTACCAAGCAATCTGCCCGTTCCTGGCTCAATGTGTTCCAGCTCGATACACGGATATTCAACTCCGCTATCGGGACTGTACTTTTCCTTTCTTCGCTGAGCAATTTCTGAGAAAAGATATGCAGTTGAGTCTGCGTCATTAGAAACGGACATTTCCTCAAAAACATAGGAAAGGAGACCTCTTTTATACTTCTTGAGCTGTTCGACAAGCGTTGCCTGTATCGCAATCCTTTTGTCGAGGGTGACAAGCATAGAGGCTACTTTTTCCTGCTCTGCAATTTCCGGCAAATACACCTTGATTGTTTCTATTTTCGGATATTTCAAGTTCCATGTATCGGAGGTCATGCCCTGTGAGTTCTTTCTGAACTCGTTGATTAGTTTATAGTTCTTGAAAAGTGCTGCAAAATACTCATTGCAGATAGGGATCTTTGCCGTAAGGACAGTGTAGGCAGGGCTGACGATACCGTCATAAGAAGACACTCCATTCGCTCCTTGCCACATCCTCATCGAGTTATAGACCATATCTCCCTTGCGGACAACCTTGTAGTTGCTTTTATCTTCGCTTGAGTTGTCTTTCCCCTCAATTTCGGAACGCTGCATAACCCCACCGTTCATTGTGACGGAAAGCAATTCCATATCAGCAGCTCCACGCTCACTACGCTCGGCGTATATGTCCCCGATGCGATGTAATATATACGGCTCATCAAAGTCCGGAAACCTGAGTTTCGGACGCTTTTCGAGACCGTTACTTGAGGTCTATTTTCCAACTGAATAGTAGCAAGAACTTAAAGCAAAATCCCTTGCAGTAGCAGAGAATTTCCGCTATTGCAAGGGATTTTCGTCTTTCGTATAGCTTTTTTGCGTACTTAGTCAGAAGTATAAAAGAGGGCTGTTTCAAGTTATGTTTCCGCAAAAAGGCGCAACTGTCCCCAAGCTTCGATTTGTAGGATTTGCTGGCACTTGGGAACAGCGTAAGTTGGAAGAAGTAGCTAAATACCGTAATGGTAAGGCTCATGAAAATTGTATTGATGACAATGGAAAATATATTGTTGTAAACTCAAAATTTGTTTCTACAGAGGGAGAAGTTAAAAAGTTTTCTAATATGCAGAATGAAGCTCTATTTGAAAATGAAATAGCTTTTGTATTGAGTGATGTGCCAAATGGGCGAGCAATAGCAAGGACTTTTTTGGTTGAAAAAAGCGATAAATACACGCTAAATCAACGAATTGCAGGTATAACTCCTTTGAACGAAACATATCCATATTACCTTTATATTTTGATGAATAGACACCCATATTTTCTAGCATTTGATGACGGCGCAAAACAAACTAATTTATCAATTTCAGATGTGATGGAATTTGAATCATATTACCCAATATATGACGAACAGAAAAAAATTGGTAAATTTTTTCGTAATCTTGATCACCTTATCACCCTTCATCAGTGTAAACTTGACATCCTGATGCAATATAAAAACGGGTTCTTGCAGCAGCTCTTTATATAAAAAGCTGCTGCAAGAGACCAAGTTTGATAGACAAGAAAGATTGAAGTATTTTTTCTTCTTGCGATATGTGGAGGTCAATCAACCCTAAATATTCTCCAATTCGCTTTTGTTCATTTACATTGTTAGGAATAAGCACCTCGACATTTTCTATGTCAACCCTATTGATTGCCGTAAAGGTTCCTCCTTGCTCAATAGTTTTCCAGGAAGGCTCAAGATAAAGAAATAACTGTCGTACAAAGGCATTATTTTCTGAGTTTATAGCACACACGCCTCGTCCTAAACAAACTTCACGATCTGCGATACAAACAGTTCCAACCGGGGCACGCACTGACAATAGAATACTGCCTTTTTTGCACACTTTTGTAGGTTGAGATGTATAGCGATACGGTGTTGTCACTCCATCTGTTATATCGGCATTTCCCTGAACGAGTGGTACACCTACACATTCTGAATTATACGAGTTAGAATCTGGAGATTGTCCCATGGTAATGCTACAAAATTCGCCTATTTTTTTCTTTGTCCAAGTATTCTTATAATGTTGTTTTGAACTAAAGACATAATTTAACAACCCTCTTTTATACTTCTTGAGGTTATCTACGAGGGACTGCTGCGTCTCGATGCGACGATCCAATGCGATAAGGAAGTCTGCAATCTTTCTTTGCTCATTGGTGTTTTCTGGCAGATAATGTTTTGTGTCAAAGAACTCTTCGGTTGGAACATTCAACAGACCATGATTTCTTGCACCTTCGGCAGAGATCATGTATATTTCCCTATACCATTTCAGAGAATCGAAATAGGCTTTGATGAAGTCGCTTTCGTGCCTTTTGAGTGCAAAACAGATGTAAAGCGTTGATAAAGCCCCCATCGGATAACGATCCAGCCGTTTGATAGAGCCAAAGTCATACCCCACGGAATAGCTCTTGTTGTAAGCAAACTCGCCATTTTTGAGCAGATAGTACCCACTCATGTCTTTACTCGCAACCGTCTTATTGAAGTAGCTTACCTGATCAACAAGACCATCTTTTGAGGAAATAGTTAAAGGAAGATCAGTTTCGTTTTTGCTGTTCTTCCGTGTTACACGATCTGCGAAGTCAGATAATCTCTCGGCTCTCCACGGCTCGTCAAAGCCCGGAAAGCGGAGTTTCGGACGCTTTTCGAGACCGTTACTTGAGGTTTATTTTCCAGGCTGATTTGCTCACGAACTCAAAGTAAAATCCCTTGCAGTAGCAGAGAGTTTCCGCTATTGCAAGGGATTTCGTCTGTCATATAACTATTTCTGCGTACTTGATCAGAAGTATAAAAGAGGTGCTATTTCCCATATTCTTTCAGGCAAAGACAGCGAGTTTTCTGGCGAAGCTATATGGGCTGAGAAGACACTTTCTGACTTATGTTGTGAGTTCAGAAGTGGGCGTAACATATCAGCAACACTCATCCATGAAAGCGGAGATTATCCTGTGTATGGGGGTAATGGCATACGAGGGTATTGTGACCATTATAGTCATGAGGGTGAATATGTAGTAGTGGGACGACAAGGTGCATTATGCGGAAATGTCCGGCTTATTCGAGGGCAAAACTATTTGTCTGAACACGCTATTGCGGTTCGTGCGAACGAGGAAAACGATACCAAGTTTCTATTGTATTTACTTGATTTCATGAATCTTGGTCAGTATTCAGACCAAGGCGCACAACCCGGTCTTGCCGTAAACAAACTTCTGAGGCTCAAATGTAATGTTCCTGAGAAAAAAATACAGTCAAAAATATCGGCTTTTCTTCTGACTTATGATAAACAAATTGCTTTTCAGAAAAGTATTCTTTCTTTACTAACTGCTCAGCGCAAAGCATTCTTGCAGCAGCTTTTTATATAAAGAGCTGCTGCAAGAGGGAAACTCGCATTCTAACCAACTGACGCTCCATACTTTCAGCATTCGCTATTTTTTTATTTACTGCTTCAAATAGCTTTGACAAGTGTTTCTGTTCTTCCATTGACGGCAAACACCGACGGATACCGACAAATTGGGAATAATGTACTCTTTGCTTTTCAATAAGCGATCCTGTAGCAATGAGCTTGTAGTGAATTAGCATGGGGTACGATGTCAGGTATTCTTCCCAGAAACTAATAGTATCAGTTTCATTGACAGAAAAGATATTATAATAACCCGAAACGGCGGCAGTATATCCGAGATGATTGGGGGCGATTGCTCCTAAATGGGCATTCATGGGATTATATGCAAACCAACCGGGCTTGATTGCTTTATAGTTGTCTCCCTCCTTAGTTATAAGAAATTCACGGTAATAACGCTCTGTTTTGGGTGTTATTCCATCCTCAACAGTGAGACTAACCAGAGGTGTGTCTGGGCTATTTGATGTCTTTATAATTTGTTCGGTGAAAAATTCACCAAAAGATGATACTTCCCATGTTGGATAATGATCTTTTCCATTTCCTTTTCTTCCAGAGAATACTCGCTGAATGACACCTCTTTTATACTTCTGACTAAGTACGCAGAAAAGCTATATGAAAGACGAAAATCCCTTGCAATAGCGGAAATTCTCTGCTACTGCAAGGGATTTTGCTTTATGTTCTTGCCACTATTCAGTTGGAAAAAAGACCTCAAGTAACGGTCTCGAAAAGCGCCCAAAACTTAGGTTTCCGGGCTTTGACGAGCCGTGGTGTGAAGTAAAAATCAAAGATATTTTCCGTGTTACCAGAGGCAGTGTATTAGCGGCAGATATGGTTTCATCATCTAACACTGCTGAATATAAGTTTCCTGTATACTCATCACAAACTAAATCTGATGGTTTGCTCGGTTATTTTGACTCGTATCTATACGAGAATGCAATAACTTGGACAACAGACGGTGCAAATGCTGGGACGGTTCATTATCGTGATGGAAAGTTCTATTGCACAAATGTGTGTGGTGTTCTTTTGAATGAAAATGGATATGCAAACAGATGCACGGCGGCTATTTTGGGTTCTTTGAGTAAGAAATATGTTTCTTATGTTGGAAATCCAAAACTTATGAACAATATAATGTCTGAGATACCAATCGTCATACCATCTTTAGAAGAACAATATAAAATCGACAGTTTGATCGCCGTATTGGATAAACGAATTAAGGCTCAGCAAATGATTATTTTCCACCTCAAGAAGTATAAAAGAGGTGTCACAGCCAAGCTTATTGCAGCGATTGAGAAAAAATATCCTGTTGTAAAATTAGGCGATCATGTAACTATAATGCGTGGTGGCTCCCCCCGTCCGATAGATGCTTATATTACCAATGTAGAGAACGGAATACGATGGATCAAAATTGGAGATGCCCTGCCGGATCAGTTGTACATTTTAGACACAAAGGAAAAGATAAAGCCGGAAGGCGCAAAAAAGTCTCGTCGTGTCTATGATGGGGATTTAATTTTGTCAAACTCGATGAGTTTTGGCAGACCATATATTCTTAAAGTTAATGGTTGCATTCACGACGGTTGGTTGCTGATACGGGATGAGGAAAAGAAATTTGACAAACGCTTTTTATGTTTTTATCTCGCTTCTGATTCAACCTTAGCTCAATATAAGAAATACGCTGCCGGTAGTTGTGTAAACAATCTTAACTCTGAATTGGTAGCCAGTGTGGAAATCGGTATGCCGCCCATAGAGCAGCAGATTCATGTGGCTGACATTCTCGAAAAGATTGATAGACAGGTGCAAGCATTAAGCACAATGTACGCGTTGCTTAACAGGGTACGCAGTGCATTGTTGCAACAACTCTTTATATAAAGAGCTGCTGCAACAGACCGTTTTTCTGTTTCCTTAAAAGAACAAGCTTACTCTGATGAAAAATGATAAGATTGTCGAGATTTTCAAAAAGGGCACCTATTTGTTTTTGTTCATCACGATTATTGGTAAAGAAAACTTCTCTATCAGCAAGAATAGAATAATAGCGTTTATATCCCTCTGATATAGGTTTGTTCTTTTCTAAAAGGGAGAGAAGATAGTTTCCATCCATTTCATTGACACCTTGAAGAATACGAACTCCGTCAGTGGCAACAAAGAACGGTCTTTTCGGCTTGTATAGCGATAAAGTATGATCTCCAAAAATCACTATATCTCTGAACTCATTGCATGGTTCTCCATTGGCAAAACCGATAATCGGGTCATTGCCTTGCTGTATTATTTCAAATTTCCCACCTTGTTCCGGCACTTTCAAGTAGACCTTGAACGGTAGTGTTTTCAATATTTCCCCTAACTTACGTTGCTCCCAAGCACCAGCAAATCCTGCTAGTCGTAGCTTGGGGACAGTTGCGCCTTTTTGCGGAAACATAACTTGAAGCAACCCTCTTTTATACTTCTTGAGAGTTTCGATTAGTTTCTGCTGTGTTGCAATTCGCCTGTCAATACTTTCAAGAAGGCTTAGTATTTTTTGTTGTTCATCTAAAGCCGGAAATGTAACGCTAATTTTTGATAATTCTTCTGCCCGAACATGAACAACAGACTTTCCCTGAGCGACACTTGAAATTTGTTTGTTTACTTTGTTTTTTACACAAAAACTAACAAATCTACCATCAATCTGCTCGGTTCTATAAATAAGAAGATCCCCTGCGAGGATTACATCAGGTATCATAATACATGACGCAGTTGCTATATCTTCCGGCGTTTCGCCGGAGGTAGGCATTATTACATCTCCTATTTTACTATAAAACTGATGTTCAACGGTTTTATCTGTTTTTCTTTTTACAGAATTAGTGACTTCTGAATAAGTTGTATATAGTTCCCCGTACAAAATAAAGGGAGTCCCTTCATCAGAAATGTCAGCTTTAGATAATGGCGCACCTTTTATGAATGTACCCATTTCACCCAATTTCCGTGTCATCCACGGCTCGTCAAAGCCCGGAAAGCGGAGCTTCGGACGCTTTTCGAGACCGTTACTAGAGGTTTATAATGTGCTGATTATTTCTCCATCGGATAATGTTCATGGAGGTGGTAATATGACTAAGAACACACAATTCAAGACGCTTGTGAATGCTTGGTTAAATCAAAAGAAGCCAATGATCACGCCGTCAACCCATGCCAGTTTTACGCTGATTGCTGAAAATCATCTGATACCATACTTCGGCAAGCGAAAAATTGGCAGCATTACAGAAGCAGATATCCAGAGCTACATTTCGTATCTCTACAATTCCGGCAGATTGGACAACACTGGAGGACTCACAGTTAAAACTATCCGGGATGTCATTCTTGTTCTCAGGCTTTCGATGGAATATGCCTACAAAGAAAGAGCTATTCCTCTGCTGAACTGGGAACTCATCGAATATCCAAAAGATCTTAGTATCAAGAAAGTGATCTCACTTTCTAAAGATCAAGAACAATCTCTGATTCAGTGTATCTATATGGATCTTAACAGAAAAACAGCTGGCATTCTGATTGCTCTATTTACTGGAATCAGAATTGGAGAACTTTGTGGTTTACAGATGAAGGATATCTCCCTGACTGATAAAACCATCAGTATTAACAAAACTGTCCAACGCATTTATGACAAAAAAAAGCGAGAGTCCTATCTGCATATTGGTCCGCCAAAAACAAAGACATCTGCAAGAACAATACCTGTGCCGTCATTGCTCATGAACATTATCAAAAAGTTTTACACGGAAAATCCAAATCACTACTTCTTGACTGGAAAAACAAAACCAACGGAGCCCCGTACATATCGGCAGTTTTTCGCCCGTTTCTTGAAGCGAAATGAACTTGAAAAAGTAAAATTTCATGAAATACGCCACACCTTTGCAGTAAGAGCGATTGAAATACCAGAATTTGATGTAAAATCTCTTTCTGAAATTCTTGGACATAAAAATGTTTCTTTCACTCTTAATGTTTATGGCAGTGCAAACTTGCAACAGAAGATCAAATGTATGAATCTGTTAAATGAACTTTTGTAAAAAATCAGCGAACAGGAACGGTATTTTACTGTTCCTGCTCGCTCTTTTTTTCTTTACTTCTTTTCTACTGTCTATTTTCTATTAATCTCTTCTTTAACTTCTTAAACTTCCTGATAATTTTTTACCTTTTTATACTCGATTTTTTTCTATTTTTTGTAGACCCTCATAAATAAACTTCATTTTATCTTTCCATCATACTGATCGACTCAATCCCAACGCTTCCTCCGCGCACAACTTCGATGCTTTCAAATTCCTCTTTCATCAGCTTCACAACGGCGTCATTTTTCGTCGCAGTCTGAACAAATTCCAGAAGCAGACTGTCTCTTCCATAGTCAATCACTTTCGCCTTAAACGTCTCTGCAATCTGAAACAGTTCCACTTTATCTTCCGGGGTACATTTTCTCACCTTCACATACAGAATTTCTTTCATTCTCACAAAGATATTTGTAAAATCAATCACTTTTATCACTTCCACCATACGGTTCAGCTGCTTTTTGATCTGCTCAAACGTCTCATCGTCGCTGACCGTTGCGATTGTCATTCTTGATATGGTAGGGTCCTCCGTCGTGCCTACCGTCAGACTGTCCAGATTGTAACATTTTCCTGAAAACAGACCTGAAATTTTTGAGAGTACGCCTACCTGATTTTCTACATAAAGAGAAATCCATCTTTTTTTCATACCTTTTTCCATATTAATTCCCGTTCCTTTCATCCGGCGCAGAAAAAACAATCTTGTCCCTGCGCCGAAATATTTTTCTATTCTCAGCAGTCCATAATCATATCTTCCAGCGTTCCGCCCGGTTTAATCATCGGATAAACCATCTCCTCCGGATCAATGATAAATTCAATCAGAGTCGGTGTCTTCGTATTTTTTCTTGCCTCCTCAAATGCCGCTGCAATCTCTTCTTTTTTCGTCACACGGATTCCCTTTGCGCCGTAGCTTTCCGCCAGCTTCACAAAGTCAGGCGTGTATTCCGGATACTGTTCTCCCTCTGTCCGGCGGGAAAGAGCGCCGGAGCGCAGGTTTGTCATCGCATACCGTTTTCCATAAAATAACTTCTGCCACTGGCGGACCATTCCAAGATATTCATTGTTAAAGACACACGCAATCACTGGAAGTTCTTCCAGAACAGCCGTCGCAAACTCCTGAATATTCATCTGCATTCCGCCGTCGCCTGAGATCGCAATAACCGGTTTATCGGGATTGCCGATCTTCGCCCCGATGGCTCCCGGAAAACCATATCCCATCGTTCCAAGTCCGCCCGACATAATGAGCTGTTTTTTCTCCGTGATTTCTGCATACTGTGAGACGAGCATCTGATGCTGACCGACATCCGTCACAATGATTGCTTCGTCAAACTGCGTATTGATTTCTTTTAAAATATCCATCGGGCTCAGAGAACTTGGACGCATCAAAAGCGGATGTTCTTTCTTCCACTGCGCAATCTCAGACAGCCATTTCTCTGTATGGCAATTTTCCACATACTCTGCCATTTTTTCAACTGCTTCTTTCGCATCTGCCACAATCGGGACATCCACATGAATATTTCTGGAGATGGACGCCGTGTCGATATCAATGTGAATGATCTGTGCATTCGGAGCAAATGCGTGCAATTTTCCTGTGATTCGATCATTAAACCGCGTCCCGATCGAAAATAGAACGTCGCAGCTGCTGACTGCCATATTTGCCGCATAAGAGCCGTGCATTCCCAGATTTCCAATAAATAACGGATGATTCGTCGGAATCGATCCGCGTCCCATAACGGTTGTGACAACAGGCACTTGTGTCTTCTCAGCCACTTCCTGAAAAAGCTTGTTTGCTCTTGCAATATTTACGCCGCCGCCAGCCAGAAAAAGCGGTTTTTTCGCATTGTTCAGCATCTTGATCGCTTTTTTCAGCTGTCCGATATGAACGTTTGTATTTGGTTTATATCCGCGGATGTTGACAGTTTTCGGATATTCTGCGCTTCCAAGCTCTGACATGACATCTTTTGGAAGGTCAATCAGGACAGGGCCCGGTCTTCCTGTTCTTGCAATATAAAATGCCTCTTTGATGATTCTTCCCAGATCCTCTCTGTTTTTTACCGTCACTCCGTATTTCGTGATACTTCTGGTGATGCCGACAATGTCTACTTCCTGAAACGCATCGTTTCCAATCAGATGACGTTCTACCTGTCCCGTAAAGCACACAAGCGGTACGCTGTCATAGTTTGCCGTGGCAAGTCCAGTCACAAGATTTGTCGCGCCAGGGCCGCTCGTCACAAGACAAACGCCCACTTTTCCCGTTGTTCTGGCATAAGCGTCCGCCTCATGCACGAGCGCCTGCTCATGTCTTGGCAAAACGACCGCAATCTCATTTTGTTTATACAGCTCGTCGCTGATATTGATCGTACACGCCCCCGGATATCCGAAAACAACTTCCACGCCTTCCTCTTTTAATGCTTTTACCAACAATTTATTTCCTGAGATTTGTTTCATAAAAAGAACCCTCCCTTTTTCCGATTTTATTGACGCAAATTCTCTTTCCACATCTATCGATTTTCTATACAAAAAAAGCCCTAAGCTCTTGAAAGCCTAGGGCGGACAAAAATCCACGGTACCACCTATTTTTTACAGAATTTCTCTGTACTCTGCCGGCACTGTATCTCATGCCGCTTCCCTGTAACGTGAGAATCACGTCAAAGCCTACTGAATAGAAATCCTATCGTTCGGTCTGCTGCTCAAGGGCTACTTCCACAAATCCTTCACGAAGATTTTCACCAGCCATCTTCTCTCTGCGCATCTGGCATCTGTCTACTCCTCCCTTTCACTGCATTTCTCATTTTTATTCAGTTTAAAATTTATTTTTTCAGAATACTTGTAAAAGTTATTCCTATTATAGTGGGTAAGTTCCGTTTTTGTCAACAAATATTTCTGAAATTTTTTACAGAAAATGATTTTGCTCAGATATCTTTTTCCTGCTTTTCTGCCATGGAAGAAGCTCTCTTTCTGATATTCTCCTGAAAATTGATCACTTCATGCTCATATTCCTGCGTCATGTACGTAGAAGTAATCATAAAATCAGCGCTTGATTTATTGTTTGCGATTGGGATATCGTAAACCTGCGCGATACGCAGCAGCGCCTTCACATCCGGATCATGCGGCGCAGCCGTCAGAGGATCAGAAAAGAAAACGACAAGATCAATCTGCCCTTCCACAATCTTAGCTCCAATCTGCTGATCTCCCCCAAGAGGTCCGCTGTTGTATCCCTTCACCGGCAGATTCGTCGCATCCGTAATCATGCGTGCCGTCGTCCCTGTACCGCATAAGAAATGCTGTGACAAAATCTCTTTATGTCTCTGACACCATGCAATTAGTTCCTGCTTTTTTCCATCATGAGCAATCAAAGCAATGCTTTTTTGTTTTGGAATCGTCAATGTCAATTTTTCCATATGTCCTTCTCCTGTTTGTTTTATTTTTTTCTGTATCTGACATTCTTTATGCCATCATTATATCTGATTTTTTGAAAAAATTCTATTTCTTTTCTCTCTTTTTCTGTCATTTTTTATTTTTTCTCCTGCTGCTCCATCGTTTTTTGTCTATTGTGAAAGAGCATCACTATTACTATTACTATTTCTATTTCTTTTCATATCTGATTCTTTTTATTATCTGCCGAAAGATCAAGATCATTTTACTTACAAAACTGTAAGTGTATTTCGCAGCCTCTCTTGATATAATCGAATCAGATTCCAGATTATATCAATGATAACTTTGAATCTTTCAGTTGTGAAAACCACACGGATTCTCACACTATTCATCACATTTCAGAAAGGAAACGGGGCGATTTTTATGGAACATATATTAAGTTTAGATCAAGTCAGAAAATATTATGGTGCAAATACGAATCACATCACAAAAGCAGTGGACGGTATTTCGATGTCAGTGGACAAGGGGGAATTTACTGCGATCATGGGCGCAAGCGGTTCCGGAAAGACAACGCTTCTCAACTGTATTTCCACCATCGATACCGTGACAAGCGGTCACATTTTTGTGAATAATCAGGATATCACCACAATAAAAGAAAAAGATTTTGCTGATTTCAGACGTGAAAACCTGGGATTTATCTTTCAGGATTTCAACTTGTTAGACACGCTGACAATCGAAGAAAATATTTCTCTTTCTTTGATTATCAATAAAAAAAATCCATCGTTCATTCAAAACAAAGTACAGCAGATTTCTGCCAAACTGGGGATTTTGGATATCCTCTCAAAATTTCCATATGAAGTCTCCGGAGGGCAGAAACAGCGCTGTGCCTGCGCCAGAGCGCTCATCAATAATCCAAAACTGATTCTGGCAGATGAACCGACAGGCGCGCTTGATTCCAAAGCTTCCCGGATGCTTCTGGAAACGATGTCCGATATCAACACACAGCTTCAGGCAACGATTCTGATGGTCACGCACGACCCATTCTGCGCCTCTTTCTGCGAACGGATTTTATTTTTGAAAGACGGAAGAATTTTTGATGAGATTTTTAAGGGTGAAAAGACACGAAAAGAATTCTTTAATGAAATCCTCGATATTTTAACCCTGCTTGGAGGTGAGACAGAATATGTTAAGTAAATTAGCGTATCGAAATGCAAAGCGAAGTCTGAAAGATTATCTCGTTTATCTGATTACGATTACCATCTCATTTTCCCTGATACTCGCTTTCAGCCTTGTATCAAATTCCGACGCAGTGACCTCCTTGTCTTTCGGCATGGATTCCTTCAAAAATGTTCTGACCTTTGTAAACTGCGTCATTGTATTTGTAGTTTGTTTTCTCATCAATTACACAACAAAATTTATGTTTGAAAAGAGAAGCAAAGAACTTGGAATGTATATGCTTCTTGGAATAAAAAAGACAAAAATAGCAAAGATGTTTGTGACAGAAAATATTATTTTAGGTTTTCTGGCGCTGATTTTATCCATCCCATGCGGTTTTATTTTCAGTCAGTTTATCTCTTTGGTGATTGTCAAAATTTTAGGAATTCCGGAAGTAATTTTCATCTCCTTTAACGCTGTTTCCATCGGGTCTCTTGCAATTTGCTTTTTGGTCATTTATACTTTAGTTCTGTTCAATTTGCTCTGTAAGATCAGGAAAATGACAATCCACCATTTTCTTTATCTGGAAAAGCAAAATGAAAAAAAGATGTTTCAGAGCAATAGAAAAAGAAATCTGATTTTTCTTTTCAGCCTTGTGCTCGGAGCCGCCTGCCTGATTGTATGGCACTCACGCTTTCAGGAAAGCGCATTTTCTCAGACAGAAACGCTGACCGTTCTGATTTTCAGTATGATTGGACTGATCGCCAGTATCTATGGTATCTCTGCCACAATCAGTGATATGATCCTATCCTGGATTCTGAAAAATCCAAAACTGAAATATCAAAAAGATCATCTTTTTGTCGCGCGCACGTTTGCTTCCAAAGCCAGAACCATGAGCTTTACGTTCGGCACACTTTCCATGCTGATTCTGATCTCTGTTCTGTCTCTGAATTTTTCAGGTCTCAACAAAGCAGGATATCATTCCAGCATAGAGTTGGAAGCGCCGTACGATGTCACTCTTTTTGATGACAAAGAATCTTTTGATGAATATATAGAAGTGATTGCACAAGATTATACGATCAATGAGACGATCGCATATGATATTTATAAAGATCCGGCAAATCAGATTCAGCCATTGTACAGCTATTTTAATGATTTTGACAGTCTTATCACCTTAAGCGATTATAACAGACTGCGAAAACTCCGAAATATGGAATCCGTATCGCTGTCTGAAGATGAATATCTGATTGTCACAAGCAGTCAGAAAAAATATCTTGTGGACGATAACGATCATCTTGAACACATTCAGTTGTCAAATGGTTTTTCTCTTCATCTCAAAGGCATCGATACCGAATCATTCTGGAACAGATTAAACAGCGAGGAAGAGTTTGTGATGGTTGTCCCGGATCGCTGTATCGAGGGTCTTGAAATCTCAGAAAGCCATCTGATTGTAGATACAGCCGAGGAAACAACCAATGATCTGAAAGAAAAAATCAACCATGATATGGCGCATCACCTGTGCAAAACAGATGAAGATGGCGACGTTTACTGCCAGTACTACAGAGTGATGGTGAGAGGAACCGTCATTGAAGAGCAAAATACCATGACGGCAATGCTCGCAAGCATCTGTCTGTATATTGCTTTTATTCTGACATCAGCTGTCGGAACGATTCTTGCGATTCAATCCTTAAGCGACGCCGCAAAATATAAATATCGCTACATGACTCTGAGAAGACTCGGCGTAAACGATTCTTCCCTATACCGAACCATCCGAAAACAGTTAGGTATCCTGTTCAGTATTCCTGTTGCATATCCTGTCATCTGCTGCTTTTTTATGATGACATCGGTCAACCATATGTATCAGTTCGTTCTGGAAAGCAAATGGACCTATCTGTTATACTTCGCCGGAAGCCTCGCTGTTTTCCTCCTGATCTATGGAATTTACTGGATCACAACTTATATTGGATTTAAACGAAATATCAACGAGGAAAGTTAGAAAGGACTTTACTTATGGAAATTGCAATTATTGAAGACGATGAGATCACTCGACTTGAGCTTTCTAAACTGTTAGAGGGGCATGGATATTCCACTGCCCTTCTGACAGATTTTGAAAATCTGTCAGAAGAATTGTCACAGCACTGTGCGGATTTAGTTTTATTAGATATCAACCTGCCCTTTGAGAACGGATATGCCGTCTGTGAAAAAATCAAACAATTCACCGCCGTGCCGATTATCTTTGTCACAAGCCGGGATACAAATGCAGACGAATTAAAAAGTATTCAGGCAGGCGGGATTGATTTCATTCCAAAACCATACGATTCTCTGATTCTGCTGGAAAAAATCAAGCGCGCATTAAAGTTATCCGATCCTAATAACTTTCGTGAAATTACAAAAAAAGACTGTACGCTTGACCTTCACCTGTCTGTTCTGAAATATCATGGAAAAGATGCAGAACTGACAAGAAATGAATTTCGGATTCTATATTACTTTTTTATGAATGATGATAAAATTATCAGCAAAGAGGAACTGCTGGAACAATTATGGAATGACAAATATTATCTGGATGAAAATGTTTTGCTTGTCAACATGACACGTCTGAAAAAGAAAATGCGTGACATCGGCGTCACCCATCTTTTGGAAAATATACGCGGAAAGGGCTGGAAACTTTGAATTTTTTTACATTTTTAGAAGAAAAAATATTGGATCTGATCTTTCAGATTTTCTTTCTGATATGCACCGTATTTCTGCTTTTCTTCTGTGGTGTGGACAGCTTTTATATTTTTTTGCTGATTCTTGTCTTTGGCGCTGTGCACCTTCTCTTCCAGTTTTTTCTGTATCGCAGAAAATTAAAAGAATACAACAAAATCGTCCATCTGGCAGACAGTCTTGAAGAAAGTTATTATATCGCTGATATTTTAAAAAAGCCAAGAGAGTTTCAAAATGCCGGATATTATTATGCGCTGAAAAAAGCGTGCAAAGCGATGAATGATAAAATCAGCGAAATCCTGACAGAAAAACAGGAGTATCAGGAATATGTGGAAAGTTTTGCCCATGAGATCAAAATTCCAATCGGAGCTTTGTCTCTCACTTTCGACAACTGCAAAAATTATACTTTAAAAAAAGAGACTGATAAGATCTTTCAGCTTGTAGAACAAATGCTTTATTATGCCAGAAGCGAAAATACCGAAAAAGATTATTTTGTAAAACAGCTGAATCTGGAGGATGTGATGCACAGTGTCATTTTAAAATTTCGCCACCCTCTGATGGAATTAAAAGTGGCAGTAGATCTGCATGATATGAACCATATGGTATACACGGATGAAAAATGGCTGACTTTTATTTTCTCACAGATCATCCAGAATTCCATTAAATATTTTAATAAATCAGAAAATAAGCTGACGATATACGCTTCCGATCACGATGCAAATATCGCTCTTGTAATTCAGGATAACGGCTGCGGTATGAAGCATTCCGACCTTCAAAGAGTATTTGAAAAAGGATTTACCGGTTCAGACAGAAAAAAATCAAGCTCAACCGGCATGGGACTGTATCTGTCAAAAAAGCTGTGCGACCGGCTCGGTCTGAAATTACAGATTGCCTCGGAAGAAAATAAATACACACGCCTGACTGTTCTATTTCCAAAAGGAACTCTTCACTCCTTCTCCGAATCATAATAATTTGATACTGTTCTGTATATCGTTGTGTATCCGCTTTTCCCGGCTGAAGTCACGCGTGTTCTTATTTGCGATTTCTAAAACAAAATGCCGGATCTCTTCAAATATTTTTTACCTGAGATCCGGCATCCTTTTTTCTGTCTGTTTTATTTTTATTTTTTTTCTTCCTGTTTTCTGCTTTCTTTTACCAGTTTGACAACGGTTCCCGAGAGTAAGAACAAAGCGATCAGGTTCGGGATCGACATCAGACCATTGAATGTCTCTGCGATACTCCACAGAAGTCCTAAATCCATGGTTGCCCCGATAATGGCAACGAGCGAATAGATAACCATAAATGGTTTGATCATTTTAGAAGAAAATAAAAATTCCACACATCTGGCTCCATAAAGTCCCCATCCGATAATCGTTGAAAATGCAAAACAGCACATTGCAACTGCCGTAAAAATAGAAACCCAGTTTCCATATGTGGAAGTAAAGCCTAAAATGGTCAGCTCTGCTCCCGCTGCCTCACCATAGTTTACCGGCACACCGCTGCACAAAATGACAAGCGCGGTCAGTGTACAGATCACAATCGTATCTGTGAACACTTCAAAGATTCCAAAATATCCCTGCTTCACTGGATTTTTCGTATCTGCGCACGCATGTGCGATAGAACCTGTTCCAAGACCTGCCTCATTTGAAAAAATACCTCTTGAGACGCCTTTTTTCATGCTCAGGAAGAAGCTTCCCACGATTCCTCCCGTGACAGCTTTCGGATTGAATGCTCCATATACAATAGAAGAAAATACTTCCGGCACATTTTGAATATTTAAAATCACAACTCCAAGTCCTAATGCGATATAGAGCAGCGCCATAAAAGGAACTAATTTTTCTGTCACTTTTCCGATTCTCTTGATTCCGCCCAGAAGGATTACTCCCACGAGGGCTGCCAGCACGATTCCCATCACCAGATTGAATGTATCTACGCCAGACTCCGGAAGAATATGATAATTCAAAAGAGCGGAATTAATCGCCGTAGTGATCGTGTTGACCTGTGTTGCATTTCCAGTGCCAAATACGGTCATCACTCCAAAAATACAGAAGAGCACTGCCAGCCAATGCCATTTCTTTCCGAGACCGTTTTTAATATAATACATCGGACCTCCGATGTATTCGCCGTGTTCATTTTTTTCACGGTAGTGAACAGCCAGCGTTACTTCTGCAAATTTTGTACACATTCCAAGCAAAGCGGAAACCCACATCCAAAATACTGCTCCCGGACCGCCGATTGCGATTGCGCCTGCCACCCCGGCAATATTTCCGGTTCCAACTGTACCTGCAAGAGCCGTACAGACTGCCTGAAACGGCGTCAGCGCTCCGTCTGAGGCATTTTTCTTTTTAAATACCCTTCCGACTGTTGTTTTCATTGCATAGGGGAACTTGCGAATTTGTAAGAAATTGGTGCGCAGTGTCAGATACAGCCCGACACCGATAATGCAGATCATAGCGGGGACACCCCAGACAAAATCATTGACTGCTTTATTGATTGTCTCAATCATCTGTAGCATAATTTTAAATCCTCTTATTTTCTTAGTATAGAAAAACATCTCTGCAATCATTGCAGTATTTGACGCAATTTCGCAGTAAAACTGCGAGTTTTTCCGCCCTTGTGTTTTTAAAAATGATATCACATTCTGGAACGCTTGTCTATTTTTTTGTATTTTTTCTCTGATTTACGTCTGTTTTATACATTTTTATGCAAAATATTATCGGATTGTTCGTCCCTATTTTTTCTGTATTTCCTCTCATTCTTCTCCATATCATCGTAAATCATTTGCTGTCTGTTCCAAAATTGAAACAAGAAGTCCTGAACTTCTGTCCGTCGATATCAGTCAGTCAAATATTGCAGTGATTTTCTCCATTGACAATAGTCCGAAATCGTACTATAATATTTTCGTCCGATTTCATACCAAATATCATCTGGAGGAAATGCCATGAATATCAAAATTTCTGAATCGCTGAAACATTTTAACTATCTGCAAAGTGAGTTAGACGCTGTGTACCATGAAGCATCGCTGAAACTGGGAATGTCTGACAGCTCTATGATTATTTTATACACGCTCTGCAATGAAGGCGGAAGCTGTCTTTTAAATGACATCTGTATCTTAACGTGTCTGAGCAAGCAGACAATCAATTCGTCCATCCGTAAGATGGAAGCTGAAGAAATCCTCTACTTGAAAGCTTCCGATGGAAAGCGCAAACTTGTATGTCTCACAGAAAAAGGAAAACAGCTCTCCGAAAAAACGGTCGCCAAAATCGTTGATATTGAAAATCGTATTTTCGACTCTTGGTCTGCTGAGGCAAAGCAGCAATATTTTGGCGCAATTCAAAATTATGTAGCTGCATTTAAAGAGGAGCTGAAAAATCTTTAAATGCTTTTTTCTGTGCTTTTTGATCCCCTCAGAACTCAAGGTTGCGAGCATTGTCGTCTCTTCATACTTTGAATGATGCAGGAAGCTTATTTGTAAACATTTTATATTATTTGCCTAAGGCATTCTCTGTCTTTTATTTTAAGCTTTGAGGAATGTCAACTATACTTTATTTATCGATACTGGAGGAAATATGACTATTCAATTATCGGATCACTTTTCATATAAAAAATTATTACGTTTCACATTTCCATCCATCATTATGATGATTTTCACCTCCATCTATGGTGTGGTGGACGGTGTCTTCGTCTCTAACTTTGTAGGAAAGACACCTTTTGCGGCTGTCAACTTTATCATGCCGTTTCTGATGATACTTGGCGCTGTCGGATTTATGTTCGGTACAGGAGGAAGCGCCCTGATCGCAAAGACGATGGGAGAAAACAAACTGCAAAAAGCGAATGAACTGTTTTCTCTCTTTGTCTATGTCTCTTTTATTTTAGGCATTGTAATTGCCGGATTTTCTTTTTTTCTGATCCGGCCGATTGCGCAGCTGATGGGAGCGGAAGGAATCCTGCTCGACCAATGTGTCTTATATGGCCGTATTGTTATCTTAGCTGTACCCGGTTTTATTTTACAGATGGAATTTCAGAGTTTCTTTATCACTGCGGAAAAACCAAACCTTGGACTGTATGTCACGGTAATATCCGGAGTGGCAAATATGGTCTTAGACGCTCTTTTTATGGCTGTATTTCACTGGGGACTTGCCGGAGCGGCAGCTGCAACAGCGCTTAGTCAGACACTGGGCGGGGTAATTCCACTGTTTTATTTTTCCCGAAAAAATACAAGTCTTCTGCGCCTTGGCAAAACTAAATTTGACGGAAAAGCGCTTTGGAAAGCATGTATCAACGGTTCCTCGGAGCTGATGTCCAACGTTTCCATGTCGCTTGTCAGTATGCTCTACAATATACAGCTCATCAAATATGCCGGCGAAAATGGAGTTGCAGCATACGGTGTTCTTATGTATGTCAATATGATTTTTCTTGCCATCTTTATTGGCTATTCCATCGGCACAGCGCCTATCATCAGTTATCACTACGGCGCTCAAAATCACAGTGAACTGAAAAGTCTGCTGAAAAAAAGTTTCCGGATTCTGATCCTTGCATCCCTCAGTATGCTGGCGCTGTCTGAACTTCTGGCAAGACCGCTGTCACAGATCTTTGTCAGTTATGACGCAGATCTTCTGGATCTGACGGTGAGAGGATTTACTATTTATTCTTTCTCCTTCCTTTTTGCAGGCATCAATATTTTTGCTTCTTCCTTTTTCACTGCGCTGAACAACGGCTTGATCTCCGCATTGATTTCCTTTTTGCGTACGCTTGTATTCCAGGTCGCTTCCGTCTTACTGCTGCCTTTGATTCTTGGCATCGACGGTATCTGGATTTCTATTGTTGCAGCAGAATTAATCGCCTGCGGTGTTTCCTTAGCCTTTATTTTGAAAAAAAGGGCTGTTTATCACTATTAAACCTGTTAAAATCGAAAAAACGAAAGGCAAATCTGATCATGATTTGTCTTTCGCCATAATAATATTCTTATTGGAATCTTTTTTATTATTCCAGTCTATTTCCAAGCGCATATGCTTTTTTCATCACATCCGTATGATTGACAGCATCGTTCGCATCGCCAATTCCCATTCCGGTTACAATGCCCTTAAGAGCTGCCTTCTCAAAACAATCTACCCATCCCTGCAAACCATTGTATGCCTTTTCAAAAGCCGACTCTTCATTCTCTGCCGCTGTTGCAATCATATAAATGTCTCTGAATTTATAATCCGCTTTATACAGAGGATTTAACCGATCCAGGAGAACTTTCATCTGGCCGCTCATCTCATAATAATGAATTCCCCCGTCTAAAGTCAGATTCCCTGCCATTAGGCGGGGTAATTTATCAAAAAATCAATTTACTGGAATTCCATCGCAGAATACTAAGATAAAAATCTTTTGAATGTATCCTTCAGAGAATCTGCTTGCCACGGAATGACTTTTGAATAAGGGAGGTTAAAAAGATATATTGTATTAAGAAAAAACAGGATGTCGCATATCATTTGTATCCCATTATATGATATCGTATACAGCAACTATCTTTTCATTTATTCAGCTGCTGAAAAATCTATACTGTACAGATCCGCTACAAAGTTCCAATAAGCTTCTCCGTCCACATCGTAAACTATTGTACATGTTGTTGATCCCTCCGGACCTGTTCCTTCCGGCCATGCCACAGACTCGCCATATGCGTATCCCATATCGGTCACCATTGCGACATCTCTCACATCTGTCTTGGAAATCAAATCCGGGCAAAGGAAGATTCCAGGAACCTGCGCATCCCATAAGCTCTGTTTGCGCTCTGGATCTTCAGCAAATTTTGGATATGCGTGCTCTTCAATCAAATTATTGTATACCGTATCTCCTGTCTCAACAATATGTTCTACCAGATCTTTTGTCAGTTTCTGATTATAAGAAATATCATGAGGAACGATAACTTGTTTCGGGAAGTTTGCGCGCAGACAGATATCTACAGATTCCGGATCATAATACCAGTTACGCTCCGCACATGGCGTGTCATTTCCCGGTACGTCAATCGCGCCGCCCATGTAATAAATCCCAGCTGTTTTTTCTGCGAATGTAGGATCGCTCATAATAGCCATTGCTACGTTTGTGCAGGCTCCTACAGCCATAATTGTCACTTCGCCCGGATGTGCATTTACTTCTTCTACCATAAATTCCCATGCCGGTTTTTCTTCTGGTTTTAATGAACTGTATCCCCATGTTTCATCTTCCAGATCTCCTAAGTTATCATAGGAAATGGTATTACCATAATCGAGCACCTTCTGCATACTCTTAATTCGTTTTAATCCATTTGCTGCGATTGTGGCATCGTCATGCAGGCCCATAAATGGGATATCCGTTCCCACATATACCGGAACATCTTTACGTCCAACTGCCTCTAACTGGTTTAAAATTGCCGTTGTTCCCTCTGCTACTGTCACATTGCCGCCAACAGAAGTGATTCCTGCCAGATCAATCCAGCCTGCTGCATCTGCCTGCAATAAGATAAACAAAGCATAGGTATCGTCTCCGAAATATCCCATATCCGTGTCAAAAATAACTTTGTTTGTCTCAGCATTTGTGACGATATTATAATCGTCGAGAGCCGCAAAAGCAGTTGCAGGTGTCAATAATGTTCCGATCAGACCTGTGGCAAGCGCCATTGATAAAAGTTTCTTTTTCATAGAGTTTCTCCTTTCTTTTTGTTTTTAGTTACGCCTTCATGAAAGTCTTTTTGAAACCGGTTTCAAAAAATAGTAACCGCTTTTAATTTTATGCAAATAAATCTATATATTATTCATTTCCAGCATCTACATTTTTACTTCCGTTTCCCTCAAAAGCCTCACATGTTTTCTGTGATTCCTATACTATCATTTTATATTCTCATTGTATATTGACATATTTTCCGAATTTTATTATATTTTTTTGTATATTTTTAATAATATTTTATTTATCTTGTATTTTTCAGTCTTTTTATTTTCATAAATATTTTTCCTATATTTTTTGTATTTTTATACATTATTATTCAAAAATATATTCTTAATAGCTTAATTTTTCAATTTTATTTTTATTTTGAAACCGTTTTCATGCAATTTCAGTATTTTCATGCGGCGTTCTTTAAAAAAATCTAAAAAAATATTTCCTATTATTATGTCCTACGTTTCTTTCTGAACTGTTTCTCTTTTATTTTTTAAAAATGAATCCCACTTTTCAAAAGAAAAATGGGATTTCTCAAATTTTTGTAATTTATCTGTTTTTGTTTTATTTACTTTCTGTATTCGTCTGTGCAAGCGCTTCATTGATCCGAGCAATAGCTTCAGCGGCATCTGCACTATTTTTTATCATTGTTTCCTTTGCCTCTGTTTCTTGTATATCTTTCAGCTTTTCTGCTTCTTCTGCCGCGTGTTGTACAGCCTCCCAGGAATCCTCTGTATATTTTGTTTTTTCCACGTTTTCAGCATCGGCGATCGCCTGTTCCAGAGCGGCAGATACTGTCATTCTTGTATAGTTATAATTTTCATCACGTCGATACAAATCTGCTCCCGTCTCACCGTTTGATACGAGATAGTATCCCTGATCCAGCGATGTAATTCCAAATGTCGCTTTTCCCGGAATCACAGCGCCGCAGATCATAGCAGTCTTTCCTGTATCGCTCCATTCCTGTTCCTGGCAGTCATTTCCGCAGATGCATTTCAGTACAGCATGTTTTACTACAGGATAAGCATCCACTATACCGTCATCATCTGTGTCAATTTTATAGCACTCTGCTTTTTCCAAAGCTTCCTTATCATTTGCGGTATTGCTCTGCCCTACTTCTAACTCTTCCAGAACAGGTTCTTTTTCTCCATCAATGACATACAGTGTTTTATCTGTCCATCCTGTCTTTGTATTTTCATAAGTATATAAAACAAGATCTCCTGTATCTCGATCTACATCCAGATTCTGGCATCCATAATTTGTCGTTCCTGTCCATACATAGAGCGTATCGCATGCCTCCAGATATTCACCGCCTTCTACATCTACATCGCTTGAAATTCCTCTCTCATAGGTAAACCGACGCAAACATTTGCCGCGAGATTCTTCTGTGTGAAAATCATCCGGATCATAAACCTGAATGACGTTATAATTATTGTCATATCGATCTTCCCAACCATAGATTCCATAAGCCACAAACAAATACGTTTTTCCGCTGTCGTCCCCCGGCATCTGTCCGAATGCAACGCCGTCAATTCCGGAACAGGCAAACTTATGTCCTAAATTTTGTTCATTTTCGGCAAATCCATCCGATTTTTCTGTCTCAGTTGTATTTTCAGCAACAATCTCTTCATAATCATTCAGAGGATCACGAAAATCTTCTGTCGGCTCTTTCAGAAGGATTCCATCGACGCCTTCTGGCATATCTTTTATATCCATTCCTGTCTCTGTTATATTATCTTCATCGAATGCAGCGATGAAAAACTTCTTTCCCGGTTCTTTGTATTCCAGAGAACCATAAATTTTCCCATCATAATATGCCAGATCTCCCAGATGAGCTCCTCCGGGCGTTCCAAAACTGCCCTCTCCAAATCCGCCGACTGATCCTACCACTTCTCCTGTTTTCATATCTACCTTTGCAAGAGAACTTGTATAAGAAAAATACAGATATTCCATCTCGTCATCCACACAAATCCCCTGCATATGGGAATTTCCTCCGCACAAATCAATCGTATCGTAGGAATAATTGCTGACACCGTATTCCAGTACAATCTGTGACAGTGATTTTCCTGCTGTCTCATTCAAAAGCTCATCTGCTTCTTCATATGTCAATACACCGCCATCTCCATTTTCCTCTGTCGAAGCCGCCTTTACTGATGGAATTCCTCCTATCATAAGCGCTGCCATACAAATCAATGAGCTTGTTGTCTTTACCATCTGTCGTCTTATCGTCTTCTTTTTCTGTCTCATAATCTGTTTTCCTTTCACCAAAAAATACGGTTCAAAATACATTTTCTGTTTCCTGTTTCATCATAGATTTTTATAAAAATGATGTTTGTAACATATGTAATTTTTCACATAATCGGACTGTATCGGTCCATCTCAGCTGATGATATGTATTTTATATTACATTCCTATCATACTTATTTATCTCCAAAAATACTATCCGTGTTTCGTATTATTTCGGTAAAAAAACAGTAAAACTTTGATTGTTGTTTTTTATCTTCGATCTTTTCTAACTTTCCATGTTTGATATAAAATATCTTTCAGAGCCAG
This sequence comes from Eubacteriales bacterium, assembly GCA_030526005.1. Taxonomy (GTDB): domain Bacteria; phylum Bacillota; class Clostridia; order Lachnospirales; family Lachnospiraceae; genus JAGZHZ01. The sequence goes on from JAUNDP010000006.1 coordinate 54,196, forward strand.
CATGGCATCTTGTTCACTGTATTGATATTCTTTCCTTTTCGATTAAACTATCCAGTGAAACCTTATACAGCTTTGCCATTTTTTTGATTGGCAGATATCAGGTATCGTCTCATCTGTCTTCCATTTAGAGATCGTCTGACGGCTTACACCCAATTTTTCCGCCACTTCTTCCTGCGATAGACCGCACTTTTTGCTTGCATGAAATAAATTGTTTCCCAAATTCATTCTTTTCCTCCTGCCAACTGATACTTTTATTATGAACTGCCCATCACGTTTCGTTGATGAGCAGTTCCAATTATGTTTTTATAAAAAGTATAATAAACAGAAATTCAAAATTCTACCAATCACACCTTCCTTTTTCGCCCGAAAACTTTACCATTTTCTTATCTACACTTCCAATGCTCGCAATCCCTGCACAACTGTCCTACATTCTAAATTTTTTATGCACTTCCTGTGACAGCTCTTTTCCCCGGAATATTATGATCCAGAGCAAGCTCAGAAAACTGAAGCCAGAGCAGATCACAGAAGGATAAGATTGTTTCACCACACCCAGCAAAAGCAAGAAAAATGGAAGCATTCCAAATGCGCTGACCTGAACAAAATAAAACAGATATTCTTCCTGTTCCAGATGACGTATGCTAGCAATCACAGGGACAGAACACAGCACGGCGATGGACGCAAGCGGAATCACAAAATCTGTTGCCCATCCATGATATCCGGTATAATAATCCCACAAGAATGCAATCACTGAAATAAGAATCAGCTGCCACATACTATTTTTCAGCAGATTTCTCCGTTTTTTATATCCTACCGCTACAATCAGCCATGTGCTGAAACATCCTGCCGTTACAAATCCGGCATAGCTGACTGTCCCGTCCACAATATAGTTTATCATACAGCTCATCACTGCCAGCGCAATGCAAAGAAATGAAAAAATCTGAAACATCTTTTTGCCTGTCTCTTTTCTGTCTTTTTGATACCCTGGAAACTCATTTTGTTCTTCTGTGCAGGATATCCCCTGCTGTCTCAAAATGTGAAAGAAATTTCGCTCTATATTTGTACTTGGAATTTTTGAAGTAAATCCCAAAACAAGCTGATCCTGAAAAGAACAGGTGCACAGCTGAAATCCTCCCGTACTTGTGAAGATTCCAAACCGCTCAATATAGTCTTCATATGCCTTTGGCATACGGATGACACCGATATTGGAAAACACAGCAGTGATACTCTTACCGCCAAAATTTGCTCCAATCTGAAGAAATAATGTCTTCAGTTCCAGAGGAACCATCCGCAGAAAAAAGTTTTTCTCCAGTCTCACCCAGTCATTCATTCTCATCCCGACCCGTTCCTTTGTCAGTTCCTTTGTAAACTGACTTTTCACATCACACAGCACCTCTTCAAATGTTGTCTGTTCCCGGAAATGATATCCAACCTCAATCCATCCAAAAAAATTTGTCATAGACTGAGAAGGAAAATAATTGCGCAGATTGACAGGAACCATCAGGCTGATCCACTTCCCCATCTTTTCTCTTGGCATCTCTTCATGGATTGCACACAGCATCACTGCTGTCAGAAATACCGTCAAAGATACTCCATATTTTCTTGATCTTTCCAGCGTCTCTTTTACGGAGATCACCGCCTCTGTAATGTGCATTTCTTCCTGTGACAATCGTCTTCCCGGAATCCTTGCAGCAGTCTCTTTTTTCTCTTTCAGCCGCGGCATTTTTTCAGAATAATACTGTGAAAAACTGTCTTCTTCCTGGTCTTTTCCCGTCACTTCTTCATCTGGCAACTCTGGAAATTGGACGTCTGTATGAGCGCAAATCAGATAATTTTTTACTAATTCTTTCAAAAATTTCATTGCCCCTGTTCCATCTGTCAGCGCATGAAAAACTTCAAAATTGATTCTCTTTTTTTCATAAGAAACTTGAAACAAAAGACTCTTTTTATCTGGTATATAAATCTTACTGCAAGGAGGACGGTCTTCCTTTTTTATAGTCGCCGGTATCTCCCTCTGTTCCAGATAAAACCAAAATAATCCTTTTCTAAGTACTGCCTGATACAGCGGATATTTTTGGATTGTCCGCTCAAGCGCTTCCTGCAAAAAATCTCCATCTACATCTTCTTTCAGTTTACAGTAAAACCGAAATACTCTTGTATCATTCTTCCCTGTAACGGCTGGAAATGCAAGCGCTGCATTGTCTAATTTTCTCCATTGTGAATGTCCTGAGACTGACATAACTCTGCCCCCCTTCTTAAAAATTGATTGATATATTGAAAACTTTCCTCCACATGGAAAAATTTAATTCCAAGAGCAAAATATCCATGAAGCGCCTCTTTGATTCGATGTACTTCTACATAATTTCCGGCTTCCTGAAGTTTTTTTCCGTATGCCTCCCCCTCATCTCTGAGAGGATCAAATTCTGCTGTCAAAATCAATGTATCCGGCATTTCTCTTAAATCTTTTTCCAAAATAGGGGCAAAATATGGATTTTCCCGATCCTCCTGCGTACTCTGATACAGATTCAGATAATCCTCCATTTTTACGCTCGTCAGAAGATAACCCTCCCCATTTTCACGGACAGATGGAAATGGGGATTCCTCTGTATAACAATTATTCAGCGCCGGATAAATTAAGATCTGTCTTTTCGGAAAAAATTCTCTTTTATTTTTTGCCATTGTACAGACAGCTGCCGCAAGATTTCCGCCTGCGCTGTCCCCCATAATCGTAATCTGATCTGGATCCGTATTCAGCAAAAATTTATTTGTGTACAGCGCTTTTGCCGCCTCATAGCAGTCATACAGCCCGATAGGAAAATGGTATTCCGGGGCAAGTCGATATTCCACAGACGCTACAATCTGTCCTGTGGATTTTGCCATCTGCGCACACACTCGATCATAATTTTCCACGCTCTCTGTGACCCATCCTCCTCCATGAAAAAAGAGCAGAATCGGAAGCGTATGTCCCTTTCCTGTTCCTTTCTTCATCACCTCCTCCGATGGAAAATACAGACGAATTGGTATCTCGTGATCTTCATTGCAGACCTCTGCATCCAGCTTCTTCGCAAAAATACGCATAGGGTCCAGTTTTTTTAAATCAGCCAGACGCCTTGCCCCTTCCACTTCAATATTTCCATAAGAAAGAGCCTGCAGTACAGCCCGCATTGTCTTTGATTTCAATCATAATTCCCCCTTTCTTCTTTCATATTTTTTTATATTTTTTATTTGAAATTTTTTCAGTTTCTCTGTCCGTCTTCCGCTGCCTTTTCCTGATGGAAGTTCGACATTTTGAACATAGTATATCGTATTTCTTTTTATTTTACAACGAATCTCTCCTGACGCTGTTCAAAAAAAGAATACCGCAGTCACGATATGCTGCTTCTTCGTGGCTGCGGTTTCCATACCATAAAAATTTTATGGTTTCTTTTTTTATTTTTATTGTGTTCTGTTTTCAATCTGAAAATATATGCCTATTCTTCTTCCTTTTCTCTATGGCGTCTCTCTCTCAGCTTCATCAAAAGAGTGCAGATCACTATACTCAGTTCGTACAGTCCCAGCACTGGGATTGCAACCATAATCTGTGATACGACATCTGGAGGTGTGATCACCGCCGCAATGAAAAAGATTGCAATGATGACAAATTTTCTTCCCTTTTTCATCCATTTTACTTTCAGAAATCCAAGTTGTGTCAACAATACAGACATGACAGGAAGTTCAAAAATAATTCCAAAAATTGTGAATGTACTCAGCACAAATGACATATAACTCTGCACACTGATCGACGCTGCAATCTCGCTTCCTGCACTTAAATCCATCAGAAAGTATAACATAAACGGCATCATAACCTTATATGCAAACAACACGCCCAGCACAAAGCAGATCAGTCCAAAAATCAGCGCTGCGACAAACAGAATATTCTCATTTCTGCGCAGTCCCGGACGCACAAACGCCCAGATATGATATACAAGAATTGGAAGCGTTATGCAGACGGACGCAAGCATGGCAACTGAAAAATATTGCATCAGCAGTTCCTGAGGTGCGATGAAAATATAGGTATATCCATATTGTTCCCCTATGCCAGTCAGGATAGATACAAGTTCCGGTGCAAAATTCAGCCCGATAAAAAATGAGACAACCAGACAGATGACACAGATGATCACACGTTTTCTCAACTCACGCAAGTGACCAGACAACGTCATATTTTTTTCAGATGATTTTCTTCTCTTCATGTTTATTCTGCTTTGCCGGATGAAGGATCTGTCTCATCTTCCTCAGACATTCCCTTTCGGAAACTTTTTACACTTTTTCCAAACATTCTGGTCAGTTTTGGAAGCTGTGTAGGTCCAAACAGCAGCATAACAATCACTAAAATAACAAGTAATTCTGTAGTTCCAATTTTCATTTCAACATTCCTCCTGATAAATTTTTACTGTCTCTTTCATCCCCTGAACCTCTGCATCAGAGACAGGATTTTCGCTCTCTTCCTCGCTAGCTTCTTTCTGTTCTTCCTGCATCTTTTCACTCTTTTCTGCATTGCAAGTTTCTGCAGGTTTTCCAAGATCTGCAAATGGTTTCTTTATTCCATTTACATTTTTGTTAATCTCTTTGTTCAGATCATTGATCGGCTCCATCGCCTCTTTCAAAGGCCGCTTGGCTTCTTCCAGCGGCTCTACAATATTTTCACGAATATCCTTTGTCGCCTCTGCCGTATATTTCTTAAACTGTTTCATCGCCTGTCCCAATTTCTGCGCATAGTACGGTAATTTATCAGGACCAAGTACAATCAGCGCTACGATAAAGATGACAACCAATTCCTGAAGACCAATTTTCATAAAAATCTCCGTTTCCCCGCTTATGACAACGGTATCGAACTTAAAAAGGAGAAGGTATCAGCCGTTTGAAAAACGGATGCCTTCCCCTGCATAGAAACGCATAGCGTTTGCGCTTTTACTTCAGATTACACTCTGCAAGAAAAAACACGTCTGTCTCATTGACTGTTCTCTGAAATTTTATTTTTTATTCTTCCGGTGCAATCCCTGCATACTCACGCATTGCATCGAGAGGACAGGTGATCGCTGCTGCTGATGTCAGCGTTGTTCCGAAATAACTTGTGTAGCGTCCTGCACTTCCTACTGCTTTCAGCGCCACATAGCCTCGTCTCATCCAGTCTTCCATCGTCAGACCATCTACTCCGTCATATTGCCATTTATCTCCGTCTGAAAGCACATGAATTAAATTCTGCATACTCTTGGCATACTCGATATCCATATTCATCACTCCGAAACGGTTTACATACTGCCATCCATGACCGCCTAAAAACAGCATCTTTGCGCCTGTCTCTTCTCCGGCGCCTAGTCCGGCATCAAACGCAGTATAACTCTCTAATTTTTCAACAACAGCGTCGATTCCATCATTCAGCTGATTCAGACCATCTACACTGAAAATCCATACGCTTGAACCTGAGCCAATCGCATCACCGCTGAAAGATACATAGGTAGCTGTCGCATTCGTTACGCCGTAATTATAGGTAATCACCGGTGTTGTGATGACGAAGATCGTAGAAGCATTTGTATGTCCCGGACATAAAATAGTATCGATTGTGATATCTCCCACTGGAATCTGATATTCTCCCGGGGCAAATGTCTGGAAATCATACTCTGCAAATCTCTCTTTGATCTTATCATCCACATCTCCTTCCGGGAAGAAAACGGTATATCCTTTTCCTGCCAGAGCAGTGGAGAATCCCACATGATCTCCATGTTTATGAGTGATTGCAATCTTTAATGTACGGTCTCCTGCCAGTGATAATACAAGATCACGATATTCTGTATCAATCTTCTCAAGCACAGCCGCATCCTCGGCATCTTCACCAAAATGTGCTGCGGTCGATGCAGCGCCATTTCCCATATCAATCAGCAATGCTTCTTTCCCTGAAGTGATTACATACATACTTGCCGTGTTGTTGTCACTTGTCGCACCGTTTGTCGCCATACTGTCTGCATATGGAACAGCTTCTGTATAATCCATAATATGGTACACGCTAAAGGAAGCGTTTGGATTCATTTCCTCGCTGTTTGCATCAATGACGCTTGCTTCTACCGTAAAATGGCCATACTCATACTTGCTGCCATACCCATTGAATACTGGAGCCAATCCGGCTTTGCCGTCTGCTCCTGTTGCCTCTTCAGCTCCCGCTGAGATGCCTGCTGTTGCCCCCAATACGGCAATTCCCAGCGTGCTGGCCGCTGTCGCTTTTAAAAAGTCTCTTCTTGAAATTGTCTTTCCCATAATTTAACCCTCCTCCTGGTAATTTAAAGACTTTTGTTTGTATAAAAACACATATTTTTCTTTTTATACGATTTGATATTTCTTTCCCCGATCCTTTACATTTTTTTATTATATCAGAATATTTATATAAAATAAAGATTTTTTACCATATTTTTTTATGTATTTTTTCAATACTCTATTATTTTTTCAATATTTTACTATAATTTTTCACAGATATTATGATTTTTTACATTCATTTTTATAATTTATAAAAATAAGCCAACTCATTTTACTGTTTTTAACAGTTTAATGAATTGGCTGAAATGATCTACCAACTTTTTATTTTTCCCCCGTCAAGATAAAATATCTTATCTGAAAACCACTTTACAACTGTTTCATCATGAGAGATAAATAAATAGGTCAAACCATGTTGTTTTTTTATATCTTTTAATAAATGCAAAATTTGTGCCTGCACTGAAACATCTAGCATAGAAGTTGCTTCATCCATAATCAATACTTTAGGTTCTAACAGCAAAGCTCTGCAAAGAGATACTCTTTGAATTTCGCCTCCACTAACCTGATAGGGATATCTTTCTAATACAGCAGAATTAATTTTAACCTGCTCTAATAACTCTGGAATCTTTTTTTCATACCACGCATCAGAAATATGATGAATGCGGCAGGCCTCTCTTACACTCTTTCCAAGCGTCCAAAATGGATCAAAAAAAGATTCCGGATGCTGTGAAATATATTGTACATTTCTTCTAAATTTTAAACTCTCTTTTCTATTCTTCCAGTTTACTTCCTTCTCATTCCATAAGATCTGTCCAGCATCCTTTTTTTCGATGCCAAGCAATATTCTGGCTAGTGTACTTTTTCCGCTTCCACTTGCTCCCATCAATGCTGTTGTCTGAAATTCTTCCAATGAAAAATCGATCTCATCTAACACGCATATATTGGTCTTTCCTTTAAATGTCTTACTTACTTTTCTTGCTTCCAGCATAACGAAAACACCTCACCATACCATTTTCTGTCTGATAATATCCTGGCACGCTTTTCCTACACTCTTCTTTCGCATAAGAACAACGTGGAGCAAATCTGCAACCTTCAAAATTTTCTCCTGGCGAAGGCGCTTTTCCTTTCATAGGCTGAAATCCATTTTCAGGTAAGGACTGCAATAATGCTTGTGTATATGGATGTTTAGGCTGATCCAATGTGCGTTCTCCTATTTCTATAATCTGTCCCGCATACATAACCATAACACAGTCGCACAATGTTTTTGCAAGTATAAGATCATGAGTTATAATCAACATACTGTCTGTACATTCTGTTTTTATCTGTTGTAATGTTTTATACATCTGCTTTCGCAGCTGTAAATCTAATCCTTTCGATGGTTCATCTGCCAGAATCCACTGTGGTTTTGATGCCACCCCCATCACAGCTGCAACACGTTGCTGCATACCTCCTGACAGTTCAAAGGCATACGCCTTTTCTACACGATGTACTATATTTTTGTCAAACCCAAATTGGATCAACATTTTGTCCATATTTTCCCGACTCTTTTGTTTTTTCTCACCTGTAAGAAGAGCTGCTTCTAAAATCTGGCTCCCTATCTTTCTCACTGGATTTAAAGAATCTGCTGGATTTTGCGGAATCAGTCCCAAATTTGTTCCCCTCATTTTTCTCATATCAGATGGGGAAAGCATCCTTAAATCTTTTCCCTGATATAAAATCTGTCCTTCTGCTTTCGCATATTGGGGCAGAAGTCCCAAAACAGCCATTCCCATTACAGATTTTCCACATCCGCTCTCTCCGATAATTCCGGTAATTTTTCCAAACTGAAAAGTAGCAGATACATGATCTACTGCTTTTACAATACCCTGCCGTACTGGAAAATAAACTACTAAATCCTTTAAGATAATATCGTTATTCTGTACACCCATTACAACTCACTCGCCTCTCTATTCTGCCGATCCATCCAATCACGCAGAAAATCACCTATCAGCTGAATACTAAATACTACTAGCACAATACAAATTCCAGGAACCAAGATCAGATGAGGCGCAGAACGAAAACTTACTCTCGCATCGTTAATCATCACACTCCAGTCAGGAGTTGGAGGCTGAATTCCCAAGCCAAGATAACTCATTCCTGCAATAGAAAGTAAATTTCTTCCAATTCTTGTAGTTAGCAATACGATCGTATTTCCCAACATATTCGGTAAAATATGCTGAAACAAAATTCTAATTTTTCCAGCCCCTAAGATTTTCAATCCTTCTACAAAATTTTCTTCTCGATACTTTAACGTTTCTGTTCTCACAATTCTTGAAAACCCTGTCCAGCTTGTCAGAACCATCCCCAACATCAAGCTCTGAAAACTTGGACCCAAAATCCCTGCAATCGCTACCATCATGCTGACCCCCGGAAGCCCCTGAAAAATGTTTGTAAATACTGTCAGTATATAATCACAGATGCCTCCAAAATAGCCAGCTATCATCCCCAACAAGATTCCTATAACCATAGATATCACGGATGCCAGCAAAACAAGCATCATAGAACTTCTTCCGCCATACAAAATTCTGCTCAGCATATCTCTTCCAAGCATATCCGTTCCAAACAGATGCTGCGCAGAAGGTCCCTGGAGAGAAGCTGTCATATCAACCATATTGGGATCATATGGCGCAATCCATGGTGCAAGTATACTCAGTAAAAGAATGATTACAAGTATACCCAGACCAATGACTCCAGGAATCTTTTGTTTTTTTGTCATAGATCTTTTCCTCCCAGTCTGATTTTAGGCTGAATCATTGCACAAAGTAAATCTATTACTAACGATATCAGTACATATGTAAATCCCATCACTAGCACATATCCCTGTATCACTGGATAGTCTCTGCTGTGAATGGCTCCCAGCACATAGCTGCCGATTCCTGGAAGCGAAAAAATATTTTCTACTACAAATGATCCTCCAAGAATTCCTCCCATATAATTTCCTATCAGCGTAATGACAGGAATAATTGCATTTGGCAAAGCATGTGCAAATAGTACTTTTATTCTGCTTATTCCTTTCGCATTCGCTGCCAGCATATATTGTTTTCCAAATTCTGTAAGCATAGAAGATCTCATTAATCTCACTGTCATCCCTATTGTAGCTGCTGAAAGTGTTATCGATGGTAAAATCATATGACGAATTCCACCCATACCATTTGTTGGAAGTATTTTCCAATTTTCTGCAAATACAATAATCAAAATAATCGCCAGCCAAAATGAGGGAAAAGAAAGCAACAGATTAGTAATTAGTTTTATACATGAATCTGCTGCCTTTCCAGCTTTCGAAGCTGACCAAATCCCTCCTGCAATTCCAAATATAATTACGCAGATTAGTGAACACGCAGACAGCTTTAATGTAACAGGTAAGCGGCGAAGTAACTCACCGCTTACCTGTGTATTATCAGCATAGGATCGTCCCAAATCGCCGCGCAGCGCATTTGACAGCCATCGTAAATATTGAACTGCCACTGGATCATTCAATCCTAATTCTTCTCTTTTTTCTTCTAATTGTTCTTCTGTTACCTCGGATATACCGTCCCTGCTTAATGCCATCATTGCAGGGTCTCCAGGTGTGATAATTCCCAAAATAAATGCAATCATCGAAATACCTAAAAGCACAGGAACGGCCGAAATAAGACGCTTGATACAGTATTTTCCCATGCTTAGATCTCCTATTCTGCCCAGCAGATGTTCGGAAGATCTATTCCATAGATCTGTGCTTCATATCCTTCTAATGCCTTATTATATACCATTAAAGTTTTCTCATTAAATAACGGTACTACAGGCTGGATATCTACAGAAATCTCCTGTAGCTGCGTATAAATTTCCTGGCGTCTTTCCATATTCAATTCAGCGTCCGCTTCTCTGATCAGGGCATCAATATTTTCATCTTTTACTCCCAGACTATAATTCATATTTTGGTCTCCTTCTGAAGACATAAAACGTTTAAATATTGTAATTGCTTCCATATTAGAAAGTCCCTGCTGACCTCTTGCAATATTATAGTCACCGTTTTTCATCATTTCTTTCATCGTAGCCCAGTCATATGTCTCAATGCTTACATCAATTCCAATCTCTGAAAGAAGTGCAGAAATTAATTCTGCTTCCAGTTTTTGTTCTGTATTTCCTTCCTGTACTAAATAGCGCACTGAAACACGTTCATCTCCAAGTACCTCTGCTGCCAGTTCTTTTGCTTTTTCAATATCGTGTTCTACTGGCTGTTCCGTATAAAATGGAGTACTATAATTTAAAATATTCGATGTCGGAGAGGCATATCCAAGATAAATATTTTCTGCAATCGCATTTCTGTCAATAGCAAGACTCACCGCCTGGCGCATACGCACATCATCAAAAGGCGCTTTATTTCCGTTCAAACATAAAAAGTCAATCATTGTAGAATCCGTTGTAGTAATTGCGAAGTTTTCATCTTTCACAAGTTCTGTAGCCAGTGATGGTGTAATTGCTTTCAGATCGATTACTCCTAAAATCTCACCTGATTTCATTGCGGAAAAACGTGTATCTACATCAGGAATTGTTTTGATGCGAATTGTTTTTGCTTTTGCTTTTTCTCCCCAATAGTTTTCATTTCTCTCCAGAAGTACATATTCATCCTTCACATTTTCAATAATCTTAAAAGGACCCGTTCCCTGTGCAATACCTGTAAAATTATATTCTTCATCAAAACATTTTGGACTGTACATTGCACTTCCAAAGTTTGTCATGGTATAGAGAAGACTAGGCGCTGGTTCAGTAAATGTCAGCTCAACCGTATAATCATCAATTTTATTTACCTGATCCAAATTTGGATAAAAACTATCCACATTCAGATTATAAAAACCAGATGTCTTAATCTCATAACGCATACGGTCAAAATTAAATAAAACAGCATCTGCATTGAATGGTTCTCCGTCATGGAATGTAATGCCTTCCTGAAGTTTAAATGTCCAAGTTTTTCCATCTTCCGACATTGTCCAGTCCTTCGCCAGCTTTCCTACTGGCTGACCATCAGCATCCATTGTGATGAGAGGCTCCCATACATAAATAATTACACTGCAGTAATAAGCATCTTCAACTCCCGGAGCAATGTTTCTGTAATCTCCCAGAACAATCTCTTTTTCATTTTCAGCTGCATGGGTACAACTTACAAATGTATTCATGGAAAAAACCAGTGCCATTGTCAGCATCAATGCTGTTAAACGTTTGAAACATTTTCTCATTTTCATTTATCTTCCTCCTTTTTAGAGTGTACTTATCATAAACCGCAAAAAAAGCGCACTGTCCCCATAAAACAGTGCGCACTTATGCCTATGTAATTTGCCGCAATATGGATCAAATACTTTCCTCGGAAGCTTCATCCTTTACATTAAGCAGGTTTCCTGACTTACAAGTCATCATATTATGACGCCTTCTCATATCTAAAAATTTCTCAGTTTTGTATAAACTGGTCATCTTTCATACAATGGCATATATTCATAATACTCTTTGTTTACAGTGGCCGGACCGTTCTGGATTCACACCAGATTCCCTTTTAACATATCATTTTACATTCTATGTTCACTCAATGCACACTCTATTCATTTTACTCTCAAAATATATCACAGATCTATTTTATAGTCAATGTGTTCTTTTTATCCTTAATGCAAAGAGACACCGGAATTAAATTCCGATGTCCCCCATTTTACCTTAACTCTTTAAAAAGAGCTGTCTTTTTCTTATAACTGTGGACCAGCTGGAACTAAAGCTTTTCCGGCTTCATTTCCTTCATATTTAGCGAAGTTCTTGATGAATCTTTCTGCTAAATCTTTTGCTTTTGTCTCCCATTCGGAAGCGTCTGCATATGTGTTGCGTGGGTCCAGAATGTTTGTATCTACACCTGGCAGTTCTGTTGGAACTTCAAAGTTGAAGTATGGAATCTTCTTTGTAGGTGCTTTTAAGATATCTCCGCTCAGGATTGCATCGATGATACCACGAGTATCTTTGATGGAGATACGTTTTCCTGTTCCGTTCCATCCTGTATTTACAAGGTATGCTTTTGCACCGCTCATTTCCATTCTCTTAACCAGTTCTTCTGCATATTTTGTAGGATGCAGCTCAAGGAATGCCTGTCCGAAACATGCGGAGAATGTTGGTGTAGGCTCTGTGATTCCGCGCTCTGTACCAGCTAATTTAGCTGTGAAACCAGACAGGAAATAGTACTGTGTCTGTTCTGGTGTCAGAACGGATACTGGAGGAAGTACGCCAAATGCATCTGCAGATAAGAAGATTACTTCTTTTGCAGCAGGTGCTGCAGAAACTGGGCGAACGATTTTCTCGATGTGATCGATTGGGTAAGATACACGAGTATTTTCTGTTACGCTCTTATCTGTGAAGTCGATCTTTCCTTCTGCGTCCAGAGTTACGTTCTCAAGAAGAGCATTTCTCTTGATTGCATTGTAGATATCTGGCTCAGACTCTTTATCCAGGTTGATAACTTTTGCGTAGCATCCGCCTTCAAAGTTAAATACGCCGTTGTCATCCCATCCGTGTTCGTCATCACCGATCAGAAGACGTTTTGGATCTGTTGACAGTGTAGTTTTTCCTGTTCCGGAAAGTCCGAAGAAGATTGCTGTATTTTCACCGTTCATATCTGTGTTTGCGGAACAGTGCATAGAAGCAATTCCTTTCAGAGGCAGATAGTAGTTCATCATAGAGAACATACCTTTTTTCATTTCTCCGCCGTACCATGTGTTTACGATAACCTGCTCACGGCTTGTGATATTGAACATAACTGCAGTCTCTGAATTCAGACCTAATTCTTTATAATTTTCAACTTTTGCTTTAGAAGCATTGTAAACAACGAAATCTGGCTCAAAGTTTTCAAGCTCTTCTTCTGTAGGCTGGATGAACATGTTCTTTACGAAATGTGCCTGCCATGCAACTTCCACGATAAAACGAATTGCCATACGTGTATCAGCATTTGCTCCGCAGAATGCGTCTACAACGAAGAGTCTCTTGTTGGAAAGTTCTTTTAATGCAATTGCTTTTACTGTATCCCAAGCTTCCTGGGATGCTGGATGGTTATCATTTTTATATTCGTCAGAAGTCCACCATACAGTGTCCTTTGAATTTTCGTCCATTACAATGAACTTATCCTGTGGCGAACGTCCTGTATAGATACCAGTCATAACATTTACTGCGCCAAGTTCGCTTTCCTGTCCTTTTTCGAATCCTTCCAGGCTAGGTTTTGTTTCTTCTTCAAATAATAAGTCATAAGAAGGATTATATACAATCTCTGTTGTTCCGGTAATACCATACTTAGTTAAATCAATTTTTGCCATCTTCAACTACCTCTTTCTTCGTTAATTTAAGAAAATCCAACCTTTTCTATTCTGATTATACACACTTACTCTGTAAAAAGCAATAAATTTTTTACAATCCTGTTTTATTCTGTTTTTCTGCGCTTTCTTCTTCCTGCTCTGTCTTTTCTTTCCCCTCTGTCTTTGGCTCAATCGCACTTTCCAGAAGCAGGCGAATGATATCTACGCTTCCTTTTTCCCTTATTTTTTTGAGAATCGGGTGATCCATAAATCCTGCTGTGACCATGGAAATTCCATTTAAAATAATGGATTTTCCCGGAACCTCCGATGCACGCAGTTCGATTTGATCTCTGTAAAAAATGACTTTCAAAATTCTTTTGATCGCATCCTCCAGATAAGACACGACAATCGTCAGCACTTCTCTCCCGTCTTCGTCTGTACTGAATCTGCCTTCCGCCGCAATCCGGTAAATTTCTCCATTCAGGTCAAGAGTCTGAACCTCTGCTTTTTCCATACCCAGACAGATGTTCTTCTTCTGCTCTCCTTCTTGAACAGACAAAATCAGTTTTCCTTCTTTCATCGCAAATCCAATCTCTTTCATGCCTTCTGTATAATTGTTATGGAAGACTTGCCCCATCAGAGGAAACAGACCGATATGTGCTGCCGACAGCTGATATCGTTTTCCATCCAACTCTCTGGCTTTCTTTATCCACAGATCATTTTCCTCTTTTTTTCTTTTCCATCCTCCCCGTTTTATCTTTTTTCCCTTGCTGCATGGATTGGAAAGATTCCATTCCAAATCTTTTAATTTTTGATATTCTCTGATATTCTCCGGAAGCTGTCCGCCTGTCTCTTCCGGCTTTGGCAGATACGACTCTAAAATTTCCTGCATTACATTGCTGTTGAAAAACTCTTCATTTCCCCCCGTCGTTACGACAATCATCTGAATATCCGGATATACAAATACATTCTGTCCCATCATTCCATTAAAGGTAAAGCTCTGTTCTCTTTTTCCCATCCAAATCTGATAGCCATATCCGACAAATCCTGTATCGGCAGGCGGATCTGATTTTTTTGTGATGGACTCCTCTACCCATTCTTCTGGAAGAATCTGTGTACCGTTCCATTTCCCTTTCTGCAGATAGAGCTGTCCCAGTTTTGCCATATCTTCAATGGCAAGGAATAATCCCCATCCTCCTTTGTTGATTCCTTTCGGACATTTCTCCCAGAAAATTCTGGTGATTCCAAGCGGTTCAAACAGACGCGGTCTCAGATAATCAACAAGAGTTTCCCCTGTTATCTCAGTCACAATAGCAGACAGCATATAGGTATTCATGCTGTTATATTCAAAAAACTCCCCTGGCTCATGGTGCATCGGAGATTCCAGAAAACTTTTGACCCAGTCGTTTCCAGAGATTGCTCCCGTCTCATTAAATGCAACGCCGCTTGTCATAGTCAGAAGATGTTCTACGGTCAGATTTTTCAATTTTAACAGACTGATAAAATTGAGATCTTTTTTAAACAGATCTGCAATCTTTGTGTCCAGCGTAATCTTTTCTTCCTGAATCATAAATCCGATTGCCATAGATACCACGCTTTTTCCCATAGAATACACAGCGTGCCATAGCTCTTTCTGATATGGATAAAAACTGGTCTCTCCGATCACTTTTCCATTTTTCAAGACCATCACGCTGTGAAGATGAAGCGTTTTTTTCTGCGCCAGAGCATCGATCATTTCTCTGATTCTTTCAGAGGATACTCCTTCTTTTTCCGGCGTAGAGCGCGGCAGCGGCTGTTCATACGGAATTTGTTCCGGAAAATCCGGTTTTTGCGGAACAAAGGTCACCTTACTGATTCCCTCTGTTCTGCCCCGTATAATATTCCACATCAGTTCCAATGTAGGTCCTTCTTTTACAATAGCCATAAAAATCCCCCCTTATTCCTTTATTCTCTTATTTTTATATTTTATCATACTCTTCTTGTGTTCTGTAAAAAAAATGGATATAATAGAACAGAAACCGGTGAATCTGCCCGTGTTTCTATTATTTTCGTAAAAAGGAGACACCTATGAAATTTATATATCCTGCAGTTTTTAGAAAAACAGAATCCGGAACATTTAAAGCCTTCTTTCCAGATCTCGAATGCTGCTATGCGGAAGGCGATACGTTAGACGATGCTATTGATAAGGCAAATGAAGCTGCATATGACTGGATTTCTGTTGAACTCTCAGAAGAAGGCGCTCTTCCTTCGATCTCCGATGAATGCGATATGGATCTTCAGGAAGGAGATATCGTGCGCAATATCTCTGTAAATATCCGTTTTACAGAAGGATGGGACGAATAAACTGCACTATCTAATTCCGCTGTTTTTGTGATGTCCTCAAATTTTTTGGAGTATCCTTTATTTTTAATATATTTAAAATATTGAAAAAATTCAGCGCCTATCTGAAAAGTTTATTTATCTCATACTTTTTTATTTTCAGGATAAAATAAAAACTCCCTGTCATCCTCGATATCCTATTGTTATCGAGAATGACAGGGAGTTTATCTGTCTTTGCCTCTTTCTTTTTTCCGATCCTTACTTTTCTGCGCCGCAGTGTCCGCCGTGATTTCCATGATTTCCACATCCATGATCGCCGCATTTATGGCCTTCGCCATGTTCATGATCGTGATGAGAACAGCGTGTATTCGGGTTGTATGACAGTTTTCCTGCCAGGAAAGATTCCACTTGCTCATCTGCGTTTCCTGCTGCGCCTGGGAATAATTCAATTCCTGCTTCAGCCAGTGCATTTCTGGCTCCGCCGCCGATGCCGCCGCAGATCAGCGTGTCGATTCCATTTTCTTTTAAAAATCCTGCAAGCGCTCCATGCCCCTGACCGTTTGTATCCACTACCTCATCAGACACAATGCTACCGTTCTCTACCGTATAGATTTTAAACTGTTCTGTGTGTCCAAAATGCTGAAAAACCATTCCATCCTGATAAGTTACTGCTATTTTCATCTGAAAATCCCCTTTCTCTGCGATCTCTCCTGTTCTACTCTCCAACGCTGAAAGCTCATAATTTCCGCCTTCAATCAGAAGGCTTGTCCCTTCCACCAAAAAACGCGCTACTTTTTTTCTCGCTTCCGTATAAAGATTCTGAACGGTGGCACGTCCTACCTTCATCTGACCTGCACATTCTTCCTGAGTCATTCCCATATAGTCGAGAAGGCGCAAAGTCTCAAATTCTTCTACACTTAAGATCATCTTGTTCGCTGCCATTTCCCGGCCCTTTGTTAAAAACTCCGGATAGAGAGGCAGACGCCAGACTCTCTTACTTTTATTTGGTCTTGCCATTCGAGATCTCCTTTTTATTATCATATGTTAATAACAATTATACTTCAGTTATTAGAATATGTCAATAATTATTTTCTTTCCATTTTCCACATTTCATAGAATACTTTTCCATATAACGCCAATGTTCCTGTCATGATAATGCCGCATACAATCATCAAACCGTTCGCTGCCATATCTGGAAGTTGAGGAAACAGCATCAGCAAAAAGACGGTTACATACGAAAATGCCGTACATACTTTTCCAAACCATTTTGCTCCGTCTAATTTTCTTCCGTTATGCCACAGCATCAGTCCGCCCATAACAGCCATAAATCCCTCTTTGATTAAAAATAATACAATCAAAGCTTTCATCCCTGTAAACCGTGTACTCATACACAGGATCAGCGCTCCTAAGGTAAGCTTGTCTGCAAGGGGATCTAAAAATTTCCCAAGTTCAGTCACCATATGGAACTTTCTTGCTATTTTCCCGTCAAACAGATCCGTCAGCCCTGACAGTCCGATAATTCCCGCTGCGATATAATAATCGCTTTGTGATTCTGCATGAAGATAAACCCATGCAAAGACAGGAATCAATAAAATTCTGATATACCCCATGATATTCGGAATCGTAAACCAGTCTTCTTTCTTAATCCTCATTTCATTTCCTCCATTTCTTTACTTTTTATTCTTTTTTATCTTTCCTCATCATACCAGAATTTTACTTTTTATTCAATGAGAGATCCGGTCGGCATAAGACTGTAAAAAAAGTCTCCTATTGACTTCTTTCTCATTATGATCCATGTTAAAATAGAACTATATGAAACAGAACAGGAGGTTTTTTTATGAATCATACGATCGAAAATCATGTGATGTCAATCACAGTCTCTGATCACGGCGCTGAACTGATCAGTATTTATGACAAAGAAAAGGAACGTGAAGTTCTATGGCAGGCTGATCCTGCATTTTGGGACCGCCATGCTCCGCTTTTATTCCCTCATGTAGGGAAATATTTCAACGACGAATGTCACTATAATGGAAAAGTATTCCAGACACGCCAGCACGGTTTCGCGCGCGATATGGATTTTGCCTGTATTGAAAAGACAAAGGATTCCATTACGCATCGCCTCGTTTCCACGGAGGAAACAAGAGCATATTTACCTTTTGATTTCACGCTCACTGTCACACATCGCTTATCTGACAAAAATATTTCTGTCATCTGGGAAGTAAAAAATTCAGGTCAAGATACCATGTATTTCACAATCGGCGGTCACCCTGCTTTCCGTGTTCCGATTCTTCCAGACACAAAACAGACCGACTATTGCCTGCTGTTTCAGACGGAAGCAGACCACTTGGATTATCTTCTGGTGGAGCCTGGAACTGGAACAGCTTCAAGAAAGCAAGTATACGCTCTTGCGCTTGACCACGGCCGTGCCGCGATTACTTCAAATTTATTTGACAATGACGCTCTGATTTTTGATGACAATCAATTTGACTGGGTTGCCATCGGCTATCCGGACGGCACGCCTTATATCTCATTGTCCTGCAAAGGATTTCCAAACTTCGGAATCTGGTCTCTGCCGGGCGCTCCTTATATCTGTCTGGAACCATGGATCGGACGATGTGATGACTTTGGATTTACAGACGATGTCTCCAAAAAAGAAAATATTATCAAACTGCTGTCACAGGAAACGTTCGACAACGGTTATACGATCACGGTTCATTAAAGCAAGATTGCGGCAGTCATTCAGAATCCATTTGTTTTCTGAATGGCTACCGCCTTCTCATTCTCTCTATCTGATTTTTTCTTATGGATGACACGTTCCGCATGGACTGTATCCTTGCTGGATCAGTGCCTCTCTGCTTCCTGTATATTCTTGTCGATTTTTCTCTTTCATTTTATTCACTGCACTGCATGACGGCAGATGAAATTTCATGGATCTCGTATTTAAAATATACTGACTTTCCAGACCTTCCTCTTCTGAAATCGTCTCTTCTGCCTGATCTCCCGGAGTAAAATCATTGCATGGTTCCTGCTCCCAGAACAGTTGTATTCCATCGCTTTCCACACGGATCGTTCCCTGCAGATCTGTCCTGTAGATCGGTATTCCCAGATTTTCTATTCTTGTCATTGTCTCTGTCCCCGGATGGCCGTAAGAATTTCCGCTTCCGCAGCTGATCACTACGCAGGAAGGCTGGACAAGATCCAGAAATTCCTGTGTGCTCGACCTATTAGAGCCGTGATGATTCAGCAGATAAACATCTGCACTTAAATCGACACCGGTATGCACAAGCTCTGTCTCTGTATCCTCCCCGATATCGCCGCAGATCAGAAAACGGTTTTCTCCATTCGTCACACGAATGCAGATAGAATCTTCATTTCCATCGCTGTGTCCATAGTAAACAGGACCTAAAATTTCCATCTGCGCTGTTCCAAATGAATAGACTTCCTCCTGCTGAGGATGAATTTCCATGACCTGATATTGTCTGACTGCCTCTTCAAAAGACTGATACAATTTTGTATCTCCTTCATAGCCTGGTGTCAGAATCTGATTGACACCAAACTGGTGCAGCACACCGATCAGTCCTGCCAGATGATCAGAATCAAAATGAGAAGCCACTACATAGTCGAAGGTATCAATCCCCTGCTCTTTCAGATAGCTGACAACAAAAGAAGACGTCTCTCTGTCTCCTCCGTCAATCAAAACATAATGTCCCTGTGATTCAAGCAGTATCGCATTTCCTTGTCCTACATCCAAAAATTCCACTCGAAGCTGTTCTCCCTCCGCACGGACGTGCTGAGGCGTCATGATAAAGACTGCTGCCATCATTATCATCAAACTGCATACCATCTGCAAGAACACGCTTCCTTTTCTTGTTCTCTGTTTCATTTTTTCACCTCTGTTTTTTTATCTTCTATTTTATTGTATCTCTGTTTGCTCCATTTTTCCAGCCGTCAAATGCAGCTTTGCTCTTTCTTTCCGGATCCTCTGACGCCATTTTATTCATAGCTTATTTTCAAAACGGATTCCTGTTCTGACTTTTCATTTCTGTTTTTTCCTATTATAATAGAAGTATAGAAAAGACCGGCGCTGCAGATCCGGTCTCAAAGAAAGGAAATATTTTATGTATACAGTTGGAATTGATCTTGGCTCTACCACGGTCTGTGCTGTCGTGGCTGAGACAGTGACAGGCAAGCTTTTATTTTCAAAGTCTGTGCCGAACAGCGCCGCGCTGCCTTCCTATTATCCTTTTGAACATCTTCAGGACCCTTCTGTTTTGCTTCAGATCTGTGAAGATCTTTTGGATCTCTGCCTAAAAGATTATCCTGTGCCTGTCAGCATTGGAATCACAGGACAGATGCACGGTATTTTATATCTTGATTCTGCCGGGAACCCACTCTCTCCTCTCTACACATGGCAGGATCAAAGCGACAGCGAAGCGTTTGCTTCTTCTTCCTATGCAGAAACCGTGTCAGAACTGACCGGATATCCAATTTCTTCTGGCTTCGGCATCGCCACCTGCTTTTTTCATCTCAAAAACAAACGCATTCCAGAGCAGGCTTCTGTCTTCTGCACGATCGGAGACTTTGTCGCAATGAAGCTGTGCGGACGCTCCTCACCGCTTCTTCATCCATCTATGGCTGCCAGTCTTGGAGCATTTGACCTTGAGAAAAATTCATTCGACACGGAAGCGCTCTCTAAAGCCGGCATTCCTCTGACACTGCTTCCGCGCGTTGCGCTCTCTGAAAAAGAATTGGGAATTCACTCCTCCGGAACAAGTGTGACTCTTGCGATCGGAGACAATCAGGCAAGTTACTACGGTTCCTGTCAGCTTCCGGGAACTCTCCTCGTCAATATCGGCACAGGAGGCCAGCTTTCCCTTGTCATTCAGGAACTGCCTTCTTCTCTTCCAGAGGGTTTAGAAGTGCGTCCGTATTTGAATCATACATGGCTTTTGACAGCCTCCAGTCTATGTGCCGGATCAGCCTATGCTCTTTTGAAAAACTTTTTCATGGAACTTCTGAAAGAATTTTCTGCTGATATGCCGTCTGATCCATATAGGATTATGAATAAAATGGCAGAAGCAGGAGCTTCTTCCTCAAAAATTCCAGTGACGGATACCCGTTTTCTCGGAAGCCGAACAGATCCAAAAAGCAGCGGAACCATTTCCGGTCTGACTTTTGATTCTTTTCATCCTTCTTCTCTTGTCTACAGTGTCTTAAAAGGAATCTGTGAAGAACTGTATCTATTCTATGAACAGTTTCCTGAAATATACCGGACAGGACTGCGTCTTATGGGAAGCGGAAATGGTCTTCGCAAAAATCCTCTTCTTCAGACATTATTTTCTGAGCGTTTTCAGATGCCTCTTTCCATGACACCGTTTGAGGAAGAAGCTGCTTATGGCTGTGCGCTCTACGCTTTTGATCTGGCATCGGGAACGTTTTTCTTTGCATAATTTTGCAGATTATAAATTTTTTGCACTTGCGAAAACTTCCCCGCCATTTAAAAGGCAGAAGCTCGTCTGGCAATGAAATAAAAGAAGCAGCATCATATGAGAAAAATTTGTCTTTTTCTCGTATGATGCTGTTTCCTTCTTGACTGTCGTACCGTACGATTCAGATCCTATTTCTTTTCTCACTCTTATAGATCGTCCCTCAGCCAGGTATTATATTTTTCTAACGTTTCTTTTTTATGAGAACGGCTGATCGGAATCATTTTTTCATTTTCCAGATAAAGGTTGTTTCCTCTAATGCTCACCACATGATACAGATTTACCAGAAAACTGTTATGGCATCTGCAGAACACTTCTCTGCTCTGGTTTAAAAATTCTTCCATCTCACTCAATTTAAAACCGCACCGTTCTTGCCCATTCTTGTGATAAATATGAGTCACGCGTAGTTCCCTCTCACAATACAGAATATTTTTTATCGGCAGACTTTTTTTCGTCTGTCTCCATTCCCACTCAAAATTTTTTCTCTCCCTCTGTTTTTGAAAATGTCCCAGGTAATCAATAATTTTGGGCATCCACTCATGCAGACTGCGTTTTACACAAAAAAAGTTGTGCCCCCACATCTCTCCCTCAACATTGCCCTGAATATAATCCGTCAAGAATACTAAGATTACTTTTTTCCCTTTATCTGCTATCTCCTGTGCTGTCTGAATTCCTCCGTCTTTTTTCATCTTAATATCCTGAAATAAAATCTGAAGTGTGTTTGCTGCATGATCTAAATATTCGCAGACTTCAGCTCCTGTCGAAAAGCCATAGATTTTAAATTTCAAATTCGGATATCTTTCCCTATTCTCACTCAGCCACTGATTCAAAAAGTTTGTTCCTTTTTGAATCTCCAAAGCATTCTTATCGCAGATTCCTACTCTGCAAACTTTTTCTCTCAGATTACATTCCATCCATTTTCCCCTTCTTCGCAGAAATCGCAAAACATATTTCTTTTTATTATATCATATTTTACCCCCCCCCCGCACAATTTTTTATTTTTTTTATATTTTTTTATAAATTATCAGATATTTTGGCCTTTTTTCTATTTTCTATGATCTGCGAAGGTTAAAAATGTCTTTTCTATGCCCGCGGTTTTCTCAGTTGTATTTTTATTATATTTTTACTATAGTTCACTTTTATTTGTTTATCAACATGACTTTCTGAACAGGAAAAAATCGTCCCGTACAGGAATACAGATTTTGATATAATAGAAATATATCAAAATCCGGAGGTATCTTATGGCGAAAGAATATTCCAAAAATATCACAGATTTCAACCAGATCTTAATCCAGCAGTCCAGTTTTGTTTTTCATTTTTGGTTTGACAGAGATATAGACAATCTTGTTAAATTGCTGGACCCTAATTTTGTCTGGATCGGATCCTATGAATTCCAGTACACAAAAGGAATAGATCAATTTTTAGAGATCACAAAAGAGGAACAAGGAGAAATTGCAGCGCAAGTATTTGACGAAGAGTACAATATCCTGTTCCATGAAAAAAATCTGTGGATCGTGCACGGATGCTTTTCTGCATCTGCCTGGAAAGATAAAACAACTTATCTCTATACAAGACAGCGGGCTACCTTTGTTTGGAAGTATACAGAAGAAAATTTTAAGCTTCTCCACCTGCACTGTACCATGGCAAGAGATGTGCCTTTAGAAGGAAATATTCAAGATTCAAGTAAAAATCATATGCGCTGGTTTGAATATATGCAGAATGCAGAAAAAAATCGTTCTTCCACTAAAAGTCATATTCTAATCAGGGACATCAATGGCAGTACCCACTATATATTGCCTTCTGAGATTATCTATGTTCATATTAATTATCACATTGCATCTGTCTATACCGGAAGCCGAAAATTTGATGTGCGTCAAAATCTGAATCAGCTTCTTATACAGCTTCCTTTTTTAATGCAGATCCATAAGAGCTGGCTTGTAAATCCTGTATACATTGTTAAAATACAGCGCTACTATGTAACTACCGCCAACAATGATAAAGTTCCTATTGGGAAATCAAGATATAATGAGGTATGCGCCGCTTTAAAACGCATCTAATAAAATCTTAAAAGGCTGTGGAATCCAAGATGTATCTCCACAGCCTCTCTCTATTGTTCAGGGTAATCGTATTATATTATTTTAAAAACTCCTCTGCTTTATGACCTGTAATATTCTCAACGGCTGTCTCGCTCAGGATATTGATCGCCTCTGATGTGCTCAGCCTTGCATAATATTCAGAAGCCGCTTCCTCTTCTGCTGTCGTTTTATTTCCGACCATCACCGTATATTCTGCCTGTTTTCCTTCTTCATCTGTATAAGTGACAGTAAAGGATGTCTTCTCTTTATCCAGTCCGGCTTCCTTTAATTCTGCTTCATTTCCTTTATAGTTTTCACATTGCTCAAATGTCAGTCCATACAGATTGCTCAGCAAAGTATCGCACAGAGATTCATTCACGATTTTTGTGCTCTTGCCTCCGGTTTTTACATACCATTCATATTCTTTTTCTGCCGCATCTTCCGTCTCATTTTCCGTATCGGCTGCAGTTGCTTCAGATGGAGTGGCTTTCGCAGCTTCTTCTTTTTCCAGTGTATAATTTCCAGATTCATTTTGAATTTCCACAGAGACAATATTTTCCTCTGTCAAATCTGGGAATTCTTCCATTTCGATCATATCATACAGACCATTCTGAATCTCATTATACAGGCTGCTTCCTACCGTGTAAGGAACCTCTTCGCCTTCGACCAGCAGATAGTATTCACTGTTGACACTGTTTCCGATATGCAGCGTTGTTTTCTTCCCTGCCTCATCGGTCACCGTCACTGTGGCCTGTGGTTCTGTTAAACCATAGGCCTCCAGTTCATCTCCTCCTTCCAGTCTCCTTGTCGCCTCCAGATGAGAAACCGTCTCTTCCAGACTCGTCAAGTAAGACTGTTCCAGCGGAAAATCTTCTGCTTCTTTATATTTCCAGTTTTCATCTTCTTTCACAAAAGCAAGCTGTGCCGTCCCATTGTCGTAAGAAATCTCTTTTACTTCGTCAAGATCGGTCACCCAGATTCTGTTTTCTTCCGACTCTGCCTGCTCCTGTTCCTCTTTTTTCTGCGCCGTGTAATCGCTGTAAGCGGTCACTCCAAAATATACTGCTGCCAGTGCAGCTAATACCGCCAGTAATACAATCAGATTTTTCTTTTTGCTCATCTCTCCTTCCTCCTATGCTCTTTTTCTTCTGATCCAGATTACCAGTCCCGTCGCTATCAATCCGATCGGAATCAGACCAATAAAGATCATTCCCCAGATATTTGGATTTGTAACCGTGTTATATGTGATTTCCAGACTTTTTGCTGGAATGGAAATATTTTCTGTCTCATCAAAGTTTGCTGTCACTGCGTTCATAAAGAGATCTGTGTTGGCAAGATTTGTGAAAGAATCTGTAATCTGAGGCTGAATCAGGCTTCCTGCGCTGATCACAGTTAGACGTGAGTTGTTTGCGGAATCGCCTGCATCAGACGGCGTCGCATCGGCTGCAGTTGCATCCGAAATTTCCTCTTTTGCGACTGCTCCCATCACATACGTTCCCTGTGTTTTATTTCCTTTATCATCAACCGCATATCCTGCGTCTGACGTCGTCATGAATCCTTCCACGCTCAGTCCTTCTCTGAGGTTTTCCTGTACCGTCATACCTCTTGCATTCAGCACAAGAGCAAGGCTGTCTTCTTTCATTCCGCTGCAGATTTCACTTGTTGTATCAAGTACAGGGAAGATACTGTAATAACTGTTCTGATAAAATCTCTGTGGATCCGCAATATATCCCTCAGCCAGCTTTAATCCATACTGATTCATCACTTCTTCCAGATTCGGAAGTTTTTCTGTCTCTGATCCGAGAATAATCATCGCTTTGCCGCCGCCTTGCAGATAAGATAAAATCATCTCTTTTTCATCATCTGCCAGATCATTTTCCGGAGCATAGATCGTCAGAAGATCACAATCTTCTGGTACTTTTCCTTCTGTCAGCAGATTGACGGAAGCAGTCTCAATATTTCCTTTTGTAATCAGATCTGTGATCGTGCCTGAAAATTCTGCCTCTCTATGTCCTTCTGTTGTATATAATTTATTCCCCTCTTTTTGAGAAACGTATGAGACAGCGCTTGTAATCTGACCCTCGCCGTCAAATTCTGTCTCTTTATATTGACCATAATAGTAATAAGCCATCTGGTCATACAAAATCATTTCTCCAAAACCAATCACACGCTGTTTTCCTGTTGCCTCACACTTTACCACTACATTGTTTGCTGTCGTATCATATTCTGTCAGAGCGGACGGATGAAGGACAGGATCAATCACTGTCTTTTTGATATGTTTCGATGCTGCTGCATAATTGTCAATCAGCTGTTCAATTCTCTGGTCGATTTTCCCTTCTTCCGCCAGAATAATAATTTCTACATCCTGATCCAGATTGTTTAAAACTTCTTTTGTCGTCTCCCCAATCGAATAGATCTGGTTCGTACTGATGTCAATTTCCCTCAAATCGGAAGGCAATTTTGCCACAATCAGATTAACGATGATCACAATCACAATCATCACGGCAATGATTCCCAAACTGTATGATCCGTTCTTCCATTTTATACTTGCTTTTTTCTTTGTTTTATTTGAATTTTCCACGCTGCTTCCCTCCTAACTCCATCGTCTCTTCTGAACGGACTGAATCGTGAAAAATAGAAACAAAAAGATAAACGATATATAAAAAACAAGTCCGCCAATGTCAAATATATGATAGGAAGTAAATTTATCCAGAACGCCTGTCAGCGTATAATTCGGGAGCAGATCTGTGATAAAATTATCAGTCAAAAATGTCGGAAGCATACTGGAAATCCCCGGCCATAAATAAAGCAGCAGAGTAACTCCAAATGTTCCTACTGCTGAAATAATTTGGCTCTCTGTCAGCGAAGAAATAAACATTCCAACCGCAATGAAAACACTTCCCATCATAAAAAATGCAAAAATACTTGCAAAATCTTCTCTCAGATATGCTGTTCCATTTGCCTTGATAATCAGAGGGCAGAGGCAGAAAATTGCCATCGGAATCACAAATATGGTTTCCATCGCCAGATATTTTCCCAAAATAATTTTTGGAAGGCTGACGGGAGAAGTCAAAAGAAGCTGATCTGTCTTACTTTTTCTTTCGTCTGAAAGACATTTCATTGTCAGAACTGGAATTGCCATCAGGATAATAAATTCCATTGCTCCAAGAACATAAGAATAATACGGATATCCCACCATCATATTATAATAGAGGAAATAAATTCCGTTCATCGCTACCAGAAAAGCGATAAAAATATATCCGATCATCGAATCAAAATAAGACTTCAATTCTCTTTTATAGACTGCTTTCATCTTTGTTTTCCTCCTCCTCGATCTGCTCTTTTTTTCTGCCAGACATTCCAAAACGACGAGGATATTTTTGCCTCTCTGATCCTTTTTTCGCCGCCTCTGTCAGTTCAAGGAAAACTTCCTCCAGAGATGCTTTCTTATACTGCATTGTCAGAATCGGATAATTTGCCTGCGCACACGCATAAAATAATTCTTCTCTCGGATCTTTATTTTTTCCCTCCTGAATCGTAATCAGACAGGAATATTCTTTTTCTTCCACGCTCCATTTTCCAAGTCCCTGGATACCAGAAAGCATTTCCTGAACATTTTCTTTCTTTGTCTTTACATCCAAATATAAAGTTCCGGCATCTGACATCTGTTTTTCCAGATTTTCAGGCGTATCGCTGGCAATCAGTTTCCCTCCTGAGATAATCATGATATGGTCGCAGACAGCGCTGATTTCCGCCAGAATATGAGAGCTTAAAATGATGGTATGTTCTTTTGCCAATTCTCGAATTAATTCTCGGATCTCGATAATCTGCTTCGGGTCAAGACCGACGGTAGGCTCATCTAAAATAATGATATCCGGAAAGCCTATGATTGCCTGAGCAAGCCCTACTCTCTGTCGATATCCTTTTGACAGATTCCGAATCAGTCGATTTTCTACCTCTTGCAGCTTCGTCATCACAATCACTTTCCGAATCTCATCTCTTTGTTTCTTTCGCTCGATTTTCTTCAGCTCCGCAACAAATTTTAAGTATTCTCCTACCGTCATATCGGTGTAAAGCGGTGGAATTTCCGGCAGATATCCAATACTTTGTTTTGCTTTCTCAGGTTCTTCCAAAATGTTATGACCATCAATCAAAACTTCGCCTTCTGTCGCGCCAAGATATCCTGTCATGATATTCATCGTCGTCGATTTTCCTGCTCCATTGGGACCTAAAAAACCATAAATCTGACCTTTCTCTACTGTAAAACTCAAATGGTCAACTGCCGTATGACTGCCATATCGTTTTACCAGGTTTCTGACCTCAATCACGTTACCACTCCTCTGTTTCATATTTGCATTTCATAAAAAAATCATAAGGAAATTTTGTGAAATTTTTATGATGAGTCTGTGATGAATTTGTGTTTCTTTTCCGGTTTTTTCTGCATTTATCATCAAAAAATATGCACGGTCTTCTGAAAAACAACTTGTCATTTCAGAAAATCGTGCATATTTTTTTGCTGGCTGAAAAATGTTTTATCTTCTTTTATCCCTGGTTGATTCCCGTTTTACCAGATCCACCGAAAAAATAATCTCTCCGCATTTTTCTTCTTTATCCTTATGATCAATGATGGCCCGGACAGCCGCTTTCCCCATCTCGTTCACCTGCTGTCTGATTGTCGTCAGTTCAGGAGTCATGATCTGTGACAGAATAATATCGTCGAATCCTATAATCTGGATCTCGTCCGGAACTTTTTTTCCCTTTCGCTGAAGCTCTTTCATGATTGCAGCCGCCACAATATCATTTGCCGCTACAATTCCGTCGATATCGGGATATGATTTTATGATCTCGCGTCCTGCCTCCCGTCCGGCTTCAAATGTATACTCTACTTCCATACTTTTCGGCTCTATACCATATTGGCTGCAGATCTCGCAGTACCCGGCAAACCGCTCTCTGGCTGTTGAAAATCTCTGAGGTCCTTTCACATGAAGCAGATTCCTGCATCCGCAGTCAACCAGATATTCCGTGGCGATTCTTCCTCCCTCACGATTGTCGGAATGAATATATAAAAATTGTCTGTTTGTCTTTGCCTCACGGTCAAAAGCGACAACTGGCGTTGTACTGTTTTTAAAAGCCTCCTGAACATCTTCTGCATTTGACATCAAAATAATCCCTTCTGCCTGCAGCATTTCCAGAATATGTATGACCGATCGAAGTTTTTCTGTTTCACCATTTGCAAAAAAGATCATCATTCGGTATCCCTGACAGTAAATTTCCTTTTCGATCGCGCTCACCACGTCATTAAAAAAAGGATTACTGATGTCTGGAAAGATTACTCCGATAATCTTTGCACTGTTATTATAAAAAGCCCGTGCTAAATCATTTGGTATAAACCCTGTCTCTCTGATCACATCCAATACGCGCTGTCTCTTTTCCTCTGCCACTTCAGCAGAATGGTTGATTACTCGTGATACCGTCGAAGGGGATACACCAGCAAGTTTTGCAATATCTCGCAAAAGAACCATATGTTTTCTCTCCATTTTCGTATAAAATTATTTGGAGATTTTTGCTTTTATGGCGCCGGTACTTATCATGAGTTTTTCTGAAAAAGCATACTTTCTTATAATCTCCAAACACACGTTGCTTTTAATTAAATCATATTTTAATTGAAAAAACAAGCCGTGGATCTATGCGGTTCCTTGAAAATCAGTCCTGAAATCGAATAAGCCTGCAGCCAAATGTTTTTTCTGGCTGCAGGCTTTCTCTGTTCTGTCATTTTTCTTTATTCATGGATTTTAATTGCATCGATGCGCACAATATGGTCTGTACTGTCCTCATTTTTTTCTTCGGAGATCACCAATTTTAAAGTATGTTTTCCTGGCTCTAATTCCCTGACAGAATACAGGCATTGGCTGCCAACCCGTTTTTCTGCATAGGTATCAATAACCGAAAGTTCCTGCCCGTCCAGCTGCACGGACACCATCCCCTGGTCTGTGTCTGTACCGCCATAGAGGTCAAAGCCAACGCCTTCAAACTCCAGTGTCATATATGCTCCCGGAGCGCTAGCATAACTTACCAGCTGGTCAGAATCCCATATGCCCCATGTTTCTCCATTTGCTCCATAGCGCATGAGTCTGCCGTTTTTGTCCTCCAGACAGACAACTTTTTCTTCATCAGGATTATTTTTTTTGGCGGAAATCATCACTTCATTGAGTCTGTCCTCTACCAAAGTTACGTCTTCTTTGGCTACAAGAAATGCACGCGCTCCTGTCTTTTCATTTTTCTCAAATGTGGTTCTTCCATCTTCTAAAACAGATACATCGCCCCGTTCCATGGTCCAATAATCTCCCAGACCTTCTACCCCATAAAGGACGGCTGAAAGATCCCAGCTCCAACGAGTTGCCAAGCCCGTATCATCCGTAAGATACAGATCATAACTTAAACGCACCGGATCATCCTGTGCCATTTCGTATCTGCGTTCACCTGCATCCAGATTAATTCCTATCTCAAAACCGCTGAACATAATCGGAGCAGGACACTTCGCTACTACCTCCTGCGCTGCGGCAGGATCACAGCTGAAGTTATATTCAGCTGAATTAAAATCCTGAAAGTTTCCGCCCATACAGCTTACAAGTTTTACTTTTTGACGAACTAATTCTACACCGTTTAGATCGCTGTATTCATCTGGCTGTGAATTCAAAAGTTCTGTCAGATTCGTAAGAAAACCTACAGAAATAATGGTCACACTGCCATCCGGCTGGGCTGCCAGTACTTCACGATATACATCCACAGCATCCCGCGCATCATTGCCGTCCCGTAAGGTAGTCTGATATTTCATCGTTACTGGTTTACAGTAAGTGTAGCTTTCCGGAGTCACTACAGAATCTCCTTTATAAGTTCCCAAAGGGATATCCGGTCGTCCATAATAAGTATTGATTGCCTCTGCGCAGGAGACACCGTAAATGCAGGAACTGTCAGAGACAACAGCCAGCAAGTTTGCTTTTCCTGCATCTGCATAGGCATGAAGCATCGCCAATCCTCCAGCATCATCCACATCATCTGCAATATCCGTATCATAGATGATATTTGCTGTCTCCTGACCTGGTTCCGGCCAATCCTGCTCATACTGTACATAGTCTGTCTGTTCCTGGGCTGAAACTGTTCCGACCGTCATTCCAAACAATGCGGCTGTTCCTATCGCCATCATTAAAAATTTTCTTTTTTTCATTCTGTTCCACTCATCCTTTCCTGATACCGTAACAGGTATTTGACACTCCCCATAGCAAAAGCAAGGGATTACAGACACATTTGATAAGATAGTTCAAAAAATTTACAAGGTTCCTCCCACCGCCGAAAGGCAGTTGGAGGAACCTGTAAGAAATGAAAGGGGGTTATTATGAATGATTCCGTAATTGTACAGATCATTATTCGCAGAAGCAAAACTCTCCATCTGCTATTTCTAATTGCGGAAGCATTCCCGGTCTTGCATCGCCTACATAGCGATTTCCTGACAATACAGTCACATCAAATTCACCCTGCATCAGCCCTTCTTCTGTCTTCTGAGTCAGTGTCACTGTGCTGTCTACATTTTCTCTCACCGTCTTCTTTGCAAAATAATATCCGGAAGTTGCCTCATCTCTGCTCATCAATTCAATCTGAATGATGCTGTTTTCGTCCATCTGCGTGCCCGCTTCCAATTCTTTATTGAAAGTGACGCTCAGATCATATTCTTCGGATTTAAAATTATAGGTATGTCCTGTCAGTCCTTTTCCAAAACCTGCAAATTCAAATTCGACCTGTTCTCCATTTATACTTGCATACATCCAGCCTGTGCCGGATTCAGGACTATAATTGCGTTCCGCCTCTGTTGCCTCTGTCTTTGTCTCAGGTTCTGCCGCCATCACACTGCATGATCCTGCAAGCATGGAAGCCATTGCCAGCATTGCTACTATTTTTTTCATCACATTCCCTCCCTACTTAAAACTGTGTGCCATAAAGATCTGTGACAAATGTCCAGAATTCGTCTCTGTCGATATTGAATACAATCTGTACATTCTTGGATTTATAAGGTCCTTCGCCCGTTGCCCATGTTGCCGCATTTGCATAGCTGTAGCTTGAGCTGTTGCAGTCGATCGCCATATCACGGAATTCTGTCTCTGTGATCAGATCAGGGCAAAGGAAGATACCTGCTGTGATTGCATCCCAGCAATAGCTGCTCTTTGTCGGATTTTCAACATAGCTGTCATATACACGATCCATAAATAACTGAGTGATCGGTGTGTTGTTTTTCTCTGCCATCATATCGAATACATCTTTTTTGATCTGCACTTTCGATGCGATGTCATGAGGAACCACAACCTGATACGGAAAATCATTGTTCAGACAGATCTGAACCGATTCCGGATCATAGAACCAGTTAAATTCACCTTCCACGTTTGCATTTCCAGGAACGTCAACTGCACCGCCCATATATATGATGCCTGCTGTGTTCTCTGCAAATGTAGGATCCATCATACATGCAAGCGCTACGTTTGTGCACGCTCCTACTGCAAAAATTGTCACTTCTCCTGGATTTTCATGAACCTGCTGAATCATAAATTCTGCTGCATTCATGTCTGTCTGTGCCTCTGTCTTTGAATAGCCCCAGGATTCATCCAGAAGATCCCCAAGATCATGATAGCTTGTCGGATCAACATAACTTCCCAGCTGACGATATCCGCCTGTCCACTGGAATCCGCCAGTGAGCGGCGCGTCACTTTCCAGATCACGGAATCCCATGATCGGCACGTCTGTTCCAATATATACAGGAATGTCTGTGCGCTCGATTGCTTCCAGCTGATTTAAGATTGCATTCACACCTGTTGCGCAGATTTCATTTCCGCCTACCGCTGTCACACCCAGAAAATCAACCCATCCTGCTGCATCTGCCTGTGCCAGGATAAACATACAATAAGCATCGTCGCCTAAATATCCCATATCACAGTCCAAAATAACTTTGTTCTCCTCCGCTGTTGTGACAATATCATAATCTTCTAATGCCGCAAAAGCGGTTGTCGGTGCAAACAAACTTCCCACCAGACCTGTTGCCAGTACCATGGATAACCATCTTTTTTTCATGATAAATACATCTCCCTTCTCTTTTTATCTCAAAGTGATTTTTTTAAAACTGCGTTTTATTTGACCGGTCCTGTTCGCAGTCTTATTCTCTCACATCAGATACCATATGTTTTTCTTTTATTCTGCCTCTGTTGTCAGAATATCCACATAGAAATCCCAGAATGCTTCTCTATCAATATCAAATAATATGTCGCATTTCTGCACTCCGTACGGCATTCCCTCTCCTTTTTCCACATCACGATTGCGGGATGTCCACCAGCTCACTACGCGTCCGTAGTTCGGACCATAGTTGGTATCTACATCTACATAGCGCTCCTGAATATCGGTTGCAATTTCCGGTTTCAGCCATACAGCCGCTGTGATCGCATCCCATACAAAGCTGGAAGCATTCAGGTCTTTTTCAAATCTGCTTGCCTGACCTTCTACAATCAGTTTTGAGATTTCATTCCCCTGTTTTTCTTTAATGCGATCATATTCCTCTTTTGTATAGAAGACAGCTTCTGCCACATCGTTTGGAACAATGAGCTGATCTTTCCACTCGGCATTGAGACAAATCTTGATTCCTTCCGGATCATAATACCAGTTGAACTCTGCAGATGGACTGGAGTTTCCAGGAATATCTACCGCTCCTCCCATATAGATCACACCTGCTGCATCTTCCACAATCGTAGGATCTTTGCGAACTGCCAGCGCCATGTTTGTGCCTGCTCCGATCACGAAAATTGTAACTTCTCCCGGATATTTGTGGACCTGTTCAATGATGAAATCAACAGCGTGTTCATCTTGTGCAGGTGTCTCGGCATATCCATAACGCGGTTCTGTCGGAAGATTCAGATAATCAGTCGGCCGCTCTGTCACATCGCAGAAATCCCCCGTTGAGAAATCCCAGTAAGCGCCGCTATATTCCGGCATTCCCCAAATCTGACTTTCCGCCTCCATATTTCTAAATCCCATCAGAGGAATGTCACATCCCATGTATACTGGGATATCTTCCCGTCCGATTAATTCCAGCTGGCGAAGAGTTGCCGTCGTTCCGGATGCAACCCAGGAGTTTCCTCCCACTGTTGTCACGCCTAGAAAATCGCACATTCCAAGGCTGTCAGCCTGACTGAGCATGAACATGACAATCGCATCATCGTTTAAATAACCCATATCCGTATCGAGAATTGCTCTCTTAACCGGTGCGTCTGCCTGTGTCTCTTCTGCGTTTACCATTGCCGGAGCCATAACGCTCGTCATCATTCCTGCTGCAAGCAGTATTGATAAGAATCTTTTCTTCATACTTCTTTTCCTCCTGTAGTTTAAATTTTCAGACTGCAGTGTTGGGTCGATCTCCTCTTTACGTCCAGCTTTCCTTTCTATTGTTTTTTTGAAATCGGTTTCAAAAATTTCAAGAAATAGTTTTGCATTTATGAAACTGGTTTCATTTTTTTGTGTTTCCCCCCGTAATAAAGAAATACAACATTCTCACTGTTTTTTTTGCAGGCATACACATTTACCCCGCTCTTTTTTTCGCCATTTCTTTGAAACCAGTTTCAAAATTTCAGAAACGCACCTTTTTCGCCTTTCAAATCCAATTTCAACATATTGACGAATTTCACTCTTTTTATCTCGTGTATATCCCACATCTTTTCTATGTATCCTATACTAACACTTTCTTTTTATATTGTATATTGACTTATTCTATAAATTATTTTTATATTTTTTAGTCATTTTTCATATTTCAGCTTCTCCTGTCTTTTGGTAATTTTTCTGTTTTTTCAGTCAAAAAATGCGACAGCAGTTTGTAAAACTGCTGTCGCCCTTCTGTATCTGCCAAGTTCTATATCATATAATCAATTCCAGACGTCTGTGACTCTCTGACTATGCTTCCTGATTAATCACATCGCTCATATGATAATAGCCTGCCGGTTTTCCGGCCAAATATTTTGCAGCCTGAACAGCGCCTTTTGCAAATACAGCTTTTGAATATGCTGTATGCTTAAATTCAATCACTTCATCCATACCTGCAAAAATCACCTCATGTTCTCCGACGATATTTCCGCCGCGCACTGCTGAGATTCCGATCTCTTTGCTGTCACGCTTCTGTCTGTTCTGGCTTCTGTCAAACACATAGTGATATTCATTTTCAAGAGCCTCATTCAGACTGTCCGCCATTGCAAGAGCTGTTCCGCTCGGAGCATCCACTTTCAGATTGTGATGTTTTTCCACGATTTCCATATCAAATCCAGCTGGAGCCAGAACTTTTGCCGCCTCCGCAAGCAATTTTAACAATGTATTTACTCCCAGCGACATATTTGCGGATTTCAGCACAGCCGTCTTTTTGCTGATCTCCTCAATCCGTGCGGTCTGTTCTTCGCTCAGCCCCGTTGTACATAATACAACCGGCATCTTTTTTTCTTCACAATAATCAAGAAGTGCGTCCGTTGCCTTCGGAGATGCAAAATCAATCACAACATCTGCATCTTCATTACATTCTTTCAGACTCTTAAAGACAGGATATCCATTGTCTTTGCTGTCTGTAAGATCAATTCCTGCCACAATCTTGACATCCGGATCTTCCTTTATGATTCCTGTTATAACCTGCCCCATATGACCGTTGCATCCGTGCATAATCACTCTTACCATTTTTCTATCCCCTTTTTATTTTACATCAATTCCAAATTTAATCAGTTCCTGTTTCAGCATCTCTGCATGAGCTTCTTCAATCTCGCACAGCGGAGAGCGAAGAGGACCTGCTTCTTTTCCCATCAGATTCAATGCCGCTTTTACAGGGATCGGATTTACCTCACAGAACAGCGCTTCTGCAAGAGGCAGAGCTTTCAGCTGAAGTTCGCAGCTCTCTTTTACTTTTCCTTCCATGTACAGTTTTACAATATCATGTGTCTCTCTGGGCGCCACATTGGAAAGAACAGAGATAACGCCAATTCCGCCAAGGGACAGAATCGGCACGATCTGATCGTCATTTCCAGAGTACAGATCGATACATCCGTCAGCAAGCTGCATCAGCTTTGCCACCTGTGAAATATTTCCGCTTGCCTCTTTGATTCCCACGATATTTTCTACATTTTTTGCCAGCGCCACCGCTGTCTCCGGAAGGATGTTGCATCCTGTTCTGCTTGGAACATTATACATAATAATCGGCAATTTTACTGAATTTGCAATTTTTGTATAATGCGCAATCAAACCTTTCTGTGTCGCCTTATTGTAATATGGCGTCACAACCAGCAGACCGTCTGCTCCTAATTTCTCTGCTTCCTGTGACAGATAAACTGCCGTCTCTGTATAATTAGATCCTGTTCCGGCAACCACCGGAATTCTCTTATTCACTTTCTTAATTGCATATTCAATCACACTCAGGTGTTCCTCATGTGACATACATGCAGATTCTCCTGTCGTACCGCAAATAATGATGGCATCTGTGCCGCCTGCAATCTGTTCCTCGATCAATTCTCCCAGTTTTTCATAATAGATATCGCCGTTTTCTTTCATAGGTGTAACAATCGCCACGCCAGCTCCTGTAAAAATTGCCATACTTTTTCCTCCTTAAAATCATAAAAGAATCTCGTCGTATAAAAGTGTATGTTTTTTATGTTTTATCCATACCGCATTCACGCGGCAGTCAAATGCTGAAAAAGAACAACTCACAAACGACCTCTTTCTATTTTGTCGCAGTGCGGTCCTAGGGGAGTTTTTTTGCTTTTATTTAGGGAAAATTTTTCCTATAAAGTAAAAAAACAGGGTCAGACGGAAGTCTGCCCCTAAAGAATACATGTATTTTCTCCGTATCATTATTCTTTTAGATAGCTCTCCATCACAATCTTGATGACAGTCACACGATTCTTCATCCATGTGCCCAGGCTTCAGGATGCAGCCTCCCTCTGCCTTCGGCGTTTTTCCCTTTCCTCAGTCCTCCTCTATCTCTGCCATATCAGACTGCCTACTCATGAAATACGCGACCTCTATCTACTTATCCTCTTGAAGCATCCCTTGATTTTTGTACCGTATTATCCGCACAATAGGGCATACTTTTCATCCTCTTTTGACTGCTCTCACATGCAAGCATGTGGGTCTTACGCTGTAAATTTCGAATTGCCGTAATCTGTACGGCAAATAAGATTTCATACAATGTTCCAAAATAACTATAGCATTATTGAAAACCCTTGTCAACTTCTCTTTTTTCGCTTTTTTATCTTCTCTGGATCAGCTCCGTCACTGCATCTGCGTATTCCCAGAGAGACTCATGGCGCGGAATTCCGGTCAGAATCAGACTCATATTTTCATCTCTGGAAGTAATCAGCGATTTTACCTCTTCTTCTGTAATAATTCCTTTTTCTATAAGTCCAAGCACCTCATCCAGAATTAAAATATCACATTCCTGTGTGACCATTACTTTTTTGGCAAAGTTCCATCCATTTCTTATATTTTGCGCTTCTTCTGCCTGCTCTTCCTGCGTCAGATTGTTAAAAGCACAGTTTGCTTTCTGAAATCGGAACAGCTTGATCTCAGGCTCGAGTCTCTCAATAAACCGTATCTCTTCGCTCAGTTTTTCTTTCAGGAATTGAATAATAAAAACATTTTTTCCCATAGATGCGGCTCGAATTGCCTGACCAATCGCAGCAGTCGTTTTTCCTTTTCCCTCTCCGCAAAATATATGTACATACCCTTTATCCATCATGCACCTCACATATGCTCGTTTGTTTTGTTTTCTATCTCATGTTCCGGATTTCCACTGCTATTTTGCCCTTATACTACTACATACCTCAAAATAATGCAAGATTTTATTCCAAATATTCCATTTTGCTCACAGAAACCTCATATGCTGTGCGCCGCTCTGTCACTTCTCCTTCCAGTTTTTTTACATATTCACGGCTCTGGATTCTGCCCCAGATCTGCACATGACCGCCCACCTCAAATCCTGATGTAAAGCGTGCATTTCTTCCCCAGCTGATACATGGAATATAATCAGACTTTCCATATGGGCGGTTCACCGCAATCAGCATATCTGCGATTTCCCTGCCAAGCGGCGTCTTTCTGTAGATCGGAGGCTTGCAGATATAGCCGTCGAGAAAAATCTGATTGCTTTTTACTTTATCCTCTTCCTCCTCCACAAATGTCACCTCTCTCGCAAAGACAGACAGTACAAGTCTGTTTTTCTTTTCCTCATGGCGGTTGTAAGAACGGAACTGTCCTGTCACCTGAATAAACTCGCCTTTATAATCCTGCGTGACGTCGATCAGTCTCTCTGAAATCATGACAGGAATGCGGTCTGCTGATGCGCTGAGACGTTTTATAGATACATCTACCATATAAAACCCTTCTCCAAACACCTCATGACTGAACATGAAATCGGATACAATCTCTCCTACAATCGAAACCTGGTTGTTTTCAATAATCTTATCTGCCATAACAAAATGTGCTCCCTTCTGCTTTTAAAGTATCTTTTTTATCCGCCGTCTGTTCTGAAACGGACATTTGGACTCCGCCTTTGCGTGTACCTCTGGTGTCATTCTTTCCTCACGAACATCCTGACGATCTATAAATATGTTTATTCTATTATTTTGCACATTAGAACTTTCCTGCCCAAGAATCGTAAGACATACTTCGACCGTGCGTGTCTGATTCGATCGCTTTTTGTGAACCGCGTCTGTTTTTCTTTTCCTTTCAGCACAAAAAAATTCATGCCGGCAGTGTTAAGAGAATCTGTATCTTTCAACTTCTGCTTGTAATCTGGGTAAAATGTGATAGAATAAAAAAGTTGTTATTAATTATTGTTTATTCGTAGATTTATTGTAAAAAGGAAGAATAAAAGATGAAAAGAGAAGACATCCGTAATATCGCAATTATCGCCCATGTCGACCACGGCAAAACCACTCTGGTAGATGAACTGCTGAAACAAAGCGGCGTATTCCGTGCAAATCAGGAAGTTGCCGACCGTGTTATGGACTCTAATGCGATTGAGAGAGAACGCGGAATTACGATTTTATCAAAAAATACTGCTGTTTTTTATAAAAATACAAAAATTAACATCATCGATACTCCTGGACACGCAGATTTCGGCGGTGAAGTAGAACGTGTCTTAAAAATGGTAAACGGGGTAATCCTCGTTGTCGATGCGTTTGAAGGTTCTATGCCGCAGACAAGATTCGTTCTGCAAAGAGCGCTTGATCTGGATCTACCGGTGATCGTCTGCATCAATAAAATTGACCGTCCTGAGGCTCGCCCGAACGAAGTAATCGATGAAGTTTTAGAGCTTTTAATGGATCTGGATGCCTCTGATGAGCAGCTTGACTGTCCATTCATTTTTGCATCTGCAAAAGCAGGATATGCCATTAAAGATCTGGCTGATGAGCCAAAGGATATGACTCCTTTATTTGAGACTATTTTAGATTATATTCCAGCGCCGGAAGGCGATCAGGAAGGCGGAACACAAGTTTTAATCAGCACGATTGACTACAATGAGTATGTCGGACGAATCGGAGTTGGAAAAGTAGACCGCGGCACCATCAAGGTAAATCAGGACTGTCTGCTTGTCAATCATCATGAGCCTGACAAACAGCGCAGAGTAAAAATCAGCAAACTGTATGAATTTGACGGACTGAATAAAGTGGAAGTTCCGGAAGCGACAATCGGATCTATTGTTGCAATCTCCGGTATCTCTGATCTCCATATCGGTGACACACTCTGCTCTTTAGAGGCTCCTGAGTCCATTCCATTCCAGAAAATTTCCGAGCCTACGATTGCCATGCACTTTATCGTAAATGACAGTCCGCTCGCCGGAAAAGAAGGAAAATTCGTCACATCCAGACATTTAAGGGACCGTCTCTTCCGTGAATTAAATACAGATGTCAGCCTTCGTGTCGAAGAAACTGAGACAACAGAATCATTTAAAGTTTCCGGACGAGGAGAGCTTCATCTCTCTGTCCTGATTGAAAATATGCGCCGTGAAGGATATGAATTTGCTGTCAGCAAAGCAGAAGTTCTGTACAAAAAAGATGAGCGCGGCAAACTGTTAGAGCCGATGGAGCTGGCTTATATCGACGTTCCGGAAGAATTTTCCGGTACTGTCATTCAGAAATTAAGCCTTAGAAAAGGAGAACTTCAGGGAATGAGCATCTCTCCAAACGGAACAGCCCGCCTTGAATTTTCCATTCCTGCCCGCGGACTGATCGGATACCGCGGAGAGTTTATGACAGATACAAAGGGAAATGGTATCTTAAATACAAGTTTTGACGGATACGGCCCATATAAGGGAGATATCCAGTACCGCAAACAGGGATCTCTGATTGCATTTGAATCAGGAGAATCTGTGACTTACGGTCTGTTTAACGCACAGGAGCGCGGTACGTTATTTATCGGACCTGGCGAGAAAGTTTACGCTGGTATGGTCATCGGTCAGAATGGAAAAGCAGAAGACATTGAACTCAATGTCTGCAAGATGAAACATCTGACAAATACGCGTGCTTCCGGCTCCGATGATGCGCTGAAACTGACGCCGCCACGCATTTTAAGTCTGGAACAGGCTCTTGACTTTATCGAAAATGATGAACTTCTTGAGGTTACTCCAAAGAGTTTAAGAATCCGCAAAAAGATTCTTGACCCGACAATGCGCAAGCGCGCCGCAATGAATCGCAAATAAAAAACGGAACAGAAAAAGCAGACAGCTTTCGCACAGAGACATGATCGTGTTTCGTCGAAAGCTGTCTGTTTCACTTCCAAAATTTCCATTTTATTTTGATTTTCTTTTCTCCTTCAAACAGACAATCATACTCCTCTTCGGTCAGGATATTTTTCAGTTCCTGTTTTTCTTTTTCCGGAACAACGGCATGAACCGTGTCGGCAAAACACAGATTCGGGAATACAACGCACCACCAGTTTTGTCCTTCTGCCTTTCCGATGCACACTCGGAGCGCCTCATACGTTCCGGCTGGAAATGTACAGTCTCCATACGTCTTCACCGGAAATTCATATGGTTCCAGTTTTACAGTCACACGATAATCATATCCTTCTTTCCGGATCACATTTTCGGCTGTATTTTTAATATCCTCCAGGTGACTTTGAATCGCTTTTCTTGTGCCGTCCAGATCGGAAATACCGTCCAGTTCTTCTTTTAACAGCTTCAATACTTCTTCTTTTACTTTCATTTTTAATGCCTGATCTTCCTCGCTGTCGCTGTTTGCCAGAACGTGAAAACGGATAATCTCCTTTGCAATTTCCTGCTGCATCGTCTCGACCGCGCGTGTCTGCGAGCGGCATAAAATAACCCAAAACAGAAAGCAGATCACCGCCGCCGCACTTAAAATAAAAAATCGATCCCATCGTCTTTGTATTCTTTTTTCCACGTCCTGACCTCCCTGTATTTTTTATTTAAAAGTAATTTTTTTGTTTTTTCTATTTTAAGGATACCCTGTTTTTTCGTTCCTAATCACGGTATGAGATCAATACGGTCTTTTTTTATCTCCGGAAGGATCACTTCGTTCTCCTTTCTGATTTCTCCCAACAGATCGCCTAAGGTCATCTCTTTTTCTTTTCCGATATCCGGATTATTTTTGTACAGATTTTCCAGATAAAATCCGAATGAAGAATCGCTCTCCAGCGCCAGATCAAGGATCTCTTCTCTGTCTTCTTCCTCACATGAAAAGACCAGCATATTTCTGGCAAATACCGGCTTCTGTTCAAAATAGCTGAGTACTTCCTGAAATTTTTCTTTCTGTTCCATCAGATTTTTTCCAAAGACGACGGCTTTTAAATGGCTCATATCCAGGTATTTGTCTGACTGATACTGAAAGCTTTTCTCAATCTCATCCATCGTATTGCCTTTTGTGAGGACAGCTTCCTGTTTTTCTTCTTTTTTATCGCTTCCTTCCTCCCCTTCCAGATCCGGTATCGCATAGAAAACGGCAAGTTTTCCATCCTCCCAAAGTACGACAGCAGCTGTGGGGAAATCTCTGTTTTCCAGTTCTACATTGCTGCACCCTGTCAGAAAAAGAGCGCACAGCAACAATATCATCCCTGCCTTTTTCATTTCTTTCCCCTCTCTTTCTTTTTTTGTGACAGAACCGCAAGCACAACCATGCACACTGCCAGAAGCGGCGCCAAAATACATCCGTTCGCAATGATATATAGTTTTACGGACATCTCATACGTCCGGCACAGAAAGGCGCCGATACATACAAGCAGACCACACGCATACGGCACCCATCTTTTATTCTGACATTCCATCAGATTTTCCGCCATTGTTCTCATCGCAAACATCCCGATCCCTGTTCCTGCAAACAGACTCATCAGCAGGACTGCCAGAAATACAACGTCCCATCTCTGGAGAAAACCGCCCGGAATCGTTACATTTGTCATCAGCGTCAGAATAGGCCATGGCAGCGCTGCAATTCCTTCTTCTCCAAACACTCCAAGCCCGATCATGTACAGGATGACCACAATGCCTCCCGATATGACAATTCCTGCCGTCATCCTTCTCCTGCCGCCTTTTTTCTTCTTCAGAGGAGGAACAAGAAATGGGATTAAGCTGATGCTTCCAAAAGAGGTAAATACGAAAAATGCTGCTTTAAGCATCGAAAAATTCCATGGATCATGTCCTGTCTGAATTTCCTGCATATTCATCTCTGTCGCCGCAAAAACACTCATAAAAAACAGAGGAATTAAAATCAGCAGAAATAAAATTTCACTCATTCTCCCCTGCTCTTCCAGACCTGTTCCAGCGGCATAAATTCCGGCAGCCACAATCAAAATGATCAGCGCTTCCATCGAATGGTCGAACAAAAGATACTGGTTTACGATCTTTGTAAAAAGACGAACAAGATAAATCAGCTCAATCGCCAGAGATAAAAAGTACATTGCACCGATCGCTCTGCGCATAAAGGTTCCCATTGTCTCCTGGATGAAATCAAAGAAATGGTATCTGGCGCGCCTTCCCAGTCCATACAGTAAAATCCCATACAAAATCGTCACAGCGATGCCTGCCAGCAGACAGATGACAAAATTTCTGGCTGTTGTATCACGGACAAACTCCGGAAGTAAAAGACACATTTTTCCAATCCAGCTGATCACGAAGAGGCACTGGACCTGCCGCGCTGTGATTTTATGATTTTCTGAAAACATCGTCATTTCTCCTTCCATCGAAACCGGATTCTCTCTCCCCGTCTTGTAAATACAGGTCTTCTCTTCATCATCCATGGCGGAAGTTTAATCACGCTGTCTTTCCATCCTGCCATGCCGTTGATTTCATCGCTGACAAACGGCATTAAATATGGGATTCCAAAACTTTTCAGCCTTGACAGATGGGATAAAAGCAAAAACCATGCAAATACAAATCCGGCAATTCCAAAAAAGCTGCAGCAGAAAATTACGCCAAATTTGACCAGACGGCACGCTTCTGCAAGCTCTTCATTCGGGATGGAAAAAGAGCAAAGCGCCGTCATCGCCACGATAATCACAACCATCGGGCTGACAAGATTTGCTGTCACTGCTGCCTGCCCGATAATCAGTCCGCCCACGATGCCTATGGTATTCCCGATCTGTCCCGGCATACGGATTCCCGCTTCCCTTAAAAGTTCAAAGGAGATTTCCAGCAAAATCACTTCCACTACCCCAGGAAATGGTACGCCTTCCCGCGCCATCGACAAGGAGAGAATCAGATTTGTCGGCAAGATCTGCGTATGAAAATTTGTGACTGCAAGATACAGTCCCGGCAGGGAAATTGCCAGAAAAGCAGCCACATACCGCAGAAGTCTTAAAAATGTCACCATCAAAAAGTGGCTGTAATAGTCATCCGGTGTCTGAAAAAATGAATGATACGTCGTAGGCAGGATCAATGCCTGAGGAGAATTATCGCTGAGCAGAACAATTCTTCCCTCCAGAATCGCCATCGCAGCTTTATCTGGCCGCTCCGTTGTCTGATACTGCGGAAACGGAGAATACCACGTCTCCTTTGTTACCTGCTCAATCACTCCGGAATCCATGACGCCGTCAATCTCAAATGATTCCAGTTCCTGCTCCATTTTTTTTACAAGATTTGGATATGCCAGATCCTCTAAATATACAAGCGCTGTCATGGTATGAGAATGCTGACCGACTGGTTTTTCTTTTACTTTCAGCCGTGTATCACGGATACGTTTTCGGATAAGAGCGCTGTTTATCTTTTCTGATTCTGTGAAAGATTCATTGGAACCGCGCAGTACCTTTTCCGATTCTGATTTTGATACCCCAAGTCCGGGATATCCTTTTGTGCCTATTTTGATCGCTTTATCATATCCGTCGATCAAAAGCAGAGCGTTTCCCGCAAGCATGGCGCTCATTCCACCCGAAAGATCAGAAAACTCAGCTGTGTCAGCCATTCCGAGCGCATTTTGACTTATCGATGCAATAATCTTTTCATCTTCCATTTCCTCTAACTGGGTCAGCAGTTTTCCAAGTGCAGAATCCTGCATAATCAAGTTGCTGATTGCGCTTTCCACATACACAAGCAGGCAGTTTACCTGCTTTCTTTTTCCAATCTTCATCTTCTTCTGAATAATATCTGCACAGTCTGTGCACATTGTCTTGATTCTTTTTTCATTTTTCTCCAGCTCTTTTGAGATATCTCCCATGAATGCACACCTCCTTTTTTTCATTTTAAAAAATAAAAAAGCAGGAGATCCATTTTCTCCTGCTTCTTATCTTTTCCTTTTTTCTTCACTT
The DNA here is from genome assembly GCA_030526005.1 of Eubacteriales bacterium. Classification (GTDB taxonomy): domain Bacteria; phylum Bacillota; class Clostridia; order Lachnospirales; family Lachnospiraceae; genus JAGZHZ01. The sequence continues at coordinate 98,494 of JAUNDP010000006.1, forward strand.
TATACTTTTTCATCCATACGGCTTTTCTCAGAAGTTAAGCTGTCAATGATGCACTTCCTCTGATTTTCAATGTGCACTTTCACCGCATTTCCGGCTTTCACCGGATCGTGTTTTTTCAACGCTTTTCGAATGGCTTCATGCTCGTCCACCAACGTTTTGTGCATCCTCTTGTCCTTTAAATATTCCATGCGGTAGCGGTACATCTGCTCTCTTAAATTGTTCAGAAGCTGCAGTAATCTGCGGTTGTTCGTCGCTCCGTAAATAATCTCATGAAACTTGATATCCGCCTGCACCGACTCTACCAAATCTTCACCCATCAGCGCACGTTTAAATTCCATTCCTGCATTTTTCAATTCCTGAAGCTGTGTCTCCGTTATATTCTGGCAGGCGTTCTGCACGGCGAGAATTTCCAGCACGCCCCGCACTTCCAATACATCTTCCAGGTCTTTGATGGTGATCTCCGCAACTATGGCTCCTTTTCTTGGAATCATAAGGACAAGACCTTCCAGTTCTAATTTTCGTATTGCTTCTCTGACAGGGGTTCTGCTGACTCCAAGCCGATTTGCAAGCTGAATTTCCATCAGTCTCTCTCCCGGTTTCAGCTCTCCTTTTAAAATTGCCTGACGAAGTGTATTAAACACGACGTCCCGCAGCGGCAGATATTCATTCATATCAACGTTAAATTCATGTCCCATGCAAACCTCCATCTATCTATTCCTAGCATTTATCTTATTTTCGTCATAAAAAGATCACGGCACCATTTTTTCTCTTTCATTTTTCTGTAAGCATACTGAAGCTTGTCCTCGTCGTCAAACAGTCCGAACACCGTCGGGCCGCTACCGCTCATCATCGCATTCAATGCCCCGTATCGGATCATATCCTGTTTTATCTGCTCCACGACAGGATATTTTACTGCCGTGACACTCTCCAGCACATTTTCCATCTTTGATGCCAGCATAGAAAGATCTCCCTCTTTTAGAGCCTGCAGCTGACGGTCAATATCAGGATGGCTCTTCAGCTCGTCTGCTTTTAAATTCGTATATACAAATTTCGTGGACACATCCACATCCGGTTTTGCAAGCAGAATAAAACATTTCGGCGCCGCCGGAAGAAATGTAAGTTTCTCTCCGATCCCTTCCGCCAGAGCCGTCCCGCCTTTGATACAGTATGGCACGTCGGCTCCGATTCTGACTGCATATCTGGCAAGTTCCGCATCCGACAGTCCCAGATCAAACATTCGATTCATCCCTCGCATGACGGCTGCCGCATCTGAACTTCCCCCCGCCAGCCCTGCGGCAGACGGAATTTTTTTGTCCAGTCTGATAAAAATACCATGTTCTATTTTAAATTCATCCATCATCAGTTTCGCCGCTTTATAGACAAGATTCTTCTCATTCACAGGCAGCCATGACAGATTACATTTTCCTTTAATTCCCTTTTTTTCTGTTCGATACAGTCGAATCTGATCACACAACTGAAGATTCTGCATAATCATGCGCACTTCGTGATACCCATCTTCTCTTCTTCTGATCACATCCAAACCAAGATTAATTTTCGCAAATGCTTTTTCTCTGATTTCTCTCATGCTCTCAAAATCCTTTCTTTGTATACAAAGTACATTATACATTTTATTTTATCATGTTCCCCCCAAAAAGTAAAGTTTGTGATTTCTCACCGTTTTTGACAGAAAGACCTCCGTATTGCTGCGTAAACCGAAATCTTTCTCAGTTTGCTCAAAATACGGAGGTCCTTTTTATACTGCTGTGTCCACCATTTTCACAATGAACAGACAGTCTCCCGGTTTGATTTCAGATGTTTCCAGACCGCTCATTTCCTGTATGTTTTCCATCGTCGTATCATATTTTTTTGCAATCTGCCACAGCGTATCTCCCGGCTGAACAACGTATCCTGTCATGCTCGGAAGATCTTGAATTCGCTTCCAGTCCAGCTCTTTTTCTTCAATCTCCTGGATGCACGCAATCGGATATTCCTGAACTACAAACGCACTTAAGCTGACATTTGCTTTCATCTCAATCTCTTCGCTGTCCATCATGGAGACTGTCAGCTGTTCCAGATCCCCGTGCAGAGAATATTTACACGATCCGTCCATCCCCTCTGCTTCAATTTTCTGCTGGAACGGCACAATTCCATGAAGCACGGCAAATGGTTTTGCGTCGTCGGCTGTGATATATAAAATAGAAACAGATACGATTCCTTCTGCCCGAAGTCCTTCTGCTGTAACAATAACTTCATCTACTTTCACATCTCCCCTGCTGTGACAGATCTGAAGCATTCTAGGCTGACTGCTCTCCATTTTCACATGACTGACTGCCTTGCAGCTTGCCACATTTTTCATCAGCAGACTTTCACAGATCTCCTCCTGCACAACTGGAATCAGTTGTCTTCCCGGCGTATGTACATCTTCTAAAATCTGAACGTTTTCTTCTTCATACAGTTTAATATCGAGATCCAGAACGGCATCTGCCTGAACCATGCGTCCTTCTCCATCTGTATCATTTCTGATTTCCAGACTGTATTTTCCCATGGAAACTTCCACATCCGACAGCAGCTTCTGCAGACATTCACTGCATTCCAACTGTTCCTGGAACGGCTGCGTCGTCTCAATCCATTGGGTTGCACTGTTTTCTCCTTCCGGCTCATACAGGAAGAAAATCTGCATCTCTCCCCGCGCTTCAATCTTGCCGTCGAGCAGTCTCACCTGAACTCCCCTCAGCTGAATATCGCTCCACAGAAGTTCCTGAATATTTGGTTTATTAGACGGAAGCGTGATCTCCTTTTTTACTCTCAGGATATCTCTTTTCTGACTTCTCATCTGAAGAATCTGCGCCTGCTTCATCTTCATACTGATCTTTCCAGCAGAAGGGATGCCGGTCGCAGCCATCACTTCCGTGTTTTCTTCTATACATGCGGCCAGAGTCAAAACCGCTTTTCCGCTCAATTTTCTGGAATTGATCACACTCACATTTAAGTCTTCCACATTCCATTTCAGTCGTACGCTGTCGCCGCTCTCTGCCCCTTCCAGACGGATCGTCTCCTCAAATGGCACGATTGTCTCCATATGGCTGATGCCTCTTTCTTTTGTCTCGGCAATATAAAGCACATGAATAGAAAGCACGCCTTTTGCTGTGACCTGACCGGTGTTGACTTTCAGATCTTCCATTCTGACTTCGCCTGAGGACTCCACAATCGTTCCCACATCAGGCTTGCTGTCCGGGACATTAAAATCTTCCTCCAGGCTGATCTGACTGACGCCGCGGCATTTCAGACGGTTCATGTGAATCTTTTTCTTCAATATTTCCATTTCAAATCCCCCTTTTTCTTTTTTGTCTTCTTTCGTCCTGCTCCCTAGGCAAAACTGACCTCTTTATCGGTTTGTTTTATTTTTAAGACAATAAAAGGATAGGACTCACTTTGTTTCATCTCTTTTTTTCGAGCCGGTCCTATCAGAGTTGTGCTTACATAAACCGTATTTCCCAACATGGAACATTCTTCTACAGAAATGCTGTACCCTCCTGTCTCCTGCTTTCCATACCCCCTCACGATATACAGATATCCATCTGCCTCATACGTCAGCCTGCACTCATTTTCTTTCTGATTTTCAATCAGTTGCGCAAGCTCTTCAGGCAGATTTTCTGCTGTCACAACTGTATATTCCAAAGCAGTTCTCTCAGGTTCCTCCTCTTTTTTGGAGCATCCTGCCAGCATGGCACAGATCAGCAGCAACCATATCCATCTTTTCAACTGCATACCATCCCGTGTTCTTTATTCTATTCATATTCTTTTTTCTGTTTTTTATTCCTCAGGCAGTCCGTTTTCTTTTATAACTATCATTCTTTTCTTAAGAAAGAAACGGCGAGCTGCTGCTTCACCGTTTCTTTCTGAAAAAAGGCAGCCTCCCGCTTTATAGTTAAAACTGCATATTTTCCCTCTTATATTTTTCATAAACGCTCTGCAGATGGTATGCCATCGTTCTTTCCCTGAAAAGATGACCATCCAGCGACTGCACCGGCATAATCCCCATCAGAGAGTTTGTCACAAAACACTCGTCAAATGTTTTGATTTGGTCTGGAAAAATTACGCTCTCTTCCACCTCTGCCTCGCTGAGGACAAAGCGGCGCATCACTCCGGGCAAAAGTCCGCACTCTTTTTTCGGTGTATACAGTTTCTGCGCCCTTCGGAAAAAAATATTTGTTGTTGTTCCCTCGCAGATCTCACCTCTTGTATTCAAAAAAATCCTTTCATCTATCCCACTTTCCACAGCTCTTCTCTTTTCCAGAATACAGTCCCCATAGTTCATCGTTTTATGATAGGTCAAAGGAGATGTTTCATTCCGCCGGACAGGACTGAAATCCATCTGAAATCCTCTGTCATACTGTTCTTTTGTATAATGATTTTTTCTTGTCACAAATACAAGATTTTCTTTGGACACCATCAGCTTTAGGACGGTCTGTCCTGTTTTCTCTGCGTGCTGTTTGACTTGTTCCGGTGAGATTTCATGCCAGAATCCCATAAACTGCATCGCCCTGCGCAGTCTTTCGAGATGCCATTCCAAAAAAACAGGAATCCCATCTTCCACCGCAATCGTCTCAAAAGCCCCAAGTCCGAACTGGTATCCTTCATCTAATAAAAGCTGCATCCATTCTCCCTCCCTCTTGTTTTTCTTGTTTTTCTTGTTTTTTTCTTTTTTACTTTTCTCTGGTTTCTATTCTCTGTCTTATTTATTTCATCGCTTCCAGAACAGCTTTTGCCTTCTGCAGCGTCTCTTCATATTCAAATTCCAGTTCTGATTCATAGGTGATACCTCCGCCTACGCCCAGATCATACACGCCTCCGCTGTACAGCGCTGTCCGGATTACAATGTTGAAATCACAGTCTCCGTTCAAAGTCAGATATCCGATGGAACCGGTATAGATATTTCTTCTGCCATGTTCCAGTTCATCTATGATCTCCATCGCGCGCAGTTTTGGCGCTCCTGTGATGGAACCGCCTGGAAATGCGGCTTCAATCAGATCCATCACATTGCAGTCTTCTCTCAGCTCTCCAACTACATTTGATACGAGATGGAAGACCGTCGCATACGTTTCTACGGTGAACATCTCTGTCACCTTTACGCTCCCCGGCTTGCAGACACGATTTAAATCATTTCGCTCCAGATCTACAATCATCAGAAGTTCACTTTTATCTTTCTCTGAATTTTCCAGCTCTGCTTTCATCGCCAGATCTTCTTCCTCTGTGCTTCCTCTCTTTCGTGTCCCTTTGATCGGTCTCGTCTCAACATGACCCGCTTTCATCTGAAGAAAGCGCTCTGGTGAAGCGCATACAATCTGAAATTGTCCATAATTCAGATAGCCTCCAAATGGAGAAGGATTGATTGTTCTTAGCTTTTGGAATACTTCATACGGCTCTTTCTCACTTTTCACTCTCAGATGCTGTGTCATGTTCGCAATATAGATATCTCCCTCTATGATATAATGGATCATATCGTCGATTGCTTTCTTGTACTCCTCTTTTTCAAAATTCGGGCTGACTTCAATTTCATATTTCGGTGTCAGATCAGGCTGTCTATAGTTTTCTCTGCCTTCTCTGATTTTCTGTTCCATCTCTTCTATACTTTCTGCTTCTGCCCGCTTCTTTCCATTCGCAACGAGCCACACTTGTTTTTTCTCCAGATCTTCCACAATAAATTCGTCGTAAAAGTTCAGCACACAGTCCGGGATCTCCAGATCGGATGGATCTTTTGCCTGCACGCCTTCCTTTTTTCTTCCATATTCATAAGAAAAATAT
>JAUNDP010000032.1 GCA_030526005.1 Eubacteriales bacterium
CGGGATCACAGATCTTGTAAAAGACTGGTATGAAAATGGAAAAAATTTCGGCCTTTTGTTAAAGACTGGTCATGAAACAAAAGAGATGGAGACGATCTTGCTAGGACCTGGAACACATGAAGGCGTGGACGATTTAAGACCGCAGATTCTTATAACGTATGTCAGCTATTCTGGACTGGAGGGATATTGGACGTATCACAGCCAGAGCGCGGGCAGAGCGGGAACGGTGTCGATCAATGATTACAACGGAAATATGGTCTATATCCATCCTCTGCTTGCAATGAACGGAAACAGAATGCCGATCAACTTAGATTTGGTTTATAACAATACGGATTATAAACAATCGATCGGATATGGCGTAGGCTTCCGACTGAATTATCATCAGATCATCAAAAAGGTAAAAGTAGGCGAAACGGATTACTATCGCTATATAGACGGAGACGGAACGGGTCACTACTTCTACGAAAACAAAGAGAAAAAACAGTGGCAGGATGAGCTGGATAAAGAGATGATTCTGGAGATTGGAACGACGGATGAAGTAGGATTTATTATCAAAAATAAAGACAACGGACGATTGATCTTTAACAAAGAAGGATATCTTGTGCAGATCAAAGACCGCAATGAAAATGCCGCAAAAGTAAACTGGAGCGATGAAAAAATCTCGAAGCTGGAAGACGGAGCCGGCAGAATCACGGAACTGAATTACAATGAAGACGGACTGCTCTCTTTAGTCAAAGATCCGGTAGGACGGGAAAAAAAACTCCAGTATGATAATAAAAAACAATTAATAAAGATCATTGATGTGGACGGAGAGGAAATTTTACTTTCCTATGCGGACAAAGCAGGACTTTTAAACGGCATCACAAATATCGACGGATATCAGTTAAAGTATGAATATACAGAAGGAACGCCAGAGCGTGTGAAACGTGTATGCGAGTATGCGAAAGATCAGCCTGGAAATGCGTTAAATATGGTATATGGAAACAATAAAACACGTTTTACGGATGACAGGGGAAGAGTGGAAGTATACTTCTTTAACAACAGCGGAAATACCGTCAGTGTACGCGATGACAAAGGATATGCGATGGCATGGAAATTTAATGGCAGCGAAGCGAACCAGATCGACCATGAGACGAAGATGCAGATCGCTACGGCACAGCTTCTGCAGGATCCATGCGTAAAAGGGGATCTGGGAAAAGTCTGGAAAAGCAGCGTCAATAAAAATACAGTCATCGTAACAGAAGATCTGGACGAGACCCACCCAAAGATTGGAAAACGATGTATGAAGATGGTTTCAACAGAAAAAGAAGGAGTAGGAAGACTGTATCAGGAAGTAGAAATCCCGAAAGGACGCTCCTTTACCTTTTCCGCTTATGTCAAGATGAATGTGACCGAATTGGGAAGCGCCGGAGGATGTTATTTAAGTCTGTACTATAAAGACAAAAATGGAAAACAGCAGGCAGTAAACAATAGAAGAATTGAGACGACCGGAAACGGATGGAAGCTGCTCAGTCTGCCGTTTACTCTGCCAAATGACAGTTCTGACAATACGGTAACCTTAAATGTCGTCATGCGAAATGTAAAAGGAAGCGTCTATATCGACGACCTTCAGGCAGAATGGGGACTGTCCGCAAACCGCCACAACCTCGTCAGCAACGGAGATCTGACATACAACAGCCTGGATCGTTTTGAAAAAAGGGATTCCGATGACGGAGACAAGATTGTAACGGTCGGAAGCGAGACGGAACTGCCGGTGACAGGACTTGCAAAGGTCGGCAAAGCGCAGACGTCTGTGTATAAAGGACCGGGAACGACCTATGAAAAACTGATCGACGTATGGGCAGGAAATCCGGTGGAAGTATTAAACTGGGTGCGAGGAAAAGATGGAGCTGTGTGGTATCGCGTGCGAACACAGTGGGAAGACACCGATTCTTTGAGCAATACGGGATATATTCATGCAGACGATATCGAATTTTTCCTTGCAGGAGGAAACGGCGTCCGCACAGGTACGCTGGTCAGCGAAGAAGAAACCGTCTATGTAGGACCTGGAACAGAGTATCCTGTGGAGGCGAGAGCGCCAAAAGATACGCAGATGGTGATTAAGGACAGCGCCCATGATACAAATGGAAAAGAATGGTATCACGTCCGTTTTAATTATGATACAGAATGGTATGGCGGATATGTCCCAGCCGAAACAGTAGCAGAAAACTGCGTCAACACTGCCTGGATGAAACCAAAGGCAAAGACAAGCGTTTATTACCTGCCAAATACAGAAAGCGGAATCGTACGCTATTTAGAATCGGGTCAGGCTGTCGCCATCCGTGGGGAGTACACGGACAGCAGAAAGACGAAGTGGTATCTGATCCCATCATTCCAGACGTCATCCGGCGGCTATCTGATCGCAACGATGGGATATGCAAAGGCAAGCGACTTTACCGTTGTGAATGAGCCGGAATATACAAGAACCGACTGCGAGAAAGTACCGGATGGAAATGGAAACTTAAACGGAAGAGTATATAAAATCGTCGGCGATCCGATCCGTGACAAAAAGCTGACACAGACATTAAAAATCGGAGGAAAAAAAGGCGACTGTTACATGGTCAACGCCTGGGGCAGAGGAAGAAGCCTGCCGCTGACAAGATCGTATCGAAAGTTCGGTGTGGAAGTAACCTTTATCGGAACAGACGGAAAGCGCGAAGCGCATACCAGCAACTTTGGAGCCGACACACAGGACTGGCAGTATTTAAGCGACGCCGTGGTGGCAAAGGCAGACTACACGGAGATAGAAGTAGCTTATGTATACTGCAGAAATATCAACGTGGCATACTTTGACGGACTTTCCCTGTACAAAGAACAGTATGGGGCAAGTTTTACCTACGATAAAAAAGGAAACGTGATCTCTGTAACAGACGCCGATGGAAAGAGCCGAAAGTTTAAGTACGACGACAATGACAATCTGGTCAGCATGACCGATGTAAAAGGAAAAGAATTTAAGTATGAGTATGACGCAAAGAAAAATGTGACAAAAGCGACCTCCGCTGAGAAAATGGTCTATAACTTCACATACGATTCCTATGGAAATATCAAGGAACAGAAGCAGACCGATGCGGAAGATGCGAATTCTTATATGAAAATCAGCAAAACGTACACAAAAGACGGAAACTATACGCTGACCTCGACAGACGCTCTGGGAAATAAGGCGACTTATGAGTGGATGACACAGCGAGGCGTGCTGAATTCCATGACAGACGAGCGAGGTAATCAGATCCTGTATCGCTATAACAATATGAAACGTCTGACAGCTGTTTCCCAGAAAGTGACGATTGACGGAACGGAAACGAGAGCGCGCAACGCCTACACTTTCACAAAAGATAAGATGACAAGTATTCTTCATAACGGCTTTACTTATGGCTTTACCTACGACGGATTTGGAAATTTGGAACAGGTAGACGCAGCCGACAGTCCACTCGTTCGATATGAGCGTGAAGAGCGAAATGGAAAACTGCTCAAGACAGTGTATGGAAACGGACAGTATGTCCGTACGGTCTATGATGATCTGGAACGTGTCGCAGCAACGTATTTCTGTGAGCGAAAAGGAGCAAAAGAACAGAAATGCTGCACTTACGAATACGATAAGCAGGATAATCTGAGCAAGGTCACAAACCATCTGTCCGGCAAAACGTATCAATTATTCTATGATTTTCTGGATCGTCTTTGTCAGGTCGTGGATGAAGCAGGAAACAGTTATGAATACAGTTACGATGCCGACAATAATCTGGTGAAGATGTATCGCACAGTGGGAAACTCTTACATTAATGAAACGTATACATACGATGATGACGGAAGAGAGACAAAGACCGCCCTCAGAGGATTTGAACGCAGCACAACGTATGATGCTTTAGGAAGAGTGAGCAAACAGAGCTGGAACAAACCGGCATTTGAGACAACGTATACTTATGTGCCTGGAAGCGGCGGATCAAAGAGCTCCATGGTTCAGACGATGAAGAATGGAAGCGATACGATCGCGTATGCGTACGATCCAAATGGAAATATCACAAAGATAACAGACGCGAATGGAAGTACAACGTATGAATACGATGAGCTGAATCAGCTGATCCGAGAAAACAATCCTATCCTGAAAAAGACAATCACCTACAGCTACGATGTGGGAGGAAATCTGACAAAAAGAAGAGAATATGCGTACACTACAGCAGCAAATCTTCCGGCAGAGCCGCAGAAGACGGATACTTACACATACGACAGCAAGTGGAAAGACAAACTGACCGGCATCAACGGAAAAGAACTGACGTATGATGAGATCGGAAATCTGACCTCATATGACGGAACAACATACAGCTGGAATATGGGAAGACAGCTCGCAGGAGTAGAAAACGGAAAGAGTATCCAGTATGCCTATGACCACACTGGAATGCGTGTGAAGAAGACGGTGGACGGAGTGACGACCACATATCATATGGCAGGAACTCTAATAACAGGCGAGACAACAAACGGGGAAACCATCTGGTACAACTACGATACACAGTCAAGACTGATTTCCATGGTATACAATCATGTGGATTACTTCTATGTGCGAAATGCACAGGGGGATATCATTGCTCTGATTGACAAGGCAGGAAATACAGTAGTAGAATATAAATATGACAGCTGGGGCGCGATCGTGGACGTCAGTGGAAGTATGGCAGGCAGCCTCGGCAAAAAGAATCCATTCCGGTATCGAGGATACTATTACGATGAAGAGACGGGATTGTACTACTTACGGAGACGCTATTATGATTCTACACTGCAAAGATTTATCAGCGCAGATAAAAAAGATACTTTATTGTTAAGGGCAGAAACGATTAACAATAAAAATCTATTCTTGTATTGTGATAATAATCCTACTATTAGAAGCGATTCAACAGGGGCACTTTGGTGTATAGTAGGTGCTATATTTGGAGCAGCAGTATCTGTTTGTTCTCAGGTATTTGTAGAACGTAAATCAGTGGATGAACTTGATTGGATAGATGTTGCATCTTCAGCAATCAGTGGAGCAGTTGCTACTACCGCTTTAGGATGTATAGGGCAGGTAGCGGTAAATGCAACTTTGGGAGGAATAGGAAGCCTTATGAGAGGAGAAGAAAATAAAGAAGTGATTTTAAATACTGTATTGGGAGGATTTGCAGGTGCAATTGGAGGAAACGGAGCAGGTTTTAAGCAAACAGAAATAGCGCATATTAATAAAATGAAAGCTATTTCTAAAATGGATATCTCTATTGATGAAAAAATGGTATATCATTCATGGGAAAGAAAGAGGTATGTCAACAGCGTAAAAAGAAATATGCAGGTAACAACTGAAGGTATAGCAATAGGATATGGAATAACAAAAATACCACAAATGCTACCGACAGATACACCAGATAAAAAAATTCTAAAAGATAGAAGACAGTATAGACATACTACTAATGCTCCAAGATTTGGTCAAGGTCCGGTGGCTCTTTTATTTTAAATTATTAATTGTTTAAAACACTATAAAATAATTTATAAGAATTAAAAGCTAGAAATTAGATTGTACTGATTTAAATGAGCCTGTCGCACTAATTTTTTAGTGCGACAGACCCGTTTTTTTAAAATTTTTTTGCATAAATAAAGCAAGAGAGGAAAATTAATATGCCTAAAAAGGAATTTATAATAATCTCTATATGGGAAATTTTATCGATTTTAGTAATGTATTTTTTACCTGAATTTAATAATGGGATTTTCCGAGACTCACAAGATCCTGAAGATAGAAAATATGAAAAGAGAGAACAATATAATCCTCTCTATCGAAGCGGACATTTGAGAAAAAAACGGGGAAAGTATGATTGCTTTTCAGAAATAAAAGGATTTTATGTAGTTCAAATAGTTGCATTAATTTATATAAGTATCTGGAGTATATATGGAATGATTAAATACTTTTTTGAGGTAACAAACTTTTTCCTAGAAATTATCTTATTAGGAAGTTGGATGCCTATGATATTTCTAGTAATAATAATGAAACTATATTATAATTTTGTAGTTAGAAAAGTAACAAAAAAAGAGAGAAATTTAACAAAAGAGGCAAAAGTTCTCATATATGAAATAATAGGAGACTTGGAGAACCAGAAAATATCATTTCTAAAGAAATATGTAACTCCAGATTTATACTCAACATTAGAAAAAAATTTCCAGAATCAGAATAATAGGGGAAAGTATAAAATAAAACAAATAAAATTGGTAAATGAAAAAGAAAATCGGGATCAGCATAGAGAAATTTGGTACGAAATTATGTTAGTTAGAATGAAGTTTCGTTTACTGGATCAGGGAGAGCATACAGTACAATACTGGAAATTTGTAGATAAAGAAGAAAAATTATTGGCAGATGAAATTTTAAGAGATGTAGAATATCAAAAAAAAGAAGAGCGAATATAGATTGCAGAGCAAAGTTAGTATGGCATGGAGGTTATAGTTTTTAAAATTAGGATAAAAAAGAAATGAAAAATCAAATTTTAATGAATAGAATAGAATTTATGATTGGCGATCTGTATGATAGTGATTCTGCCAAGGATAGGAATGAATTTATCTCGCGAAAGATAAGTCTTTGATGTATCAATCCATAATAGATGGAGATTACAGTATATTACTTGGCGGTAATTGGCGATTCGAACTTATAGTTGATAGCTCTACAGGACTTTGTGTAAAATTTCAGAGTCTTTTAGATGAACTAAAAGTGTTCTTTCAAAGATAAAAATAAATAGGTAAAATATATGATTTTGTATAGTGATGAGTATACGAAAAGGTTTGAATTTGAGGGGAAATGGCTTGACAGTATTGGGTATTTGTATGAAAAATGGACAGTGGAGAGAGAAAATATATCATTGTTTTTGAAGCTTTCATTTAATATTTGGTATACTTTGACTTTAGATGGATGTGAACTCTCGTTGAAAAAAAGGGAGTATGATATATTGACTCAAATGCTGTGTGATTGCTTGGAACATTTTAAGGAATCTTTTGCTGCTTGTGAGGATTGCCAATGGATATTTGGATATATGATGGAAGTTAGAACAGATTTATTTCTCGGTTCAAAATTGGAATATAATACAATAGAAAAAATAGGTAAAGCTTTAATCGAGAAAGCAAGTGATAAAGGAAATATATTTGCACAACTTCTATTTTCACGGGATAATTGTTCTAAAGAAAATATTGAAAGAAAAAGAAAAAAAGTCAAAGAATCTATATCAAAATATTTCGATAATTCGCAGGAGACTGACCAATATTTCATTGAAATTTTAACAATGGAAGCAGTATAATTCCAGGCTGGATGTCAAGATTTTTAATATTTGAAAAATATTTTTGACTGAAAGACAGGAAAACAGAGGGTAAAATGGTTATATTTGGTTGAAAAGTATTAATGAGCAGGCAGAAGGAATAAATAAGAATCTGCTCATGAATAATAAACAAAAGTTGGCGAGATAGAAAATAAGAGGTTAATGGTAGTTGATATTATTGTAAAATTTATAAAAATTGTGCAAGAAAAGTCGAAAGAAGATTTTTTAGGAAATAAATTAATTATAGACATTTTGAAAACTTTAAATGTAACCCAGAATCAACTGGATTAACCGAATATGGAATAAGCAAATACAGAAATATTATAGAATAGAGGTGAAAGATATGAAATTTATCAGTCAGAAAGGTTTCAAATATCATTTTTCACCTATTTATAGTATAAAAGAACAATCATTTTTTTCAAAACCGGATGCGCTGACTGATTTTTCGATTATGATAAAAGGGGCATATACGAGCCTGGACGTATCTTTGATTTCATCAACTTTATGTTGTATTTCAGGATACAATCCTCAAAAAACATGGAAAAAAGCAAAGTTGATCTATCCCGTTGTAAAGCAGGGATCAGTAAAAGTAATTTTTGATTTTCAGGCAGAAAAAGGAATGGGAATAGATTATGCTGTAAACTGGGAAACATTCTATGATATCGATACAGGAATCATTTGTATCTGCGATTCTAATATGCCTTATGATGATGATGTGGAAAATATTGAATTTTCTAAGAATACAGCAGCAAGTATCAGAAAGGGTGATTTGACTGCAGTTTGGATAAGACCTTTTTTTGTACAATAAAGTGGGAAGCCTCAATTATTTAGCTATGGAGTAGTTCTCAGAGAGGAAGAAAAAGAAATGAAAAAAAGAATAGTATTTCATCCAGGAGATCATGTTGGGATCACCGTGTGTTCTAATGGATTGAAAAGAGAACAGAAAGAAGAGATCGAGCGTCTGAGAAAGTGTCTGAATGAGATGGGACTTATTCCAGTATTTTCAGAGTTACTGTATGAAACGCATTCTGTTTTTTCAGGATCAGGAAAAGAGCGTGCGCAGGAACTGATGCGTTTCTTTGAAGAAGATAAAATAAAAGCGATCTTTGATGTCTCAGGCGGTGATCTGGCAAATCAGCTTTTAGAATATTTGGACTATGAGAAAATCAAACAGGCTGAGAAACCTTTTTTTGGATACAGCGATCTGACGGTTTTGCTGAATGGGATTTATGCAAAGACAGGAAGCAGCACCTTCCTGTACCAAATCAGAAATCTAATTCGGAGGGATGAAAAAGAACAGAAACAGCGCTTCAAGGAGACGTTTCTTGAAGGCGGTTCTTCTCTTTTTCAGAGTGAATGGAAATTTTTGCAGGGAGAAGAGATAAAGGGAAACGTGGCAGGCGGAAACATCCGATGTTTTTTGAAACTGGCAGGCACTCCTTATTTTCCTGACTTGACAGATAAAGTGTTATTTTTGGAGTCTCTGGGCGGCGAAGAGGCAGTGATGACATCATTGCTGACACAGCTGCGGCAGCTTGGCGTGTTTCAAAAAGCCTGTGGAATTTTGCTTGGCACATTTACGAAGATGCAGCAGATGCAAAGAGAAGCGCCAATAGAAGAGTTAGTAAAAAAGATTGTAGATGATCCCAAGATGCCGATTGCAAAGACAGAGCAGATCGGTCACGGAAGCAACTCAAGATGTCTGATGATCGGAGAGCATATAGAGGTCAGAAAAGAAAAAATAAGATGACACAAGATGGGGCTGTCCGGAGGATGACAGAATAAAAATAAGTATTAGATATATAAATTGCAGCAGAAAGGAGAAAATATAGTGACTGGAACAATAATAGTGATTGCTGTGATTGCGCTGCTGGCGGCAGCAGCTGTGCGCAGTATTTACAGACAGAAAAAGACAGGCGGATGCTGTGGAAGCTGCAGCGGCTGTTCTCAAAAATGTGCTTATGATAAAACAAAACAAAATCAGAAATAAGAAGAAAAAATAAAAAGTAAAAAGTAATAAAAAGTTGTCAAAAAAGACGGATACGGCAAGAGAATAAAAAATGATCTTGTGCATCCGTCTTTTTTATAAACATTTTTGTCAGAATAAATCCAAAAATTCTATGATTCCAGAAGTGCGATTGCACGTTGATATTTCTCAAAACGCTGTCTGGAACTGTCATCCTGAACAGAGAGACGGGAGACATCGCTGTTATGTGTCAGATCAGCAAGCTTGATTTTTCTGGCGAGTTCATTTCCTTTTAGGCGCTGAACATATTCGAGATAAGGAACTTGCTTTTCATGGGTGAGAAGAGAAAGAGCTTCCAATATAGGTTCAGGAAATCCTTCTGCTTTTAAATCTTCTAAGGAAATATCACTATCTTCTATGACATCATGAAGAAGAGCTGTGATGACAGAGTATTCTGTGTCCATCTGTTCTGCGAGGTGAAGAGGGTGAAAAATATAAGGCATACCGCCTTTGTCGACGTGATCTCTGTGGGCATGATAGGCGATGATCATCGCTTTTTTGCTTAATTCCGTGTAAATCATGGCAAATCCTCCTAATGACAGTACAAGGCACTTGTTTCTGCGGATCTAAAAAAATCAGGATATCTGTTTTATATGATTAGATAATTTTAGTTTATTGCTGCCAATCCGATCTGTCAAGTGGATAAAAAATCTATTCTCTGCCATTTTTTTGATGTCGTTTTTCAGTGGAAAAAAAAGAATAAATGCGCTATACTGATAAAAAGTAAAAAAGAAAGGGAGTGCGGCATGGAAAGAAAGATAGCAGAAGTGATCCTCTATTTTGTATATGGTGGTCTGAAAGAACTGAGTGCGTATGATGATTGGATCAAAAAAGAGGTAAAGAACTGGAGACCGGGGATGACTTATGCTTTGAAATGCGGATCGGACGGCCCGGATCTTTATATTAGAAA
The DNA here is from genome assembly GCA_030526005.1 of Eubacteriales bacterium. Taxonomy (GTDB): domain Bacteria; phylum Bacillota; class Clostridia; order Lachnospirales; family Lachnospiraceae; genus JAGZHZ01. The sequence goes on from JAUNDP010000032.1 coordinate 10,280, forward strand.
AGGAGAGTATGGGGTAGAAAAACTGGATCCATCTATTCAGGAGGCGGCAGATGTCTGTATCCAGTTTAAAAGTTTTTCCCATGCTTTTTGTATACTGATAGGCAGAGCGTTGAAAAAGCGTATGCGCAGCACAATGTTACTTTATATGGAAATGTGGCAGATACAATGTCATTTGCACGGTGTGTCGATTTGATAGAAGCATATTTATTCCCTAAAATTATTGCAAAGCGGATTTTAAAGGAAGTTCCAGAAAAGCAAATCTCTTCTTTGGTTATCTATGGTTGGAATTATCCATGCAGTCGGACACGCGCTGGGAGGAGTATGCCACGTTGCTCATGGAGATGCGATGAATATTTTACTGCCGTATGGGATGAAATATGATTATGATATTTTGATATTTGTAAAAAAGAGTATGGGAAATTGCTGCTTCCTCTTGCAGGCGCTGAAGTATATGCAAAGACGGAAGAGAAAGACAGGGCGAAGGAATCCATCCGAACAATTTTGAAAATGAGAAAAAATTGTATCGGATGTGCGGTCTGCCGATGTATTTAAGAGAAGCAGGAATAAAACCAGAACAATTTGAAGCAGTGGCAAGAGCGGCTGTAAATGACGGAGCGATGATTGTAAATCCGAAAGCAGCCGGCATAGAGGACGTGCTGAAGATTCTTGCCGAGGCATATTGAGGTGAATGGTATGAAAGAGCAGACAATAGAAAAACTGGTGGAAGAACAGCGTGCATATTTTATGTCCAGAAAGACAAAAAATATAAAAATGCGGCTGAATGCACTGGAAAGACTGGAACATGCGATCAAAAAGAGGGAAAAAGAAATTCATGAGGCGCTAAAAAAAGATCTGAATAAAGCGCAGATGGAGTCTTATATGTCGGAGACAGGAATGACCTATGCCGAACTGTCCTATGTAAAAAAACATTTAAGAGGATGGGCTACCCCCCATACCGTACCGACACCGCTGGCACAGTTTCATGGAAAATCTTTTTCCTGTCCGGAACCATACGGCGTAGTGCTGATTATGTCGCCTTGGAATTATCCGTTTATGCTTGCGATGGAACCTTTAATCGGGGCGATTGCGGCTGGAAACTGCTGTATTGTAAAGCCATCCGCTTACTCTCCGAATGTCTCAAAAGTTATATGCAGTCTGATAAAGGAGACATTTCCAAGGAGATATATTGCAGCAGTAGAAGGAGGAAGAGAAGAAAATACCGCTTTGCTGGAACAGCGTTTTGACTATATTTTCTTTACGGGGGGCGTTGCCGTCGGAAAATATGTGATGGAAAAAGCGGCAAAGTATCTGACGCCGGTTACATTGGAGCTAGGTGGAAAGAGTCCATGTATCGTCGACCGGACAGCCAATATCAGACTGGCTGCAAAAAGAATCGTATTTGGAAAATTTTTAAACTGTGGTCAGACGTGTGTTGCGCCTGATTATCTTCTCGTTCAGGAGGAAGTAAAGGCAGAGCTTGTCCAATATTTGATTAAATATATGAAGAAAATGTATGGAAGCCATCCTCTTCAAAATGAAGACTATCCGAAAATGATCAACGAAAAACATTTTGACCGTGTCTGTCATCTCATGGAAGGGATGAAGATCGCGGTAGGCGGGACATATGACAGAAAACAGCTGAAAATTGCACCGACGCTTCTGGAGCATGTGAGAGAGGATGATCCTGTGATGCAGGAGGAAATTTTTGGACCGGTACTGCCGATTTTGACATTCAAGGATTTTTCAGAGGCAGAGAAATTTGTGCAGAAGCGTGAAAAACCTCTTGCACTTTATCTGTTCACGACAGACAAAGAAGTGGAAAGAAAGGCGCTTGCGAATTTGTCATTTGGAGGCGGCTGCATCAACGATACGATTATTCATTTGGCAACATCCAGACTGGGATTCGGAGGAGTCGGCGCAAGCGGTATGGGAAGCTATCACGGGAAAAATAGCTTTCTGACCTTTTCTCATCAAAAGAGTATTGTGAAGAAATATAACTGGATTGATCTTCCGATTCGGTATCAGCCGTACACACGCTGGAAAGAGTGGGCAGTGCGTCTGTTTTTAAAATGAATCTCTGCCTGTACCACTGTCTTGACAATCGACAAGACATGTGGCATAGTTATAGCAATAAAAAATTAATTAAAGGTATGTGTGCCGTCTCGGTACAGACAGGAGGAAGAAATGTCAGATTTGACAGAAAAGATCCAACGATTAAAAAAAGAAAAAAATGCAGTGATCTGCGCCCATTATTATGTAGATGGAGAAGTGCAGGATGTAGCTGATTATATAGGGGATTCTTATTATCTTGCAAAGATTGCATCTAAGGTGAAAGAAGATGTGATTGTATTCTGCGGGGTATCATTTATGGGGGAAAGCGCTAAAATTTTAAATCCGACGAAGACGGTACTGATGCCGGACCCTGATGCAGACTGTCCTATGGCACATATGGCAGACCCAGAGACGATCAAGAAGATGAGAGAACAGTATGAGGATCTTGCTGTCGTTTGCTATGTAAATTCTAATGCGGTGTTAAAAGCATGTTCAGATGTCTGCGTCACATCGGCAAATGCTTTGAAGATCGTAAAAGAACTTCCAAATAAAAATATTTATTTTATACCGGATCAGCATCTGGCATCTTATATTGCGCAGCAGGTGCCGGAAAAAAATATTTTGATCAATCCGGGATACTGTCCGATTCACCATGAATTATCAGCTGATGCAGTGAAAGCAGAGATGAGACGTCATCCGGATGCGCAGGTGCTGGTTCATCCAGAATGTCCAAAAGATGTGACGGATCTGGCGGATTATGCGGGAAGCACATCAGGAATTTTAGAATATGCAAAGAAAAGTGATGCAGAGGAATTTATTATCTGTACGGAAAAAGGCGTTTTCCATGAATTGAGAAAACAAAATCCAAAGAAACAGTTTTATATGGTAGGAGAAGGGCAGTGCTGTGAAGGAATGAAACGCATTACGCTGCAGAAAGTAGCAGATGCACTGGAATTGTGTAAAACAGAGACGGTGATTGATGAGAAACTGAGACAGGATGCAGAAAAGCCTTTACAGAAAATGCTGGAACTTTCAAAGTAAAAATGGAGAAGACAGATGATAAAAACAGAAAAATATGATATGATAGTAGTCGGAACAGGAGCAGCGGGATTATTTGCTGCTCTTTGTATGCCGGAAAAATATCGGATCTTGATGATTACGAAAGATCAAGCGGAAAATAGCGACTCTTATTTGGCGCAAGGCGGAATCTGTATGCTGAAAGGGCCGGAGGATTTTGACAGTTATTTTGAGGATACAATGCGCGCCGGAAGATATGAAAATAAAAAAGAATCCGTCAGAATCATGATTGAGGATTCCACAGAGATTATTAAAGAACTGATTCAGTACGGCGTAGAATTTGACCGGTGCAAAGATGGAAGTCTGGAATTTACACGGGAAGGGGCACATTCTACTTATCGGATTCTTCACCATGAGGATGTGACGGGAAAAGAGATCACAAGCAAACTGCTGGCTCAGGTGAAAAAGAGAAAAAATATTGCTTTGAAGGAATATATGAGGATGGTTGATCTGATCACAGAAGAAAATCGCTGCTTTGGTATTGTGGCAGTGGATCGGGACAGACAGATCCATGCCTTTTATGGAAAAGATGTTGTGCTGGCAACAGGCGGAATCGGCGGATTATTTTCACAATCCACAAATTTTCCGCATATCACAGGAGACAGTTTTGCGATTGCATTAAAAAAAGGAATTGAGCTGGAAAATATTCAATATATCCAGATTCATCCGACCACGTTATATTCCAAACGTCCGGGACGGCGCTTTTTAATTTCAGAATCGGTGCGCGGAGAAGGGGCAATTCTTCTGGACAAAAATGGAAATCGGTTTGTCGATGAACTGCTTCCGCGTGATGTCGTGACAGTGGCGATCAAAAAACAGATGGAGAAGGATCAGACAGATCACGTCTATCTGTCACTCGAACATCTGACGCCGGAAGAAATCGACCGTCATTTTCCCAATATTGAACAGAGATGTCTGGAAGAGGGATACGATATCAAAAAAGTACCGATTCCTGTTGTGCCGGCGCAGCACTATCTGATGGGCGGCATTAAGAGCGATACCTGTGGCAGAACGTCGATGGACTGCCTGTTTGCGGTCGGGGAGACTGCCTGCAACGGCGTTCATGGCGCAAACAGACTTGCAAGCAATTCTCTTTTGGAAAGTCTTGTCTTTGCAAAACGTGCCGCTGCCGTAATCACAGATCGAATGAATGAGACAGAACAGAAGGAAGTTTTTGTGTCTGAGGAAGCATATCAGCTTCAGGATGAAGAAGCAGAACAGAAAAAAAACAGACATCTGATTATGGAAGAAATTAAAAGAAGGGATGAGGAATTCTATGTTAAATGGTGTAACGATGAAAATTAATACAGACGATACGCTGATGCGTGCACTGCAGGAAGATATCACAAGCGAGGATGTCACAACGAATGCGGTGATGCCATTTCCACAGCCGGGAAAAGCAGATCTGATCTGCAAAGAAGACGGCGTGATCTGCGGACTGACAGTCTTCCAGAGAGTATTTGAACTGTTGGATGATACGGCAAAGTTTGAAACAGACTGCAAAGATGGAGATCTTGTAAAGAAAGGTCAGAAAATCGGTGTGATCTATGGAGATATCCGTGCATTGCTCTCAGGAGAAAGAACAGCGCTGAATTATCTTCAGAGAATGAGCGGAATTGCCACGATGACACATAAAATGGTTGAGGAATTAAAAGGGAAACATACAAAATTGCTGGATACAAGAAAGACTACGCCAAATATGAGAGCATTTGAAAAGTATGCTGTGAAAGTAGGGGGAGGCAGCAACCACCGCTATAATTTATCAGACGGTATCCTGATCAAAGACAATCATATCGGAGCGGCAGGAAGCATAAAAAAAGCGGTGGAGCTGGCAAGAGAGTATGCTCCATTTGTGCGGAAAATAGAAGTGGAAGTTGAAACACTGGATCAGCTGGACGAGGCGTTAGAGGCAGGCGCAGATATTATCATGCTGGACAATATGAATCTGGAAGAGATGAAACTGGCTGTCGGACGCGCTCAGGGAAAAGCACAGACAGAATGTTCCGGAAACGTGACGCTGGAACGTCTGAAAACGATTGCAGAAGTGGGAGTAGACTTTGTCTCCTGCGGCGCTTTGACTCATTCCGCACCGATTATGGATCTTTCGATGAAAAATCTGGTACCTGTAGAAGAATAAGAAGAAAGGTACTTTACCCCGTAAATTCAGTTGTGCTATAATTAAAATGTAATTTTTCGATCTTGCTGCAAAGAGAAGTCAGAAAATGTGCAAACATATACGGGCAGATCTGGGAGAACGGCTTGAAAAATTTGAGGAAAAACAATGGGAGCACGCAATACAAAAGCAGGTGGGCAATAAAAAAACAGCAGATCTTTTGATTTGACGGGAAAATAACGGAAAAAAGAAAATCTGTGTCGGCAATCTGCTGAAAGAAAGGATATCAGACTGAATGAATAAAGGGGAATTTTTAGGAGGTCTTAAAGAAAGACTTTCTGGTGAGATACCGGAGTATAAAGTGCAGGAACATCTGCGATATTATGATAACTATCTGTCGGAACAGATCCGATCAGGAAAGACAGAGGAAGAGGCGACTGCAATGCTGGGAAATCCATATCTGATTGCAAAGACCATTCTGGATATGGAAGAACAGGAACAGCCAGAAGAGGAGACAATGGGACAAGACCAGGGCAGCTATTATAAGGAAGACCAGCGCCAGGGTCAAAATTACAGCAGAAAAGAAAGAAAAACAGGAAAGTGGAAAGCCAGACTGATTATCCTGGCGATTATTATAATAGCGATCGCTTTACTTTTTGCACTGGGATCTCTGATGGCGCTTTTACTCCGTTTTCTTTTTCCTCTCCTGTTGATTGGAATCGTGATTTATCTGTTTAAGAAAGGGAAAAGCGGGTCCTGAAAATAGAGTATAACAGAAAATAAAATCCATTATGACTTATAAATAAGGCAGGAACACTCGTGGTTTTCCTTATAAGAGGTTCAAATTTTGAGAGTAAAAAATAAAAATGCGGTATCGCTTGTATTTGTACAGGCGGCGCCGCATTTTTTGTGCAGAAAAAATACAGAATAGGACAGAAAAAGAGTTTCAGAAAGAAGCGGAGACACAAAATTCTTAAGAAAAATTAAGAAAATTAAAAAAATCTTCCAAATATCTTAAAAAAAAATACAGAATTTATGAAGATATATATGATAAAATTGGAAAGAAAAAAGAACAATAATTAGTAAGGAGGATAAATTTTATGAAAAAGAAAGTATTTGGAATGATCGCAGTGATGGCATTGGCAGGAGCATTAGCAGTAGGATGTGGCGGAGACGATAAGAAAGAAACAGAACCTGCTACTACAACAGAAAAAACTACAGAAAAAGCTGAGACAGAAAAAGCAGCAGAATAATACTTTTGTTCCCGCAAAGTTGAAAAGATGGAAAGAGAGTTGCCGAAGATGGTTGTAAACCGATTTGGCAGCTCTTTTTTGCTGGACAAAATTCAAAGGAGAAGGGACTTTGGAGGAGAAGCATACATCATATTTCTTTTTAAAAGGAAATTTGCTATAATAAAAAAACAAATTTAGAAAGAATGGAGGAAAACAGATGAGAGTGGGATTTGGATATGATGTGCATCGTCTTGTCGAGGAGAGAGAGTTGATTTTAGGGGGAGTAAACATTCCATATGAGAAAGGACTCCTTGGCCATTCCGATGCGGATGTGATTGTCCATGCAGTGATGGACGCATTGCTCGGCGCAGCGGCATTGGGAGATATTGGAAGGCATTTTCCAGATACGGACCCTGAATATCTGGGAATTTCAAGTATGATACTGTTGCAGAAGGTGGGGGAATTGCTGGAAGAGCATCATTTTTTGATTGAAAATATTGATGCTACGATTATTGCTCAAAAACCAAAGATGGCGCCTCACATTCCTCAGATGGTTGAAAATATGGCTCAGGCATTGAAGATTGAGACGAATCGTGTGAATGTAAAAGCGACGACAGAGGAAGGACTGGGATTTACAGGAACCGGAGAAGGAATTGCGGCACAGGCAGTCTGCTCTTTAAGTTCTTTGCAGGATCTGATCGCACAGGACACAATGAATTTTTCTTCCGGATGCGCCAAGGGATGCTGCCGGGAATGAAGACAGAAAGACTGAGCAAAGAGGATAGACAAAAGACAAGATCCCTGTATGAAGAAGTGTTTACAGAAGACAGCGCGGAATTTGTACAATATTATTATCAGAATAAAACGCCATTTAATGAGATTTTTGCGGCAAGAGAAGACAGTCAGATCTGTGGAATGGCTCATTTGAATCCATATCTGCTGGTGTCTGATAAAAAAGAAATACAGGGAGCATATCTTGTGGCAGTAGCGACAAAAAAGGAATTCCGCCATCGTGGAATTATGACGGCTCTTTTAAAAGAGATTTTTGATTTTTTATATGAAAAACGATATCCATTCCTCTATCTGATGCCGGCGTCAGAAGCAATCTACACACCGTTTGACTTTCGATTTTTTTATACTCAGAGACAAAAGACATGGCAGACTGGATGCGTGAAACAGAAAAGCAAGTCAATGCTTTCTTTGCGGGAAGTGCAAGAGAAGGATCTGATCATTTTAAGCCGTATTTTAAATGAAATATTAAGCCAAAAATATCGTCTTTTTGCCAGCCGGACACCGGATTATCTGAGAGATCTAAACAGAGAACTGAGAGCGATGAATGGAAAGATGATAGGTATCTGGCATGGGGAAGAATGTGTCGGCAGTTTTCAGCTGATACAGGAAAGTGAGACTATGATTTTGGAGCCTCTGTTCAAAGAAGAATATCGAGCTTTGGCATCAGAAAAGACACAGGAATTTTTGGAAAGAGAATGTCCAAATGAGACGATTAAAATAGCGGCAAATGATGAGACGAAGAAAGAAAAGGAAGAAGAAAGCACAGGAAAACCGTGGATGATGGCCAGAATTATTCATCTGGAGAGCTGGGTTTCAAATCTGAAAAGCGAAAAAAGAAAAGTCGTTCAGATTCATATAAAAGACCGGTGGATTGCGAAAAATGAGGGATGGTATGAGATTATCGTGGAAAAAGAAGGCGGAACAATCAGAAAGATAGAACAAAGGCATGGAATCGCTTCGATCTCCATCGCAGATCTTCCGCAGCTTTTTAAGACAGAAGATCCTATGGCGGATGCTTTTTTGAACGAGTGGGTCTGATGAACGCGCAAGTGTGTAACGGCCTTGCGGCATTGATGAAAAATAAGACCATTATTATTGACAAAAGAAAAATTTTTGATAGACTAAACTCAGATATTTGAAAAAATCAGAGAGGAAAGGTAGATGGAAATGAAGCTGTATAATACCATGACGAAGAAAAAAGAGGAATTTGTGCCAGTGGAACCAGGCAAGGTAAAGATGTATGTGTGCGGACCAACTGTGTACAATTTTATTCATATTGGAAATGCCAGACCGATGATCGTATTTGACACTGTGAGAAGATACATGGAACATAAGGGATATGAGGTCAACTATGTATCAAACTTTACGGATGTAGATGACAAAATCATTGCAAAAGCGATCGAAGAGGGAGTTTCTGCCCGCGAAATCTCTGAACGTTATATCAAAGAGTGCAAGAAAGATATGGCAGACATGAATGTAAAACCAGCCACAACACATCCGCTTGCGACAGAAGAAATTGATGGAATGATTGAGATGATCAGCGAGCTGATCAGAAAAGGATATGCGTATGATGTGAATGGAACGGTATATTTCCGCACAAAGAAATTTAAAGAATATGGAAAATTATCACATAAAAATCTGGATGATCTGCGCTCCGGAAATCGTTCTTTGCTTGTCTCAGGAGAAGATCAGAAGGAAGATCCGCTTGATTTTGTGCTGTGGAAACCAAAGAAGGAAGGAGAACCTTTCTGGGTTTCGCCGTGGAGTGAAGGAAGACCAGGCTGGCATATTGAATGCTCCGTCATGGCAAAAAAATATCTGGGAGAAGAGATCGATATTCATGCAGGAGGAGAAGATCTGATTTTCCCTCATCATGAAAATGAGATTGCACAGAGCGAATGCTGCAACGAAAAGCCATTTGCGAGATACTGGCTGCACAATGGCTTCTTGAATATTGACAACAAAAAAATGTCAAAGTCTCTTGGAAATTTCTTTACCGTGAGAGAGATTGCTGATAAATATGATCTGCAGGTACTGCGTTTCTTTATGCTGAGCGCCCATTACAGAAGTCCGCTGAACTTCAGCGCAGAACTGATGGAGGCATCCAAAAACGGTCTGGAGCGTATTATAAACGGCGTGGATCATCTGAAACATCTGATTGGCGCAGCACAGGAAAAAGAGATGACAGAGGAAGAGAAAAAGCATATCGAAGAGATGAATGGACTGGCAGCAAAGTTTGATGATGCGATGGATGATGATTTTAATACAGCCGACGCCGTATCTGCTATTTTTGAAATTATAAAACTGGCCAATACAACCGCATCTTCTGACAGCGCAAAATCATATCTTCAGGCGCTGAAAGACAAGACGGCAGAGTTAAGCGATATTTTAGGACTGATTGTAGAAAAAGAAGAAGAGATGCTGGACGAAGAGATTGAGCAGATGATTGAAGCACGTCAGGCCGCAAGAAAAGCAAGAGACTTCCAGAAAGCAGATGAGATCAGAAATGCTCTGTTAGCAAAAGGAATTATTCTGGAAGATACAAGAGAAGGTGTAAAATGGAAAAGAGCATAAATCAGCTTCCTGATTTTTTAATAGAGCAGTTTCATATGAAAAAGCAGGATATTAATGCGTATTCTCCGCTGACGCTTGCCTACATTGGGGATGCGGTCTATGATCTTCTGGTTCGCACGATCGTTGTAGAAAAAGGAAACTGTTCCGCCAACAGACTGCACAAAAAAACGAGTGAGATTGTAAAAGCGCCTGCGCAGGCTGAGGCGATTGAACGGCTGATGATGGTTCTGACAGAGAAAGAACAGGAAATCTACCGTCGCGGAAAAAATGCAAAACCGTACACAACGGCAAAAAATGCGACGATGAGTCAGTATCAGAAGGCGACAGGGCTGGAAGCTGTGATCGGCTATCTGTATTTAAATGGAGAGATGGAGCGAGCTGTCGAGTTGCTGAGAATGGGATTAGAAAGAGGAAAAGAAAATGAGATATGAGGAATTGACCATTGAAGGAAGAAATGCTGTTCTGGAAGCTTTTCGTGCCGGAAAGACAATCGATAAACTGTTTGTTTTGGACGGATGCCAGGACGGACCTGTCCGCTCGATTGTAAGAGAAGCGAAAAAGAGAGATACCATTATTCAGTTTGTGGCAAAGGAACGGTTGGACCAGATGTCTGAGACAGGAAAGCATCAGGGCGTAATTGCATATGCTGCTGCATATCATTATGCACAGGTGGAAGAAATGCTCCAGGTTGCAGAGGAAGAAGGAGTTCCGCCATTTTTGATTCTGCTCGACGGGATCGAAGATCCTCATAACCTGGGCGCTATTATCCGAACAGCAAATTTGGCAGGGGCGCATGGCGTGATTATTCCAAAACATCGTGCGGCAGGGCTGACAGCGACAGTTGCCAAGACATCTGCAGGCGCGCTCAATTATACGCCGGTTGCTAAGGTTACAAATCTTGGAAAGACAATGGAAGAGCTAAAAGAAAAAGGAATGTGGTTTGTCTGCGCGGATATGGGCGGGGAATCCATGTATCAGCTTGACTTGAGAGGACCGATCGGTCTTGTCATTGGAAACGAAGGAAGCGGTGTGAGCAGACTCGTGAAAGAAAAATGTGATTTTGTCGCATCTATCCCGATGAAGGGAGATATTGATTCATTAAATGCTTCCGTGGCAGCAGGCGTGCTTGCGTATGAGATTGTACGACAGAGAATAAATGGCAGATAATGGATGTCAGGCTGCACAGTCGCGGTGACGGGCAGCCGATATGGAAACAGAATTTATAAAAAAGAGAAGACACTGTAAAAGGAATGATAAAAATGGTGAGAAACAGCGCTGATCAGACTTTTACGGTGTCTTTGCTGTATTTTCTCGTTCTTTACCCTTTGAAAAAAAGTTCAGAATATAGGAAAACTGAAAAAGAGGTTGACAAAAAAGAAAGGAAACGGTATAATAGCAGACGGTAATAAACAGTTAAAATGCTGGCGTGGCACAGTCGGTAGCGCACCTCATTGGTAGTGAGGAGGTCACGGGTTCGATTCCCGTCGCTAGCTTTTTAGAAAAGCTTGATTTTACAAGGAAAATTGAATGTGAAAAAAGAAAGACCGCCAAGAAAAAGGCGGTCTTTTTTTGCACGCAAACATCTAATAGATATGAAAAAATACTTTTTACACATAAGTATGGTTCTGTTGACTCAGAACGAGAATGTTATACAAAACCTGCGCTGTATCTGTTTAATAGCCCAGATCTTCTCCGACAAGAATTACTTTGATTCTTCCGGGGATTCTGCTGTAGCGCGTGATTACTGTCTGACAGCAGATCGTATCCGGACTTTTGCAGTCTGCGCACAGACCTGTTTTCTGGCATGGCGTTTTTATATCAAGACGAATCGTATTCATAGGAGCGGCTATATTATGGATGCGGGCGAAAGCGGCGTCTAAATCAGGGACGAGCTTATTCATCCCGGCTACTACGATAACGTGATCCGGTCCATAGATCAGCGCGGCGGCGCGGTTTCCCGTTCCATCTGTATTGACAAGTTCTCCGTCATAAGTAATTGCATTGCTGCTCATCAGATAGTAATCGGCGGAAAAAGCGCTGCGGTAGATCGCTTTTGTCTCTTCTGGTGTCTTTGCAGTACTGCGGTCAATGACAGATCGCTTTGAAGCTTTTAAGGCATCTTTGATTCCGGATTCCTCAAGCGTCATAGAACCTCCCCATGTCACGCAGGAATGTTCCGGGATCAGATCCAGAATCATTCTTACGGCGTTTTCTTTTGAGGCGCAGTAATACGCTTCCATGCCTCTCTTTTCTAATTTCTTCAGAATGGATGCAGATAATGTTTGATAATAGCTTTGTTTCGCATTCATAGGAAGTCCCCCTTATAATTTAAAAAATAGATATGAAAAAATCTTAAGATATTATATCATAGTTTCAAAGGAAAATATACTTTTCATAAAAAGAAATCAATGCTATAATGGGATAAGTTGAATGCAGACACGCAGAAAATGCAGATAAAGTCTGCTTTACTGATGAAGAAAAAGACGGCATATGCCGTGTAGAAGCAAAGGAGACGCCATGAAAAAGATAATAGAATTGATAAATGACGAAGCGGTAAAAGCTTTTGCAGAGGCTGGATACGATACAGCATTTGCAAAAGTGACATTGTCCAATCGTCCTGATTTATGCGACTATCAATGCAACGGAGCGATGGCAGCAGCAAAGACATATAAAAAAGCGCCAATTATGATTGCGAACGATGTGGTAGCAGTTCTGTCAAAGAGCAAGGTTTTCCAGGAAGTCAATGCGGTAAATCCAGGATTTATCAATCTTCGTCTGAACCCGGAATTTTTAGCAGACTATTTAAGACAGATGCAGGCAGATGAGAATCTGTCAGTAGAAAAAGTAAAAGAGCCAAAGACGATTATGCTGGATTACGGCGGAGCAAATGTGGCAAAACCGCTTCATGTAGGACATTTGCGCTCTGCTATTATCGGAGAGAGCATTAAAAGAATGGGTCGTTTCTTAGGCCACAACATGATCGGGGACGTTCATCTGGGAGACTGGGGACTCCAGATGGGACTGATCATCACAGAGCTCAAGAAGAGAAAACCGGAATTAGTTTATTTTGATGAGAATTACACAGGGGAATATCCAAAAGAAGCTCCATTTACGATCTCAGAACTGGAGGAGATTTATCCTACGGCAAATGCATATTCAAAAGAGCATCCGGAATTTAAAGAAGAAGCGATGCAGGCGACATATCTGTTACAGAATGGAAACCGCGGATACCTTGCGCTGTGGCATCATATTTTAGATGTATCCATCGCTGATCTGAAAAAAAATTACAGCAACCTGGATGTGTCATTTGACCTGTGGAAAAAAGAATCCGATGCACAGCCATACATACCGGACATGGTTCAGTACATGAAAGACAACGGATATGCGCATATTGACGACGGCGCTCTCGTTGTGGATGTCAAGGAGGAAAGCGATACGAAAGAAATTCCGCCTTGTATGATCTTAAAATCAGACGGCGCATCTTTGTACAATACGACGGACCTCGCAACGATTGTAGAACGTATGAAACTGTTCCATCCAGATGAGATCATCTATGTGGTGGACAAACGTCAGGAACTGTATTTTACACAGGTCTTCCGCTGTGCCAGAAAGACAAAACTGGTAGAGGAAAATACAGAATTAAAATTCCTTGGATTCGGTACAATGAATGGAAAAGACGGAAAGCCATTTAAGACAAGAGACGGCGGCGTGATGCGTCTGGAAAGACTGATCTCTGAAATCAACGATGAGATGTACAAAAAAATTATGGACAATCATGCGATTGATCCGGAGGAAGCAAAAAAGACAGCAAAAATTGTAGCGCTGTCAGCAGTAAAATATGGGGATCTGTCAAATCAGGCATCCAAAGATTATGTGTTTGATATTGACCGCTTCACTTCCTTTGAAGGAGATACCGGACCATATATTTTATACACGATTGTCCGTATTAAATCCATTTTAAACAGATATCAGAATCTTGGAAGAAAACTGGGAGAAGAAGTGATCGGCGTACCTTATAATGACAGCGAAAAGGCGCTGATGCTGGAACTTGTGAAATTTAATCAAGTGATGGAAAACGCATTTGAGGAAATTGCACCGCATAAGATCTGTTCCTATATTTATGACATTGCAAATGCGTTTAACCGTTTTTACCATGAGACAAAAATTCTTTCGGAAGAAAATGAGAAGAAACGTGCCGAATGGATTCAGCTGCTTGTTTTGACGAGAGATATTCTGGAGAGCTGTATCTATGTGCTTGGATTCTCTTCTCCGGAGAGGATGTAGTAGAAATAAAAAATCAGCAGTCTGCTTCCTGGTTTGTTCAAATAAGGTGTCGCTTTTCTGAAAGATAGAGGAGAACAAGATAGTTTGTAAAAAAGGGGTATGATATATGATTTGTAAAAAATGTAAGCAAGAGATTCCTGATGATGCTGTGGTCTGCAGATACTGCGGCGAGATCATCGAAGAGAATATGGAAAAGAAGGTAAGAGAAAAAGAGCAGGAGATTCAGGCGATGGAGGAAGAAGAGCAAAGCGATGTCTCCATAGAGGATCTTTTGAGGGAACCTTTACCGACGGACTTCAAAGTGACAGAACCAGTGCGCTACAAGGAGTCACGGCAATATCAGGAAAGAAAAAAGCAAGTAAGAAAAACAATTATCATGACAGCAGGGATGCTGGCTGCTACGATTGCAGTGGGAGTCGGAACGGTCTTTCTAGTTCGGAAAGTCGTATTAAAGCCTGACGAGCCGAATCAGGTTGTCAAGGTAGATCCTGGGGCGAATGCGGGAAAAAATACTTCCGGCGATGCCGCAGCAAAGAATGAAACGGAAAAAGAGACTGAAACAGATAAAAAATCAGAATCTCAGGATAAAAAAGAGACAGAAGAGAAGAAAAAAACAGGTTCTGTGTCCATTCAGGCTTCCGCAAAACAAAAGGGAGAGTCAGAGAAAGTCCGTCCTGTGACTGTGCGAAAGACAGAAAAGGAAACAGAAGGAAAGGCGTCAACTGTCAAAGTACATAAAGCAGAGGAAGAGTCTGAAAAAGCGGTTTCACCAGTCGAAGTTCACAAGACAGAAAAAGAATCAGAAGAGATTCCATCTGTGACAATCAAAAAAGAAAATGAGACAGAAGCGCCGGAGACGAACCCACCGGAAACAGATCCACCGGAAACGTATCC
>JAUNDP010000033.1 GCA_030526005.1 Eubacteriales bacterium
ATTCACCCACGTCCAATCCGTAGGTTGGGCGTGGTACTCTGCCTAAAATAATAGAGAAAACAGAAAAGAGGAGGGAGAAAGATGGCAATCTGGAACCCGTGGCACGGATGCAAAAAGATCAGTCCCGGATGTCAGAACTGCTACGTCTACCGCAGAGATGCAGAGTTTGGAAAAGACAGCAGTATTGTGACAAAGACAACAGGCTTTGATCTGCCGCTGAAACGAAATCGAAAGAAAGAATATAAATTGCAGCCGGAAGAAGAGCCTGTTTATACCTGCATGACTTCTGATTTTTTTATCAGGGAAGCGGACGAATGGCGGCCGGAAGCTTGGAAAATGATAAGACAGAGGAAAGACCTCCAATTTGTAATCATTACAAAGCGGATTGAACGATTTTCACAGTGCATTCCAGATGACTGGGGAGATGGATATGAAAATGTCTCCATTATCTGTACATGTGAAAATCAGAGCAGAGCTGATTTCAGACTGCCAATTTTTCTGAAAATGCCGATTCGCCACAAAAGTATCATCCATGAGCCGATGCTGGAAGAGATTCATATTGAAAAATATCTGGAATCAGGGCAGATAGAGCGGGTAATCTGCGGCGGAGAATCAGGAGATCATGCCAGAATATGCGATTTTGCATGGATTTTATCCTCCATGAATCAGTGTGTAAAATATGATGTGTCTTTTCAGTTTAAACAGACGGGAGCTGTGTTTAAGAAGGGCAGAAAGATTTATCACATTGCGAGAAAAGATCAGATGGACCAAGCAAAAAAAGCAGGTGTAGATTATCAGACAGAAGGCACACCATGTGGCATCTGCCAAGCTTATACAGCGACATTTAAGGAATAAGGATTTTTTTTATTGATCGCTGCAAAGCATTTTGCAGTTGAAAAAAAGGACGAAAGAAAGGAACAGTATGGCACTATATGCAATCGGGGATTTTCACCTTTCACTTACAGCAAATAAGCCGATGGATATCTTCGGCGCAGAATGGAAAAATCATGTGAAAAAGATAGAAAAATACTGGAAAAAACGAGTCACAGACGAAGATACAACGGTGATTACGGGAGATCATTCGTGGGGGAGAAATCTGGCGGAAGCAGAAAAAGATCTTGCATTTATAGAAGCGCTTCCGGGGCGAAAAATTCTGCTGCGCGGAAATCATGATATGTTCTGGGATGCAAAAAAAACGCGGCAGCTCAATGAAAAATTTGCCGGGAAACTTTTCTTTCTTCAGAATAATTTCTTTTCCTATCAAGATTATGCGTTGGTAGGAACAAAAGGATACTGCTATGAGGGAAAAGACAACGCCGAACATTTTTTGAAAATCCGTGACCGTGAAATTGAGCGGCTGAAAGTTTCTTTTGAGAGTGCAAGAGAGGCAGGATATGAAAAATTTTTGATGTTTCTGCACTATCCGCCGACAACGATTGGGGAGATGGAAAGTCCGTTCACATTGATGGCACAATCATACGGGGCAGAAAAAGTTATCTATTCACATTGTCATGGGAAAGAGCGATATGATGACAGCTTTAAGGGATATGTAAATGGAATTGAATACAAATTAGTTTCTGGAGATTATTTGAAATTTAAACCGGAGCGGATTATGGACTGAAAAATATAGAATTTTTAAAGAGATTGTTTTTGTTGACAGGCGAGAAACGGTATGGTATATATATAAATGAACAGTGTTCATGTTGCGGGAGGCTTAAATTGAATAGACAGATAACAACAGAAGAAGCTATTTTAAATATAAGCAAAAAATATATTTTGAAAAATGGAATATCATCATTCAACATAAGAAGAATTGCGAAAGAATGTGGGATATCGGTTGGAACACTATACAATTATTTTCCATCAAAGACACAGCTGATTATATCGACCGTAGAGAGTGTATGGAGAGAAATATTTGAACCGTTTGATCATCTGGCAGAATCCGATCATTTTATTGAAGTAGTTCAGCGTATGTATGAAATAATTGAAAATGGAAATACAAAGTATCCGGGATTTTTTTCCTTTCATTCCTTAAATTTTGCTGCTGAGGGAAAAAAAGAAGGAATTGAAATGATGAATCTTTATTTTTCCAAATTGAAGGAGAATCTTTTAGACGTATTGAGAAAAGATACCATGATAAAAAAAGATCTTTTTCATCATGAATTTACAGATGAGAAATTGATAGATTATATTTTTACATTGATGGTGTCTTCTTTATTGAACAGAGAAGATCCTTCTCCTCTTTTCATATTTATATCAAATTATATTTATCGATAAGTTTTCTGTATCGTTTAAAGATATTCGAATGTGTAAAGAGTAAATAAGAATATTTGTGGCTTTCATTATAAAAGTCCCAAAATAATCCCACTAGATCAAGATTATCTGACAAAGTGGGATTCTTTCAGAATCAAAATGAACAACGTTCAGTCATCAATGAAATAGGGCATTGATGAGCAGCAATATAAAAAAAGAAGCGTCAACTTCTATAAGCCGGCGCAGATTAAAAGGAGGTTATATCATGCAGGCAATCATGGAAACTTTATTTGATGCGTGTTATCTGATCGGTGTTGTGCTGTTAGGAATCGTCATGATAGCGAAAAGTCATGGGAATAAGCAGTATAAATTATTTGGAATAATGGCTGTTGTTCTGGGAATGGGAGATTCTTTTCATCTGATACCGAGAGCGATTGCACTGTGCACGATAGGATTGGAAAATTATACAACTGCCTTGGGAATCGGAAAATTTATCACATCTGTCACGATGACAATATTCTATATTATTTTATATCAGATCTGGAGAATAAGATATGATGTGAAAGACAAAAAGTCTTATACAATAGCAATTTATCTCTTGGCATTATTGAGAATTGTATTATGTTTCTTCCCGCAAAATGCCTGGACCAGTCCAGATGCTCCTCTGTCATGGGGCATATATAGAAACATTCCATTTACTTTAATGGGAATTTTGATTATTGCTCTTTTTTACAAAAGTTCTCGACAGAAGAACGATACGTTATTTAAAAATATGTGGCTGACAATCGTGATCAGTTTTGCTTTTTATATCCCGGTTGTGTTGTTTGCCGACGCAGTTCCAATGATTGGAATGTTAATGATTCCAAAAACATTAGCGTATGTGTGGACGGTATGGATTGGATATCATGCGATGAAGAAGGAGATAAATTAAATGAAAAAATTAGTCAATACATCTTTTGCATATCTTATTTTTGCTCTGATTTCAGGTGTTTTTTACAGGGAATTTACGAAGTTTAACGGCTATACCGGAAAAACAACGCTGGGCGTTGTACATACACATCTGTTTATTCTGGGGGTTCTGCTCTTTCTTATTCTGGCTCTTTTTGCAAAAGATTTAGCAGGAAGACTCAACATGAAAAAATTAAACAGATTCTATTGGCTGCATCATATTGCGATGATTCTGTTCTCTGCAACACTGCTGACCAGGGGCATTATTCAGGTGAAAAATATGAATTTATCTTCATCGAAAAATGCGATGCTCTCCGGCATAGCAGGAGTCAGTCATATTTTAATTACGGTAAGTCTGATTCTGTTTTTTGGTTTGATAAAGGATTTTATAAAGAATTCAGAGGATAAATAAAACAGAATATGGAAGCGTATTTCTGACGCCAATTCCACAGTTTGATATGGAATTGGCGTCATTTTTTATAAAAAATTTATGCTTTTTCCATCCATATAATAAAATAAATTGTGATATACTAAACAAGAAAAAAATGAAAAAATGGAAAGGAGTAGCATATGTTGCAGCTGAAAAATATCACAAAAGAGTATGTGACAGGCAGTTCAAACGTACAGGCATTAAAAGGAATCTCCATTTGTTTTCGAAAAAATGAATTTGTCTCGATACTGGGTCCTTCTGGCGGCGGCAAGACAACGCTGCTGAATATAATTGGCGGCCTGGATCACTATACAAGCGGCGACTTGATTATTAATGGAAAATCTACAAAAGATTTTAAAAGCCGTGACTGGGATACATACCGGAATCATTCGATCGGCTTTGTCTTTCAGTCTTATAATCTGATCCCGCATCAAAGTGTGCTCTCAAATGTGGAACTTGCGCTGACACTGTCAGGGGTTGGAAAATCAGAGAGAAGAAAACGGGCACAGGAGGCTTTGGAAGCGGTTGGGCTGGGAGAACACCTTTATAAAAAGCCAAATCAGCTCTCAGGAGGACAGATGCAAAGAGTGGCGATTGCCAGAGCGCTCGTCAATAATCCTGAAATTTTGCTTGCCGATGAGCCGACGGGAGCGCTTGACACTGATACAAGTGTACAGGTTATGGAGATCCTGAAAAAGGTGGCGGAGGACAGACTCGTCATTATGGTCACGCACAATCCGGAGCTTGCAGAGCAGTATTCGACGCGGATTGTCCGACTCAGAGACGGAGAAATCAGAGATGACACCAATCCTTTTGACGGAACAGAAGAAAACGCAGATCATTCTGTGACAAAAAAGACGTCGATGAGCTTTAGAACGGCATTGTCTCTTTCTCTGAATAATTTGATGACAAAGCGCGCCAGAACACTTCTGACTGCATTTGCAGGATCAATCGGAATTATTGGAATCGCATTGATTTTGTCTATATCTGCGGGAGTCAATAATTATATCAATGATATTCAGAAAGATACGATGTCGTCTTATCCAATCACAATCGAATCACAGTCTGTGGATCTGGAAAGCATTATGCAGACGGGCTCAGAACATGGAAACAGGGAAATAGAACATGAATTAGATGCTGTCTATTCCAATGGAATCGGCGTAGAGATGGTGAACAGCATGACATCGAGCGTTCAGGAAAACAATCTGACTGATTTTAAAAGATATCTCGATGATCCGACGAGCGAAATTCATCCATATATCGGAGAGAATGGCATTATCTATTCTTACGATATAAAATTTGATATCTACACACATGATCCGGACGGCGTTCTGGTCAACACAGACGGCAGTACAATTAATCCGGAACAGGCTCAGATGATGGAGTCCCAGATGGCAATGATGCCAGGCATGATATCTTTACAGAACTGTGAGGAAATTATGCCGGGAAAAGACGGCGATCTGATCAGTCAGGTGATTGAAGATAATTATGATCTTGTATATGGCAAATGGCCGGCAAGTTATGATGAAGTTGTGCTTGTGCTGGATCAGAAAAATGAGATTTCAACACCTGCGCTGTATGAACTTGGGATTTTGCCTTCTGCTGAATATAAGAAAATGATGGATCAGATCAACAGGGGCGAGGAAGTAGAAAATGAGCAGCATAGATGGACTTATGAAGAACTTTGCGCACAGAAATTTTATATGATTTCGGAATGCGATTATTATCAGAAACAAGAAAATGGGACGTATCAGGATGTATCAGCGGATCCCCAAAAATTGGTAGCGCTTGTGGAAAATGGAGTAGAACTGAAAGTAAGCGGTATTGTTCGACTGAATAAAGAGGCAGACACGATGTTTCTCACACAGCCGATCGGCTATACAAAAGCGCTCACAGATTATCTGATTGAATATGCAAACAACAGTGAGGTTGTGAAAGCTCAGAAGGCAGAACCAGAGAAAAATATTCTTACAGGACTTGGATTTGCGCCGGAGGATGATGCGCAGAGAGCAGAAGATGCCAGAGAATATATCTCAAATCTGGATGTTTCCGGGAAAGCGGCAATGCTGAAGGAAATGATGGCTGCCATGTCATCCGCAGGAAGTGCAAACAGCCAGATGACATCAAGAATGGAAAATATGACAGAAAAACAGCAGGCACAGATGCTTGATCAATATATGGCGATGGCAGATCAGGAAACGCTTTTGATGATCTACGATACCTATCTGACATATGGCACATATGAGGATAACATGAGCAAATTTGGAGCAGTCAATCTGGATGCGCCTTCTGGAATCAGCCTGTATGCAGACAGCTTTGAAAATAAAGATGCAATCTCTGACTGTATTGAGCAGTATAATGAAACAGCGTCAGAGGAGAACCAGATTTTGTATACAGATTATGTGGGACTGCTGATGTCTTCCATCACGACGATTATCAATGCAATTTCTTATGTGTTGATTGCATTCGTTGCGGTATCGTTAGTCGTTTCTTCGATCATGATCGGTATCATCACATATATTTCCGTGCTGGAACGTACAAAAGAGATCGGTATCCTGCGTGCGATCGGAGCATCCAAAAAAGATATTTCCCATGTATTTAATGCGGAGACGTTTTTAGTGGGACTGTGTGCCGGATTGATCGGCGTCGGTATTTCTGCTTTGGCGTGCATCCCGATTAACTCTTTGATTGAATCACTTGTCGGAGAAGTGACAGTTCGTGCGGTACTCCCGGCAGGAAGCGCAGTGATCTTAGTGTTTATCAGCATTGCGCTTACTCTGATTGCCGGACTTTTCCCGGCGAGAGTGGCAGCAAAGAAAGATCCGGTTACAGCGCTGAGAACAGAATAATGGAAGTATCTGTGAAACAAGTTACAGGGGGACAGTTGATCTTTCAACTGTCCCTTTACAATTTTTTATTTATATGATATGCTGTCGAAAGAAAAGGAAAAAGAGGTGTGAAATGAAGAGATAATCTATTTTTTTGAGAGACATGAACATAAAGAAGAAAAAAGAACCGATGCGTTTAGCATTGGCGGTTGTCATGCAATCAAACGATAGATTATAGTTTCAGAGATTTCTTTTTTAAAACAGATACCTTTCATCGGCGCAGCCGAGATACGTTCTGTCTCCTGTAAGTGAGATAAGGACAGGAGATAAAAGCACAGTATTTGGAAAGCTACTGTGGAATATCACGGGGAAATATTTGAAAAAGAACTGCATAGATAAAAGACAGAAGGACAAAAAGGAAAAAATTTTTGTGCTGTGACAGAGATGCAGGAGTAAAGTAAGAAAGATCAAATCGAATCGTTTGGAGACAGACGGTTCTTTTTTTATCTGTTTTAGATTGGAGCGTGATAAAATGGCACAGATTTATGTATCAGGATTAACGTTTGGCTATGAAGGAAGTTATGAAAATATTTTTGAAAATGTATCTTTTTGCATTGATACAGACTGGAAATTAGGGCTGATTGGAAGAAATGGAAAAGGAAAAACGACATTTTTGAATTTACTGCTGGGGAAATATGAATATCAGGGCAGTATCCGCACATCGGAACCGTTTGAGTATTTTCCGTTTTCTGTTGAGAAAGAAATGATGAAAAATCTGACGATTGATGTGATGGAGAAGATTTATCCGGATTACGAACTCTGGAAAATCTGCTGTGAGCTGGAACTGCTTCAGACGGACGCAGAAATTTTGTACAGACCGTACGAAACTCTCAGTCATGGAGAGAGAACAAAGGTAATGCTGGCGATGTTATTTTCCAGAGATCATGTGTTTTTACTGATTGATGAGTCGACAAATCATCTCGACCGAGAGACGAGAGAGACAGTCGAAAAGTATCTGAGAGGAAAAAAAGGATTTATTCTGGTGTCCCATGATAGGACACTTTTAGACGCCTGTATCGATCATGTACTGGTTCTGGAGAGAAATCAGATTCGTGTAAATCAGGGAAATTTTTCTTCATGGTGGGAGAATAAAAAAAGAGAGGATCAGTTTGAACAGGCGGAGAATGAACGGCTGAAAAAAGAAATCGGGAAGCTGAAAACGGCGGCTCGTCAGTCTGGTATGTGGGCGGATAAAGCGGAACAGTCGAAAATCGGATTCGATCCCAGAAAAGAGACAAATCGCTTTATCGGGACAAGAGCATATATAGGAGAAAAATCGAGAAAGATGCAGCAGCACAGAAAAAATCTGGAGCGTAGGCAGGAAAAGGCGATATCTGAAAAGTCGCAGCTTTTGAAGAATATAGAGGAGACAACCGATTTAAAGATGATGCCTTGTGTTCACCATAAGGAGACGTATATCACAGCAAGAAATTTAAATCTGTTTTATGGAGACAGAGAAGTCTTTCATGACTTTCAGCTGGAACTGAAACGAGGAGACCGAGTCATTCTGTCCGGAAAAAATGGGTGTGGAAAATCAAGTATCATCAAAGGTATTCTGACCTCTGATGGTGTGAAAGCGCTGAATGGATTCCCGGAGGAATTTGAAAATGAAAAAAGACATTTTGAAGGCGAACTGACAGTGGCAAACGGATTGAAAATCTCTTATATCAGTCAGGATACGAGCGGTCTGAGAGGAAAACTGGACGATTATATTGAAAAGATCGGTGTCTCAAATCATTTGATGAAGTCTGTCTTAAGACAGCTTGACTTTGAACGGGAACAATTTGATAAACAGATGGAGGAGTATTCCGAAGGACAGAAAAAAAAGGTATTGATTGCGGGAAGCCTTTTGCAGCAGGCACATCTTTATATCTGGGATGAGCCATTGAATTATATTGATATATTCTCCAGAATGCAGATTGAACAAATGATCTTGAGATATCAGCCGACGATGCTGATTGTGGAACATGATCGTTTTTTTGGAGAAAAATGTGCGACAAAGCAGATTGTGATGTGAGCTTCAAAAAAGTAAAAAATAAATTTTATAGAAATAGTAAAACAGGATGAAATTGACAGAGGGATGCAGAAAAGATAAGATGAAAAAAACATATATTTTTAACAAGTGATATGGTATCATAAAACATATAGCAGTGCAAAATTTTGTTCAGAAAACAGCGAAGCATTAAAAAAGGAGGAGAAAGCAAAACAGCAGATGCGTGAGAGAATGAGCACTTGAAAGGAGAAAAAATAATTATGACTTATCAGTACAGTGTGACGGAATGGCTTTTGTTTTTTTACATCTATTGTTTTTTGGGATGGTGTATTGAATCGACATTCGTGTCATGTATAAAAAAGAAGTTAGTGAACAGAGGATTTATGAGAGGACCATTCTTGCCGTTGTATGGGTCCGGAGCAGTCTTAATGCTTTTTGTGACCATTCCGTTTCGCGACAATTTGATTCTTATGTTTCTGGCGGGCGCGATAGCGGCATCTATTCTGGAATATTTTACAGGAGTTGCAATGGAAGCAATTTTTAAAGTGCGCTACTGGGATTACAGCAAAAATAAATTTAACTTAAATGGCCATATCTGCCTTGGGACTTCTCTGGCATGGGGAGCGCTGACGATTGCTCTTGTAAAAGTGATTCATTTGCCGATCGAGAAATTTGTGTTGGGTATTCCGAAATGGCTTCAGGGCGTTATCGCGATTGTCTTAACGGTCTATATTGTGGCAGACTTTACGCTTTCCTTTAAAGCTGCTCTTGATATCAAAGATATTCTGGTCAAGATGGAGAAGGCGAGAGAAGAACTGGAGCGAATCCAGAAACGATTAAATACAATGATTGCTCTTCATTCTATGAGAGAAGAAGAAAAAAAGGCCGCGACAAGAGGAAAAATTTCCGAAATGCTGCAGGATATCAAGAAAAAACTGGAAGAAGTCCAGCTGGAATTTGACAGAGATGATGTGAAAGACAAGAAAAATGAGAAGATGAAGCAGGAGCTGGAAGAACTGAAAGAGACCTATGTGGCAGAAAGAGAAAAGAGATCGTTCATGCGTGAACATCTTGACTTTTATAAGCGCAGCATCCTGAAAGCACATCCGACAATCAGTTCTGTCAAATTTAAAGATGTACTGGCAGAATTGAAAGAAGTATCTGAGGAAAAGAAAGACAAAGAAAAAAAGAACGAAAAGTCTGAAAAATAGAGAAACCGACAAACAAGAGTGCAGAAATCCCACTCCTTTAGGCGTGGGATGGACAGCACGATTAAAAACCGGAGTTTGCAACGGTTCTATGACGCTTGGAAAAAATATGATTCAGAAAAGAAATTATTTTGGAGGATCAGATGAAGAAGAAAACAAACTGTGAGTGCTGCGTTTATTATGTATACGATGAGGAATATGGTTATTATACTTGTGAGAGCGATCTGGATGAAGATGAGATGGGACGTTTTATGACAAATACGTTTTCTTTCTGCCCATATTTTCGTTTAAATGATGAATATCAGATTGTGAGAAAGCAAATGTAGAAAAAAATGGAATTTTTTTAGTTTGATGGTTGACTTTTTCAGAAAATGATGATATGTTAAAAATAATTATACGACTGACGGAAGTGGAATAGACCACAGGGAGTATAAGCAAGTTAGAAAAGCCGACCGTCTGGGCAGAAATCGCTCGCGGATTAGGCTTATTTTTTTGCCCTGAAATGAAAAAACAAGCAGAACAATGATGCAAAGGAGAAAGATCATGGAGATGTTATCAATCGAGAAAGAATTAAAAGAAAATTCTTATCCGGGAAGAGGAATTGTGATCGGAAAATCAGCAGACGGAACGAAAGCAGTCGCTGCATACTTTATCATGGGAAGAAGTGAAAACAGCAGAAACCGTATTTTTGTGGAGGACGGAGAGGGAATCCGCACACAGGCATTTGACCCGTCTAAATTAACAGATCCCAGCTTAATTATCTATGCACCGGTACGCGTTCTGGGAAATAAAACAATCGTCACAAATGGAGATCAGACCGATACGATTTATGAGGGAATGGACAGACAGATGACATTTGAGCAGTCTCTGCGCAGCAGAGAATTTGAGCCGGATGCGCCAAACTATACGCCTCGTATTTCCGGTGTTATGCACATTGAAAACGGAAAATACAGCTATGCAATGTCGATCTTAAAGAGCAATAATGGAAATCCGGATGCCTGCAACCGCTATACATTTGCATATGAAAACTGTGTGGCAGGAGAAGGTCATTTTATCCACACCTACAAATGTGACGGCAATCCGCTTCCAAGTTTTGAAGGAGAGCCGAAACTGGTGGCAATTCCAGATGATATCGAAGCGTTTACAAATCTTCTGTGGGAAAGCTTAAATGAAGATAATAAAGTATCTCTGTTTGTGCGCTATATTGATATCGCAACAGGAAAATATGAGACAAAGATTGTAAATAAAAACAAATAAGAGCAGGAGGAAAAGAAAATGAAGGAATTAGAACTGAAATATGGCTGTAATCCAAATCAGAAACCATCCAAAATTTATCTTGCAAACGGACAGGAGCTTCCAATCAAAGTTTTAATGGGAAGACCGGGATATATCAATTTTCTGGACGCATTCAACGGCTGGCAGCTGGTAAGAGAATTAAAAGAAGCGACAGGACTTCCGGCAGCTACTTCTTTCAAACACGTTTCTCCGGCAGGTGCAGCAGTCGGACTGCCATTAGATGAGACGCTTGCAAAAATTTACTGGGTAGACGATATGGGAGAGCTGTCTCCTCTGGCTTGCGCATATGCAAGAGCAAGGGGCGCAGACAGAATGTCTTCTTTTGGAGATTTTATCTCTCTGTCTGATGTCTGCGACAGAGACACAGCGATGCTGATTAAGAGAGAAGTATCTGACGGTGTCATTGCTCCTGGATATACAGAGGAAGCGCTGGAGATTCTGAGACAGAAGAAAAACGGAAATTATAATGTGATCGAGATTGATCCATCTTATAAGCCGGCTCCGATCGAGCATAAAGAAGTATTTGGCATCACATTTGAGCAGGGAAGAAATGAACTTCCAATTAACAATGAGCTGCTCTCCAACATTGTGACAGAAAATAAAGAACTGCCTGAAGCAGCTAAAATTGACCTGATTATTTCTTTAATCACATTGAAATACACACAGTCCAACTCGGTATGTTTCGCAAAAGGCGGACAGGCAATCGGTATCGGAGCAGGTCAGCAGTCCCGTGTACACTGTACACGACTGGCAGGTCAGAAAGCCGATAACTGGTTCTTACGTCAGTGTCCAAAGGTATTAAATCTTCAGTTTGTCGATAATATTCGCCGTGCAGACAGAGACAATGCGATTGATGTCTATATCGGAGAGGAATATATGGATGTACTGGCTGACGGCGCATGGGAAAAAATCTTCAAAGTAAAACCAGAAGTTTTCACAGCAGAAGAAAAACGCGCATGGCTGGATCAGATGACAGACGTTGCGCTTGGATCGGATGCGTTCTTCCCATTCAGCGACAATATTGAACGCGCAAAGAAGAGCGGTGTGAAATATATTGCAGAGCCGGGCGGATCTGTGCGTGATGACGCTGTAATTGAAACATGCAATAAATATGATATGGTGATGGCATTTACAGGAATCCGTTTATTCCATCACTAAAATTAAAAAATAGAAAATGTTTTGAATGTTCTGATTCTGAAATTTTGTCATAGAGCAAAAAAGAAAAAGAATGATAATGAAAAAAGCCCCGTTAGGAATGCAGAAATCGCTGTGCTCCTAACGGGGTAAATTATTGTAAAATAATTTGCGCTGTGTTACAATAAATTAATAAAATAAGTTTATTGTAATTTTAATTGCAACATAATGTCGATTATGTTGTTTGAAATATGAGGAGGTATTTTTATGGCGCAGATTGCTGAAATTATTAAATATGAAGGTGATAACAGCACTTTTATATGGAAACATCCAAGTGAGGATTTCAACAGCCTGACGCAGCTCATTGTTCACGAAAGTCAGGAAGCAATCTTTTTTATGAATGGTCAGGCTTTAGATTTGTTTGGCCCTGGTCGCTACACACTTGAAACCCAAAATATTCCAATGATAGGAAAAGTTCTTAATCGTGTCACTGGAGGAGAGAGTCCTTTCCACTGCGAGGTTTACTTTATCAATAAAACCGAGCAGATGAATATTAAATGGGGTACTGACAGCAAAGTGCAGTATATTGAGCCTACATACGGTTTCCCAATTTCTATTGGCGCATCGGGGGAAATGAGCCTGCGTGTTGAAGATAGTCGTAAGTTGCTTTTAAAACTTGTTGGTACTGAGAACTTACTTGGTCAGCAAAAATTGGTTGCTTTCTTCCGATCTTTCTTGATGACAAGGGTCAAAACCTATATTGCACAGGTGATGAAAGAAAATGCCATCAATATTTTTGAGATTGATGAAAATCTTACCGTATTTTCAGACTCCATTCATAAACAGTTGATTCCTGATTTTACAGATTACGGCGTATCACTTGAGCGATTTTTTGTAACCAATATTGTTAAGCCTGACGGCGACAGACAGTATGAAAAATTTAAGGAACTTTACTTCCGGCAGTATGCCGATATTGCAGAAGCTAAACTGCGCCAGCAGACAGATATCATCTATGCGCAAACCGAAGCGCAGAAGGTTATTATTGACTCCCAGGCACAAGCTACCAAACGTGTACAGGAGGGCTATACCTATCAGCAGGAGCGTGGTTTCGATGTAGCAACCGAGGTTGCAAGAAATGAAGCGGTTGGTCAATTTACTAATTTAGGAGTAGGTCTTGGCACAATGGTGGGTATTGGCGGTACAGTTGCAGGTACAGTCGGTGGAGTAATGAATAATGTATTAAATCAGCCAACTACCGAAAATACAGACACAAAATGTACAAAGTGTGGTGCAACGCTTCCGAAAAATGCAAAATTTTGCTTGGAGTGCGGTGAAAAGGTTGTTCCGGCAATTCCAGATAATATGATTATTTGCCCAAAGTGTGGAAATACCGTTACAAAGGGTAAATTTTGTTCTGAATGTGGCCATAAGTTTATTACTACTTGTCCAAAATGCGGAAAAGAAATTGTGTCAGGCGCTAAATTCTGCCTTGAATGTGGTGAAAAACTTTAATGGAGGTGCTGGCCATGAAAAGAATATTTAAGTTTTATTCTATTATTTGGGGTGTCTTATTCATTTTATTTAACATTATATCTTTCGCATCCGCTGGGTGGGCGGGAGCTGAAAAATATATGCCGTCTTTTTGGATTGGCTATGTGTTTATCACCCTTTGTTTTATAGGTCAAATCATTTGCACTTATTTTGCTTTAAAAGACGACGATATGAAAAAGACGTTCTGCAACATTTCACTCATTACAATAAGTTATACAGGATTACTTGTTTCCTTTATATTTGGCGGACTATGTATGATTATTTCACCGCTTCCTTATTGGATTGGAATGATTTTATGTGCTGTTGTTCTTGTGTTAAATGTGATTGCGGTAATAAAAGCAGCCATTGCCATTGATATGGTTAGCGGTATAGATGACAAAATGAAAACGAAAACCTTTTTCATCAAAACATTAACTGTAGATACAGAGAGTTTAATGTCTCGTGCTAAAAGTGATGGCATTAGAGCAGAGTGTAAAAAAGTTTATGAAGCAGTTCGTTATTCCGATCCAATGAGCAGTGAAGCTCTTGCTTCTATAGAAAGTAAAATTATGGTTAAGTTTGCAAAATTATCCGAAGCTGTAACAGCAGATGATTTTGAAAGGACTTCTTCATTTACGGATGAAATGATCATTTTGCTTCGTGATAGAAATAAGAAATGTAAACTTCTAAAGTAAGCGTTGATAGATGACAGGGATAGTTTGCAATTTAGTGGAACTAATAGATAAAGAAGTACATAAGGGATTATAAATATGGTAATGTATAAATGTAAAATGTGCGGTGGCACATTAGAAATTAATAATAATGAAACGGTTGCAACTTGCGAATATTGCGGTACACAACAGACGTTGCCAAGATTAGATGATGATCGTCGGGCAAATCTTTATGATCGTGCCAATCATTTTCGACGTAATAACGAATTTGATAAGGCAATGGGAATTTACGAGCGGATTCTTAACGAGGACAACACCGATGCGGAAGCGTATTGGTCACTTGTTCTTTGTAGCTATGGTATTGAGTATGTGGAAGATCCTTCCTCTCACAAGCGCATCCCTACGGTGAATCGTGCGCAGTTTACGTCTGTTTTTGATGACGATAACTACAAATCTGCCTTGCTGTATGCTGATAGATACCAGCGCAGCATTTATGAAGAAGAAGCCAAGGCAATCAATGAAATTCAGAAAGGTATTCTTGCTATTTCTCAAAAAGAAGAACCTTTTGATGTGTTTATCTGCTATAAAGAAACTGACAATAACGGTCGTCGTACGCCTGACTCTGTTTTAGCGAATGAACTTTATCATGAATTGACGAAGGAGGGATTCAAGGTTTTCTTTGCTCGGATTACTTTAGAGGATAAGATCGGCTCTGCGTATGAGCCATATATCTTTGCTGCATTAAATTCCGCAAAAGTCATGGTGGTACTTGGTACAAAGCCTGAATTTTTCACGGCTGTTTGGGTTCGTAATGAATGGAGTCGTTATCTTGGCTTGATTAAACAAGGGAAAAAGAAAATGCTGATTCCGGCCTATAAGGATATGGATCCTTACGATTTGCCGGAAGAATTTTCTCATCTTCAGGCGCAGGATATGTCTAAGCTTGGTTTTATGCAGGATTTGATCCGTGGTATCAAAAAGATCATACAAGCAGAAGAACCCAAAGTGACAGCAGTAAAAGAAACGGTTATTGCCAGCGGTAATGTCAACATAGCTCCTCTTTTAAAACGAGTGTTTATGTTCTTGGAGGATGGAGATTGGAAATCCGCTGACGAATATTGTGAAAAAGTGCTGGATGTTGATCCGGAAAATGCTTTGGCGTATTTAGGTAAATTGTTGTCCGAGCTGAAAGTCGAAAAACAGGAGTTATTAAAATACGAAGTAGAACCATTTGATGAAAGCAACAACTATCAAAAAGTGATGCGCTTTGCTGATGAAAAACTTAAAACGGAACTTATCAGTTACATAGAACATATCAACATACGCAACGAGAATGCACGGATAGAAAGCATTTACAATCGTGCAAAAATTGTGATGGAGGCGGCAGATACTGAAGGTGCATACAAAGAAGCTGGCGATTTATTCGAGTCTGTGCGCGAATATTTAGATTCTGCGGCTCTTGCACAGAGTTGTTATGAAAAAGCTGAAACAGCAAGAAAAGATGCGATCCTTGCGGATGGCAAGGATAAAATGATAAGAGAAGGTATTTCAAATTACGAAAAGGCAATGAAATTGTTTGAATCGATTGCCGGTTGGAAGGATGCAGACGAAAATGCTTATAGTTGCAAACAAAAGATAGAGGAAATAAAAGAAAAAGAAGCAGAGCGTGAGCGCAAGATACAGTTTGCCCGAAAAGAAGCCGAGCGTATTGTCAAGAGAAACAAAAAGATTGTTATGATTACAACACCAATCATTTGTGCAATCATTGTATTTATCATTATTTTAAATGGTATCATCCTTCCTGACATTAAATATAACAACGCAGTGGGGCAGATAGAAAAGGGAAACATTGTTGAAGCATATGAAACGTTAATGGCATTAGATGGATACAAGGATAGCGCTGATAAAGCCAATTCCATTTATGACAAGTACAAGATCGAGAAATTGAAAGATGTAAAGGTTGGAGATTACATATACTTTGGCGCATACAAGCAGAGCAATAATACTTCAAACGATAAAGAAAATATCGAATGGCTTGTTCTTGATATAAAAGACGGAAAGGCTCTTGTCATCAGCAAATATGCGCTCGATTGTAAGCCATACAACACAAGCGAAGCAGACGTTACATGGGAGACTTGTTCTTTGCGTAAGTGGTTAAACGATGACTTTATTAATATCGCATTTTCTGCCGAAGAAAAAGCGATGATACCAACAGTAACGGTACCTAACGATAAAAATCCTGAATATAGTACAAATCCCGGCAACGATACGCGGGACAAGGTTTTCTTGCTGAGCGTTGCGGAAACAAATAAATATTTCAGTTCAGACAGTACAAAACAGTGCGAGCCTACGAAATATGCAGTTGCCCAAGGAGTACATGTCGATAATTCCATTGGTAACGCTTGCTGGTGGCTGCGCTCCATCGGTGGCTATCAAAGCGGTGCTGTCTGTATCGAAAATTATGGAGATGTTACCGAGAGAGGCGTCAGTGTCGACGAAGCTGATAACGCTGTCCGCCCCGCTTTGTGGATTGACCTGAACTCTTAAATCTTCAAAACTATAATTCAACATCAAGCGTTGCAGAGGCAAAAATACCGGGAAAAACCTGTTACAGCTTTTCTCGGTATTTGTTTTTTAAACGTGTCTTTGCTAATACTGGATAATGTATTAGATGGAGTTTCTAAATTATTTCTTTATCAGATGTCAGTATTTGGTAGCCCTTCTTTTTAGTCAGCTTTGTGACAGATATAATTCATTTAATTTTTTTGCTATAATCGGGATTTCCACATTATGCAGGACTTTGCCATCATATTTTTCAGTCAGGTTAGAAAGAACTTCTTTTGACCATTCATTTTTCCGTCCGTTTATAAATGAAAAAATAAGATCTTATTTCTTATATATTATGATAAAATGATATACTTTTTGTTTTTTATGAAATACATTTTACCACTCTTGCCGTGCAGAATGGGATATATTATACTGAATAAAAAGGCATTTAAATAAAAAAAGAAAAATCGGGAGGGGAAAATGGAAGGATTTAAAAAAGAAATACGAAAGAGAATGCACTGTCTGCAGGGATTTATTGCGGCAGCTGCATTGATCGGCGCATACGATTATTTTATGATTCGCAATATGGTACAAAAGAGCATATCACAGAAAGTTGCGATCGGATTTCAGATTGTCATTTTGGTGGGAGTTGGAATTTTGGCGTGTATTTATCTGATTAAACTGGGCAATACGATTTGCAATGAAGAAAAATTGGCGCTGTTGTATGCGCGTGAAAATGAGGAGCATATCGAAAAATTCTTGAAAAAATCTGGAATGCCGATGATTTTAATCACTTCGATGTGTATGGTATTAGCTGGCGCTGTGGCAGCATATTTCAGCATTCTTATGTTTTACACTCTGGTTGCGGCAGCAGCGCTGCAGATGGCGGCTGTTGCGGGCGTTTATTTTTCTGTAAAAAGGAAACAGGCAAAAGAAAATAAAAAAGAGAATACGAAAAAATAAAAAAATCCATTGGGGGCATCAGCCCTCAATGGAAATATATCTTTGCTGTTCTACTTCTTTTGCAGCTTTCTTTGGAACAGATAATCTCAGAATACCGTCTTCAAATTTAGCATGTACATCTTCCTGCGTAACTCCTTCTCCTACAAAGAAGCTTCTGCTCATGCTTCCGGCATAACGTTCACGGCGAATATAATTGCCTTTCTTGTCCTGTTCATCTTTATCAAGGCCTTTTGCAGCGGAGATTGTCAGATAGCCATTTTCAAGTTTTGCATTAATCTCGTCTTTTTTAAATCCAGGAAGATCAATATCCAGTTCATATCCTGCATCTGTTTCACGGATATCTGTCTTCATCAGATTTTTCTGATGTTTTCCGTACAGCGGATTCTTACCACCAAAGAAATCTCTTTCAAATGGGAAATTCATAAAGTCATCAAATAAATCTTCTCCAAAAATACTAGGCATCATCATAAGTCATTTCTCCTTTCAAATAGTATCCAGTTTGAACTGTGTATCTTTTTGAAAAGTCTGCAATTCTTGGCTGGGTATTTTCACAATAGCGATATTGCTAAATATTAGTAACCATTTATTTTGAACGAAAGAGAAAGGAAACTTTTGAAGTTCATCTGCTTGCTATATCTGTTCTCTTTGTTCTATATGTAATATAGCACACAATATTAGCCATGTCAAGAGGTGAGTGCTAATTTTTTAAAAAAATTATAAAAGATATTCCAGCTGACGGTCATATGGTTCTGCTTCGATATGTTTCTGATTGCGTTCAACCGCATCCGTACATCCCATTGAATGATAAAATGCCTGACTTTCGATGGCAGAATGGGATGAAATATACAATTTTTTTGCTCCTTGTTTTCTTGCCCAGTCTGCAGCAATAAGAAACAGATTTTTTCCAATTCCATGTCTGCGCATATCTTCTGAGACATGAAGAGAGGACAGATCATAATATTGGTTTTGACTGCCAAAAAGACCATTTTCTACGGAAACAAATCCTTTTAATGCGCCATGAAAAAAGGCTCCGCAGACAAAACCACCTGTTTGTATTGTATTTTGCAAACAATCAATTAAAATTTGATATTCTTCTTCTGTCCAGTCATCAATAAAAGGATCGGAGCGGACAACCCATACGTTATTTTCAAGACGCAGGCATTGATCTAC
Organism: Eubacteriales bacterium; assembly: GCA_030526005.1. Classification (GTDB taxonomy): domain Bacteria; phylum Bacillota; class Clostridia; order Lachnospirales; family Lachnospiraceae; genus JAGZHZ01. Next base: position 19,032 of record JAUNDP010000033.1, read on the forward strand.
GAGCTGACGGCGTATAAAGGAGTGAAAAAGTTGACGGTTTATCTCATATTCCTGTAAAATTTTATATTCGATCATTGTTTTTCCTTTCAAAAATTTTTTTCGTAAAAGTTTTTATCTGTCAAAATATAAATTATTATTTTCAATCATTATAATCTTTTCTGTTTTCTTTTTACAGACTTTTTTCTTTAAAAAAATTTTTGCGTTCCAGGACGATACGGGGGAATCTTTCGTAATTCAATTACCGGGCAATCTACATAATGGAATCATGAAGGATTCTTGTCAATCGGTCTAAAATACTGTATTTTTTCTGATTCTTATGATACAATACATCCCGGAATACTTCCTGAGATGAGAATAGGAATCTTGTCTTGAAAAATGGAAACAGGAGTACAGAGAAAAGGAGAGAGAGTAGTACTTATGAAAAACAACAAAACAGTAGATGTTGCGAACATTTATAAGCTGGATGGGCGTGTTCCGATTGGAAAAGCAGTCCCTTTTGGACTTCAGCATATTCTGGCAATGTTCGTATCAAATCTGACGCCAATCACCATCATTGCGGCAGCTGGCGGACTGGGACAGGCAGAAGTGGCGATCCTTCTTCAAAATGCGATGTTTGTCGCAGGAATTGCTACATTGATTCAGCTTTACCCGATCTGGAAGATCGGATCAAGACTGCCAATCGTCATGGGCGTTAGCTTCACATTCGTCACCGTTCTGAGTACAGTGGCGGCAAATTATGGATATCCGGCGGTGATCGGAGCAGTTCTGGTCGGCGGTATCTTAGAAGGAACGCTTGGATTGCTGGCAAAATACTGGAAAAAAATTATTTCCCCGATCGTTGCAGCTTCCGTTGTGACAGCAATCGGATATTCATTGTTTACTGTAGGAGCCAGATCATTCGGAGGCGGTTATACAGAGGATTTTGGTTCGGCAGAAAATCTGATTCTGGGAACGATTACTTTGATTGTCTGTCTGGTATGGAATATTAAGGCAAAAGGATATTTAAAACAGCTGTCTGTTTTAGTAGGATTGGTTGTCGGATATATTGCTGCCATTTTTATGGGAAAAGTTGATCTGTCTGTTATTTTATCAGGAGGAATCATTTCTCTTCCAAAATTAATGCCATATGTGCCTGAGTTTCACTGGGGAGCGATTTTTTCAGTCGCAATTATTTTCCTTGTCTCAGCGGCTGAGACGATTGGAGACACAACTGCGATGGCATCAAGCGGTCTGAAAAGAGAAATCACTGTAAAAGAGATCACAGGTTCTCTGGCGTGCGACGGATATGCGTCTGCATTTTCTTCGCTTTTAGGATGTCCGCCAGTCACATCCTTCTCACAGAATGTGGGGCTGATTGCCATGACAAAAGTAGTAAACAGATTTACGATTATGACAGGGGCAGTGTGTATGATTTTAGCGGGACTGCTTCCGCCTGTCGGAAACTTTTTTGCGTCACTTCCGGAATCTGTATTGGGAGGATGTACGCTGATGATGTTTGGAACAATTCTTACATCCGGAATTGAGATGCTTGCAAAAGCAGGATTTACACAGAGAAATATTACGATCGCAGCATTGTCGCTTTCAATCGGAATTGGATTCACAGCGGCAAGTGAAACTGAAATCTGGCATATTTTCCCTGAAATATTACAGTCTGTATTTTCAGCAAACGTGGTAGCGGTTGTATTTGTTGTAGCAATTATTTTAAATTTAACACTTCCAAAAGACATGGAGATTAAGCCTCTGGCATAAAAAACCTTGCAAAAATAATATGGAGACGAAAATGCAGTCTGTCCTTAGAAAGGCAGGCTGTATTTTTTGTCTTTTTATAAATGAACGGCGAGAAAACCCATATAATTCAGCCATGGGATGAAAGCAGTCTTTTTTTACTGTGATATTATCACAGATAGATTCGTTATTGTATGATATCATATATTTATAAAAAGAGAACATTTGTGACTTTGACATGAGAAATTAAAAAAGTTGAAATCATCCGTTAAAAAGAGCGGGTGATTTTAACAAACTCCTGACAGAAAGCAGGAGAATCTGGCTGTTCTTATTTTAAAAATTCAGGAGGTTATCGATGGAAAGAAAAATTAGAAAGGCACGAAAGGCGTTTGTACATACAGAGGAATGTGTCGCCTGCGGATGCTGCGTAAAAATCTGCCCTAAAAACGCCATTGAAATCTGGAAGGGGATTCTGGCAAAAGTCAACATGGAAAAATGCGTAGGATGCGGAAAATGTGCAAAAGAATGCCCGGCATCTGTGATCGAGATAAAGGAGGTATAAGCATGAAAAAACATTGGTACGATTATCTCTGGATTGCGTCTTTAACATATCTGATTCTGGGATTCTTCAATATATTATTTGCATGGCTTGGTCTTTTGTGCTTTTTTATTCCATTGATTATTTCTGTCTCAAAAGGGACAAAAGGATATTGCAACCGCTATTGCGGAAGAGGACAGCTGTTTGAACTGCTTGGAGAAAGATTTGGACTTTCCAGGAGAAAAGATATTCCAAAATGGATGAAGAGCAAATGGTTTCGTTATGGATTTTTAATTTTCTTTTTTGTCATGTTTTTTCAGATGCTTTGGAATACTTATCTGGTATTTTCAGGGGCGCAAGATCTGCGCCAGGCAGTGACACTTTTGTGGACATTTAAACTGCCGTGGAATTGGGCGTATCATGGAACCTTTTTCCATCCTGGAATCGCACAGTTTGCCTTTGGATTTTACAGTGTAATGCTGACTTCCACTGTGCTTGGAGTTGTGACGATGATTTTGTTTAAACCACGCAGCTGGTGCGTCTACTGCCCGATGGGAACCATGACACAGCTGATCTGCAAAGCAAAAAATCATAAAAAGTGATTCTGTCACAGAATTATCTGGAAAAATCAGGCAGAATGAAAACAAAAGAATAAAAGAATAGAAAAGAAAAAAGAATAAAAAAATGGAAAAGAATAAAGAACAGAAAAGGAGGAAACTCATATGAGGTTAAAAGATAAAGTTGCTGTTATCACAGGGGGAAGCCGTGGAATCGGTTTTGCAACCGCAGATAAATTTTTAAAAGAAGGCGCGAAAGTAATCATCACAGCCAGTTCTCCGGAATCGGCTGAAAAAGCAGTTGCCATGCTGAAAGAAGAACATCCGAATGCAGTGATAGACGGAATCAGTCCTGATCTTTCCAGCCTTTCATCTGTGCGCGAAGCGTTTGGGAAAACAGTCAGGAAACATGGATGTATTGATATTCTTGTCAATAATGCCGGCGTATCGGAAAGTACGCCTTTTACAGAATACACGGAGGAGACATTTGATAAAGTAATGGATTTGAATGTAAAAGGAGTGTTTAACGCAACACGCGTGGCAACGGAATGTATGATTGCACGCGGCAAAGGAGTCATCCTTTCTACTTCTTCCATGGTAAGTATTTCAGGACAGCCAAGCGGGTTTGCTTATCCGGCATCTAAATTTGCAGTGAATGGTCTGACGGTGTCGCTGGCGCGTGAACTTGGACCTAAAGGAATTCGAGTGAATGCAGTAGCTCCGGGAATCACAGAGACTGATATGATGAAAGCAGTTCCGAGAGAAGTAATAGAACCTATGATAAATCAGATTCCTCTGCGCCGTCTTGGACAGCCGGAAGACATCGCAAATGCGTTTGTATTTCTGGCATCTGACGAAGCCTCTTATATCACAGGCGTGGTATTGAGCGTGGACGGTATGGCACGGTCTTAACAATAAAAGAATAAGAAGCCGTCAGGCAGTAAGTATGATGGAAAGAATGGGATATACAAATGTAAAGAACTTAGGAGGCATTGCTTCCTATAAAGGAAAGGTGGACAAGTAAGATGAAAGTTGTAATTGTGGGCGGAGTGGCCGGCGGAGCAACCGCCGCCGCCAGAATCCGAAGATTAGATGAACATGCAGAAGTGATTGTTTTTGAACGTTCTGGTTTTATATCTTATGCAAACTGTGGCTTGCCTTATTACATAGGAGACGTTATCACAGATCCGGAAGATCTGACGCTCCAGACGCCACAGAGCTTTTATTCCCGTTTTGGAATTAAAATGAAAGTACGCCATGAAGTTTGTGCCATTCATCCGGAAAGGAAAAGCGTCTCTGTCAAAAATCTGGAGACGGGGGAAGAATTCGAGGAAAATTATGACAAGCTGATTCTTTCGCCGGGAGCAAAACCGACTCAGCCTCCAGTCCCAGGAACAGAAAGCGAAAAGCTTTTTACTCTTCGAACGGTGGAGGACACTTTCCGTATCAAAGAGTATATCAAAAAAAATTATCCTCAGTCTGTCGTGCTTGCAGGAGGCGGTTTCATCAGTCTGGAACTGGCGGAAAATCTGCGTGATCTTGGGATGGACGTGACGATTGTACAGAGACCGAGACAGTTGATGAATCCGTTTGACGCTGATATGGCTTCTTTTATTCACAGCGAGATGCGCAGGCATGGCGTGAAACTGGCTCTTGGTCATACAGTGGAAGGATTTGAGGAGAGAGAGGGAGGAATTACCGTCCTTTTAAAAGAAGAACAGCCGATTCATGCCGATATGGCTGTGCTGGCGATCGGTGTCACACCGGATACGCATCTTGCGGAGGAAGCAGGACTGAAACTGGGAATAAAAGGAAGTATCGTGGTCAATGATCGGATGGAAACATCTATTCCTGATATCTATGCTGTCGGAGATGCCGTTCAGGTAAAACATTATGTGACAGGACACGATGCGCTGATTTCTCTGGCAGGTCCGGCAAATAAGCAGGGGCGTATCGCAGCCGACAACGTATGCGGAGGAGACAGTCGCTATACAGGATCTCAGGGAAGTTCTGTCATAAAAGTGTTTGACATGACTGCGGCGGCAACTGGAATCAATGAGACAAATGCCAAAAAAGCCGGTCTGGATGTGGACAAAGTAATTCTGTCTCCGATGAGCCATGCCGGTTATTATCCGGGCGGAAAAGTAATGACGATGAAAGTAGTGTTTGAAAAGGAGACGTATCGTCTGCTTGGCGCTCAGATCGTAGGATATGAGGGCGTAGATAAGAGAATTGATGTGCTTGCGACGGCAATTCATGCTGGAATGAAAGCAGTGGAACTAAAAGATCTGGATCTGGCGTATGCGCCTCCATATTCTTCAGCAAAAGATCCTGTAAATATAGCTGGATTTATGATCGAAAATATTTCAAAGAAAATTTTAAATCAATTTTATCTGGAAGATATCAAGGATCTGGCTGGTGACGGAAACGTCACTTTGCTGGATGTGAGAACAGAGCGAGAATACGGCAGAGGTCACATCGAAGGATTCAAAAATATTCCGGTAGACGAGCTGCGAGATCGAATGAGTGAAATCGAAAAAGGGAAGCCGGTCTATGTGATTTGTCAGAGTGGTCTGCGAAGCTATATAGCGACTCGAATTCTGGCAGGAAATGGATATGAGACGTATAACTTTGCAGGTGGATTCCGATTCTATGATGCGGTGATGAATGACCGATGTCTGATTGAATCTGCCACAGCGTGCGGGATGGATCAGCAGAATACATAAAATGAGGGGATAAATGTTTCGGGATTATTTATAAAAATGAGATTGTCTTATTGCCTTTTCTGTGGATTGGAGTATAATAAAAAAACAGAGTCCTATGGACTTTAAATGATTTTATTTATCAACAGGAAAGGGGTATAGAATTATGAAAAAGAAACATTCTTTGTTTGCTCTGCTTGCAGTTTTTTGTATGCTGTTTGTCGGATATCCGCAGATTGCAAAGGCAGAAGTAAACCTGAATCAGGAACCGAATTACACTGTGAACTATGAGGGCACATCCGATGCAGCAGGCTATTTATTTCCACAGTCTTCGGAATTTGAGTTCCAGGGATTTTCAACGGAACATGAAGCGTGGGTATACCAATATGGCATCAATGAAATTTATGCAAGACATGGATATTGCTTTCAGACGCCGGAAGTAGTGGAATTATTTTCAGCAAAAACATGGTACACTCCAAATGCTGCCTTTGATCTTTCCATGCTCTCTGAGACAGAATGTAGTGCTATAATAGAGTTGTAACAGGAGTGGCTAATAAGATATAATCAATCTA
>JAUNDP010000034.1 GCA_030526005.1 Eubacteriales bacterium
TTCTATGCCTATTCTTTTTTTACTTTACCCCCAAGTAAAGTTTAGAACCCTTTTTTTTGCAAAAAGTCAACATAAGGGCTTTTCAGACAGGAAAAAATTCGCTATACTATAAAATAAAGAATAACAGGAAAAATAAAAAAATACTGTAAAGCGATAAAGGGGGAACAAATGAGCGATTTATATTCAGAACTGATTATAAAAAGAAAAACGCCGCTGACAGAACAGGTCATAAAGAGTCTGATGATTGCAGCTACGGCAGCGTTTGGATTTTTGTATCTGATGACAATAAAATGGATTTTTTTACTTGCACTTGTCATCATGGCGGCGGCAGATTACTTTCTTATTCCAGGATTTAATCTGGAATATGAATATTTGTATGTTAACGGGGAACTGGACATTGATAAGATCATGGCAAAATCAAGGAGAAAGAAAGTCTGTAGCCTGGATATGAAAAATTTAGAATGTATGGCGCCTTTGCAGTCGCATACATTAGACAGCTACAAAAATAATAAAAATATAAAGATATCAGATTATTCTTCCGGTGTGAAGAATGAGCGACAGTATGGAATGGTTATGAAGGACGATCATGGATTGTCTCTGGTGATTATTGAGCCAGACAGTATCATTTTAAATGATATAAAACGAATTGCACCGAGAAAAGTCAGTACAATGTAAAAATTGTCGAAAAACAGTGTTGACTTTTGTTTTTACTTTTGTTAGACTAGAGAAACTATAGGAAAGTGAGGTAGAAAAATGGGTTGTATTATTGGCGATGGAATTACTTTCGATGATGTGCTCCTTGTGCCGTCTTATTCTGAGGTGGTTCCGAATCAGGTTAATTTGTCAACATATCTGACAAAAAAAATTAAGCTGAATATTCCGATGATGAGCGCCGGAATGGATACAGTTACAGAGCACAGAATGGCGATTGCGATGGCAAGACAGGGTGGTATTGGAATTATCCACAAAAATATGTCGATTGAAGCGCAGGCAGATGAAGTGGACAAAGTAAAACGTTCAGAAAACGGTGTTATCACCGATCCTTTTTATTTATCTCCAGAGAATACATTGGAGGATGCCAATAATCTGATGGCAAAATTCAGAATTTCCGGTGTGCCGATCACAGAGAATGGAAAACTTGTAGGAATTATCACAAACCGCGATCTGAAATTTGAAGAAGACTTTTCGAAGAAGATCAAAGAATCTATGACTTCCGAAAATCTGATTACTGCGAAAGTAGGAATCACTCTGTCAGAGGCAAAGAAAATTCTGGCTAAAGCAAGAAAAGAAAAATTGCCGATTGTAGATGAAAATAACAACTTAAGAGGTCTGATCACAATCAAGGATATTGAAAAACAGATTAAATATCCTCTGTCTGCAAAGGATGAGCAGGGACGTCTTTTGTGCGGAGCGGCTGTCGGAATCACAGCAAACGTATTAGAGCGTGTGGATGCGCTTGTAAAAGCTCATGTAGACGTAGTAGTATTAGACTCTGCACACGGACATTCAGCAAATGTTATCCGCTGCGTGAAGATGATCAAAGAGCACTATCCGGATCTTCAGGTAATCGCAGGAAATGTAGCCACAGGAGCTGCAACGAGAGATTTGATTGAAGCAGGTGCAGATGCAGTGAAAGTTGGTATCGGTCCTGGATCTATCTGTACAACTCGTATTGTCGCAGGAATTGGCGTACCTCAGGTGACAGCAGTGATGGATTGCTATGCAGTTGCAAAAGAATATGGTATTCCGATCATTGCAGACGGCGGTATCAAATATTCCGGTGATATGACAAAGGCCATCGCAGCAGGTGCAAATGTCTGCATGATGGGAAGTATTTTTGCAGGATGTGATGAAAGCCCAGGAACATTTGAACTGTTCCAGGGAAGAAAATATAAGGTATACCGTGGAATGGGATCCATTGCAGCGATGGAAAATGGAAGTAAAGACAGATATTTCCAGACGAATGCAAAAAAACTTGTTCCGGAAGGCGTAGAAGGACGTGTTGCTTATAAAGGAACAGTGGAAGATACCGTATTCCAGCTGATCGGTGGTTTGAGAGCAGGTATGGGATATTGCGGAACAAAAGACATTGAAGAACTGAAAGAAAACGGAAAATTTGTCAAAATTTCAGCAGCTTCCCTGAAAGAATCTCATCCTCATGATATTCATATTACAAAAGAAGCACCAAACTACAGTGTAGAAGAATAAATGATAAGCCGCAAAATGGAAGAAAATAACGTTTCATTTTGCGGCAGTTTTTTTGTGAAAAAGAAGGGAGGACGAAATGATAAAAGAATTAATCGAAAAGATTCAGCAGGGAATACAGATCCGACAAAATCTGATTCTGCTCAGAAAAGAGATTCAGGATGAAAATCAGAAGCGTGCATTGGCATATCTTCTGGGAGGAGAATATGATCTGTTTGCAGAGCTTTTGGAAAATGAAGATGCAAAAGTACGAAAGAATGCGGCTTTAATTTTAGGAGAAATGGAATGTGATGAGATGCTTCCTGATTTAGTGCGCGCATATGAGAGAGAACAGACTTTATTTGTACGGCCCGACTTTTTAAAAGCAATCCGTTCCTATGAATTTGCCCCGTATCTGTCTGTACTGAAAGAGAGAAAGACTCAAATTGAAAATATGGAGGAGAATGCAGAAGAGGTAAAACATTTGCGGGAAGAGGCTGCACTGCTCCAGAATATGATTTTTATGTATGAAAAACCGAAAAAACATACATTTACAGGAATACCAGCAGGAAAATCTGCGGAAGTGATTTTGCTGACAAACAGATGCCAGAGGGAAGCGACGAGAAAGCAGATCGATCTTGAAAAAGTGATGATGCTGGCAGGAGGAATTCGTTTTTACACGAATGAGATAGAAAAAATTTTAAAAATCCGGACATGGAAAGAAATGCTTTTCCCGATTCCGGGGATCTCTTCTCTGGAGGGAACACCTGAAGAAATCGGAAGTTTTCTGGGAGGTTCCAGAATGGGAGAATTTGTTGCAAGCCTTCATAAAGGGAATGATCCATTTTTATTTCGAGTGGAATTAAAAAGCAATATGCCTCTGGAAAAAAAGGGAATCTGGATTCGGAGAATGGCAGCGAAGCTGGAGACAGCATCAGGTCGGAAATGGAAAAATGCGCCGGAAGAATATGAAGTTGAAATTCGGTTGATCCAGACGAAAGAAGAGAAATTCATACCGCTTTTGAAATTGTATACGATACAGGATGAACGCTTTTCTTACCGGAAAGAATACCTGCCGACTTCCATCTCTCCTGTAAACGCGGCGCTTTTGATGGAACTTGGAAAGGAATATCTAAAAGAAGATGCGCAGGTTTTAGATCCGTTCTGCGGCGTCGGAACGATGCTGATCGAGCGAAATGCAGCTGTGAGAGCACGAACGATGTACGGACTCGATATTTTGGAAGAAGCAGTGGAGAAGGCAAGAGAAAATACAAAAAGAGCTGGTCTTCCAATTCATTATATCAACAGGAATTTTTTTGATTTTGAGCATGAATATTTGTTTGATGAGATTGTGACAAATCTGCCTGGGAAGAATAAAAACAGAAATGAGGGACAGATTGCAGGACTGTATCAGAATTTTTTTGAAAAGGCAATGACACATTTAAAAGATGGAGGAGTCTTACTTTTATATACGTCTGAAAAAGCATTGATTCAGAAAAACTGCAGACGCTATCCGCAGTATCATTTCAGAAAAGAATATCTGATCAATGAAAAAGAAAGAAAGAGTCTGTTTATTTTGCAGATGTATCGAAACAGATAAAGAGTCAGCGAAAAAAGGAGGAAATGGCGTGGCACAGAAAAAATTGCTGAAACGAGAAGAAGTAAAAAAAGAAGATTGCTGGGCAATCGAAGATTTGTATGAAAATGATGAGCTTTGGAGAGAAGACACAGAAAAACTGCGCAGCGAGCTGAAAGCCATCGGTGCGTTTAAAGGAAAATTGACAGAAAAGAAAGAGACGCTGCTGCAGTTTTTAAACGAATATGCAAAACTGATGGAACGCCATGAAAAAATTCATGTGTATGCAAATCAGAAACTCCATGAAAATACAAAAAACAGTATATATCAGAAACTGGCAGGGGAAGCGCAGGTGCTGGAAAACCAGGTGAGCAGCGCAACCGCATTTGCAGTGCCTGAGATTTTGACTTTGAATGAGGCAACACTCGATCAGTGGCTGGAACAGAGCGAAGAACTGCAGTTTTATAAGAGATTTTTAGATGAAATTCTGCGGGGGAAACCACATACGCTTTCCATACCAGAAGAAGAAATGCTTGCCAGAGCCGGTGAGATGGGCAATGCACCATATCAGATCTATGCAATGTTTAACAATGCAGATATTACATTTGGCAGTGTGAAAGATGAAAATGGAGAAGAGCAGGTACTCTCATCAGGACGTTTTGTGGCAATGGAAGAAAACAGCGACAGAAGAGTAAGAAAAGAAGCATTTGAAGTTTTTTACCGTTCATATGAACAGTTTAAAAATACACTTGCAGCTGTATTTGACGCAAATCTGCGCCAGGCATCTTTCTTTGCAAAAGAACATCGCTATTCTTCTTCAAGAGAGTATTATCTGGACAGCAACGCCATCCCGGTATCGGTCTATGACCAGCTGATTGATACGATTCATGAAAAACTGCCGCTGATGTATCGCTATGTAGGACTGCGGAAAAAGATTCTGGGATTAGATGAAATGCATATGTATGACGTGTATGTGCCTCTTGCATCTGAAGTCCAGAAAACGTATACATTTGACGAGGCAAAACAGATTGTGCAAAGAGGGCTGGAGCCATTGGGAGAAAAATATGGCGCCGTTTTAAAACAGGGTATGGAGAGCCGCTGGATTGATATCTATGAAAATGAGGGGAAACGTACCGGAGCCTATTCATGGGGAGCATATGGCACGCATCCATATGTGCTGCTCAACTTTAATGGAAATCTGACGAATGTATTTACCCTTGCACATGAGATGGGTCACGCTCTTCATTCTTATTTTTCAGATGAAGCGCAGCCGTATCTGTATGCGGGATATAAGATTTTTGTGGCTGAAGTTGCTTCGACGTGCAATGAGGCGCTGCTGATCCACTATCTGCTGGAACAGTCAAAAGATGAAACAGAAAGGATGTATCTGATCAATTACTTCCTTGACAAATTTAAAGGTACCATGTTCCGCCAGACCATGTTTGCAGAGTTTGAAAAAGTTACACATGCTGCTGTGGAGGCAGGAGAGACGATGACAGCAGACCGTCTGTGTGAAATTTATCATAAATTAAATCAGCTCTACTTTGGGGATCAGATGATTTCAGATCCGCAGATTGCCATAGAATGGGCAAGAATCCCACATTTCTATACGCCGTTTTATGTATATCAGTATGCAACAGGATTTTCCGCAGCAGTGACGATCAGCCAGAAGATTTTGAATGGAGAGCCAAATGCAGTAGAAAATTATCTGAAGTTCTTAAGCAGCGGCGGAAGTATGGACCCGATTGACCTTCTGAAAATCTGTGATGTGGATATGACAACATCAAAACCGGTAGAAGAAGCGCTTCATGTGTTTGAGTCCTATTTGGATGAGTTAGAAAAGTTTAGCATGAAATAGAGAAAAAATGGATAGACTACCTCTATAAAAAGGAGGTAGTTTTTCTATGTATCAATATATAGCAATCGTGGATGTAATCGGAAGAGAAATTTTAGATTCAAGGGGAAATCCGACATTGGAAGTTGAAATCATGACGGAAAATGGCGCTGTCGGAAGAGCCGCGGTTCCTTCCGGGGCATCAACAGGTACGTTTGAAGCAGTGGAGTTAAGAGACGGAGGGGAAAGTTATCACGGACTTGGCGTAAAACGTGCCGTGCATCATGTCAATGCCGTTCTGGCTGACTTGATTATCGGAGAAAACGTTCTGAATCAGGAAGGCATTGACAGAATCCTTCTCAGAGCAGACGGAACAGAACAAAAAGAAAATCTCGGTGCAAATGCAATCTTAGGCGTGTCCATGGCTGTGGCGGCGACAGCAGCAAAAGCCCTTGATCTTTCTTTGTTTCGCTACTTAGGAGGGATTCAGGCAAAAAGAATGCCGGTTCCTATGATGAACATTTTAAATGGAGGATGCCATGCAGACAATACCGTAGATCTGCAGGAATTTATGATTATGCCGTCCGGCGCCTGCTGCTTTTCAAAAGGACTTCAGATGTGCGCTGAAATTTACCATACATTAAAGAGAATTTTAAAAGAGGAAGGTCTGTCCACAGGAGTTGGAGATGAGGGGGGATTCGCTCCGAATCTGCCTGATGCAAAAGCAGTTCTGAATCTGATGATGCGCGCAGTAAAAGAAAGCGGATACAGACCTGGAGAAGAGATCGTATTTGCACTGGATGCGGCCGCAAGTGAACTGTATGATGAAAAGAGAAAACGATACCTGTTTCCATGTGAGAGCAAGATGAAAGGAAAAGAAGTGGCACGCAGCGCAGAAGAAATGATTGACTACTATGAAGAGCTTCTGGAAGAATTTCCGATTGCCTCGATTGAGGATGGACTTTGGGAAGAAGACTGGAAAGGGTGGCAAAAAATGACAGCGCGCCTTGGAGAAAAAGTACAGCTTGTCGGTGACGATTTGTTTGTCACAAACAAAAAACGTCTGAAAAAGGGAATCAAGCTGGGCGCAGGAAATGCGATTTTGATAAAAGTAAATCAAATCGGGACAATGACAGAAGCGCTGGAGACGATTGAGACCGCACGTCAAGCTGGATACCGTACGATCATCTCACACCGTTCCGGGGAAACAGAAGACACGCTGATTGCAGATCTGGCAGTGGCAGCAGGGGCTGGTCAGATTAAAACCGGAGCGCCGGCGAGAAGCGAACGTGTGGCAAAATACAATCAGCTTTTGCGTATTGAGGAAGAACTAAAAGAAGGGGCATGTTACACAGATCCGTTTGAAAAATAATTTCTGGACAGATACAAAACACCGAAAATATCAGTTGAAAAAAAGAATTGGCTATGATAAACTAGACAATGTATGATATAGGAGGTGTAACCGTGGCAGTTTTGAGAACGATTTTAACAGTGATCTTTGGACTTGTTTGTCTTGCGATAACCGTTTTAATTTTGATGCAGGAAGGAAAACAGAATGGACTGGGCTCCTTGGGCGGAGGATCAACGGAAACGTACTGGGCAAAAAATAAAGGACGCTCTGCAGAAGGATTTGCTCTTAAAGCAACGAGAATTTTGGCGTTTGCTTTTATTATATTGGCAATCGTGCTGAACATTAACTTTTAAGGAAAATACAGAAGATTTTTTTCGCCGAATACAAAACAGCGAAAACAATTTTTTATGTTTTCTGTGATCACAAAGAAAAGATGGGCTGTTGCAAATATCATATACTTTCCGATTTCGGCAAATTTTTTTCGGGAAAAATGCTGAGAGAAGAAATTTATGTTTTGCAGCAGCCCGTTTTGCCTCTCTTATCAAAAGTATCGTAAAACCACTTGCTTTAGCTGTGGGGAGTGTTAACAGATAAACTCTGAAGATAGAGAACAACAAAAAAAGAAAAAATGAAGGACGGAAGAACAGATGGATAGAGATTTATTACAGAAAAGAAAAGAAATCGTATATCAGTTTATCTGCGATAAGACATATGTTCCAATGAAAATCAAGGAACTGGCAATCGTGCTGCAGGTGACAAAGGAAATGCGCCCGGAACTAGAATATGTCCTGGATGAACTGATTGCAGAAGGAAAAATAGAAATCTCCAAAAGGGGAAAATATAGAAAAAGAAAGAGAAAGATCTTTACAGGAACATTTATCGGACATCCGAGAGGATTCGGATTTGTGGAGATTGAAGACAAGGAGGAAGATATCTTTATCTCTGAGGACGACATGATGGGAGCAATTCACAAAGATGAAGTTCAAGTGGAACTGCTTCCGGGACAAACAGGAAAACGTCCGGAAGGAAGAATTATCAAAATTCTTTCCCATGGAATCACAGAGGTTGTGGGGACGTATCAGAAAAATAAAAATTTCGGATTTGTTGTCCCGGACAATCAAAGAATCGGAAAAGATATCTTTATTCCGATTGAGCGGTCAAAAGGTGCGGTAAACGGTCATAAAGTGCTTGTGGAAATCACAGATTACGGCGGAGAGAGAAAGAAACCGGAAGGAAAAGTAAAAGAGATTATCGGTCATATCAATGATCCAGGCACCGATGTGCTGTCGATTGTCTATGCACAGGAAATACCGCTTGAATTTCCGGAAAAGGTTTTGAGACAAGCTCAGAGAACACCGGATGAAGTATCCGAGGCAGACCGTGCATTCCGAACGGATTTGAGAGACTGGACGATTGTGACAATCGACGGAGAAGACGCAAAAGACCTCGACGATGGAATTTCGCTGACAAGAAAAGGCGAATTATATCAGCTTGGCGTTCACATTGCCGATGTGACAAATTATGTGCAGGAAAACAGTGCGCTGGATCGAGAGGCATTGAAAAGAGGAACGAGCGTTTATCTGGCAGACCGTGTCATTCCGATGCTTCCTCATAAACTTTCTAATGGAATCTGTTCCTTAAACGAAGGAAAAGACAGATTAGCGCTGAGCTGTCTGATGAATATTGATGAGAAAGGAAATGTGGTCAGCCATCAGATCTGCGAAAGTGTGATTCGTGTCACAAAGCGGATGACTTATACAAGTGTAAAAAAGATTCTGGAGGATCACGACGAACAGGAAACAGAAAAGTACAAAGAACTTGTGCCTATGTTTGAAGAGATGGAACAGCTTGCAGCGATTCTCAGAAAAAAGAGACGAAAAAGAGGTTCTATTGACTTTGATTTTCCAGAGACGAAAATGATCTTGGATGAGAATGGCGTTCCAGTTGAAATCCGGCCGTATGACAGAAATACAGCTACAAAATTGATTGAAGACTTTATGCTGATTGCAAATGAGACGGTAGCAGAAGATTATTTCTGGCAGGAAATTCCATTTTTATATCGTACACATGACAATCCGGATCCTGAAAAAATCCAAAAGTTATCATCATTCATCTATAATTTTGGATACTCCATCAAAAATACAAAGGAAGAGATTCATCCGAAAGAGCTTCAGAAATTGTTAGCTCGGATAGAAGATTCTCCGGAAGAAGATTTGATCAGCCGTCTGACGCTGCGATCCTTAAAACAGGCGAAATATACAGTGGAATGTTCCGGACATTTTGGTCTGGCAGCGAAATATTACTGCCATTTCACATCGCCGATCCGAAGATATCCAGATCTTCAGATTCACCGCATCATAAAAGAAAATTTGAGAGGAAAATTAAATGCAGATCGGGTAAACCATTATCAGTCAATTCTGCCAGGTGTGGCAGACCAGTGCAGCAAGCTGGAACGCAGAGCTGACGAAGCGGAGAGAGAGACGGAGAAGATGAAAAAGGCTCAGTATATGAAATCTCATCTGGGCGAGGAGTATGAGGGAGTGATCTCAGGGATCACGACATGGGGAATTTATGTGGAACTTCCGAATACGATTGAAGGAATGGTTCACGTCTCAAATATGTGGGATGATATGTATTATTATAAGGAAGAAACAATGGAGATGATCGGATCACAATTTGGAAAAGTGTACGGTCTGGGTCAGAAAGTGAAGATTCAGGTACTGAGGTCAGATCCTGAGACGCGCACGATCGACTTTGTATTTATCTAAAATCTAAGTTCTGCTCCTGCAGCAGCAGGGGCAGAAAAGACAATCTGACAGATCAAGAACAGAAGGAAAGCGAGGAGGAGCAGCGTGGGAACACAGTCTGTAAAATTAATTGCAAATAATAAAAAAGCGTATCATGATTATTTTATTGAGGACACATATGAATGTGGGATTTCTTTGCATGGCACAGAAGTGAAATCGCTGCGTATGGGAAAATGTAGCATTAAGGAATCCTTTATTCGAATTGAAAACGGAGAAGTGATGGTATATGGAATGCACATCAGTCCATATGAAAAGGGTAATATTTTTAATAAAGATCCGCTGCGTGTGAAAAAATTGCTGATGCATCGATATGAAATCAATAAGATTACAGGAAAGATCGCAGAAAAGGGATATACACTTGTACCTCTAAAAGTATATTTTAAGGGCAGTCTCGTAAAAGTGGAGATCGGTCTTGCAAGAGGAAAGAAATTGTATGACAAGAGACAGGATATTGCCAAGAAAGATCAGAGAAGAGAGACAGAGAGAGAATTTAAGGTGAAAAATTTGTACTAATCATGGTGAGAAAAGGAGGAAAAAGAAGAAATGGTGCCAAGAACAAAAGAAGAATTATCAAAATTAGTATCCGATACGACAGTCGAGATGTATGAAGAACTGACGCCGCAGCTGATTATGTTGATTGATCAGACAAAACATAATGAGAATCTGACAGAGGCTCAGAAACAGGATGAGATTCTTCTTCATATGATGGGATATATTAAATCTTGTACGAACGAGATCATTATTGAAGTGTTAGGAGAGATTTTAGGACTGGACTGAGAGGAAGATTAATTTTATCTTTACATTCATAGAAATGAATGATATAATACAATTTGTAAAACAGAAGCGGTAAAAAGGTTCATGAATTTGTAAAAATGTCATGATGAAAAGGGAATGCAGTGAAAATCTGCAACAGCCCTCGCTACTGTAAAGGGGACAAATGATCAAAAACCACTGATGAATAGTTCGTTCATTGGGAAGGTGGTCAGGAGGATGAACCGAAGTCAGGAGACCTGCCTTTTTACTTTATATGTATGATTATTTTCGATGGGAGAATAAATACATTTGCGCGTATCTTTTAAGACGCTTAATGGCGAACATAAAAGTATACGTTTATTTTTGTACATAAAATATGGTTGAAAAATAAAGCAAATGAAGAGGCATCCCAAAGTTAAGGGATGCCTTTTTGCGTGGAAAATTACGAAAAAAGGCACAATGCCTATAAAGATCAGCAAACGAACGTATTTGCTTCGCAAATCCTGTAAGAAAATATACGGCCTGTATATTTCAGAAATAATAGCAAATGTTTTACAGAAAGATGAGAGGAGAATTTAAAAATGAAGAGAAAATGGGTAAGTTTGCTGTTAAGTACGACGATGTGCATGATGATAGCAGTTCCAGGAACAGCTAATGCAGAGGAAGCAGTAAAACATGTAGAAAATCTGATGATTGGTACAACAGCAGAAAATAATGTGTTTAATGCTCAGACACAGTCAGACGCATTTGGACGTATGAATTATAATGGGCTGACGCAGGGGAATTTTGTATACCGAGATGAAAATAATGAAGTACAGCCTTATTTCTTTAAGAGCTTTGAAATTTCAGAGGATGGGAAACAATTAAGTTTTACATTTCCATTAGATGCTGTATGGCATGATGGGCAGCCTGTGACAAGTGAGGATATTGTATTTACATTTGAATTTATGAGAGATGTAAAGAAAGTAGGCAGTCTTCAAAATCTGGAAAAAATTGAACTGACAGGAGAAGATTCCTGCCTTTTGACGTTCAGTGAGCCAGACGCATATTATTGGCTAAACTCCTCATGTAACAATAATGCCTGTGTCTTTGCAAAACATATCTGGGAAGGAGTGGAAGACTATTCCAGCGTAACAGGTCCAGAGGCAGCGATTGGATGCGGTCCATATAAATTAGTTTGGAGTGACCAAGATTCTCAGACATCCTATTATGAAGCAGTCCCGGAAAATGATTTCCTCGGAGAAATTACAGTAGACAGTGTGACTTTGCAGAGCTATTCGGATGAGAGTACTTTGATGATGGCAATGATGCAGGGAGATATTGACGCTATGTACAACTATGCAAATCCGATAGATGCTCCAGTGATAGATACAGTAAAGGGAACGTCGGACATTGATCTGGGAGAGAGTGCATTTTCAGGATGTTATCAGCTGGAATATGGAAAAGACCGTATGCCTGGCAGCGACAAAAATTTTAGAGAAGCAGCAAGTATGGCGTTAGATTATGAACAGCTGGCATCTACAATTAATGGAGAATATGGACAAATTCCAGGAAAAGGTATTATTCCTCCAAGCTGTAAAGGATATGATGAAACACTGCCAACGTTAGAGTATAATCCGGATAAAGCAGCACAACTGTTGGAAGAAGCAGGATATAAAGATATCGACGGAGATGGTTATCGTGAAATGCCAGATGGAAGCGAAATGGATGTATCGGTTACACCTCAGTACAGCAGCAGTATGGATTTGAGAATGCGTATTGCGGAAGTGATTATGAAGAGTCTGGATGAAGTGGGAATAAAAAATCATTTAGATGAAGAAAGCATTTCAAACAGCGAAGTCTGGGAAGATAATATGACAAAAGGAAATTATGATTTATCAATTACATTGACAACTTCAGGCATGGCATCTTACAGCACAGCATTCCGTTATTTTATGGCTGAATTAAGAGAAGGAGAATCCTCTTGGATCTGGGGAACTGTCCGTGATGAAGAATTTAAGAAAGATTATTATGCTATGACACAGGCAGTTTCTGATGAAGTCTATATTGAAAACTGTAAAAAATTGCAGCAGTATATGGCAGATACAATCGATGCACAGGCGCTTTGTTGGGAGACCGCTTTTTTCCCATACCGCACAGATAAATATACGGGATGGAATAATTATCCTTCATGGGGAGTGATCAACAGCACGACATGGTTTGAATTGACAGCAAAATAAACAGCCAAGAAAGGGATGTCAAAAACATCCCTTTTTTGAGGAGGAATTGGATTGCATAAACAAATATGGAAAAAGATAGGGATAGCATTTCTGACGATTTATATTATTATTACAATCAGTTTTATATTAGTCCATGTTATGCCGGGAGACCCCATTATTCATCTGGTAGGTCAGGAAGAATATTATTATCTTTTAGATAATGATCCGGAAACCTTAAATAAAATGATCGAAAAATATGGATTAGATGATTCGCTCTCTGCTCAATATTTTAAATATCTCAAAAGTATCGTCACATTTGACTTTGGAATTTCTTATACAAATCAGATGCCAGTGCTCGGTAATGTAATGAGAGCCTGCAGCTGGACATTATTACTCTCAGTACCTACTTGGATTTTATCAGGAATTTTTGGCGCTGTGCTTGGAGTTATAGCTGGGTGGAAACCCGGAAAATTATTTGACAAAATTATGACGCCAATATTTCTTGTACTGAATACCATTCCATCAAACTGCCTTTGCCTTTTAATGCTGATCTTGTTTGCGTATAACCTAAAATGGTTTCCGATCAATGGAATGGTTTCACCGGGAAAAATAGGATTGGAAAGGACACTTAGTATTTTGCACCATATGTGGCTTCCGATCATAATTATGGTGATTTTCCGCACGGCAAGCGATTTTATGCTGATGAAAAGCGCTGTTTCTCAGATAAGGAAAGAGGAATATATTTTAACAGCAACATCAAAGGGAATACCCGAAAAAAAAGTTTTATTTCGACATGTAATGAGAAATGCCATGCTTCCATATATGACATCATTTTGTATGCAGATGGGAGGTCTTTTATCTGGTTCTATGGTTGTAGAAGTAGTTTTTGGATGGAAAGGCATGGGAATGCTGATGTATAACGCAGTACAAAATAGAGATTTTCCAACAGCACAGCTTTGTTTTTTAATCTCTGCTTTCTGTGTAGTTATCAGTAATTTAATCAGCGACATGATAAATATATGGATTGACCCAAGATTGAAGGAGGATACAGCGAATGAATAAAAAAAAGAAGAGAAATCTGCCTATGATCAGCGGAATCTTAATGATCTCGTTCTTTCTGTTCATCGCTGTGTTTGCAGAGCAGATTGCGCCATATGATCCAACCGATATGATGCAGGGATATCTTCCGCCAAGCAAGGAACATATACTTGGTACAAATGATGTGGGACAGGATATCTTCAGCGAGATGATTTATGGAACGAGAGTATCTCTTTATATTGGCATTTTTGCAGCATTTGTTGTAACTGGGATAGGAACGGTTATGGCAATGATCTCTGGATATTTTGGAGGAATAGCAGATAAGGTGATTACAGCTGTGACAAACATTGCGATGGCAGTTCCATCGTTACCCCTTACCGTATTACTGGTAGCATATTTAAAACCTGGAAAGGCAAGCCTAATTATTGCGATCAGTATTACAGCATGGACGGGAACGGCACGAATTTTGCGTTCTCGTGTGCAGCAGCTGTGTGAAATGCCGTTTATTAAAATTGAAAAAACAATGGGAGTTCATCCTTTTGTAATTTTGTGGAAACATCTATTGCCAAATATGAAAGATATTATCTTTACAAGAGGAGCTTTGGCCGTTTCCAGCGCAATGATGACAGAATCCAGTCTGAGTTTTTTAGGATTAGGTACTTATGGAGAAAAAAGCTGGGGAAATGTATTGCACTATGCGTTTTTTAGAAACAGCATTATGAAACAGCAAGTGTGGTGGTATATTCCTCCAATTATCTGCATTTCCATCGCTGTATTAGGATTTATGCTGATTGGATACTATGGACAGCAGAAAAAAGAGGAGTAGGTTATGTTAGAGATAAAAGATATTTCGGTACAATTTGCTTCAAATCATTCTGTTCAGGCAGTAGAGAATGTGAATCTTTGTGTAAAAGAAAAAGAAAAGGTGGTAATTGTAGGAGAAACCGGAAGTGGAAAAAGCATCTTATTGCTGGCAATTTTAGGTCTTTTGCCGCAAAATGCGATGGTAACAGGAGAAGTGCTGTTTGAGGGACGAAATCTTTTAAATCTAAAAAGAAAGGAATGGGATCAGATACGCGGAAAGAAGATCTCTTATGTTCCTCAGGGAAGTGGAAATGGAATGAATCCTCTTATGAACGTTGGATTTCAAGTAGGAGAACCTCTGTTGGAGCATCGCCAGACTACAAAAAAAGAGGCATTTCAAAAAAGCATTGAACTGCTAAAAAAATTTCACATAGGGAGTGAGGAGATTATGGCGAAACAATATCCTCATACCTATAGCGGAGGAATGCGTCAAAGAGCTATGATTGCAATGGGGATTTCAGCGGGAGCTCATATCATTTTGGCTGATGAACCGACGAAAGGTTTGGATGAGAAGAGAGTGGCAATGGTTGCAGAAAGTTTTCAGATGCTGGAGGATGAGACGATTTTATGCGTGACGCATGATTTAAATTTTGCAAAAAAGATCGCTCAGTCAATCAGTGTCATGTATGCTGCAAATCAGGTAGAGTATGCAGCGGCAGAGGAAGTCTTAAATCATCCGCTTCATCCGTATACCCAGGATATGATTGCAGCAATGCCGGAGAATGGATTAAAAGTGAGTAAAGGATTTGCAATACCGCATGGACAATATGCGCAGGGAGGATGCCGTTATGCGCCAAGATGCAGAATGTGTAAAGAGCGATGTATGATACAGCAGCCTCCAATGATAAACTGCAGAGGACATAAAGTGAGGTGTTGGAATTATGCTGATTAGAGCAGACAAAATTACAAAAAAATATAAAAGCAGAAGAGGAGATAAAAAACCGTTTTATGCTTTAAAAAATGTATCTCTTGAAATTGAACAGGGGCAAACAATCGGTCTTTTGGGTGAGAGTGGAAGTGGAAAATCAACCCTTGGTCAGATTATAGTGGGTCTTGCACGAGCAGACAGTGGCGAGATTTATTATCATGATAAAAAGATAGCTTTTCCACTGAAAGGAGAACAAAGAAAAAAGATTCAGATTTTATTTCAACATCCAGAAGTGTCCTTTAATCCTATGCTTCCTTTGAAAAAAAGCATGGAAGAACCATATCGTGTTTGTAAAAAAGAATGTTCGAAACAGAGATTAATTGAGGATATCGAAAAGTTTGGGCTGCATGAAGAACATTTGGAAAGAAGACCTGGAGAATTAAGTGGAGGGGAATTACAGCGCGCTGCTTTAGCCAGGATTCTAGTTATGGAGCCAGAAATAATTGTACTGGATGAACCGACAAGTATGCTTGATGTGATTACTCAGGCTCAGATTGTGCAATTCTTAAAAGAATATCAACAGCGATATGAAACATCGTATCTTTTTATCACGCATGACAGAGTTTTAGCAGAACAGATCTGCAATCAGATTTATGAAATTCATGAAGGAAAAATGATTTAAATAGAAAAAGAAGTGTCGTTCACTTTTCTGTGAAATGGCACTTCTTTTTTTATGAAATGAATCGAAAGGAAATGGAACCTTACGGGGTTATCACTTCCTAAAATAAGTGGAGCTGAGGGGAATCGAACCCCTGTCCGAAAGCCTATTCATTGCGGTATCTCCCATCACAGTCATTATTTTGACATTCCCTCTATCGGACGTCTAAGGACAAACTTCCGACTTCAGTAGCTTCATACAGTCTTTTACTCCCGCAAAGCTTAAGGAATAAAGTGCCTCACATCTTTGATGCCGGTGACTTAAGCTGTGAGTGACCTAAGGCCGACAGCAGCCATTAGGCTGCGAACGCTAATTCTTCGTCTGCGTTTATATTTAAGTTTCCGGTTTACTGTGCGGTCCCGGCCCGCAGATGGCTGCCTCAACTGCAAAACCCCCGTCGAAACCAGTACAACCCCAAAAGGTGCAGTATGGTTTGCAGACTATTTTTATAGTATAATCAAAAAAGAATAAGAAGTCAAGGGTCAGAACAAAAAAGATGAAAAAAGTAGATGGAAATAAATGGAAGGCTTTACAAAATTTCGTATATTAAAGTATAATGACGTCATATAAAAAAGATGGAAGAAAAACAGAACAAAAAAATCAAATGACAAATGCAGTATAGGAGGAAAAATGAAAAAAATTATTTTAGCTTCAGGTTCACCCAGAAGAAGAGAACTGATGATACAGGCCCAGATTCCATTTGAAATCAGAATCAGCCAATGCGAAGAAAGAATCACAAAAGAAAGACCTGATGAGGTTGTTCTGGAATTATCAGCACAAAAAGCAGAGGCAGTCGCCTGGAAAACAGCAGAGGAAGCAATTGTGATAGGAGCAGATACGGTTGTGGCATTAGACGGAAGAATTATGGGAAAACCACATGATGCAGAAGAGGCATTTGTCATGATAAAAAGCTTACAGGGAAAAGTACATCAGGTTTGGACAGGCGTATCTATTTTAGAATGTAAAGATGGAAAAATACAAACAAGACAATGCTTTGCCCAGAAGACCGATGTGGAAGTATATCCGATGAAAGAAGAAGAAATCTGGAATTATATTGAAATAAATGATGAGAATGATCCAACCGGAAAAGA
This sequence comes from Eubacteriales bacterium, assembly GCA_030526005.1. GTDB lineage: Bacteria > Bacillota > Clostridia > Lachnospirales > Lachnospiraceae > JAGZHZ01. The sequence goes on from JAUNDP010000034.1 coordinate 17,283, forward strand.
ATGGGAAGACAAAGCTGGCGGTTACGGGATACAATCTGTTTTCGGAGCAAAATATATAAAAAAGATCAATGGGGACTATTACAATGTAGTCGGACTGCCAATTGCCAGATTGTATCAGAATTTGAAAGAAAAGATGTAACGCAGAAAGCGGAGAAGAGATTTTTTATAAGAACAAATAAGAGGAGATGTGGTATAATAAAAGAAAATGAGAGAATTTTTTCATTAAATCATGGGAAAAAAGAACAGTATGGGAGAATTGTATGATTACATATGCAATGTTCAGCAGACAAGGGAAAAGAGAAAACAATGAAGACTGTATTCGTATGAAAGAAAAAAAAGGAGCAAGTGTATTTTTACTGGCTGATGGCTTAGGGGGTCATGGAGCTGGAGAGGTTGCGTCGCAGATGACAGTGGAATATGGAGCCAGACTGTTTGAACAAATGGAAGTTTATGACCGGTATTTGCCTGAGTTGTTTGAAAATGCACAGAGACGGTTGCTTGACAGGCAGAGGCTGTATCATGCTTCTGAACAGATGAAAACAACACTGGTGGCGCTTTTGCTTGATGGCAAAAAAGCTGCCTGGGCGCATGTAGGGGATTCGAGACTGTATTTTTTTGAAAATGGGTTTTTAAAAAAGCGCACTGCAGATCACAGTGTCCCTCAGATGCTTGTAAAAAGCGGAGAGATCGCGGAAGAGGAAATTCGAACGCATCCGGACCGCAATCGACTTTTGAGAGTAATTGGAAGCGAATGGACAGAAGACTCCTACGACTTGTCAAGAGTAATAGAATTAAAAGAAGGAATGTCATTTTTGATGTGCAGTGACGGATTCTGGGAATATATCACGGAAGAATGGATGGAAAAGACCCTTCAGAATGCGAAAAGTGCGGCACATTGGTTAAATACAATGGAAAAAATTGCTCTGGAAAATGGGCGGAATAAATATATGGATAATTATTCAGCAATAGGAGTATGGATTCGATGATGGATATAATATGGTGGAAAGACAGAGAAAAGGGGAGATGAGAAAATGGTAAAATGTATGGGCTGTATGAGAGATTATCCTGCACAGGCTCGCGAGTGTCCTTACTGTGGGTACTCGAAAATGACAGATCAGATCAACAGATTTAGTCATAGACCAGGCACGGCTTTATCTGAACGCTACATTATCGGAAAGGCTTTCCATCAAGATCCAGTTGGAATCAGTTATATAGGATGGGATAATCTGATTGAAAAGAAAGCAGTGATCAAAGAATATTTCCCAGAACAGATTGCATTTCGGATTGATGGGCGAGAGGTGGCAAGCGATCCCAGATGGGAAAAATTATATGAATCTGGAAAAAGAGCATTTTTTCGGGAAATTGAAAACTGGAGTCATATTGATGAGATTGACGGAATCGGAAGGGTATATGACCATATGATGCAGTATGGGACGGTATATTATGTCAGAGAATATATAAATGGGGAGACAATAGGAGAGATTCTGGAACAGGAAAATCCTCTCTTGTTCAGTCAAGCCAGAAGATGGATGAAGCAGGTCATTCAGACGCTGCTGCAGCTTCAGCAAAAGGGAATTGCTCATGGAAATCTGTCAGTTGATAATATCATTGTGACAGAAGATCAGATAAAATTAGTCAATTTTGGCGTTCGTGTGAATGAAAATAAAGCGAGAGGCAGACTGTTTGAGGGAAGTCCATATATTCCAGAAGAATTATACGAAGATACGATATCATTCTGGCAAAAAGCAGATGTGTATGCGGTGGCAGCCATTTTTTACAGAATGATCACAGGGCAGATGCCATATCCTTATGCGCATCGCAAAAAAAATGAACGAATCAAAGCTCCGTTTGAACTTGGAATCTGGGCGCAGCCAGATACGGAAAAAGGATTGATGAGTATCTTAAACAGCGATCCCAGAAAGAAAGAGATTACTTTGAAAAAGATGGAGCAGATTCTTTGGCAGACAAATCAAAAAATGAGGGATGGAAAAAGAAAGGAAGATAAGAGTAGGCAATATTTTTTATCACTTCTGGTCGGAATTGAAAGTGTGATTGCTGTAGTGCTGGCAATTATTCTGATCTTATTGTGGTGAAAATAAAAGAGAGGAGATCAAATAAGAATGAAAAAAAGTAGTAAGAGACAGTTGATATATCAGATTGTATTGATCTTTTGCTTTTTTCTAGGGGCAGGATGTATATTTTTTCCATTTGTAGATATTTCCATTCCGGCGATTGGAGTATCTTATCAAAAATCAGGGCTGCAGATCATAGAATGTCTTTTTCAGGGCGATAATGATATCAAATTTTTATTGTCAATGACAGAAAATACAAATTACTATACGATGCTGTGCCGAATTTTCCAAGGATTGCTGATTGGCATGATTGCGGTTGAAATTGGATCTGCCATTTTCATTTCAGCGGTATCGAACAGAAAATTAAAAAAGACAGCAGTATTGTGCTGTGGGCTGCAGTTAGGAATAGGCGCTGGAATTCTTTGCATTTTAGGAATATTTTTAAATGGATTTCCGGATACGGTGATCTCAAATTTAGTTTCCGTATCCGTAAATAAAAAAATAGAGTATGGAGTGTGGGCAAACATCGGTGTCCATATTGCAACGCTGATTTTTGCACTTATTCCGGTAGTGAATAAAACGTTATTTATGGAGGAAGAGACATCGGAAAAACAAAAAGGGGAGAAAGAAAAAAAGAAAAAAGATATGAAGACAGGGCAGGGCAAAGGTTCTCGTGCTGCCGGTGAAATGATCGGAGAATCGGGAGAGTATGCTTCGGCAAAAATTTCTTTTAAAAATACCTCAGAGATTATTATCGGAAGAGATCCTGAACTTTGCAACGTACGGCTGGAATCTTTGGATGTTGGACCGGTACATTGCGTAGTGCGGTTTAATCGTCAAACCGGAAAATTCTTTGTCATGGATTATTCAAAAAGCGGAGTGTATCTAAATGAAAAAGTTCGACTTCCAAAAGAAAAATGGAGCAATGTGGGCACGAATGTCACACTTCGGATTGGAAATACAGATAATATTTTCAGACTGCGCTAAAAGAGAATGAAAATTTGTGAGGATGAGTATTAAGAAAGAAGGAAAAATATGAAACATAAAAAATTACGAATACTTTCCCTGCTGCTGCTGATTTTGATTGCTGCGGAATCAAGTCTGATCTTTCATAAGGTATTGAAGAAAGAAGAAGGCGAAAATACGATTCCAACGATACAGGCAGAAGGCAGCCAGCACCAGACAAATGCCAAGGGGAATGCTGAAAGAGAAGCAACACCCGAAGAGGCATATCCTGAGAAAGAGACGAAAAAACAGATTCCTCAGAGCAGTCAGACAGAAAAAATAACCGAGAAAACAGAGGAAAATCAGATGACGCAGCTGATTGAGGAAAAAATTGCTGAATATGACGGTATTTGGTCTGTATATTTGAAGACAAAGGGAATGAAAACAGAGGAAGTCTGCGATGTCTATTCAAAAGAGCAGGGACGCTCCATGAAATCAGCAAGTCTGATTAAATTGTTTGTGATGGAGACCTTATATGACGGAGTTGAAAAAGGAACTGTGGACAGAGAGACAATGGAAGGACTTGTACAGCCGATGATTACCGTCAGCGATAATACAGCGTGCAATACACTTGTCACGGATGTTCTTGGAAATGGAAATGCAGATGAAGGGATGGCGGCAGTGACGTGGTATGCGCAGCAAAACGGCTATAGAGATACTGCTATGGGAAGGCTGATGCTGTCTTACCAGACGCAGGGAGACAATTATACGTCAGCGAAGGATTGTGTGGCATTGCTGGAAAAAATATATGACGGAACGTGTGTGAATACTGCGGATTCTTCCCAAATGCTTTCTTTTTTGCAGAACCAGGAAAGAAAAAATAAGATCCCTTATGGCCTTCAGACTCGTCTGACAGGGGAACAGGAATGGACGGCAAACAAGACAGGAGAAATCGCAGAAGCAGAAGTTCCGGAAAAAGGAATGGTCGAGGGAGACGCAGCCATTGTTCATACTGAATTTGGGGACTATATTTTATGTATTTTGGTAAATGATATGAGCAGTAATGCTCAGACGCAGGCAGAGATTCAGGAACTGTCAGGATGGATTTATGACTATCTTGCGGCAAAAAACAGATGAAAAAGGAGAAGAATAAAAAAATGCTGGAAACAAAAAGCAAAGTCGCTTTTTTAGAGCAGGCGAACCAAATTGAGGTGCCGGAACAATTTTTAGAGCAGATGCAGCAGTATGAAGAGATGCTTATGATGTACCGCTGTGCGATTCGGGAAGTACAGACAAAGCTGGAAATTTTAAATGACGCTCTGTCGGTACGCTATAAGAGAAATCCAATTAATTTTATAAAATCAAGGATAAAAGCTCCTGTCAGTATTATGAACAAATTGGAACGAAAGGGACTGGAAATATCGCTTGATTCTATTGAGAAGAATCTGAATGATGTGGCGGGAATACGTGTAGTATGTCATTTTGTGGATGATATCTATGATGTAGCGCATATGCTGGCAATCCAGGATGATTTAAAAATATTGCAGGTAAAGGATTACATCAAAAATCCAAAGCCAAATGGATACCGCAGTTATCACATGATTGTAGAAGTTCCTGTTTTTTTGCCGAAACGGAAAAAACCAATGCGTGTGGAAGTACAAATCCGAACGATCGCGATGGACTTCTGGGCAAGTCTTGACCACCAACTTCGCTATAAAAAGGATATAGAAAATTCAGAAGAAATCTTAAAAGAGCTGAAAGAATGTGCAGAGATCATCTCTTCCACAGATTACCAGATGCAAAAAATACGAAAAAAAATCGAAAAGGTCACAGAAGATTCATAATTGTTTTGTATACTGTTTCCGAAATGGAGGAGTGAAAAATGGATAGATTGAAAGTATTGGTTGTAGACGATGAGAGCAGAATGAGAAAACTGGTGAGAGATTTCCTTGTAAAAAAAGACTTCCAGATTTTAGAAGCTGAAAATGGAGCAGATGCCGTTGATTTATTTTTCTCTGTGAAAGATATTGCTCTGGTAATCTTAGATGTTATGATGCCGAAGATGGATGGATGGGAAGTATGCAGAACGATCAGAGAACATTCAAAAGTGCCGATTATCATGTTGACAGCAAAAGCAGATGAACGAGATGAGCTGCTTGGGTTTGAACTGGGAGTGGATGAATATATTTCAAAACCATTCAGTCCGAAAATTCTGGTGGCGCGTGTGGAGGCAATCTTAAGAAGGACAAATAATCTTTCAACGGAAGATGTGATGAAGGCAGGAGCAATTGAGATTAATAAGGCGGCTCACATGGTTACGATCGATGGAAAACCGATTGATCTGAGCTTTAAAGAGTTTGAACTGCTGACTTATTTTGTGGAGAATCAAAATATTGCTCTGTCTAGAGAAAAAATATTAAACAGTGTATGGAATTATGACTATTTCGGGGATGCCAGAACGATTGATACTCATGTAAAGAAGCTAAGAAGTAAACTTGGAGACAAGGGGGATTATATTAAAACAATCTGGGGCATGGGATATAAGTTTGAGGTAATCTGAAAATGAAACATTCAATACATCCAATCATAAAAAAAGAAGAAACAGAAGAAAGCGTCAAAAAATTAGAAAAAAAGAGACATTCTATTCGAGGAGAGCTCTTATTTTCTTTTATTGGAATGACAATCGCTGTTCTGATTTCTACATGGGTGATCAACAATCTATTTTTGGAAAATTACTATACCATCAAGAAACAGAATGTGTTGATTAAAACCTACAATCAACTGGATCAGATTATCGCTATGTATGGTCCTGATGCAGATATTATAAATGAGGAAATGCAGGTATTCGGGGCAGAGAATATCTCTTTGATTTTACTGAATCAGGATTGGGAGACGGTTCTTGTCACGAACAACAGCAGTGAAAGGCTGATGGCAGGAAGACTGTATGGATATCTGACAGGGATTGATAAAAGCAATGACACTGTGATTAAGCGGGATGAATATTATACCCTCCAAAAGACAATGGATATGAAATCTCAGCAGGAATATCTGGAGATGTTTGGTGTCTTTGACCCTGCATATGTATTTTTGATGAGAGTTCCGCTTGACAGCATCCGTTCGAGCGTAAAAATTTCAAATGAATTTTTGGCGTATGTTGGAATTTTAGTCATCATAATGAGTATTTTGATTTCATACTGGATTTCTAAAAAGATTACAAAGCCGATTATGGAACTGACAGAATTATCGAAAAGAATGGCTGAATTAGACTTTGATGCCAAGTATTCCAGCGGAGGCAGCAGTGAGATCAGTCTTTTGGGCGAACACTTTAATAAAATGTCTGAGACACTGGAGATGACGATTTCAGAATTAAAGACAGCGAACAATCAGCTACTGCAGGACATTGAACAGAAAACACAGATTGATGAGATGAGAAAGGAATTTCTCTCAAATGTTTCGCATGAATTAAAGACGCCGATTGCCTTGATTCAGGGCTATGCAGAGGGACTGCAGGAATGTATCAATGATGATCCGGAAAGCAGAGACTTTTATTGCAGTGTTATCATTGACGAGGCAGGAAAAATGAATAATATGGTAAAAAAACTTCTGACATTAAATCAACTGGAATCAGGAAATGAAAAAGTGTTTATGGAACGGTTTGATCTGACCGCTCTTGTTCGCGGGGTAGTGCAGTCGGCTCAGATCTTAGCACAGCAAAAAGAAGCGAAGATTCGTTTTTCTCAGACGGAACCTATTCCGGTGTGGGCAGATGAATTTAAGGTGGAAGAGGTTGTTACAAACTATATCAGCAACGCATTGAATCATATCAACTATAAAAAGATTGTCGATGTCAAGATCAAGACAAAACCGGATGGAAAAGTAAGAGTTTCTGTATTTAATACGGGAGATCCTATACCAGAGTCGGATCTGCCGAATATCTGGGACAAATTTTACAAAGTTGATAAAGCCAGAACAAGAGAATATGGCGGAAGCGGGATTGGACTTTCTATCGTAAAGGCGATTATGGATTCTTTTCATCAAAAATGCGGCGCCATAAATTATGAAAATGGAGTAGAATTTTGGTTTGAGCTGGATGGGAGATCAAAAAAGGAAGAGGCAGATGAATAGAGAAGAAGTTATTTGCAGCTGCAATGGAATCACTCTGAGACAGATCGAGGAAGCCGTTCGTGCAGGAGACCGCACATTTGAGGATGTGCAGAAAAGACTGAGGATAGGGCAGCAGTGTATAAAGTGTAAGGATTTGGCAGCGCTCTATATAGAAAGTTTTGTAGAAGAAGCAGAAGACTGCTGAAAACTATAAAAAATAAGAAGTGAAAAAGACAGCATAAAAACCAGGCAAAAAATGATTTGCGAAGGGGATGCTGTCTTTTTTTCAAAGAGAAAAAACAGAATAGTCGATAAAAAAGTGCTTGACATTTTAGAAAGACTGGTGTATGATTCAATACGTTGTCC
>JAUNDP010000035.1 GCA_030526005.1 Eubacteriales bacterium
TGCGACCTCCTGGTCCCAAACCAGGCGCTCTAGCCAAGCTGAGCCACACCCCGTTGCTGACGTTTTTACGTTTCGTCCTCAACGCAAGTCATATTATATTGCAAACGTTTCCAAATGTCAACACTTTTTTTCAAATTTTTTTATTTTTTTTATTTATCTGATATTTACAGCAATTTTTTAAAGATAATTGATCGTGTAATGCGCTTCTCCTTCTCTGTCCAATTCCATAATGATATAACTTGGACGGTGATTTTCCTGCCTCGGATAGGAAATGCTTCCCGGATTCAACACTGTAATCTGATTTTCGATTTCCAGAACAGGACGATGTGTATGCCCAAACATCGCAATGTCATACCCTCTTGCAACTGCTTCCTGCTTCAGCATGGCTGTTCCCATAAATACATAATAATAGTGACCGTGCGTCAGCAAAACATTATATTTTCCGATCCGAATACTTTCTTCTTTCGGAAGATCACAGAAAAAATCATTGTTTCCTGCCACAATATGAACAGGACACGATACCATGGCGCGGATCAGATCCTCCTTGCCCTCCACGTCTCCTAAATGAATCAGCATGTCGATCGGCATTACTTTTTTTATCACTTCTTCCAAAGTTTTCACACTTCTATGCGTATCGCTCACGATCAATATCTTCATTTTTTTCTCCCCTTCTTTTACTTCTGCATACCCAGATGATCTTTTAATTTTTCTCTCATCGCACGCAGTGCTTTCCCTCTGTGACTCAGTTTATTCTTTTTCTCTAATGATAATTCTGCTGTAGTGCATCCATATTCCGGGAGATAAAAAATCGGATCATATCCAAATCCATTTTCTCCGCGCTCCTCATATCCGATTCTTCCCTCAATTATGCCTCTTGTCGTAATTGTTTTTCCATCCGGAAATGCTGCCGCCATTGCGCAGACAAACCGCGCCGTTCTTTTTTCATCCGGCACTCCTTCCAGTCTCTGTATCAGATTTGCATTTTTGATATGATAAGAAGTGTCTTCCCCCATATAACGTGCAGAATAGACACCAGGCTCTTTATTCAGCGCATCAATTTCAAGCCCTGAATCGTCAGCAAGTACCATTTCTCCTGTCATCTCACAGATTGTCTTTGCTTTAATCCGTGCGTTTTCTTCAAAGGTTTCCCCGTTTTCATCAATGTCCGCTATAATTCCTGCTTCTTTCATCGAGACAACCGGAATGTCCAGATCTCCCAAAATCATTTTTATTTCTTTCATTTTTCCTTCATTTCCTGTTGCGAAAATAATTCTGCCTGCCATTTTCTGATCCTCTCTTTATTCTCTCTCATCTGCGTAAACTTTTAAGCAGAGATTGCTCTGATAGTTTGTCTCCGTATTTGTCCATACAAATCCATTCGAACTGATATATCCCTCGCCGTCTGACAAGTCAATAGCACTTTCCTCTTCTGTATTTTTATATTCCACTGCTACCGGAAAATCAATGCCGGGAGTGGAAATTTCAACAATGACTGCAAATCGCTCTCCTTCTTCCACAGGAATTTCTTCCTCCAGCGGTATGGTATAAAATCCCTGATTTGCAATTTTTCCTTCCGTATATGTCTTTTTCAGGACTAAATCGATCGTAGTCTCATAGTTCTTAATCACATATACTCTGTACTCTGTATCTTCTCCCAGCGCATAAAAACCAACTGCCTTCAAATTCTGGGCAGAATCGGCTGTATAAACATTTGCGAAATAACAATCTTCTTTCTCATATCCAAGCTGTCCTACCCATCCGCACAGATCCGTCTGATACAGATGATCATAGTTGTCCGTCGGCTCAATCTTTGTATATACGACACTGTTCTCTCCGATCTTGGCATCCTCATAGGATACATAGAAGATCCCATTGTCTGCAAATTTTGTTCCCCAGCTGTTCTGACAGATAAAAGCTCCGTCCTGCGTCACACCCTGCTTAAAATTCTCAGCTGGATAGTCATCATCCCATCCGATAATTAAAATATCATGATTCGCTGCTTTCACTGTCGGATAAGAATACGCATAGTTCTCTTCATTGTAGTAGTCTGACACACTGTTTGAAGATTTCAGATCCATATAGATCGAAGTCTGCACTGCCCCATAGCGATACACTGCTTCCTTGATTTTCTCATACTTTTTTTCTTTAAAAATCTGAATTTCCTGAACGTGTCGGACAGCGTCTAAATGCTCTGGGGAATACAGATCTCCATAAGGATCATCCTGCTCCAGCACAGGCCCCTGCCATGAAGTCAGATAAGCCATCACCATCGTATAGTCTCCGCCATCATTTTGAGATCTGCCAAAACTATTTCTCAGTGACATATGATCTGGTGCAAATTCCAGATGTTCTCCGGGCATCATGGAAGATTCCAGCGCAGAAGACGCCGCAATCGCCCAACACGTTCCCAGATCTCCCTGGCTCCTCACAGACGGCTGCTTTCCTGTCTCTCTTAAATCATATCTTCCTGGAAGCTTTTCATCAAAAACAGCTTCCGTTTCTTCCTCTGCAACGATCACATTTTTCAGTCCCGGAATCTCAGGCACTCGAATCCCCAGATACTGAAGTATCCCATATGTGCAGAAAAACATAATCATCACAATCAGAATCCGTTCTAATCGTTTCATCCATTTCTCCTAATGATCACCATCATCTCTTTCCTTTTGGCGGCTTTGGACCTAAAAATTGATAGAAATACGTCTTTATCATTCCATTGTAAATTTTTCGGTTCTTGTCTGCTTTTTTTCCGATATACTTTTCTGCCTCTTCATAGCTTGTGATGACATATTCTGACCAGGAGTCCAGTCTCGCAAAACTTTCTCCGATTTGTCTGTACAGCCCAGGCAGATTTTCTTTCTCTTCAATTCGCTCTCCATAAGGAGGATTTGTAATGATGAATCCGTATTTCTTCGGATGGTTCAGCTCGCTGACTGCTCTTTTCTGGAAATGAATCATATGATCCACCCCGGCAAGTCGTGCGTTTTCCCTTGCTGCCCGGATCACGTTTTCATCAATGTCATATCCCTGAATATCTGTCTCCACATTGAGATCGATCATCTCTCTCGCCTCGTCCGCCACATCATACCAGCATTTCTTCGGAATCAAGTTTGTCCATTCTTCAGCTAAAAATGAACGATTTATTCCAGGAGCCATATTGGCAGCCATCATCGCAGCTTCAATCGGAAATGTTCCGCTTCCGCAAAACGGATCTACCAGAATACGGTCTTTTTTCCACGGTGTCAGCAAGATAAGCGCAGAAGCAAGGGTCTCCGTGATCGGCGCTTTTGCTGTCCACTTGCGGTATCCTCTCTTGTGCAGAGAAATTCCGGAAGTATCAATTCCGATCACTGCTTCATCTTTCATGAAAGCAACACGAATTGGATACTCTGCTCCGCTTTCCTCAAACCAGGAAACATGATATTTTGTCTTCAGTCTCTCTACGATTGCCTTTTTCATGATGGACTGAATATCAGATGGGCTGAAAAGTTTGCTCTTTATGGAATTTGCTTTTGCCACCCAGAATTTTCCGTCCTTTGGGATATATTCCTCCCATGGAAGCTCTTTTGTCTTCTCAAACAGTTCGTCGAATGTCTCTGCATGGACGCTTCCCACTTTCAGCAAGATTCTCTCCGCAGTGCGAAGGAAAATATTTCCGTATACAATCGCCTCAGCATCGCCAAAAAAAGTTACTTTTCCATCTTCTACATGGCTGATCTCATATCCCAGATCCAAAATCTCTCTTTTCAGCACACTCTCCAGTCCAAAATGGCATGGTGCAATCAGTTCCATCATTTTCATCCTATTTTCTCCTGTTCTCCTGCATTTTTATTCAGCTCCAGCTTTCCTAATTCCGTTCCCTCCAAGGTTTTCACTGTAAATATCTCGTCCTCTAAGATCGCATAGCTTGGGGGATTTCCGCCTTTCGGGATCGAAATGGAACCAGGATTTACCTGATAAAATTGTCCCATTTTTTCCGCTTTCCATATATGAGTATGTCCGTACAGAAGAACGTCGCCTTCCTTCATCGGTGGAAGATGTTCCGGATTATAATGATGTCCGTGTGACATATAGACTGTCCGGCTGCCGCATAAGAAAAATCCATAATCGGCAAGAACCGGAAATTCCAGCACCATCTGATCTACTTCTGCCTCACAGTTTCCTCTCACCGCATAAATGCAGTCTTTCATTGGATTCAGCATGGCAATCACCTGCTTTGGATTATATTCTTTAGGCAGATCATTTCGTGGTCCGTGATACAGGATATCACCCAGCAGAATCAACCGCTGCGCTCCCTCTCTCTCATATGCCTCCAGCATTTTTTTACAGTACCATGCTGATCCATGAATATCGGATGCAATCATAAATTTCATCTATTTTTTATCCTCCACTTCTGTTCCGTCAGACATCTGTTCTGCAAGCGCAGATATCTGTGTACGTTTCATTTGTTTCTTTCCTTAATATTAATGCCAATGTAAACTCCTGTCAATTATTTTAAATTTCACTTTTTCCTCATCGGTAGGATTCCAGATATCTGCCCCGATATGCGTGGATTCCTCCTACAACTGTTTTGACATGGTATCCTTTTTCTGCCAGTTCCCGCGCAGCCATCATACTTGCCGATCCTCTTGCACAGTACAAAATCAGTTCCATATCAGCCGGAAGACTACGACACTCTGCCAGACGGTAATATGGGATATTGACCGCACCTTTGATATGGCTTTCCATATATTCATCCGGCATACGCAAGTCAATGATAAAACAATTTTTCTTATGAATCAAACCATCCAGCTCTTTTGCTGAAATTGTTTCAAAGTCTGACATCATTTCTTCACACCCCTTCCTGCTGTATTATATGTATTTTCTTCATTGTTTGTTCCTGTATTTTTATACATTTGATATCGATATCCGCACATCTTGCTTTTTCATCTATAAAATTGATTTCGTGTTATCTAAAATCTTTTATGATACTGCATTGCCAAATCATTCGCTATGCAGAATGGATATGCTATAAAATCGATAGGTTTAACGGTATAAAACGTCAAAATTTTTAAAAAAATATCTTTTGCACTAGGAAAAGCCAGGTAGGGGAGCTACCTGGCTTTTCGAGGGGAGTATAAATAATTAATAAGGGGTTCGTAAAAAAAATTATTGAAGGGTAAATTCTTTTTACGGTTTTGATTATAATATATATTAAAGAAAAATGCAATATAAAATTAAAAAACTTTTAAATTTTCAGGAAATTATTCCCATCTTCGTCAACAGCCGACAAAAATCATCCCAAAAAAGAGAAGTATAAAATTATATTTTTTTGAGATAATAAATTCTGTAATAATTATTAATATTTAAGGAGGAACTTCACTATGAGCAAAAATACAAATTCCACATCAAACAAAACATCCAATGCAAAAAACTGCCACACTCACGCAGAGTCCAATACCGCTAAATCCAGCTGCAAAAGTTCTTACGCACAGTCCAAAAACAGCGCCAGAAATTATGCCGGAGACATTCAGTCTGAACAGGATTGTTTCCGCGATGAATATGGAAAAAACTGTGGAAGATAAAATATTCTCTGTCTTTCTTTCGATATGATATCAGAAAATATGGAAAGAACAAAAAACCTGCTGATTCTTTCAGCAGGTTTTTCTGATAGCGGAAGGGAGATTTGAACTCTCGACACCACGGGTATGAACCGTGTGCTCTAGCCAACTGAGCTATTCCGCCATTTTAAATTCATGGGACCTATAGGGCTCGAACCTATGACCCTCTGCTTGTAAGGCAGATGCTCTCCCAGCTGAGCTAAGATCCCATATCTGCAAGCGTTTCTCTCAACTTGCTCCATCATTATAAAATGAATTGATCTAATTGTCAAGTATTTTTTTACAATTTTATCAATTTATTTTTTTATATTCTTTTTAGGATATTCTATGAGAATCTCTTTCTGTTTTTAAAAATTACTGTTTGATTATGCTTTAGAAATTGAAGATACGGTATGTGAATGAGAAGCCAGAAATGGCCAGAAGTGATATGACAGCAGAATCCATAGATTCCCATAGCTCTTTCCCTCATATCTTATTCTATCCCTCTTACTTTTCTGATTCAACCTTTTTTGCCAAAAGTCAACAAAACGTGGCATTTTTCCATCAATCTTTTTCCTTTTTAGCGCTTTTCTATTCGTTTGCTATATTGTGTGGCATTTTAAAACAATTCTGAATTCTATTTTTTGAAAAAAGGGAACGAATGCCCCGGCAGATTTTTTCTGCTGCTGCATTCGCTCCCTCATCTTTTTTATTTTAAATTATTTAAAATAGGATACGCCAGATTCAAAGATCTTCAGATCCTGATCTCCATAAATATTGATTGCAACGTGATCTCCGCGTCTCTCAGAATGAGCCATCTTTCCAAGCACACGTCCATCCGGACTTGTGATACCTTCGATGGAAGCGTAGGAACCGTTGATGTTCCACTCTTCATCCACGGAGATATTTCCATCCATGTCACAGTACTGTGTCGCTACCTGTCCATTTGCAAATAATTTCTCAATCCACTCTTTGCTTGCAACAAAACGTCCTTCTCCGTGGGATGCCGGGTTTGTATAAACGCCGCCCAGATCGGCCTGCTGCAACCAAGGAGATTTATTTGTCACTACTTTTGTGTAAACCATCTTGGAAATATGACGTCCAATCGTGTTGAAGGTCAGAGTAGGTGAGTCTACATCCTGTCCTTTGATCTCTCCATATGGTACAAGTCCCAGTTTAATCAGAGCCTGGAAACCATTGCAGATACCAAGCGCAAGACCATCTCTCTCATTTAACAGTTTCATAACTGCTTCCTTGATCTTTTCATTCTGGAATGCAGTTGCAAAGAATTTTGCAGATCCATCTGGCTCGTCACCTGCTGAGAATCCGCCTGGGAACATGATAATCTGAGCCTGATTGATGGATTTTTCAAAGATCTGAACAGAATCACGGATATCTTCCGCTGTCAGATTTTTGAATACTTTTACATCCACTTCAGCGCCTGCGCGTTCAAATGCCTTTTTGCTGTCATATTCGCAGTTTGTTCCTGGGAATACAGGGATAAATACTCTTGGTTTTGCAATCTTATTCTTGCATACATAGACAGAATCTGTCTTGTAAACAGTGGTTTCTACACATTCTTTATTTTCTGTGGCTCTTGTAGGGAATACTTTCTCCAGAGTTCCTGTCCATGCGTCCAGCGCCTCGTCCATTGTGATTACTGTATTTCCATATTCAAATGCAGCGCGGTCTGTCACTTCACCGATCACGGTATATGTGATGCTCAGTTCTCCCACTTTTCCATCCGGAACTTCTGCTACGATATCTCCATATCCTGCTGTAAACAGATCTCTTGGATCAACATTATGTTCGATCTTGACACCCATCTTGTTTCCGAATGCCATCTTGCTGACTGCTGCTGCAATTCCTTTGCTGTCCAGAGTGTAAGCAGAGATAATCTTTCCTGCTTTTATATCTTCAAAGAATTTGCCGTACTGATCCATCACCTGTTCATAGACCGGAAGATCGTATTCATCTTTTTCTACTCTCAGAAGGACAAGTTTGCTTCCTGCTTTTTTCAGCTCCGGTGTAATAATTGTCTTATCGCTTGCCACATCCACTGCAAAAGATACGAGTGTCGGAGGTACGTCAATATCATTGAATGTACCGGACATACTGTCCTTTCCTCCGATGGAAGGCAGTCCAAATCCCATCTGAGCGGAATAGGCGCCAAGCAGTGCGGCAAACGGCTGGCTCCAGCGTTTCGGATCTTCTGTCATACGGCGGAAATATTCCTGGAATGTAAATCGAATCTTGCTGTAGTCTCCTCCTGCTGCGACAATTTTTGCCACAGATTCTAGAACAGCATAAACGGCTCCATGATATGGGCTCCAGCTTGACAGATATGGATCAAATCCATAGCTCATCATTGTGACAGTATCTGTCTTTCCTTCCAGTACAGGCAGTTTCGCTACCATAGACTGTGTCTCTGTCAGCTGATACTTTCCACCGTAAGGCATATAGACAGAACCGGCTCCGATGGAGCTGTCAAACATTTCCACAAGTCCTTTCTGTGAACAGCAGTTTAAATCTTTTAATGTATCTAACCATTTTTCTTTTACATCAGCAATGTCTTCTCTGACGAAATATTTATTTTCTTTTGAAGGAATCTCAACGACAACATTTGTTTCCTGATGCGCTCCGTTTGTGTCAAGGAATGCTCTGGAAATATTTACGATCTCTTTTCCTCTCCAGATCATCACAAGTCTCGGCTCTTTTGTCACCTCAGCTACGGAAACTGCTTCTAAGTTTTCTTCCTTTGCATATGCAAGGAACTGATCTACATCTTTCGGGTCTACAACAACAGCCATACGCTCCTGAGATTCAGAAATTGAAATTTCTGTTCCATCCAGTCCCGCATATTTTTTCGGCACTTTATCAAGATAGATATGAAGTCCTGCTGCCAGCTCTCCGATTGCAACAGAGACTCCGCCTGCGCCAAAATCGTTACATTTTTTAATCAGACGGCTGACTTCCCCTCTGCGGAACAGACGCTGAATCTTTCTCTCTGTCGGTGCATTTCCCTTCTGTACTTCTGCACCGCACGTCTCGATAGAAGCTTCTGTATGTACTTTTGAGGAACCTGTCGCGCCGCCGCAGCCATCGCGTCCTGTTCTTCCGCCCAGCAAAATGATGATATCTCCTGGATCAGAAGTCTCGCGGATAACTGCCTTTCTTGGAGCCGCACCCATGACAGCGCCGATCTCCATTCTCTTGGCCACATAATCCGGATGATAGATTTCCTTGACATATCCCGTTGCCAGTCCGATCTGATTTCCATAGGAGCTGTATCCATGTGCTGCGCCGCGCACAATATTTTTCTGAGGCAGTTTTCCTTTTAATGTATTGTCAGCAGATCCTGTAGGATCAGCGGCTCCTGTCACACGCATCGCCTGATATACATAAGTACGTCCGGAAAGCGGATCACGGATTGCTCCTCCAAGACACGTCGCTGCTCCTCCGAATGGTTCAATCTCAGTCGGATGATTATGTGTCTCATTTTTAAAGTTGACAAGCCACTCTTCTGTCTTTCCGTCGATTTCTACCGGAACAACAATACTGCATGCATTGATCTCATCGGATTCCTCCTGGTCATCCAGCTTTCCTTCTTTTTTCAGCTTGCGCATTGCCATCAGGGCAAGATCCATCAGACATACAAATTTATCGTCTCTGCCTTTAAACAGTTCTTCCCTGTCTTTTAAGTAGCGCTCATATGTCTCCACAATCGGTTTTTTATAATCCCCGTCCTCAAATGTCACTTCTTTTAACTCTGTGGAGAATGTTGTGTGACGGCAGTGATCGGACCAATAGGTGTCGAGTACGCGGATCTCTGTCATAGACGGATCTCTTTTTTCTTCGTTTTTAAAATAATTCTGAATGTGCTGGAAATCTTTGAATGTCATAGCAAGATTTAAGGAAGTATACAACTCTTTTAACTGTGTTTCCTCCATCGCTGTAAATCCTGAAAAAATCTTTACATCTGCCGGTTCTTCAAATTTTGTAACCAGCGTCTCCGGCTTTATCATATCGGTTTCTCTGGAATCAACAGGGTTGATGCAGTGCTTTTTAATAATTTCAAACTCTTCATCTGTGATGGATCCTTCGATCACATACGTTGTCGCAGAACGGACAAGCGGTTTTTCATCTTCTTTTAAAAACTGAATACACTGCACTGCGGAATCTGCTCTCTGGTCAAACTGTCCCGGCAAAAATTCTACTGAAAATATTCTGGAACCTTCTGCTGTCTCAAATGTCTCTTCATATAAAGTGTCGACTGGCGGCTCTGAAAAAACTGTTTTACATGCTCTTTCATACACTTCGTCTGAGATATTTTCCACGTCATAGCGGATCAATTCTCTGACACCTGTCACGCCTTTCAATCCTAAATAGTTGCGGATTTCATGGCGCAATTCTTTTGCGGCTACTGCAAAATCCGGTTTCTTCTCAACATACACTCTTCTTACGCTGCTCATTTGATTCCTCCATCGTATTTGATTTTATCAAAGTTAGCTTTCTTCCCTAACATTCTACCACCCACTGCGGAATATGACAAGAGAAAGAGACATAAAAAAATCACGGGTTTTCCCTTTTATCAAAGGATTTTCCGTGATTTTTCTGTAAAGCGAACTTCTCAGCAGGCAGTAACACTGCTGTTTTATCTTTGTTGTTTCTTAAAATTTTATATCGATTCTTTTTACGAAGCAGAATATTTACTCAATACATCTTCAAACTTCATATCTCTTCCGCCGTATTTTACGGTCAGTGTTTTTGTCAAATCTAAGCTTAATACTCCCAGCATAGATTTCGCATCAATGATTACTCTGTTGTAAAAAACATCGATATCAAAGTCACACTGACTTGCCACTGAAACAAACTCTTTTACTTCCTCTAACTCATTAAGTTTAATTTTTCTTTCTAACATCAGTTTCACCTTTCTTTCATTATTTAACCAACAGACTGCGGCCTTTCGGCCTTTTTATCTATACTGTAAAGCTGCTTAACTTTTGTTCTGCGTATTATGTCATGGTTTTTTTTATTTGTCAATGTATTTTTTCTCTTTTAAGATTTTCGATTTTTTTCGACTTCTTTTTTGTTTTTATCTATTTTGTATATCTTTTTCACTTTTATTGCGCTATTATTGTTCAATTTATATTCTCGTTATTCTTTTAACAATCCTGTTTTCGCATCAAAACATCAAAAAAACAGGGAATTTTCCTGTTTTTTTCCCTGTTTTTTCTCTGTATTCTTATTTAATTTTCCTGTTTTTTCAGTGCTCTGATCACTGCAAAAGAAGATTCTACATACGGATTATAGACTTCTGAGAATTTTCCCTCATCTGCCTTGGCAGCAAATTCAGGGTCAATCGGCATCTTGCCCAATACCTTTACATCCAGCTCTGCGGCAATCTCATCGATATGACTCTCTCCAAACACCTTGATTTCTTTCTGGCAGTCCGGACATTTTACAAAGCTGTAGTTTTCTATGATCCCCAGTACTTTGACATCCATTGTCTTTGCCATATTGTATGCTTTTTTTACGATCAGTCTCACCAAATCCTGCGGAGATGAAACAATCACGATACCGTCCAGCGGAAGTGACTGGAATACCGTCAGCGGAACGTCCCCTGTTCCCGGAGGCATATCCACAAGCAAATAATCCAGTTCTCCCCAGATCACATCGGTGAAGAACTGTTTTACCATATTGGAAATCACAGGCCCTCTCCAAATTACCGGCGCTTCTTCGTCCGGCATCAAAAGATTGATGGACATAATTTTAATGTCATTTTCTGTAATCATCGGATAAATTCCTTCGTCATCTGCCTGAGCCGGACCGTGTACGCCATACATCTTCGGAATGGAAGGTCCTGTGATATCAGCGTCCAGAATACCGACGCGATATCCCTTAGCTGCCAGCATATTCGCTAAAGAAGCGGTCGCCATTGACTTTCCGACGCCTCCTTTTCCGCTGACTACACCGATAATATGCTTGATATCAGAGTAGACATTCTGTTCTACCAAAAAACTTTTCTTTTCTTTGTTGTGTTCACATCCAGCACAGTTTTCTTTAGAGCAGCTTGTACTGCTGCATCCTCTTTCTGCCATAGTAAATGATCCCTCCTGTTTTTTACAATATGATTAGTATATGTTATTTTTTACTATTTTACAAGCCATTTATATAAACTGCCCTGCAATACAATTATCAGGAATCTTCTCTTGTCATCCTATACTCTCCGTTTTTTCTGCCTTCTCCATAAATTTCAAAATATGTTCTTCATATTCTTCTCTTGCAATATAATACGATTCCGCGTGCTTTGCTCCTGGAACAATCCAGAGTTCTTTCTTAGATACGCAGCTGTCATAAATTTTCTCTGACATGGAAGGCGGTACAAATCGGTCTTCCTTTCCATGGATCAGCAGGATTGGAATTTTTGTATTCCTTACTTCTTCTTCAGAAGAAATTTCGTCATATTCATATCCGGCTACTGCCTTACAGATCTTACTTGCAATCTTTATGATCGGATACATAATAATCCATGACTTTTTCTCCCTCTCTGTCAAATAACAGATTTCTTCCCAGATCGATGTGTATGGACAGTCTGCAATAATTCCTTTTACAGATATCGGCAAATTCATAGAACTTGTCATCAGTACCGAAGCAGCTCCCATAGAAATTCCGTGAAGAAAAATGGAACACTGGCCATGAAATCTTTGATCCAGATAATGAATCCAGCGATAGCAGTCTTCCCTGTCCAGACATCCAAATCCAATATATTTTCCTTCGCTTGCCCCGTGCGCACGGTCATCCACCAGAAGTACATGATATCCCTGCTGATGGTAAAAATAAAGTAATCCTGCAAAGTCTTTCATTACATTTGCCCGAAATCCATGGACAGCCAGAATCACCCGATCTGTCTTTTGTTCTGCCGGCAGAAAAATACCGCGCAGTTTTAATCCGTCAAAAGATAAAATCGAAACTTTCTCTGTTTTCTGCTGCTGCAGCCATGTACTTTTTTCTTTGATTAAGTCAATATAAGGATTGGATGAATTCAGCTTTCCATCTTCTTCCCGTCTCTTTACCGTATAGGAAAAAAATTTCCATGCTGCTGCCCCAGTCAGCAGTCCATATAGCCCTGCTCCTTTAAGTATCGTTGATTTCTTCATTTTTGCCTCCTAAAATTGTTCCGTTTCCCATTCCAGCAATCTTCTCAGATAAATCCCAACGATATTTGAGAAGTTTTCAATCGCTGAAATATAGGCGAAATCTTTTCCGAAAATTTTCTGTTCCGCTTTTAAGTCTTCTTCTTTCCCTGTAAATACGCCCAGCACAAAAATCCCTTTATTCCGCAGGCTGCGCACTTCAAAGGCAGTATCTCGGACCGCATACTCTCCGCAGTAGCTCTGCGGATTTTTACTGTTCGGGCGATTGACGACAACATCATTTGGCTTTCCATCGCTGAGCACAATCAAAATTTTGTTTTCCTCCGGTCTTTGAATCAGAGATTCCCCAGCCGCGCGGATTGCCAGTCCGTCTCTGTTATTGGAAGAGGTCCGATATTGAAAGACATTTTTATTCTCTGTTCTGGGATCATCATACTCCCGAAATCTCTGGATAACTGTATAATCCCAAAAGGTACAGAAACTTGCTACTTTATGCGGAATCTGTACATTGCTCAATGATTCGCTGATGATATAGGCCTGAAGTGAAATCTGCCCTTGACGTTCTCTTTGAGAACCGCTTGCATCCATCAGAATCTGTACGGCAAAATCAGAATTTTCTCTTTTATTTTCCTTTAAAAACAGATGATTCGTCCTTCCTCGTCCCACTTTCCATAGCAGTTTCGGTACAAGAATCCCATAGTCTGACGCAAGATATTCCGTCTCATTTCTCTGAAGAAGCGACCTTTTCAGGTTCGCCGTCATAATCTCAATATTTCTCTTTGCCATATTGTGATGATTGTGATATTCCACTTCATTTTTTTCTCTCTGCTTTTTGGCATTGACATACTGCGCATTCACTCTTACCGGATTTTTTAAAATACCATCCGTATAGTACAAACTGCAGTCCTCATGAGCGCCGCGGCACATCTGGTAATTTCTTTTTTTCTGCTCTTGCTCTGTCAGATACGACCTGCCGTAGTTCAGTTCCATATACTGATACATTTTCTCGATATCTTCTTGTTTTAAGACGACAATATTCTTCTTTTTGTTTTTCCTCTGCTCTTCTTTTTCTTCTCTGTCCTGCCCAGAGTTTAAATTGCTCAGCTGGTTTTCCACCTGCTGCATATATTGCTCCAGCACGCTTTCCTCAAGTTCGTCTTCCAGAAAATCCTTCCAGTCAAATTCTTTCAAGTCCTCCAGCGTGACATCCATCACCGTCTCCAGCGTGCCACATCTCTTTTCAAATGTGGGATCAATCCAGCCATTATATAAATGGTCAATACATTGGATAATTTCCATTGTATTTTTTGCATCTTTCAGCTCTTTTATCTTCTGAATCGGCTCCAGCAGCTTTTTTTCCATCTTCCAGTCATCTCTGAGGCATCCCCTCATCCATGCAATTTCCATTCTTCCGGCATCCGATCGATTCAGCCGTTCAAAATCATATTCTAAGATATCTTCCATTGCCTTTTCACGGATCTGTGGAACACCGGGACGATCTGTAGAAATTTTTGCATATGACGCAGCGTCCACGCAAAGCTGTGCGACATTCATCAGCGCCCTCTCGTCTGCCTGAAAATAGACTTTTCTTACGATATATCCAGCTAACTGTTCTCTGTCAAAATACTGTGCAAATGCTCCCTGCTTAATTGCATCATACATGGAAATATATTTTGATTTCTGAAACGATTCCAGATCGAGATGGATATCCAATTCATAATTGCCGCTGACTGTCCACATCAGATTTTTCATTCTGTTTTCAATTTCCATCCGGTATTCTTCCGGATCATAATTTATATTTTCCATTTTGCTTCCTTTACCGTCCAAAAACGTGCGCGCTCGTCCACTCTTCAGGTATTCTTGTCATCACAATATCTTCCACGATTTCCTTTTCAAAAATGTCAAAGCTCTTATTGACGATTCCCATACGGACGGCTGCGCTTGGCGCCAGACCTGCCCGGATCGTTCTGATTGCTCCGATCATTCCACGCAAGTCAAGCGGTTTTGTTGAGATCTCATTGTTTGCCGCTTTTAGCTGAAGATCCATAAACAGTCCTGAAAATTGCTGCAGTCCTTCTTTTTTTGCATCTGGAAATAAGTCGCTTAAGATCATATCCAATGTCTCTTTCGTGACAGGCGGCATATCTACTACCATAAATCGTGAGACTAACGCTTCATTCAATTCTCTCGTCCCTGCATATCCATAATTCATTGTACCGATAAAACGTGTCGCTTCATGGAGATTGATCTTGTCATAACCCGGAACGTCAATAATTCTGCGATAGTCAAGCGCTGCGTGAAGTACAGAGACCGCATCGTTTTTTGCCATATTGATCTCATCAAAAATCCCAAATCCTCCATTTTGTGCGCATAGATATACAGGTCCCTTTCTCAGCTTTACCTGATTGTCTTCAAATGTATCTGTACCGATCAGAGCGCTGCTGTCTGTGTTGACATGAAAAGAAATATTGTAAGAAGGACGTCCAAATACATATGCCAGATTTTCTGCCAATACGTTTTTCCCTGTCGCCTTTCCTCCTGTAAGTAAAAGGTTTTCTCCTTCCAGAATGGCAGATGCAGCCATCTCAAATACTTCCTTTCCATAAAATGGAATTTCAGGACGGATGACTCTGTCTTTTACTTTTTCTGATACAAGAAAACGTGTACGGAAATTTTTAATCTCTTCCAGCAACGTTTTGCTGACTCCCTGCTGCTCTAAATTATTCCATAAAGTATCCATCTTTTTTCCTCTCTGTCTGTTCTGCCAATCCGCAGAATTGTTTTCTTTTTCTGTCTCCCGTTCAGATTTCTGTAAAAGAATATCTCTGCCGGATACCAGATGCCACAATATCATAGATAATTGTTCCATCCTCCAGATCGGTTCTGTCAAATGTTACCTCTTTTCCCTTGAATTTATCATGCACAAACTGATCGATATCTTCAATTTCAATCTCATCAATAAAAATATCCCGCATCTGATTATTCGGGCATTGATTAAAGATTTCCCATATTGCCTCATACATTTTTTTCATATGCTTCTCCATTCTCTTTTTCTTTCTGACATCTCAGAATTTCATCTATAATCTGCTTTGCTGCCTCGTCCTTTGTCATCAGTTCCAGCTGTTTCGTCTGTTTTTCTGTGATTAAAGTGATAACATTTGTGTCGGTTCCAAAACCTGCTCCTGCCTGTTTTAAGTTATTTGCAGCAATCATGTCCACATTTTTCTTTTTTAACTTTTCTCTGGAATTCTGTATCATATTTTCCGTCTCCATTGAAAATCCGCATAGAAACTGTCCTTTTTTCTTATGTTCTCCCAGATATTTTAAGATGTCGTCTGTCTTTTCCAGCTCCAGTGTCATAGAAGAGCCATTTTTTTTGATTTTTTCATCATGGATATATTTCGGTCGGTAATCTGCAACTGCCGCAGATTTTATAATAATATCCTGCTCCTCTGCGCACGCTTTTACCGCCTCAAACATCTCTCTTGCGCTTTGAATTTCAATCACATTCACAAAGTGAGGCTTTGGAATAGAGGTAGGGCCTGTGACGAGTGTCACATCTGCGCCGCGCATCATACAGTTTCTTGCAATGGCATATCCCATTTTTCCCGTCGAATGATTTGTGATATAACGCACCGGATCGATCGCTTCCACGGTCGGTCCTGCTGTCACAAGAACCTTTTTTCCTTTCAGATCTTTCTCAAAAGCTACTTCTTTCAGGATATATGCCAGCAAAATTTCCGGGTCAGGCAGCTTTCCGTCCCCAATATCTCTGCAGGCAAGCATCCCTTTTTCTGGCTGAATCACTTCCATTCCATATGCCTGCAGTCTTTTTAAATTTTCCTGCACGGCGGGATTATGAAACATTCTTGTATTCATTGCCGGAGCCACAATTTTCTTACATTCACATGCCAGAACAGTCGTCGTCAGCATATCATCCGCCAGCCCATATGCCATCTTTGCAATCACATTTGCAGTGGCCGGAGCTACCATAACTACATCTGCTCTCTTTGCCAGAGAGACGTGTTCCACTTGAAACTGAAAATTCCGGTCAAATGTGTCTACCATACATTTCTTATTTGTCAGTGTCTCAAATGTAATCGGATGGATAAAATTCGTGGCATTTTGCGTCATGATCACTTCAACATCCGCATTCAGCTTTACCAGCATACTCGCCAGATTTGCCATTTTATACGCTGCAATGCTGCCTGTGATGCCTAATACAATCGTTTTTCCCTTTAACATACTGTTCTTTCCCCTCCTGATTTTTCTTTTTATCATATCATACTTTCATTTTCTCCTGACACTCCAACGGCTAAAACTCGTTGGGTTCTTATGTACATAGACTTACAAATATACTCGAAAGTATATAAAGCTAATCTGTTTCCATAAGACTTTCCCTACCAATCATTCTAATGAATGAACGATAGTATAAGGCTCGTATCGAAACCTTTACACATTATACCACAATGTATGTATAAAAGCATACACAACAAACTATAAAATTCATCGTGCTATCCGTGCTGTCCATCCCGCACCTAAAGGAGCAGGCTTTCCTCCTGTTTGTCCCTGTTTCTTCCTTGCTTTCCCTGTTTTTTCATGTTATACTATCGTCGCACTTATAATGAATCGGAAATGCCTCGCGCTTTCCTTTATTAGAAATTTAGGAGGTTCCTATGATTCTCGCTATTGATATCGGAAATACAAATATTGTAATTGGCTGTATCAAAGATAATAAAATTTTATTTACAGAACGTCTTTCCACAGATCAGACAAAAACAGTCTTAGAATATGCAATCAGTTTTAAAAATGTATTGGAAATGTATAATTTAAGTCCTTCTATGATCGACGGCTCCATCATTTCTTCCGTCGTTCCGCCTGTCACAAGTCTGATCCGCACATCGATCGAAAAAATTACGGAGAAATCTGTCATGATTGTAGGTCCCGGCGTCAAAAATGGTCTGAATATTCTGATGGATAATCCGGCTCAGGTAGGAAGCGATCTGATCGTAAATGCAGTTGCGGCAATCCATGAGCATAAGGCGCCTTTGATTATCATTGATATGGGAACTGCAACGACCATATCTGTCGTGGATAAAAATCAAAATTATATCGGAGGAATGATCATTCCCGGCATCCGCATTTCGCTCGATGCTCTAACCAGCCGTACTTCTCAGCTTCCTCGCATCAGTCTTGAGGCTCCGAAAAAAATTATCGGTAAAAATACCATCGACTGTATGAAAAGCGGTGTTCTGAATGGAAACGCTTCCTGCATTGACGGAATGATCGACAGAATTGAAAAAGAACTTGGAGAACACGCAACGGTCATCGCCACAGGAGGGCTGGCAAAAGCGATTATCCCACACTGTGTCAAAGATATCATCATCGATGACGAACTGCTTTTAAAAGGTCTTTGGCTGATCTATCAAAAAAATAAACCTTGTGCATAACGTATTTGATCTTCCGTCTATTTATTTTAAGGGCTGCACTGCAAAACAATGCAGCATAGCCCTTTCTTTTTTTACTTATCTTTTTTACTTATAATTTTTTATTTTCTTTTTCGCCCCTTTTTTAGAAAAACAGCAGATGCCATACAAAGTGAAGTTAGAATTCCTGCTATATATATTGCTGTTTTTGTCTCATCTCCCGTTTTTACAATCGTCTCTTCCGGCAGATGCTGCGGTACTTCTTCCGGTTCATCTTTCATCACAATTCTTTGGACTTCTCCTGTATCGAGAACGGTAAATGTAAAACTGTCTGCTTTCTCATATCCTGACGGCGCTTCCAGCTCTTTTAGAGTATATACTTTTCGAACCTCTGTCCCTTCCACGCGATGTCCCTCCGTGTCACTGATCCATTCATCCAGAATCGTTCCATCTTCTTTCAGAACCGCCAGTCTGGCGCCTGCCAACGGTTTGTCTGTCTGCGCATCTACTTTGATAACCTCCACCTGAATCACATTTTCAATTTTGATCTTGTCAGAATCCCAGTCATCTTCATCCTCTGGAATCTTTTCTTTTTTGCCTTCTTCAGGCTCATAATCTCCTGACACATATACCATATTCTCCAACTCTTCACTTTTTTGGGCATCTTCTTTTAACTGCAGTCTGAAACATACTTCTAAGCTGTCTCCCACTGTCAGCTCACTGATCCATAGTTCTGTCTCTGAGCGTTTTTTGACCTCTACTGACCTCCCAAATGCTGTCTCATATGTTCCTGTCTCAATTAAAAATTCAGCGCTTTCTGGAATCATCTGCTTTTCCAGTTCTTCTTGTACTTTATCCTTCACTTTAATCTCTTTGACGTTTGTGTTGCCGCTATTTGTAATCAGAATTTTATATTCCACAATCTCATTTGCCGTATAAGTACCGCTGATTTTTTCTCCCTGATATCTTCCATCTTCCAGCGTAACACCTGTTGTTTTATTTGCAAGCTTGGCAACTTTGATATCTGGTTTCATTTTTTTGTTGGATAATACATATTCCCATTCACTTTTTCCTTCTATTTTCCCATCCTTGTCCACTACGAAAGAAAGTCTTTGTTCGCTCAGAAGATATCCTTTTTTCGGTCGTTTTTCTTCCAGATAATATCTCCCAGGAACCAACTCTTCCAGATAAATCTCACCATTTTTATCTGTTACAAATTCTTTTTTCTCTTCTCCCTCTCTCCAGACAGAAAAAATGACTCCTGCCAGATCTGTTTTCAGCTCTTCATCTGTCTTTTTTATTTTCACGGATGTCGGATGATTTTCCAAGATCAACTCGATTTCTTTTTCTGTATCTTTTTCAATGCGGATCTCTTTTCCCTCTGTATTTCTGCTGTATCCTGGTTTTTGCTTTTTCTCCTGAATTTCATACAATCCAGGATACAATTCTTTGCTGACTGCTATACCGTTCTGATCTGTGACAATCGTATCCGCAATCTCCCCTTGTTTCAATCGGACGCTTCCATCTCCAGTCACGATATCCTCTTTTGCCAAAATAACAAACCGAACATCTGACAGAACAGTTTTACTTCCTGCCTTTTTCTTTTTTATTTTCACTTTTCCTTTCTGCGGAATGTTTTCATATACCACGGTGATCATTTTTTCGCTGTCTACTGTAAATTCCAGCGCGCTTCCCTTTTTATATCCATCCGGAGGCATGATTTCTTCCAAAATGTATGTTCCAAATGGGAGCATTTTATCCACCTGAATCCATCCATTTTGATCGGTCTTTAAATTTTCTGCTGCAACTTTTCCTGTCTTTTTCTCCAAAATTCGGAAGCTGGCTCCCTTAATAGGAATTGTTTTTTTTGTCTCTGCATCAATCTTTCTGATCTGAATTTTTCCCTTTTTCTGAATATCTTCTATCTCGTATTTATAGATTTGGCTCGGTTTTTCAATCTTAACCTCAAATGGCTTCGCTTTTTCATATCCATCCGGCGCTTTTGTCTCTGTGACAATATATGTTCCATATAACAAAGTCCCCTCTTTGCCCTCTTTTTTTGTCGTAGCATAGCCATTTTTATCTGTCACAAGAACAGCCACTTTTTCATTGTTCTTTTTTGCTGTGACTGTAAACTCTGCGCCTTCCAAAGCTACAAGATCGTCACCCTTTTTTCCTGTTTTTTTCAGTTCCAGATCTCCCCTGATTTTTTTCTCCTTTGATGTGATCTCTTTCACGATGATTTCCTGTTCACTATTTTTAGGAGTCAGTTGAACTTCGTGAATGGTCTCGTCTATTTCATATCCTTCACTCGCTGTCTTTTCAAAGATCAGATAATTTCCAAGATATAATGTCTCCGTCTCAGCCTTTCCATTCTTGTCTGTCTTCAATGAAGTGACAAATGATTTTGATTTTTCATTGTCTCCTTTTTTGTATGCTTCATATGCAATCGTTTTTAAATCTGTCTTATAAATTTTTTCTTTTGCAAACACAAGATAAACTGCTCCTTGAAGGCTTCCTTCCACTCTCTTTTCTTCTGGATCTGCATCTTCTTTTTTCAGAACAATTTTCCCTTTTTGCGCCTTATTTTCCCTCGTATAAGTAACTGTTTTTTCTTCTTTCAGTTTTGCAGTCGGAATCTCCGTCACCGTTTGATCTAAAATATGATAGATAGGCGCTTTTAATTCTTTCATAAAATACGATCCTTTTGATTTTATCTGAAATTCCTCCGTCACTGCTTTTCCTGTCTCATCGCTTTCGCCGGTCTTTGTGACAAGTGTTTTACATGCTTTTTCTTCATAAATCCCAAAGACAGCTCCTTTTAATCCCTTTTTTGTCTCACTGTCCTTTTTTATCACAGCAATTCGTCCTTTTTCCTCTGGAACTACTTTTAATTCTGCGAATGCTTTTTCTTGTAAAGAGACAGGCTGCTGTGCGTCTTCCAAAAAGATCAAGTCCTGGTATTCTGTGATTCCAGGCCATTCTCCTGATAAATGGACATAGCGATATCCTGTTTTTTCTTGTACCTGTCCAGACCATAGGATTTCTGCATTCCAGTCTTTTTCTGACTTCATCTGTTCAAATGCGCTTTCTGAGGCATGGAGATAAAAAGAATCGTCGCCCGTCTCTATGATCGACACTCCCTGAATATTGCTTCCTTTCAGACTCAATTCTGCCTGAATCACTCTCGCTGGATCACTGACTGAAACAGTATAATTCTTTTCTGTGCGAAATCCACCCTTCTTTTCATCTTTTATCCACACAGTCTGTGTTTTAGGAAGAATCTCACACGTCACTTCTTTTGTATATCCTTCCGGATCTGTTATGGGTTCTTTCTGTGCCATGGCATCCTGATATAATGCGTAAATTTTTTGGTATACTTCTGGATTTTTGGATTGATCCAAGAGACCGGAAATATCTTCTTCCCCTCCGATTGCACCATTTACAAGATGAAGAGCCATCTGTGTGATATAATAACTCTCCTGATCATTATTTCCTCTATATTTTACATCTATCGTCTCATTATTCTTTGCCATTTTCATTCCTTTGGCAAGTACATAAGTAATAGACGCATGGACAGGTGCAGTGCGGTCTGAACCATAAATTCCATAAGCGCCATTTCTCGCGTAGTTCAAGCAGTAAATTGTTTGAAATGTTTCTTTATTGTGTTTATAGGAAGTGCGCGCTCCTAAAATCTCAATCTGCCCAAACGTGTCAACCTGTGCCTGTCCCGGCGCTCTGGCTGTTCCATTTTCTATAAGCAAAATTACTTGAAAAGGAATATTTTCTTCTAAAATTGTCCCTGTCTCGCTTTCACTCTCCTCTTCTGAGTTTGTTTCCGTTTCGCTTTCTTTTTCTGAGGTAGTCGGTGTTTCTGCTTCGCTTTCCTCCTCTAAATCCGTCTGCTGTTCTGATTGATTTTCTTCTTCTGAACTGATTTGTGTCTCTTCTTCACTCTCTTCTTCAGAATGTGTCTGTACTTCTGTTTCGCTTTCTTCTTCGGAATCCGTCTGTACCTCTGCTTCGCTTTCTTCTTCTAAGTCTGTCTGTGTCTCTGACTCATTCTCTTCTTCCGAACAGATCTCCGTTTCACTTTCATTTTCAAAATCAGGCGCTGTCACATTTTCTGTTAATTTTTCTATCTCTTCTTCATCCTCTGTTTCTGTTCTTAACTCTTTTTTCACTGTTTTTACAGCTTCCTGTCCAATTCCCTGTTCTGAAAAATGAGCAAAAATGGGATCTCTGGAATAAATTACAGTTGAACATAGAAAAATAAGTGCCAGAAAGACGCCAAATTTTTTCATCATCTTTTTCTTTTTTGAGTTATTTTTCTTCATGCTGCTCCTTTCTTTTTTTATTTTTCATTCTGCTTTATTCTTTTAAAAAATATCTGAATTTGACACCTCCTTTTTCCATGTTTTTTGATTTGCTTTCTTTTTGTCTTTCAGACATGCAAAATTTATTCATTCTGTCTGGTAAATTATCTGGCAATGGAATGATCGAATAATTCTGTTCATTGTCCTGAAAAACATTCTCGCTGATAGGGAATTTGATGAGATATATCACAAAGATCGCACATAGAACTGTACTTTTGTGATATCACTTTAAGATTTTTAAAGTCACTTATAATTTATCATACATTTTACTTTTTTTCAAGTCTAATTTCAAATCTTTGAAGAACAAAAAAAGTCCTGCAAATGCAAGACTTTTTAAACAGGGGTTGAGAGAATCGAACTCCCACTAAAAGTTTTGGAGACTTCTGTCATACCACTTGACCAAACCCCTTTGATATCTAATTTATTTATATCATAAAAATGATATTATGTCAATTCAAAATATTTTAAATTTTGGAATTAACTGAAATATATAAATATAAGTGACTATTTCTAGTCACTTTTCATATACCTTCAAAACTACACACAGATCATTTCTCTTTTTCTTACTTTTCGACTTGTTT
>JAUNDP010000007.1:0-73527 GCA_030526005.1 Eubacteriales bacterium
CCTTTTGTACCTTTTGTACCGTAAAAAATAATTTGAACAGGAGGGAATAAGATGTGGGTTGAGGAAACCAAATCAGGAAAATATAAATATGTGGAACAGTATACCGACTATCTGACAGGAAAGAAAAAGCGTGTATCTGTAACCATGAGCAAGAACACTGCCGCCACCAGGCGCACAGCTACAGAAACATTGCTTAGAATGATCGAGGAACGTCAAAGCACACCGAAGAAAACGGAAGATCTGACCCTTAGTGATCTGGTGAGTAAATATCTAAATTATCAAGAATTGACTGTGAAGCCATCAACATACCGAAGAAATTTCTATCAGTGCAGCAGTCTTATAAAACTTCTGGGAGCGGATGTCCTTATAAGTCGCTTAACAGCTAACTATATTAATGAATGTTTTGTCAGATCTGGGAAAGCTTCAGGAACATTAAATGAACACCGGACACGCTTATTGGCTCTTTTAAGATGGGGATATGAAAACGACTATGTGGAGGATGCGGCGCTGATCGAGAAGATCAAGCCTTTTAAAGATCAAACACATAGGGAGAAAATACAGGATAAATACTTAGAACAACAGGAACTAGGCAAGCTAATCTCTGCAATGAAAATAAAAAAATGGCAGTTGCTTACCCGTTTCCTTGCCCTGTCTGGTCTGCGGATCGGGGAAGCCATTGCCCTGAATGTTGCTGATATTGATTTTTCCGAACGTGTAATACATATCAATAAGACCTTTGACGCTAATAATAAGATTGTAAACACTCCTAAAACCCTGTGTTCTATTCGTGATATTTATCTACAACCAGAATTAGAGGCTATCTGTAAAGAGATCATACAATACACACGGCTTGAGGGTCTATGTTGTGGCTATCGCACAAATTTATTTATCAGTGACAAGAAAGGCTCATATATAAATCTATTCTCATATGATAAATATCTGCGCAAGAACTCTATTAAAATTATAGGCAGACCTATAACGGCGCACACATTAAGGCACACACATGCTTCCTTGCTCTTGGCTAATGGGGTAAACATTGAAACGATCGCTAGAAGATTAGGACATGAAAACAGCTCTATCACAAAAGAAATTTACTTGCATGTGACAGAAAAATTAACCCAAAAGGACAACGAGCAACTCCATGAGGTGCAGATCATTTAAAAGCCGATTTTAAGAGTGGGGGGATAAAAAGGGGACACGAGGGGACAAAAAGGGGATTTTTTTTGCCGCCTCTTGCCGCCAAAATGCAAAGAAAGAAGCCCTAAAACGTTGATTTTATAACATTTTGCCGCCTCCTGCATATCTCACGACACTAAAATTCGATTCCGGTCGCCGGCATTG
This sequence comes from Eubacteriales bacterium, assembly GCA_030526005.1. Classification (GTDB taxonomy): domain Bacteria; phylum Bacillota; class Clostridia; order Lachnospirales; family Lachnospiraceae; genus JAGZHZ01. The sequence goes on from JAUNDP010000007.1 coordinate 1,342, forward strand.
AATTTATATGTAGAAGTAAAAGACGAAGACGTTGATAAATCAATGGTTTTCGTCTTTTTTTCTTTATATTTTACCGTATATGGCGGTAAAAAAATCTTCTTTTTGCTCCTAAATTTAAAGAAAAATTTTTCCAGACGACGAAAAATACTTTTTTTTGAGAGCAATATGATATATGATTAGAAAAAAGAAAGGACATGGTGATGCAGCATGAAAAATATTTATAAAGGAACATTGGGATTGATTGGAAATACACCGCTTGTAGAGATGATTCATCTTGAGAAAAAATATAAATTGGAAGCAACAATTCTGGCAAAACTGGAATATTTAAACCCAGCGGGGAGTGTGAAAGACCGCGCTGCAAAAGAGATGATTGAAGAGGCGGAGAGAAGGGGAATTTTAAAAGAGGGTTCGGTCATTATTGAACCGACTTCCGGAAATACAGGGATCGGGCTTGCAGCGATTGCGGCTGCAAAAGGATATCGCATGATTCTGACGATGCCGGAGACGATGAGCATTGAGCGCAGAAATATGCTGAAAGCATACGGAGCAGAGGTTGTTCTGACAGAAGGATCAAAAGGAATGAAAGGTGCGATTGAAAAAGCCGAGGCTCTGGCGGCAGAGACAGAAAACAGCTTTATTCCGGGGCAGTTTGACAATCCTGCAAATGCGCAGGCGCACAGAAAGACGACAGGACCTGAAATCTGGAGAGATACAGAAGGAGAGGTTGACATTTTTGTGGCTGGCGTAGGCACAGGCGGAACACTGACAGGCACGGGAGAATATCTGAAGGAAAAGAACAGTAAAATTCAGATCGTCGCAGTGGAACCGGCGTTGTCTCCTGTACTGTCCGAGGGCAGAAGCGGGGCACATGGAATTCAGGGAATCGGTGCAGGTTTTGTGCCAAAAGTTCTGAACACAGAAATTTACGATGAAGTGATGACCGTAGAAAATGAAGACGCATTTGCATTTGGAAAAGAAATCGCAAGGACAGAGGGGATTTTAGTCGGCATTTCATCCGGAGCAGCGATGAGCGCGGCGGTAAAACTGGCGCAGCACCCTGAAAATAAAGGAAAGACGATTGTTGTCATGTTGCCGGACAGCGGAGACCGCTATTATTCCACACCGCTGTTCCAATAAGATTTTTCTGAAAAATAAAAAAAGAAAAAATCAGAGGTTCTTCTCCAAATTCTTTTTAGAATGGGAAGAAATCCTCTGATTTATTTTTTGGGACTGTTTTAGCCCATCGGCGGAACCGGAGTCGGTCTGGAAGGATCAAACACGGCGGAAGCATCAAACAGATCGGAGAGCAGTTCTGGATTGTAATACATGCGATAACCGTCCAGATTGCGGCGGCCCATACGCAGGTAGCTGTCACGCAGCTGAACCCAGTACTGACTGGAATCCACATTACAGTAATAATCGAATCCCTGGCTCTTTAAATAATCAAATTTAGGCTGTCCCGTATAATCATCGACACCTGTGATATCTGCGCCAAATGCAAAAATGATCTTGTCGCATTCTCCAACAATCGGGGAAACATAAGTCAGCCATTTTTCTGTATCTGCCATCAAAGTCTCAAGACTTCGCTCTCCGACATTGATATGGCCCCAGGTGTGGCTGGCAAACTGCCACCCATTTTCTTTCATCGCTGTGGCGACTGCCGTGGCTTGTGCGACTTCCTGATCCCAGTTGAAATCCGGATGGGCATTTAAAAATTCGATCTGATCCGGATCGAGATTTGGATCATTGATATCGCGGTATACCCCGTCTGTGCGATAGCCCAGCACACCGTTATATCCGGTTAAAGCGATTGTTCCCTTCGCACCGCGGTAAGAAAAATCAGGATGCTGCTCCACAAAGCGGTCAATCAGAGGAACCATGTCGAAGTCGCCGACCGTGACAGAACCGTCTGTCTCCACATATTCTGTCTTGACATCGCCATTTTCGTCGATCACGAGCTTGGAAGCCATGCCATCGCCGTCCATATAGTGATAATAGCTGACATCATCCTGAGAGAGGACGAAAGGTTTCTTTCCGGGAGGAAGCATGATATCCTGTGCAACCATGACTCCTTGCTCATTCACCTTTGCGATATCGTCAAGATGTACCAGAACGAATCCTTTTTCATACATAGCCTGCGTAATTTTGTTAAATTCATCGATCGTGGTCATTACCTGATTGTATCCGCCGGAATCACTGTCACTGTCAAATGCTCTGGAAGGATCTTTGACAAGAGTGTGATAAAAGACATGTGTGATCTGGTCAATCGGATATGGCACACAAGTATCTTTTGTGGCTTGATATTCAGTAACTTTTTTCTGCAATGTCTGGTTTGATGCGTAATCAGAGGAACCTTTCAGAAGATCCATAGCGGCATCATAGTCATAACTTGCGGCAAGGCGGTCTGCCTGAGCAATCAGATCTTTGCTCTGGGCGGAAGGTGCAGAAGTCTCAGTTGTATTTTGAACTGTTGTTGCCGTTTCTTTCTGGGGTTCCGAATTTTTTTTGTCAGAGGAAGCAGAACCAGGACGTGAGGATGTGTTTGGTTTGTCTGCTTTACCACCAGATCTGAGGGCAACCGCCACAGCAAAAATAATGACGCCAATAATAACGACTGCCAGACAACAAAAAAGAACCCTAAGTCTGCGCACATGAGCGATACGCTTTTGCTTTTGGATCAGATATTCGCGCCTCATCTCTTCGTCATAGGAAGATCTGCGACGCTGTGGATTGTTTTCATTCATTTCATTTTCTCTCCCTGCATTTTTTATTTTTGTCTTTCTCAAAATAGATCTCGCTGTTTATTTTACAGTATGTATGTACCAGAAATGGGAATTTTTTATGTCGCAAAGTATAGAAATTTTACTGGATAGCTCTGTTTTATAAAAACGAAATGATTTGTCGAAAAACTGTGAAATATGTTTAATTTCATTGTATTTTTTTTTGATATATTTGTCAATTAAGTTTCAGTTAAGAATTATTAATTTCGGTATATTATTCCAAAAAAAATGCAATTTATTATATGAAAAAATCGGATCAGACAAAAATGCAGGGGTGTGGAAAAATTAGATCAGACGCTTTGGGCAATATGAGTCAGAAAGAGCTGTCTGATTTTCGGATATTCCCCAAGACCTTTTAAAATACAGGAAACTTCCATTCCGCTCTGCTCAAACTGACACCGCCAGGAATCGGGATCATCCCCTGCCAGATCATTTTTGGCATGATCGCCTGCGACAATCATAAAAGGTGCAAGTACGACACGGCGTGGATTTAAAGCTTTCAACTGACGCAGGATGGATTCCGTAGATGGATATGCTTCTACTGTTCCCAGAAAGATTCTGGAGTATCCATGATCTTTAAAGGTATAGTCGAGAGCTGCATAGACAGAATTCGCATAATGGGTCGTTCCATGTCCCATAAGAACGAGCACCTCATCTTCGCGGAGAGAAGAGCCAAGTTCCTGTGCAACGGCTTCCACAACAAAATCATTGTCCTGCGTCGATGTCAGCAGAGGCGTACCGAAATGAATGGAGGAAAAGTGATCGGAATAGGAGAGAACGTCTTGTTTCATCAGATCATTTTCGATTCCGTTGATGACATGGGTTGGCTGAACGATCAGCTCTGAAATGCCGTCCTGGATCATCTGTTCCATTGCTTCACAGACGTTTAAAATTCGAATGTGGTCTCGCTCAAAAATTTTTTTGATAATCATCTTGCTTGTCCATGCGCGATAGATGATAAAGTCCGGATACGCATGTGCAATGTCAGATTCAATTTTATCAATGGTTAATTTTCTTGTGTCATCATGGCTTGTGCCAAAACTGACAACCAAGATCGCTTTCTTATTTTTATGATTCATAATAAAAAATCCTTTCTTTTTTGATGGAATAAATTCTCTGTTTTTTTAAAAGATCATTGGCAAAAGAATTGCAAAATTAAGATGCGAAAACAGGTTATCATTTATCATATTGCTTGTCAATGGGGAGATAAAGGGGAGAAAATGGCGCAAAGAGAAATGGTCTTTGACAGAAGAAAACTTTGTGCTATGATAAGACCATGAAAATAGAGCAGGAGACGGTTTAGCCTGATTTTCAGAAAATTAAGAAAAGTGAAGGGATGTACCGAGATGAGTATACAAATGATAGGAATTGATCACAGTAAAGCCAATATAGACGTGCGGTGTATTTTTTCGTTTACAAAAAAGCAGATGGCTGAGGCTTTGCCGAAAATCAAGGCACAGAAAGGGATTCATGGATGCGTGATGATCTCGACATGCAACCGCATGGAGCTTTGGGTCAGCTGTGAGGAAGAGATATCATTTTCTCTGTGCGAGCTGTTGTGTGAACTGCGTGAAGTGCCGGCTGCTTTCTATGGAGATTACTTTACAGAGAGAAAAGGAAAAGAAGCCGTGACGCATCTGTTTGAACTGTCATGCGGACTGAAGTCCAGAATTTTGGGAGAAGATCAGATTATCACACAGGTAAAAGATGCCCTGGCATTTGCCAGAGAACAATATGTGACAGACAGCGTGCTGGAAGTTTTGTTCCGTATGGCGGTAACAGCTGCAAAAAAAGTAAAGACAGAAGTGGTTTTGGCGATTGCAAATCAGTCTGTGATTCATCAGGCGATTCAGGTTCTGAGAGAGATGGGATATCAGTTTGAGGGAAAAAAGTGCATGGTGATCGGAAATGGCGCAATGGGAAAACTAGCTGCCTCTACGCTGCAGCAGGCAGGAATGGATGTGACTGTCACAGTGAGACAGTACCGAAGCGGAATCGTAGATATTCCAAGAGCGTGTAAGAGGATTGATTATGGGGAGAGAATGCGTCTGTTTCCGGAATGTGATATGGTTGTCAGCGCTACGGCAAGCCCAAACTATACGCTGACAAAAGAAAATGTTGCACAGACGAAAATCGAACATGAGATGGTTTTGCTTGATCTGGCTGTTCCAAGGGATATCGACCCTTTGATCGGGGAGAATGATTTTATTCAACTGTATGATATTGACGATTTTCATATTGATGTTCAAAGTCAGCAGCTGAAAGAAAATATTGAAAAGGCAAAGAAGATTCTGGATGAACAGATGGAGGAATTTTATAAGTGGTATGAATGCCGTGATATGATTCCTAAAATACAGGAAATCAGAGAAAAAGCAGTGGAAGATTTGAGCTGGAGAATGCAGAAGATCATCAGAGAATTGCCGATGGAATCTGAAAAAAGAGAAAAACTGCGGGAACAGATGGGAAGCGCGGCAGGAAAAGTGGTAGGAAAGTTGCTGTTTGCTCTGAGAGGAAATATTTCACAGGAAAATTTTCGGGAATGTATGGAAGTACTTTCCAAGCTGTATGCAGAGTCTGAATCATGAGGCGTCAGAGGACTTGACACTGCAAAGACTGTGTGATAGAATAAAAAACGTATAATTCCATATAACATAGAAAGTGTATCGACAGGTCAGACGAGTTGTCGATTGAGAGGGAATCAGGTGAGAATCCTGAGCGATCCGGTCACTGTATTTAGGGAGCGATGTCTCAGATAAATCCATTGCGGCAGAGATGCTGTGAGAAGGAGAGACAGAGCGATGATCTATGAGTCAGGAAACCTGCTTCTTATGTAAAAGGTTAAGACTTCCGAGAAAAGTTTTACATCCTGTCTATCTACCCACATAGAGAGAGGTATGTCTGTTTTTCGGAACAGGCATTTTTTTATGGAATGACTGCGGAGAGTGTGAACGCAGAACCTTGGATACGGTAATTATGCAGTAAATTAAACGGCATGGTGAGGAGTCCCGTCCTTTTTTTGAAGATAGGAAGAACATAAATGAAATTATTTTTTCCGCAAGAAAATGATTTCTATCCTCGATAATTCCCATCTTTGAAAATGACGGGACAAAATCATCCTCTGAAGAAAAAAAGTAAAAAAATAACCCCTGGGGAGGCTTGTGCCGCAGGGAAAAACAGCGTATGATGAAGAAGATAACAAATACTCGAAAGGTATTGTTACTGTCAAAAAAATAAAGTCTCTAAAAAAACTCCTAAAAAGTACCGCATTTTGGCGGTACTTTTTTGTTATATAAAAAAGAAATGACGGAAGAACGTCTGGTGTGGTATGATGATAAAAACGAAGTCCCAAAGGAACAGAAGGGACAGAAAGATCAAATGAGGTGAGAAAATGAGAGCAAGTGGTATTTTGCTTCCAGTCAGCAGTCTGCCGTCTGAATATGGAATCGGTTGTTTTTCAAAAAGTGCATATGAGTTTGTAGATCAGTTAAAGAAAGCAGGACAGAAGTACTGGCAGATTCTTCCACTGGGACCGACCAGCTATGGAGATTCGCCGTATCAATCTTTTTCAACCTTTGCAGGAAATCCATATTTTATCAGTCTGAAGGATTTGATTGAGGAAGGTGTTCTGACAAAAAAAGAATGTGATGCGGCAGATTTTGGGAGCGATCCGAGAACCGTAAATTATGGAAAGCTGTATAAAGAGCGTTTTCGACTTTTGAGAAAAGCATATGAGCGCAGCGATATCAGCAAAAATTCAGAATTTAAAAAATTTATGGAGCAGAATGGATACTGGGTGCGGGATTATGCGCTGTTTATGGCAGTAAAAGATCTGTTTGACGGAGCAGGATGGAATGAGTGGCCGGAGGACATCAGAAAAAGATGGGGCTATGCGATGGAATATTATCAGAGAACGCTGTATTATGAAATAGAATTTTATGAATATGTACAATTTAAGTTCTTTGAACAGTGGTATCGTCTGAAGGCATATGCAAATGAGAGAGAGATAAAAATTATAGGAGATATCCCGATCTATGTTGCATTTGACAGCGCCGATACCTGGGCAAATCCACAACTGTTTCAGCTCGATGAAAATGGGATGCCGATTTCTGTCGCCGGATGTCCTCCGGATGGATTTGCAGCAGACGGACAGGTGTGGGGAAATCCTTTATATCGCTGGGATTACCATGAACAGACGCAGTTTTCCTGGTGGATCGGACGTCTGGCAGCCTGCTTTCAGCTGTATGATGCAGTCAGAATCGATCATTTCCGGGGATTTGATGAATATTTCTCCATTCCATATGGGGAAAAGACGGCGCATCATGGCCATTGGGAGAAAGGACCTGGCATGAAATTATTCTGGAAAGTACGAGAATGCCTCGGAGAAAAGGAGATTATAGCGGAAGATCTGGGATATGTGACAGATTCTGTGCGTCAGCTTGTAAAAGAAAGCGGATATCCGGGCATGAAAGTGATTGAATTTGCATTTGATTCCAGAGACACAGGAAGTGCAAGCGATTATCTGCCGCACAATTATACGCAGAATTGTGTTGTGTATACCGGAACACATGACAATGAGACACTGACAGGATGGCTGGAAGATATTTCACCGGAAGAGCGGAAGATGGTACGGAAATATTTAAATAATTATCATGACACAAGAAAAAAATTGTACTGGGATTTGGACTGTCTTGCAATGTCAAGTGTGGCAAAGCTCTGCGTGATACCGATTCAGGACTATCTTGGATATGGAAAAGAAGCGAGAATCAATCGCCCGTCCACACTGGGAATCAACTGGAAATGGCGTCTTTTAAAAGGGGAATTTACAGATGATCTGGCGGATAGAATTTTAGATTTGACGATGTGCTACGGCAGACTTTAAAATTATATTTTTTAATGAATAAAGCGCTGATCTCACAGTGAAATTCTGGGAGTCAGCGCTTTCCTTCTAAAATAGAAAGACAGCTCAGTGTGCGGAATTAGGATTGTCAATAAGATCGGCGATCGTAATCTGATCAAAATAGGAATTTGTCATATCATAATAGTTTTTCCACATCGCAAAGGTCTTGCAAAAAGACTGTCGGCTGCAAGGCTTGGCATCGCATTGAAGGCAGGCGACCGGGGCAAGATCTCCGTCAGTCAGACGGAGAATTTCACCGACAGTATAATCTTTTGGCGGTCTGACCAGACGATAGCCCCCGCCTTTTCCGTGAATGCCTTCCACAAGTCCGCTTTTGGAAAGAGAAGGCATAATCTGTTCCATATATTTAAGGGAAATTCCCTGCCGGGCTGCCGCTTCTTTCATCGGAACAAAACCGCTGCCGGCATTTTCAGCAAGATCAATCATAATCCGCAGGGCGTATCGACCTCTTGTAGAAATCATCATCATACATACCTCGAAAAAAATTTATTAGAAAAGACGACTGCGTTTCCTGTCATCTGTTTTTGAATTCGTCTTCAACCGCGCAAAAACCCCTCTGTAAATCAGCAAGAATGTCGTCAATATGCTCCGTACCGACAGAGAGACGAATCGTATTTGGCTTGATGCCCTGATCGGCAAGTTCTTCTTCTGTAAGCTGACTGTGCGTGGTGGTTGCTGGATGAATAATCAGACTCTTGACATCGGCAACGTTGGCAAGTAAAGAGAAAATGCGCAGATGATCAATAAAAGCATGGGCTTCTTTTTGACCGCCTCGAATATCAAAAGTAAAGATGGACGCGCCGCCGTTTGGAAAGTATTTCTGATACAGTGCAAAATCAGGATGATCTTGAAGAGAGGGATGATTTACTTTTTCAACCATCGGATGATTGTTCAGAAACTCGACGACTCTGGCTGTGTTTTGAGCATGGCGTTCCAGGCGAAGAGACAGCGTTTCTACGCCCTGCAAAAGCAAAAATGCGGCAAAGGGGGATATACTCGCTCCTGTATCACGCAGAAGAACGGCGCGAATATAAGTGACAAATGCGGCAGGTCCGGCTGCCTGGACAAATGATACGCCGTGGTAACTTGGATTGGCATCTGCGATTGCCGGATAATTTCCGGACGCAGTCCAGTCAAAGTTTCCGGAATCTACAATGACACCGCCCAATGTAGTGCCGTGACCTCCCAGAAACTTTGTGGCAGAATGGACAACGATATCTGCGCCATGCTCGATGGGACGAATCAGATAAGGAGTGCCAAAGGTATTGTCTACAACAAGGGGCAGACCATGACGATGCGCCAGATCTGCCAGGGCATCAAGATCTGGAATATCACTGTTTGGATTTCCGAGCGTTTCAATATAGATGGCTCTTGTGTTGGTCTGAATAGCAGATTCTACCTCTTTCAGATTATGGATATTGACAAAAGATGCTGTGATTCCAAAACCAGGAAGCGTATGCGCCAGCAGATTATAGCTTCCTCCATAAATTGTCTTCTGTGCTACAATGTGACCGCCATTCTGAGCAAGAGCTTCGATTGTGTAGGCGATAGCTGCCGCGCCGGAAGCAAGAGCTAATGCTGCCTTGCCTCCTTCCAGAGCAGCAATTCGTTTTTCGAGGACATCTTGGGTAGAATTTGTCAGTCTGCCGTAAATATTTCCGGATTCACTCAGATCAAAACGTGCCGCCGCATGGGCACAGTCGCGGAAAACATAAGAAGCCGTAGCATAAATAGGAACAGCGCGTGCATCGGTTGCAGGATCTGGATTTTCCTGACCAACATGGAGCTGGAGAGTTTCAAATTTGTAATCAGACATAGGCATAATCTCCCTTCATTTTTGTTTGATATGATTTTTTTATTTTTTGCCATTATAAGGATATTTACCTACCATGTCAATAGGTAAATAAAAAATTATAAATCCATGAAATTATTTAAAATGATGGGGATAAATAAATTTTTGAAAAAATAGAAAAAATTATATTGACAAATAAAAACAGTTCTGCTAGAATAGCACTTGTCAGTTCGATGAACAAACAAATGAGAGCCAATGAGATGCCCAGATAGCTCAGTAGGTAGAGCAGAGGACTGAAAATCCTCGTGTCACTGGTTCGATTCCGGTTCTGGGCACTAAAAAATATGCGGGTGTAGTTCAATGGTAGAACACTAGCCTTCCAAGCTAGATACGTGGGTTCGATTCCCATCACCCGCTCTCAAAACAGAATATATGCACGAGTGGCTCAGTGGTGGAGTATCGCCTTGCCAAGGCGAGGGTCGCGGGTTCGAATCCCGTCTCGTGCTTTTTGATCCTGAACAGAATGTTCAGGATTTTTTTATTTCTTGTTTCCGCCATTGATTTCAAAGATTTGATTTTGTATAATTAGCTATAATATAAAAATCATAAGGAGGAAAGAAATGGAAGGAAGCATCATTTTTTATCTTGCCATCGCAGTATTCTGTACTGTCTATGCGGTCTGTATCTTTTTTGGAAAAGGTCCGATTTTTTCGGCTGCCTATTTTGCGATGGACAAAGAAGGAAGAAAAAAGATGAAATCGAAGGAAGAATGTCGTTCCATGAGTTTGATTTTTGGAGGCGTTGCCGTTCTGACGATTTTGATGGCAATCGGAGAGCTGGCCAAATTAGAATGGATGAAAACCGTCGTGCTCATCTGGGCTGCTGTGCTGGTCATTCTTATTTTTGCCCGTGCAGTCCGAAAGGGAATGAAGAAATAGGGGAATTCATATGTATAAGATTTTAATTGCGGAAGATGATCTTGTGATTGCCAGAGAAATCAGCATACAGATTCAGAACTGGGGATATGAGACAAAAGTGATTGAAGATTTTACACAGGTGATGGCAGAGTTTGTCTCTTTTTCACCGCAGCTTGTTCTGATGGATATTTCCCTTCCATTTTTTAATGGATACTATTGGTGCAAAGAGATCCGAAAAGTTTCCAAAGTTCCGATTGTTTTTTTATCTTCTGCGGCAGACAATATGAACATTGTAATGGCGATTAATATGGGCGCAGATGATTTTATCGCAAAACCGTTTGATCCCAACGTTCTGACGGCGAAAATTCAGGCCATGCTGCGCAGAAGCTATGACTTTTCCGGTCAGATGAATCTGATTGAACATAAAGGAGCGATCCTGAACACAAGCGATGCCACACTGATGTATCAGGGAGAGCGAATTGAACTGACAAAAAATGATTATCGAATTTTACAAATTCTGATGGAGAACAAAGGAAATGTCGTTTCCAGAGATATGCTGATGACGAGATTGTGGGAGACAGACAGTTATGTGGATGAAAACACATTGACCGTCAATATGGCGAGACTGAGAAAAAAACTGGAACAGGCAGGACTGAAAAACTTTATTACAACGAAAAAAGGAATTGGATATCTGGTGGAATAAATGAGAAAAAAGAAAATATGGCTCTCATATTGGAAGACACAGAGACAGGGCAGAAATATGGTATATCTCTGCCTTGCCGTATTTATCATCACTTTCTTTCTGTATCAGCTTCCGATGGAGGGAAGCCTCTACGGAGGATTCATCTGTCTTTGCATTGCCGGAGCTTTTGAAGTGCGGAATTTTATCCGCTATAAAAACCGGTGTGAAGAAGTTGGGAGAATGAAAGAAGAAGTTTCCTATGGAATACAGGAATTTCCAGAGACAGGCGATGAACTGGAACTGCGGTATCAGGATATCATCCGCTTTTTAATAGAAGATAAAAGCGTTCAGGATCTGGAAAAAGAGAAAAAATACAGAGAGATGACAGAATATTATACGACATGGGTTCACCAGATCAAGACCCCGATTGCTGCGATGCGTCTTTTGCTGAAAGAGGACACAGAGCAAAACAGGGAAGTGCTTATGGAATTATTTAAAATAGAACAATATGTCGATATGGTTTTGCAGTATGTCAGACTGGAAGGAAAAGGGAGCGACTATCAGATCAGACAGTATGACCTTGATTCCATTGTGCGCCAGAGTATCCGAAAATATGCGCGGCTTTTTATCAGCAAGAAGATTACGCTGGAGTATAAAGGCGCGGATATCAAGGTAGTTACCGATGAAAAATGGCTTTCCTTTGTGATCGACCAGATTTTGTCAAATGCTTTGAAATATACAAAAAAGGGAAAAATTCAGATCTATCTTTTGAATGAAAAGAAAAAAGAACTGGTGATTGAGGATACAGGGATCGGAATCGCAGCGCAGGATCTGCCGCGTGTGTTTGAATCAAGCTTTACCGGATACAATGGAAGGGAAGACAAGCGTGCTACGGGAATCGGCCTGTACCTTTGCAAGCGAATTATGGAGCGGCTTTCCCATACAATACGAATCGAGTCCGAACTTGGAAAAGGCACAAGAGTGATTCTGGGGCTGGATACCATTTCTCTGGAATATGAATAAAACAAAGCGTCAATCTTACCAGATTGTAAGGTTAATCAGGAAAATGTAAGCTAAAATTATGGCGGAGCATTTTCCTTTTTTATATACTAAATACAAGCAAGAGAAGAAAAAGACAGACTGGTTTCAGAAGCAAACGGTTTCAGGAAAATGGGAACAGACCAGGAAAACAGGAGGAAAAGAGAATGATTTTAGAAGTAAAGGATTTGAAAAAAATATATACGACGCGTCTTGGCGGAAATCATGTTCAGGCGTTGACAAATGTTACTTTTTCAGTGGAAAAGGGGGAATATGTTGCGATTATGGGCGAATCTGGTTCCGGAAAGACGACGCTGCTCAATATTTTAGCGGCTCTTGACAAGCCGACATCCGGGGAAGTGAAACTGAATGGCAAAAGTATTGTGAGCATCAAGGATAAAGAGATTTCTACATTCCGAAGAGAAAATCTGGGATTTGTATTTCAGGATTTTAACCTTTTGGATACCTTTTCGATACAGGATAATATTTTTCTGCCTCTTGTACTTTCCGGAAAAAATTTCAATGAGATGAAGGCAAGGCTGATCCCGATTGCACAGAAACTGGAAATTACGTCGATTTTAGAGAAATTTCCATATGAGGTTTCAGGGGGACAGAAACAAAGAGCAGCTGTGGCGAGAGCGCTGATCACACAGCCGCAGCTGATTCTGGCAGATGAGCCGACCGGAGCGCTTGATTCCAGGGCGTCCGATGGATTGCTTCGGATTTTTAATGAGATTAACCAGGAGGGACAGACAATTTTGATGGTGACGCACAGTGTGCGCGCGGCAAGCCATGCACAGAGAGTTCTTTTTATCAAGGATGGGGAGGTTTTCCATCAAATTTATAGGGGAATGCAGAACAATCAGGAGATGTACCAGCAAATCTCAGATACACTCACAATCATTGCGACAGGTGGTGTAAATCATGAATAGTATTTTTTATATGAAGATTGCTTTCACCAATATGAAAAAAAACAGAAGGACGTATGTCCCGTATCTGCTGTCCTGCATCGGAACGATTGCCATGTTTTATATGATGAGCGCCATCGCAGAGAGCGGCGGCATGGAAAATGTTTTTGCCGGAAATACGATTCAGGCTTTCATGAGAATGGGCGTTGGTATCATTGGATTTTTTGCAGTGCTGTTTCTGTTTTATACGAACAGTTTTCTGGTAAAAAGAAGAAAAAAAGAATTCGGTCTGTTTAACATTCTGGGAATGGAAAAGAGACATATCGCAAGAGTGCTGTTGTTTGAGACAATATACACGATTGTGCTTAGTCTTGGGCTGGGAATCACATTGGGAATCGTACTGGGAAAGGGAATGCATCTGTTATTGCTGAGAATTATGAAATTTGAGGTAGAACTTGGATTTTCGATCCCGATAGTTTCATTAAAAACAACTGTCATTTTATTTATTGTGATTTTTGTGCTGTCTTATCTGAATACGCTGCGTCAGATTCATCTGACAAAACCGATTGATTTGCTCAAAGGAGGAAATCAGGGAGAAAAAGAGCCGAAAGCAAAATGGCTGATTGCGCTGATCGGACTGCTCTGTCTTCTGGCAGGATATGGGATGGCGGCGACCGCAAAGAATCCGATCGAAGTGATAGGAGAATTGTTCCTGGCAATCATTCTTGTAATCATCGGAACGTATTGTCTGTTTATCTCAGGAAGCATTGTATTTTTAAAAATTCTGAGAAAAAATAAAACATACTATTATAAGCCGAAACATTTTACGACAATATCGGGGATGATTTACCGCATGAAGCAAAATGCGGCAGGACTTGCCAATATCTGTATCTTATCCACCGGAGTTTTGCTCTCTGTATCGACAACATTCAGTCTGTATGCCGGACTGGAAGATGCAATGAAGACGAGATATCCAAGAGAGATTGGCGTAGGAAGTATAGGGATTCCGAGAGAAGATGCCCAGAAAGCTTCCGAGGTGATTGAGGAGACGATCCAGGAACAGCTTGTCGAGGTGACAAATCAAGTATCATGCCAGTATACAACATTGAATGCGTTTGAAAAAGAAAATGGATTCTCATTCGATACGGAATCCGCTGAAAATGAAATTAATTCCGGAAATGCGTCGCTGATCAATGAACTTTGCATCGTAGCCATCGTTCCGCTGGAGGAATATAACAGGAATACAAATGAGGCGGAGACTTTAGAGAAAGATGAAATTTTATTCGCTCAGATGAGAGGCAAAGAATATGAGGGAACAGAAGTTCAGCTTGGCGATATACCATTTAAGATCAAGCGCATGATAGAAGGGGCGGTGCCAGAAGGGGAAATGGCTGCATTTATCAGCAATTATTACGTTGTCGTCGTGCCGGATTATGAGACAGCTGTCTCATTTGCCCAGAATTATGCAGGGGTGGATACTCTGAGATGGTATTATGGATTTGATTTTAAAGGGGAGAACAAGGAAGAAATAAAATTCAAAAACATACTTTCTGAGAAACTGGAAAAAGAAAATCTCAATATCTACACAGAATGCAGAGAAGAAAACAGAGCAGATGTCTATGCGCTATACGGAAGTATCTTTTTCCTTGGCATCTTTTTAGGTATTCTGTTTTTGATGGCAACAGTATTGATTATCTACTACAAACAGGTCTCAGAAGGATATGAGGACAGAGAACGTTTTGTTATTATGCAGAAAGTAGGAATGAGCCACAAGGAAGTGAAACATTCAATTCACAGCCAGATCTTACTTGTATTCTTCCTTCCTCTGGGAACGGCAGTCATTCATATTATCGCAGCATTTCCGATTCTGGAAAGACTGCTTGCCCTGCTGAATCTGTCGAATTCATCGCTCTTTAAGATGGTACTGATGATTACAGTTTTTGTGTTTGCTCTGCTTTACACATGGATTTATGCTGTGACAGCCCGGACTTATTATAAGATTGTCAGTCAGAAGTCATGAAAATCATGAGAAAATGAACCGTGCGATTTAGGCATAGCGGTCATGATCGCAGATGGAAAAATTGCTTGACTTTAAAGAATAAAAACGATCCTGCTTCATCAAAGCTGAGATGTGATGAAGCAGGATCGTTTTTTGCTAAAAAATCAGCGGTCTTCTCTGGTAAGGTCCGGCACACCGAAAGGATACAGATCATTGTAATGTTCCCACTCGCTGAGATCTTGGACTGCAGATGGAATTAATCCGGTGCAGTCAGTAGAAGAACAGGCGCTGGAGAAAAAATCATACTCATCGATGATGCGATTATTTTTTTCTTTTTCGTACATGATATGCCTCCTTCGTGATACAATAAAATAAAAGAAAATTTTTCGGGTAAGAAAGAATCGAATCTCATCGGAAAGCGGAGCAAAAGATATAGAAAAACCGGCTCTCCGATAAGACTCTGAAAATAGTATGCCCGGAAAATAAAAAAATATAAGATGATTTACTTTCGTATGGAAAGAAGCGTATGCTTGATCTCGTTTTCCAGACGGTTGATTTCCCGCTCTGCCTCAAGACGTTTCTGACGGCCTTCTGTCTGAATTTTCATCACTTCGTCTAAGGTAGAGATCAGGGAAGCATTTGTCTGCTTTAACGTCTCAAGATCTACGATACCGCGCTCGGATTCTCGGGCTGTCTGAACCGTAACTGTTTTGAGACGTTCTGCATTTCGGCGCAGCAGCTCATTTGTCATATCAGTAACTTCATGCTGCGCTTTTGCAGCTCTGGCGGAATGTTCGATTCCAAGCGTCAGCACCATCTGACTTTTCCACAGAGGAATCGTATTGACGATGGTGGACTGGATTTTTTCGACCATGATCGTATCATTGTC
Organism: Eubacteriales bacterium; assembly: GCA_030526005.1. Taxonomy (GTDB): domain Bacteria; phylum Bacillota; class Clostridia; order Lachnospirales; family Lachnospiraceae; genus JAGZHZ01. The sequence continues at coordinate 17,265 of JAUNDP010000007.1, forward strand.
CTGAACGAGGCGAATCTGAGGAGCAGTCTGAATGGAGATCATTCTGGTCAGTTCCAGATCATGAATTTTTTTCTCAAAACGTGTGCACAGAGATTCCAGATCTTTTGTCGCCTGGGCATCCTCAGGGAGATTGGAAGCTTCTGCTTTTGCAATGAGAGGGATCAGTTCCGTCTTTTTTACTTCCTCTAATTTTTTCTTTCCTGCCAGAATATACATGGAAAGTTCTTTAAAGTATGTTTTATTGATCTCGTACATTTTGTCGAGAGAGGCGATGTCTTTCATCAGCGTGATCTGGTGCTGCTCCAATGCCTGACAGATCTTGTTTACCGTACCCTCTGCCTTTGTATATTTCGCTTTCATCGTCTGCATTTTGTCGCCGCTTTTTTTGAAAAATCCGAAAAACCCTTTCGGCTCTTCAGAGGCATCAAAGTCTTTTAGTTCTGTGACGACTTGTGAAAGCATATCGCCGACTTCCCCCAGATCTTTTGTCTTTACATTTTCGAGAGCTGCCTCAGAGAAATCAGCCATTTTTTTCTGTGTTCCGACACCATATTGGAGAATGGCATTTGAATTGTGCAGATCAATCTGTCTGGAAAACTGATCGACCATCTCTCTTTCTTCATCGGAGAGAATGCTGTCGTCAAGCACCGGTTTTTCTGGTTCCTGCGGAATCGGCTGTTCTGGTTCTTTTTCCTCAGGGAGAGGATCAAAAGTTAAAGTTGGGGTTGTGCTGAACTCTTTAAATGCGTCGTTCATATATGGTTTCCTCCTGTCTGACGGTCATTTATTTTTTCTTTTTTGATCCTGGAAATCCCTGATCGGTAAGCCCTTCCTGTGCGAGCATGGTCTGGAGTACAGAGATGTCAGTTGAGATATCCCATGCGGCGCTTTGGAAGAAACGGTCGAGCAGATTTTCAAATGCAGCATTGATTGTGTCGAGCGTGTCCGAAATCTCTTTTTTCGATGAAGAAATCGTTTCACCTTCAATCGGCTGCTGATCTAACGTGCGATAAGCATCAATCAGTTTCCAGGTAGTTGGAAGATAATAATCCATAAATTTTCTGAGATCAGATGCAAAGTCCGGACTTTCTTTTACACAGTTAAAAATTTTTGTCACAATCAGTTCCAGACGGGAAAGTTTTGCTGAAAACTGTGGATCTGAAATCTGATCCTTGCAGAATCTGATTTTTTTAATATAAGAATTGCCTTCCTCAATAATTTTTCGCACTTCTTCGGGATATTCCTCTTTTTCGGAAGAGAAATGGGCTGGTTTTTTTCGGGCTTCTTCCTGAAGTTTTGTATTTTCAATCAGCTGCCGATATTGCTGATAAGAGGCATCGCTGATCATCAGGCATGTCTTTTGCTCATCGATATGACCTTGCAGAAACATACGTTTTCGGATCATATTTTGCAGGTCACGAACCACAAAACGTTTTGATTTTCCGAGTGAATCGGACAGATTTTGAATAGAAATATAGGTCTTGTCACGGAGCTGTCCCAGATAGAATTGGAAACGTTCATAACGTTTTCGCATACGAAATCCCGTGAGCGCCATGACAAGACTTCCGGCGAAAAAGACGGAAAAAAGTACGATTGGAATCAGAAATTCGGGAACAGCGATTGCTAAAAGAAGCAAGATAAGTCCAAACATGACGGAGCAGGCAGTACCGACTGCAGCAAGAGCCGTTCCGCCGATGTTGAGCGAAGTGCAGTTTTTTACAAGATCCGGAGAAAAGGAAGCGCGGGTGATATCAGGCTCTCTGCGGCTGGCAGAGCGCATTCTTGGACCGTAATACGGCTCTTTGGAAATCGGTCTTCCTTTTGGCGCGTGGTCATAGCTCTGGGTTTCGTTTTGAAATGCCTGACCGACGTGTTGAAGCGTATCATTAATATTTTTTCCGACATTGTTTACTGTGCTGTTAAAGGTATCGCCTACCGTGTTTAATGTCTGATTCACAGCAGCGCCGATCGTGCGGCTTAACTGATCAAAATTTTGGGAGTCTACAGCATCCTGAACCAGATTTTTAATCTGTTCCCCCAGTTCTGAAAAATCGTTTCGGTTCATAAATCCTCCTGAAATAAAAAATAAAATAAAGGATAACAAAAATAGAAAAAAACATCTGTTTTTTTTGAGGAAAAATAGAGTTTTTTGAAATAAAATGAATGGCAAAAAGAAGTTTTGCAATCAAAATTATCATAGCTCATTTTTGATACAGTGTCAATGAAACGCGGGGAAGCCCATTCTTATTTTTCCTGTCAGAGGAAGAAATTTAATAGATTTAGGCTTTCCAAATCGACAGAATTGAGTTATGATAAATTACAAGCGTGGGATACCCGCAAAATGCGGGAAAGGGAAGAAATTGGAGGACTATATGGCAGCAAAAAAAGAAAAAATTACAGGTCTTACCCAAGCGCAGGTTCAAAAGAGAATAGAAGAAGGAAAGGTCAATAAGACGACAGGAAATGCCACTCGTTCTTATAAGCAGATTATTCTGGGAAACACGGTGACGTTCTTCAACATTATCAACCTGGTTCTTCTGGCAATGGTATTGTTTGTAGGTTCTTTCAAAAATACCATGTTTATTTTTATTATCCTGACCAATACGGTGATTGGTATTATTCAGGAGATAAGAACAAAAAAAGCTCTGGATGAACTGGCCATCCTGACAGCTAGTCAGGTGCAGGTGGTAAGAGGCGGAAAGTATGTAACATTAAATGTGGACGAGATTGTCCTGGATGACTTGATTGTCTTAAAGACAGGCGATCAGATCCCAGCCGACGCAGTGGTTCAGAAAGGACATCTGGAAGTAAATGAATCTCTTCTGACAGGCGAATCGGACTCTTTAAATAAAGAAGAGGGCGCCCAGCTTTTTTCAGGAAGTTTTGTCACTTCAGGGAAGGCATTGTGCAAAGTAATCCATGTAGGAGAAGACAATTACATGGAGCAGATCACAAAAGAAGCAAAGCAGTTTAAGAGACACGATTCTGTTCTGAAAAAGAATCTGAACCGTATTTTAAAAGTAATCAGTATTATTATCATTCCACTGGGAATTGGTCTGTTCTATAAACAGTATTATATTACGCAGGTGGGAAGAACGGACGCAGTATTAAATACAGTTGCCGCTCTGCTCGGCATGATTCCGGAAGGGCTTGTTCTTCTGACAAGTGTGGCGATGACACTTGGCGTGCTGCGCCTGGCAAAGAGAAGAACGTTGATTCAGGAATTATTCTGTATTGAGACGCTGGCGCGAGTGGATGTGCTTTGTCTCGACAAAACAGGTACGCTGACAGAGGGAAATATCTGCGTGGAGCGTGTAGAGATTCTGGACGATGTGCTGAGGCTGGAAGACAAAACAGAGGAAAAAAACACAGATCTGATCGTGAATCAGACTGAGGAGACCATCGAGGGGTCGCCAAAGATCACGCAGCATGATCTGGAACAGATTATGGGAAATATCATGGGAGCATTGAACGATGACAATGCAACATTTTTGGCATTAAAAGAGCGGTTTGCTCCAATCAGCACATACCAGGCAGTAAACACGATTCCATTCTCCTCTGATCGAAAATACAGCGGCGTATCATTTAAGGAGCGAGGCAGTTTTTATATTGGAGCCGTTCAGTTTTTATTTCCGAAAGGGCAGGAAGCTCTGAAAATGAAATGTCAGGCATTTGCAAAAGAGGGATATCGTATTCTGGTACTAGCTCACAGCGAGCAGATCCGCCATGAAGTGGAACTGCCAAAAAATCTGGAACCGCTGGCGATCATTCTGATGAGCGATATCATACGTCCTGAGGCAAGCGCAACGCTGCAGTACTTCCGTGAGCAGGGAGTAAATGTAAAGGTTATCTCCGGAGATGATCCGGCAACTGTCGCTGCGATTGCGAAGAAGGTAGGACTTGAAAATGCGGATGCTTATATTGATGCGACACTGCTCAAGACAGAAAAACAGATTGCAGATGCTGTCCAGCAGTACAGTGTGTTCGGACGTGTGACGCCGAAACAGAAGAAACAGATGGTTGTTGCGCTGAAACAGCAAGGTCATACCGTTGCGATGACGGGAGATGGTGTAAACGATGTGCTGGCTCTGAAAGAAGCAAACTGCAGTATCGCAATGGCTTCCGGAAGCGATGCGACAAAGAACTGTGCAAACGTTGTTTTACTTGATTCTGACTTCAGTGTAATGCCAGATATCGTGAATGAAGGCAGACGAGTTATCAATAATATCGGACTGTCTGCATCCATGTTCTTAATCAAGACGATTTTTTCCGTGCTGCTTGCACTGGAGACGATCTTTGTGGGTCGCGCTTATCCATTTGAGCCGATTCAGCTTTCTATTATCAACGGATGCGCTGTGGCAATTCCGACATTTTTAATGACGATTGAACCGAGTTTTCAGCAGGTGGATTATCATTTCTTCCGAAGGGTGCTGAGGAATGCCGCCCCTCCGGCGCTGACGATAACGCTGACGGTCATGGGAGCGATGTATGTCGGAGAATGGCTGAAATGTCCGATGGATATGCTGACAACGGTTGTAGTTCTGACAACAGGATGGACGTATATGATGGCTCTTCAGAAAGTATATTCTCCGATGACGCCATACCGCAAGGTTGTGATCTATGCAATGCAGACGATCTATCTGATCTGTATGATTGTAGGACAGGATTTACTGGAACTGGAAAGTTTAAATTTCAATTCGGTCATCATTCTGCTTGCCATTTTAAATTTCTCTCCGATGCTGCTCGACGGTATGAATACGCTGTACCGCATGATAGAGAGCAAATTTGATAAGTGTCAGGGAGCATTTGATAAAGGACGAGCTAAAATAAAGAAAAAGGCAAATGTGAATGCCTGATGATAAGAGAAACGCTTTTTCTCCGGAAGGGGATAAAGCGTTTCTTACTTATAAATATAAATAAAAACGAAAAAAATCAGGAAAAGGAGCAGACAAAATGAAAGTTTTATTATGTGCGATCAATGCAAAATATATTCATTCTAATCTGGCTGTGTATAGTTTGAGGGCATATGCAGAGCCATACAGAGATCAGATAGAGATTGCAGAATTTACAATTAACCATTATGCAGATGATATCATGGAGGAGATTTACAAGAAAAAACCGGATTTCCTTGGCTTTTCCTGCTATATCTGGAATCTGGAATTTGTGAAGAAACTGATACCGGAGATTCATAAACTGCTTCCGGATACCATAATCTGGGTCGGAGGTCCGGAGGTATCTTACGATGCAATATCTTTTCTGGAAGAGATACCGCAGGCAAGCGGTGTGATGACAGGGGAGGGGGAACGCAGTTTTCTTGCTCTGCTCGACTATTATGTGGAAGGAAAAGGAGACAGAAAAGAAATCGCAGGCATCACCTATCGAGGAGAAAATGGCGAGATTCTTGCAAATCCCTGCGGCGACTTTCTGCCGATGGATGAAATTCCATTTATGTATCATGATATGAAGGAGTTTGAGAATAAGATTGTATATTACGAGAGCAGCAGAGGATGCCCTTTTTCCTGCAGTTACTGTCTCTCCTCGATTGATAAAAGGGTACGTCTCAGAAGCCTTGAGCTGGTGGAAAAAGAACTGCAGTTTTTTCTGGACAGAAAAGTACCTCAGGTGAAGTTCGTGGACCGCACGTTCAACTGCAATCACAAGCACGCTGTCGGCATCTGGAAATATATCCGGGAACATGACAATGGAATTACAAATTTTCACTTTGAAATTGCGGCAGATCTGATCAATGAAGAAGAACTTGAAATTTTAAGCGCCATGAGACCGGGGCTGGTACAGCTGGAAATCGGCGTCCAGACAACGAACAGCGATACGATAAAGGAAATTGACCGAGTGACAAATCTGGAAAAACTGAAGAGGACGGTGGCACGGATTCACAGCTTCCACAATATCCATCAGCACCTTGATCTGATCGCAGGTCTTCCATATGAAGGATATGAAAGTTTTGTGCGTTCATTTAATGAAGTGTATGAAATGCGCCCGAATCAGCTTCAGCTTGGTTTTTTAAAAGTGCTGAAAGGATCAAAAATGTACCGCAATGCGGAAAAATATGGAATTGTATACCGCAATGATCCACAATATGAAGTGCTGTTTACGAGATGGCTGAATCATGATGAACTGCTTGCATTAAAAGGAGTGGAGGAAATGGTGGAGGTGTATTATAATAGTTGTCAGTTTACACGCACGATCTGCGCTCTGGAGCAAGAGTTTTGCCAGCCGTTTGATCTGTTTTTCGAGCTGGCGCAGTATTATGAAAAAGAGAGATTGAATCATCAGAACCATTCCCGCATGGCAAGATTTGAAATTTTGAGACAGTTTATCGCACAGCTTGGGACAGGAAAAGAAAAATGGTATGATGAATGGCTTATTTATGATCTGTACTTGAGAGAGAACAGCAAAAGCCGTCCATCGTGGGCGAAGGACCAGGGACAATGGAAAGAGGCGGCGGTGCAGTTTTATAAAAAAGAAGAGGAAGATCCGCAGTATCTAAAAGAATATAAAGGATATAATCATCGCCAGACGGCAAAGATGACGCATCTGGAAATGTTTTCCTTTGATGTGCTTGGAGATGGAAAAAAACAGAGAACAGCCATTTTGTTTGATTATAAAAAGCGAAATCCTCTGACAAATGATGCTTCTGTTTTTCGGATAAAAGAAGCAGAAATTATGTGAATGAAATAAAAAGAGATGAGAAGGAGATGGAGCGATGACAACCAAACGGACAAGGGAAATTTTGGAGCTGTTCGATCAGCAGTATACACGGGAATATAAATGCTATTTGAATTATGAGACGCCATGGCAGCTTCTGGTAGCGACGATGCTCAGCGCCCAGTGTACAGATGCCCGTGTCAACATCGTGACAAAAGATTTGTTCGTCAAATATAATACAGTGGAAAAATTTGCATATGCCGATCAGGAAGAACTGGAACAGGACATCCGACCGACAGGATTTTATCGAAACAAGGCAAAGAATATTATTGCGTGCATGAGAGTCATTCATGAAAAATATCAAGACGAAGTGCCGTCTGATGTGGATGAGCTGACTGCTCTGGCAGGTGTGGGAAGAAAAACGGCAAATGTGATCCGAGGGAATATTTATCATGAGCCGAGTATTGTGGTAGATACCCATGTAAAACGGATTTCAAAAAGGCTGGGTCTGACAAAAGAGGAAGATCCAGTGAAGATCGAATACGAACTGATGAAGGTGCTGCCAAAAGACCACTGGATTTTATATAATATCCAGGTTATTACATTTGGAAGAAGTATTTGTTTTGCCAGAAGTCCGAAATGTGAAGAATGTTTTTTAAAAGCGTACTGTCTGGAATACAGTGAGAGACAGAAAACAAAGAGCAGGAAAAGAGAGAGGACGGGGAAGAATGAGTGAATCCTACGTTGTAGTTGATCTGGAGACGACAGGGCTGTCACCTGAAAAAAACAGAATATTGGAGATTGGAGCCGTACGACTGGAGAAGGGAAAAAAGACAGATTTTTTCCAGACTATGGTTCGCTGTCCGGCAGAAATTCCTGCATTTGTATCTGAGCTGACTGGAATCACAAAAGAGATATGCGAGAGCGGCATGGAAGAAAGAGAAGCATTGGAACAGTTTTTAAGGTTTGCAGGGGAAGATCCGCTGATCGGTCACAATCTCTTATTCGATTTTAAATTTTTAAAATGGGGATTTGCGAGACACGGGATGGGATTTGAACGCGCAGGGATTGATACGCTGAAAATTGCAAGAGCGTGTCTTTCGGAGCTGCCCAGCAAAAAACTGGAGTGTCTTTGCAGCAATTATCAGATTCCGCAGGAGAAACACCACCGTGCACTTGAGGATGCGAGCGCAACAGCAGATTTGTTTTTGCGCATGAAAGAGCAGTTTTTTGAGGCGAACCCCAACTATTTTGAACCTGTTCCGATGAATTGCAAAATAAAGAAACAAAGTGCAGCCACAGAATACCAAAAACGCTACTTGATAGATTTGATAAAATATCATAAAATACACATAGATGCCTCAATAGGGGAGCTGAGTAGAAGCGAGGCATCCAGAATGATTGATCGGATTATTTTACAGTATGGAAGGAAAAAAGGTGAATAATTATGATGAAATTAAACACAAAGAAAAAGAAAATGGCAGCGGCAGTAATGTGCGGAGTTTTGGTAGTAGTAATGGTAGTTCCGATGATACTGAGCGCTGTTATGAGTTTTATGTAAATGGAAAAGTAAGAGGAGTATAAAAATATGAAAGTAAAGAAGTTACTGTTTACCGTGTTGACAGTGGGAATGGTTTCTAACTTTTGGATCAATGCACAGGCACAAGGCAGTAATACGATTCAGCAGGGAATCAGTATCGGCGGCATCGATGTGTCAGGCATGACAGAGGAGGACGCAAAAGCAGCAGTAGATTCAAAAGTCGAAGCCATGAAAGCAGATGTAATCACTGTAAAAATCGGTTCCAAGGAGACGCAGGCTACAGCTGAGGAGTTGGGAATTGTATGGAGCAACACCGATGTGGTGGATGATGCGGCTTTGCTTGGAATGAAAGGAAACCTGATTCAGCGTTATAAAGATAAAAAGGATCTGGAAAAGGAACCGTACAATTTTGAGCTGGAATTTTCAGCAGACAAAAGTAAGATACAGTCATTTATTGAAAATAAGTGTACAGAGTTTGAGACAGAGAGAGTAGATGCCACGATTGAAGACGACGGATATGGCGGATTTAATATCATCGAAGGTGTGGCAGGAACGAAAATCAATGTGGAAGAGTCTGTAAAAGCTGTTTTGAATTATATAGAAAATGAATGGCAGGGAGGAAGCGGTACCGTTTCACTTATTGTGGAAGAAGACGCGCCGCAGGGAAGCACAGAAGAGTTAAGCCAGATTCAGGATTGTCTGGGATCTGCTACAACCTATTATACAGTGGGCGACCGCGGAAAGAATGTTGAAATTGGAACACAGAAGCTTTCTGGCTATCTGCTGTATCCGGGAGAAGAATTTTCCGTGACAGAGCATCTTGTTCCATTCACACCGGAAAACGGATACAATCTGGCGCCGGAGTACAGCGGAGCCCGTGTCGTAAATGGATATGGCGGAGGAATTTGTCAGGTTTCCACGACATTATACAATGCTCTTCTGGAGGCAGAGCTTGAGATTGTGGAGCGCCATAATCATACATACAGCGTCAGCTATGTAGATGCTTCCATGGATGCGGCGATTGCAGAAGATGTGATGGATTTGAGATTTAAAAATAATTATGACACACCGATTTTTATCTCAGGAAATGCGTATGGCGGTACGGTTTCTTTCTATATCTATGGAAAAGAAACGAGATCTCCAGACAGAACCGTCACCTATTACAGTACAGTGGAAAGTTATACGGAACCGGAGGGAACCGTATTATCTGCCAAACCAGATGCAGCTGTGGGATATCTGACTCAGACCCAGTATGCGCAGAAAGGAATGACGGCGACACTCTGGAAATCTGTGACAGAAAATGGCGAGACGACAGAGACGCAGGTAAATACAAGTTATTATCAGCCGATGAAAAACGGATATGAGGTAGGAGTTCTTCTTCCAGACGGATCGACATCTTCAGCAATGTATGCAGCGATTGCGAGCGGAGATTTAAGTCAGGTCCAGAGCGTGATCGCAGGAGGAGCGTACGGAGGAACAACGCCGCAGACCGAGGCATGGCAGCCAGAGACATCACAGTCAGAGACGTGGCAGACGGAAACATGGCAGAGCGAAACGTATCAGACAGAAGCATGGCAGACGGAGACATGGCAGAATGAAACATATCAGACAGATCCTCCCGAGACGGAGGCTCCGGTTGTGACGGACCCGGAAACAATGCCAGAGTCTGACTCGCAGCCGGAATCCTGAAACAGATAAGAATAAAAAAGGAGAAAGAAGGAAACTTGATGGGACGATGCAGGTTTCCTTTTTCTTTTTCAACGATTTCTTTATGCTGAAAGTCGTGTGTATTGGAAGTTTATAAAAAACAGACTGGCTGTCATTCCTATTTGACTTTAACGGAATGGTGTATTAAAATAGAAAGCAATATTTCAGGAAAAATACGCAGTCTTTTTCAGATAATAAAAAAGATAGAGAGTGAAAAAAGATGAAGACAGGAAAAGTATCAGAGATGGTGATGAAACATTCCATCTTAAAACAACTTGGCGCACATAGGGAGGAAGTAATGGCAGGACCGGGCATCGGACAGGATTTTGCATTGATACAGGGAAAAGAATGGATGAGCGGCGCATCAGCCATACAAGTCTGTTACCGGAGAGAAGATGCTGCATTTGCAGTCGTGCGGGCGCTCAACAATCTATTCTGCAGCGGAAGCACAGCAGTGGGCATTTTTTGTATGGCGCTTCTGCCGCCTGCCATGGACCATGAAGAATGGAATCAGATGATGGAAGCGGTTCATAAAATATGTCAGAGCCGTGGAATAGCCATTTTGGGCGGTCACACAGAGACAACGGGAGCAGTCAGCGCGCCGATCGTGACAGTGACTGGAATCGGTTATGCAAAGCAGAAGAAAGAAGTATGGGAAGGAAAGCTGAAAGACGGACACGATCTTGTGATGACGAAGTGGATTGGACTGGAGGGAACGGCGCTTCTGGCTGTTCACAGAGAAAAAGAGCTTTTAGAGAGATATCCGTATGCCCTGATTAAAGAGGCGCAGGAATTTACAAAATATCTGACTGTGGAGGATGAGGCACGAGCGGCTATCCACTTCGGCGCTGTTGCTCTGCACGATGTGAGCCAGGGAGGAATCCTCACAGCTCTCTGGGAGATGGCGGAGCGTTCAGGAACAGGGCTGGAAGTGGACTTAAAACAGATTGCGGTCAGACAGGAGACAGTGGAGATCAGTGAATATGCGGGCGCTAATCCGTATAGTATGCCGTCGGCGGGATCTCTTTTGATTGGTACGGAAAATGGATATGGTCTTGTGAGAGAACTGGAAAGATTGCAGATGAAAGCATCTGTGATCGGAAAAGTGACAGATAAAAAAGAAAGAATCATTCGCAACGGAGAAGATATCCGTTTCCTGGACCGCCCGAAACCGGAAAACTTTGAACAATTTTTGAAAAAGGAAGTAGAATTATGATGCGAGAACAGATTTTAACATTTTTAGAGAGAAACAGCAGAATTGATTTGAAAGAGCTTGCAATTTTACTCGGATCCGATGAGACAGTAATTGCAAATGAAATACAGAAGATGGAAAAAGAAGGGATTATCTGTGGGTACCATACGCTGATCGACTGGGATAAGACATCTTCTGATAAAGTAACGGCGCTGATTGAAGTGCGCGTGACGCCGCAGAGAGGACAGGGATTTGATTCTATCGCAGAGAGAATCTATAATTATCCGGAGGTACAGTCGGTGTATCTGATTTCAGGAGGATACGATCTGCTTGTCATTCTGGAGGGAAAGACGCTGAAAGAAGTATCCGGATTTGTATCGGACAAACTTTCCACGCTGGAGAGCGTTCTCAGCACAGCCACACACTTTATCCTGAAAAAATATAAAGATGATGGAATCATTCTCTCCAAGAAAAACAAAGATGAAAGGATGCTGGTGACACCGTGAGAAATCCAATCGCAGAAAAAGTAGTGGGCATTGCCCCGTCTGGAATCCGAAAATTTTTTGATATTGTCAGTGAAATGGATGACGTTGTATCCCTGGGCGTTGGAGAACCGGATTTTGACACGCCATGGCACATCCGTGATGAGGGAATTTATTCACTGGAAAAGGGACGTACTTTCTATACGTCAAATGCAGGACTGAAAGAGCTCAGAGAAGAAATCAGTCTTTATCTGAAGAGAAGATGTAATATTTCCTACGATGCGGCGAAAGAAGTGCTGATCACAGTGGGAGGCAGCGAGGCGATTGATCTTGCCATGCGCGCGATGCTGGACCCAGGGGATGAGGTATTGATTCCGCAGCCTTGTTTCGTATCCTATCTGCCGTGCGCCATTCTGGCAGGCGGCGTGCCGGTGACGATCAGTCTGAAAGAAGAAAATCAGTTCCGACTGACGAAACAGGAGCTGTTAGATGCGATCACAGACAAGACAAAAATCCTTGTTCTTCCGTTCCCGAACAATCCAACGGGAGCGATTATGACAAGAAAAGATCTGGAAGAAATCGCAGAAGTTGTGATCGAAAAAGATATTTTTGTGCTGTCAGATGAAATTTACTCGGAGCTGACATATGACAATGAGCACGTCTCGATTGCAAGTCTTCCGGGAATGAAGGAGCGCACCATCACCATGAATGGATTTTCAAAAGCATATGCAATGACGGGATGGCGTCTTGGATATGCGTGCGGACCACAGGAGATCATCGCGCAGATGACAAAAATTCATCAGTTCGCAATCATGTGTGCGCCGACAAACAGCCAGTATGCCGCTGTGGAGGCGCTGCGCCACGGAGACGAAGACGTCAAGACAATGAGAGAGGCATATAATTGCCGGAGGCGGTATCTGATGCACGCCTTTGAGGAGATGGGACTGAAATGTTTTGAGCCCTTTGGCGCTTTTTATGTATTTCCGTGCATCAAAGAATTTGGTATGACATCGGAGGAATTTGCGACAAGACTTTTGGAAGAAGAGAGAGTTGCTGTTGTGCCGGGAAGCGCATTTGGAGAGTGCGGCGAAGGATTTTTGCGCATCTCATACGCATATTCTCTGGAAGATCTGAAAGTCGCACTTGGAAGACTTGGGAAATTTATCCGCAGATTAAAAGAAAATCAGCACCGTGCAAAGGAAGAAAAATAAAAATGGCAGAATTAAACATCGTTTTATTTGAGCCGGAAATTCCGGCAAATACAGGAAATATTGGAAGAACGTGCGTAGCGACAGGCACGAAACTGCACTTGATCGAACCGCTTGGATTTCATCTGACAGAGAAGGCATTAAAGCGCGCCGGCATGGATTACTGGAAAGATCTGGACGTCACGACGTATATTAATTTTGAAGACTTTTTGCAGAAAAATCCGGGAGCTAAAATTTATATGGCCACGACAAAGGCGCCTCATGTCTATACTGATGTAAAGTATGAACCAGATTGCTTTATCATGTTTGGAAAAGAGAGCGCGGGGATTCCAGAAGAGATTTTGTTGGAACACCAGGATACTGCAATTCGCATCCCTATGATCGGAGATATCCGTTCCTTAAATCTGGGAAATTCTGTGGCGATTGTTCTGTATGAAGCATTGCGGCAAAATAATTTTGATCATATGCGTCTGGAGGGAAAACTGACAAAATATGACTGGAGAGAAGAATAAATCTCTCATGATAAAGCTGCAAGTATTCTCGACTTGTTTATAGAAATAGAAAAAGAAAGCGCCTCAAGACAGAGAAAAGTGGATCTGCAAAGAGGCGCTTTCTTTAAGATGATTTCGGATGCACACCCTGAAGAGAGAATGTAAATTCTGTTCCGACATTCGGTGTGCTGATCACATCGATATATTCCCCATGACTTTGAATAATTTCTTTTGTGATTGCCAGCCCCAGCCCCGTTCCTTTTTTATCCTTTCCACGGGAAGGGTCTGTTTTATAAAAACGAGTCCAGATTTTAGAGAGATTTTCGCTTGCAATTCCCTCGCCATGATCTTTCACAGAGACGAAGACTTTGTCATGTACTTCTGTCGTCTCAATCCGTATGGAAGAGTCCGCATTGCTGAATTTAATCGCATTGTCGAGAAGATTGTAGAGGACCTGCTGAATTTTTCCAAGATCGGCTGAGACATACAACGGACCTTGATCGAAGAACAGATCCACTCTCAGATTTTTCTGAAGGCATAGCCCCTCAAAGGTAGCGACTGTCTGGCGAATGACTTCATTGATATCGAAATCGGACAGTTCCAGAAGGATTTTCTGTTCGTCATATGTGGCTAATGTTAAAAGGCTGTTCGTGAGTTTGCTTAACCGTTCTGCCTCAGATAATACGATATGCAGATAATGATCCTGAGATTCATATGGGATTGTGCCGTCCAGCATCGCCTCTAAATATCCTTTGATGGAAGTCAGTGGGGAGCGAAAATCGTGTGAAATATTAGAGATAAATTTTCTCTGATATTCTCCTGACTGATTGATCTCATCGGCAAGATATCTCAGAGAAGAAGAAAGATCGGAAAATTCGTCCTGCATATCAGAATACAGACGATAATTCAGATTTCCGGAGGCATATTCTCCGGCAGCCTTTGTAATGCGCGCCAGCGGATGATAAAATTTACGGTAAAATAAGATCACAAGCAGAAAGAAGAGAAGCAGGATGATGGCAAGCGCCAGATAAAGGATATCCATGTTCTCTTTTTTTTCATGATTTAAATTTTTCAGATCAAAGTGAGCGCAGAAATAACCGCGTGTCGTAAAATTATCTGTGATCGGAGCAACAACGCTTAATGTCTTTTCATGGAACATACCAAAAAAATTCCCGATCTGATAATAGCTCGATGCAAACTCAGCCGGGTTGAAATCCGGAATTTTCTGCGCAGATTCGGATGAGGACGGCGCCGAACTATCAATCAAAATATCGCCGTCGCAGTTTATAAGCCAGAATACGGCAGACTGGTAGGAAGAAAGCGCACAGAGATTATCATAGACATCATCTGCGGAAACATCCGATTCCATATAGGAACTTCCAACACGTCCCGCCGCCATTCTGGATACTTCAGAATATAATTCTTCTGCCTTTGTCTCGGTCAGCTGTTTTTCAAAGAGAATGGAACAGACAATCGTGACTGACAGAAAACTCACCAAAGCACATAGAAGATAGGCGGTCAGGAATTTTATAAATGTTCTTTTTTTCATGGCTGTTTTACCGAAAATTTGTAGCCAATGCCCCAGACTGTGGCAAGGGACCAGGAGGCATTGTCTTTAATTTTTTCACGAAGCCGTTTTATGTGCACGTCGACGGTGCGGCTGTCGCCAATATATTCATAGCCCCAGATGTGATCGAGAAGCTGTTCTCTTGTAAATACCTGATTTGGAGAGGAGGCAAGAAAATAGAGAAGCTCCAGCTCCTTGGGGGGCATTTCTATATTTTTCCCTTTGTAAATGACAGAGTAATTGCTCTGATTTACAATCAGGTCGGGATATTCCACATATTTTCCGGTTGGCTTTTGTTCCACAGGTTTTTCCTTGTGGTAACGCCGTAATACCGCTTTTACCCGGGCGATTAATTCCTTTGAGTCAAAAGGCTTTACCATGTAATCGTCAGCGCCGAGTTCCAGACCCAGCACCTTGTCAAAAATTTCGCCTTTTGCTGAAAGCATAATAATAGGCACAGAAGACGTCTGACGAATTGCCCGACATACCTGGTATCCGTCCATACCAGGCAGCATCAGATCAAGAAGGATCAGATTGGGCTGATAAAGTTCAAACTGTTTCAATGCTTCCTCACCATCCAAGACAATGTTGGTGTCAAAGCATTCTTTTGTCAGATACAGTGAAATGAGTTCTGCGATATGCGCATCGTCATCCACGATCATAATTTTTTGTCTGCTTACCATAACAAAAACCTCCTGAGTTTTAAATATAAAGTAGAAAACAAAAACCTGCTTTGAATAGCGCACCTACATAAAAGTACATGAGTTCAGAAGCATTTTTCATAAGAGTTACTTTTTAAATTCCACGATCGTGACTCCGGCATCCCCCTCGCCAAATTCACCGAGGTGGAAAGAGGCCACATGCTTCATGCGGCGTAAATAATTATGAACTCCTTTACGCAGAGCGCCGGTTCCTTTTCCGTGTACAATACGGACAGAAGGAAGATGGGCGAGATAAGCGTCATCGAGATACTTGTCCAGTTCTGCCAGCGCTTCGTCTACCGTTTTTCCAAGCAGATTGATTTCAGCGGATATGGATGCGGATTTTGACATTTTAATTTTTCCGCTTCCTGTACGGTTCAGATGCGGTCCTGTGATCACTGCTTCATCAATCAGCTGTAAATCATTGATGGATACTTTGGAGCGGAGAATTCCCATCTGAACAAATAAGTTCCCTTTTGCATCAGGGAGAGAACTGACCGTGCCCTTTAAATTCATGCTCAGAACTTTTACACTGTCTCCGATATGAAGATCTTTTGCAGAAAGTGTTTTCTTTTTTGGTGCATTTTTATTTACTGAAAGATTTTTTTCGACAGAAGACATCTTTTCACGGAGCTGGCTTCTCTGCTTTTCCATCTCGCGGACAGAAATATTTTCTTTTCCAAACTTATGAAAGTTTTTGATCGTTGTGTCGGCATACTCTTTTGCATCGCGCAGAATCGCATGAGCTTCTTCATTTGCTTTTCTCAGAATTTCGTCGCGGCTGGTGTCGAGGCGTTCCTGTTTCTGCTCCAGCTTTTTCTTAAGCGCTTCAATTTGTGCCTTGTACTCATTGATCTGTTCCCGTTCCTGTTCGATCGTCACGCGGCTGTTTTCCAGATCGGTGATCAGATCTTCAAAACTTTCATCTTGTTCACTTAAAAGATTTCTTGCCTCGTCGATAATTTCACTTGGAAGACCGAGCTTTCCCGAAATGGCAAATGCGTTGCTCTTTCCAGGAATTCCTATTAAAAGACGATATGTCGGACGAAGCGTCTCCACGTTAAATTCGCAGCAGCCATTTTCCACTCCCGGAGTGGAAAGGGCAAATACTTTCAGTTCACTGTAATGCGTTGTCGCTATGGTGCGGATTTGGCGGCGGTGAAGATTCGACAGGATCGCAGTTGCAAGTGCAGCGCCTTCTGTCGGGTCTGTTCCGGCGCCTAACTCATCAAAGAGAACGAGGGAGTTTTGATCTGCGTGTTCTAAAATGGAGACGATCTGCGTCATATGGGAGGAGAAGGTACTGAGGCTCTGCTCAATGCTCTGCTCATCTCCGATGTCAGCATAGACGTCTTCAAAGACAGCAAGTTCTGACTGATCAAATGCAGGGATATGAAGTCCTGCCTGTCCCATCAGTGTGAAAAGTCCCACTGTTTTGAGGGAAACGGTTTTTCCGCCGGTGTTTGGTCCTGTAATGATCAGCAGATCAAATTCTTTTCCTAAATAAATGTCGATCGGTACGACTTTCTTTTTGTCAAGAAGAGGGTGACGTCCCTTCTTGATATGGATATATCCACGAGTGTTAAATACGGGTTCGCTTCCGTTATATGATTTTGAGAGGGAAGCTCTTGCAAAGATAAAATCCAGTCTGGTCAGAAGAGATAAGTCATCCGAGAGCGCTTCCAGATTTTCAGCGGCAAGAGCGCTTAAAGAGGCCAGAATGACTTCAATCTCTTTTGCTTCCTTTAATTCCAGTTCCCTCAGATCGTTATTTAATTTGACAACGGCAGTCGGCTCCACAAATAAAGTAGAACCGGTAGAAGACTGATCGTGAATCATGCCGGGAACCTGTCCGCGGTATTCAGCCTTTACCGGAATACAATAGCGATCGTTTCTCATTGTGATAACGGCATCCTGGAGATAGACACGGGAAGCGCCGTTGACCATGGAATTTAACTGGCTGCGTACCTTTTCATGCACAAGTTTCATAGAGCGGCGAATCTGCCGCAGATTGCTGCTTGCATCGTCACTGATTTCCTCCTCGGACAGGATACAGCGTCGAATTTCAGAGGAAAGCGGTGTGAGCGGCTGAAGAGCATCAAACATTTCATCGAGAGAATCTGGAACATCTTCGTTATGTTCGTGTCTGGAATATGCTTTTACTCTGCTGCATACTTCCAGCACTTTGCAGATGCGAAGCAGCTCCGCAGTTCCGAGGCTGCTTCCGATTTCCAGACATTTTAAGGAACCACGGATATCACAGATTCCGGAAAAGGAAAGCGATCCGTTTTGATATATACGTTTTAAAGCGTCGCTTGTTTCTTTCTGCAAGAGACGAATCGTATCGAGGTCTGAGGAGGGCAGCAGATTACGACATAGCTCTTTTCCCAAGGCAGATCCCGCCAGGTCCGTCAGCTGTGCAATGATTTTATTATATTCCAGAGTTTTTAAAGCTTTTTCGTTCATAGTTGTCCTTCCTATTTTTCTATATATGATCGTTCGAGTAGATTCTTCTGCTGACTGCGCAAATGTGTGGGATACAGCAGAACTTTGAAACTACTCTAAATTCATTGTAACATAAAATACATAAAAGAAAACAAATATTTACTATAAATTTACAAGACATTCATAAAACGCACTGCTATGAGAGGAAATACTGGAAAACAGAAGGAGAATCTTTGTGAGAATCCGTTCTGTTCTTCATAAATTATTCATATTTATTTGATACGATACAGATAGAAATTTTTGGATCGGAGATTTAAAGGAGTAGAAGTATCGCTATGGCATCATTCATAAGAGAAAACATAAAAAAGAAACCTTTTTATAAAAGAAAGTGGTTTATCAGAATTACCGGAGGGGTGTGTATAGGCGGTGTTTTCGGAGCAGTGGCGGCAGTCGGATTCAGTATCGCGATACCATGGGCACAAAAAACTTTTGGAGAGCCGGAAGTTTACAGTGCTGACAGGGAGATCAGCACAGAGATGACAGACAGTGGAACAAGCGGCGCTGAATCAAAGATCATCTGGCAGGGGGACAGTCTTGCTGATATTGATCTGAAAGAAATAGAAGTACTGTTTACAAAAATCAGAGATATGGCGGCAGAGACTTTAAAAGGGGTTGTACAGGTAACAGGCGCGCACAGCGGTATCGATCTGTTTCAGCAGATTTATGAAAATGAAAAAATAGGAAGCGGTCTGATTGTCAGGATGGATGAGGAACATATTTTTGTTTTGACGGAGATGTGGATTTTAGATAAAGCAGAGCGTGTGATTGTGACATTGGCAGACGATACGATCTGTGAGGCAGAGGTGAAAAAGACAGATCCGGCGTCTGGACTGGCAGTTCTGGAGATTGATGCAGATGAAATCGGGGAAGAACAGAAAAAAGAAATGAAAGTTTTACAGTTCAGTCCCGATGGAAATCTGTGGAAAGGGAAACCGGTGATTGCGCTCGGAAGTCCTCTGGGAAATACGGATTCTGTAGCTTCCGGCGTTGTGACTTCATGGATCGATCAGCCTGTGATGGATGATATCTATCATATTATCAACACAGATATTGTAGGAGGAGACGAGGCGAGCGGAATCTTGGTTGATCTGAACGGAGAGGTGGCAGGCTTTATCACGCAGAAATTTGGGAACGACGAACCTTATAGAACGAGCGCCATCTGTTCCAGCGATATTAAAAGGATTTTAAATGAGATGGGCGATGGAGAAGAAAAAATTTTGATGGGAATCACCGGAAAAGAAATCAAAAAAAATGTCGCAGAGGAACTGGGGATGCCGCAGGGATTTTATGTCATGTCTGTCGCACCGAATTCCCCGGCAATGTATAATGGGATTCAGAACGGGGATATCATCGTTTCCATGAAGAATGAGAAAATTTCAAGCCAAAAGGACTACCAAAATGTACTGAAACAGTGTACAATAGGTGAGGAAATTCCGGTTGAAATTATGAGAAAAGTGCGGGATGGATACTCCAAAATGGAGATAAAGGTGCGATTAGAAGCAAAGTAGAAAAAGAAAGGAACAGTCATGAAATATATTGAAACTTTGCGCGAAGGTGAACGCGTGGCAAACATTTATTTATGTAAATATAAACAGTCAGCTGTAACGAAAAATGGAAAAACATATGAAAATGTGATTCTTCAGGATAAGACAGGGACGATCGATGCGAAGATCTGGGACCCGAATTCTCAGGGGATTGATGAATTTGAGGTGATGGATTATGTGGATATCATGGGAGAAGTCACGAATTTTCAGGGAACGCTTCAGCTGAATATCAAACGTGTCCGCAAAGCTCGTGAAGGAGAATATGATCCGAAAGATTTTCTGCCGGTCAGTGAACATGATATTGAGGAGATGTATCAGGAATTACTGGGATACCTCTCAAAAATTCAAAATCCATATTTAAAACGGCTTACAGATGCGTATTTTATCCAGAATGAAAATTTTATCAAGCGTTTTAAATTTCATTCAGCCGCAAAAACGGTTCATCATGGATATGTCGGAGGACTGCTGGAGCATACGCTTGGGGTTTTAAGAATCTGCGATTTTTATGTAAAAACGTATTCTTTCTTAAACAGGGATCTTTTATTTACGGCAGCAGCATTTCATGATGTCGGAAAACTTCAGGAACTGTCTGCTTTTCCGGAAAATGACTACACAGACGACGGACAGCTGCTCGGCCATATTATGATTGGAACGGAACTTGTGGGGGCAAGCATCCGCAGAATTCCTGATTTTCCGAAAAAACTGGCGAGTGAGCTGAAACATTGTATTTTGGCACACCATGGAGAACTGGAATATGGCTCGCCGAAAAAGCCGGCGCTTGCTGAGGCGGTAGCGCTGAATTATGCCGATGATACAGATGCAAAGATGGAGACCATGAAAGAACTGTTCTCAGCGGCAAAGGACAATACAGACTGGCTTGGATATAACCGCCTTTTTGAATCGAATATCCGAAAGACGACACAGTGGCAGTAAAGAGAGAAAACAATGAAAAAAGATGACTTAGTGACAATAACGATAGAAGATATGAGCGCAGAAGGGCACGGGATCGGAAAAGCGGACGGATATACTCTGTTTGTAAAAGACGCCGTCATCGGCGATGTGATTGAGGCAAAGATCATGAAAATGAAAAAAAATTATGGATTTGCCAGACTGATGAAAATCATAGAAGCATCAAAAGACCGTGTGACGCCGCAGTGCCCGATTGCAAGACAGTGCGGAGGCTGCCAGATTCAGGAGATGGAATACAAAGCGCAGCTGAGATTTAAGGAAAATCTGATCAGAAATCATCTCAGAAGAATCGGTGGCTTTGAAACGATTCCAATGGAACCGATTGTCGGGATGGACAATCCTTACCGCTATCGAAACAAAGCACAGTTTCCAATCGGAACAGACAGGGATGGAAATGTGATTGTCGGTTTCTATGCGGGCAGAACGCATACCATTATTCCGGCTGAGGACTGCAAGCTTGGGGTCAAAGAGAATGAGATCATTCTGAAGGAAGTTCTGGCATTTATGAAAGAGCAGAATATTTCTGCATATGATGAAAAGAGCGGAAAGGGTCTGGTGCGCCATGTGCTGATCCGATATGGCTTTTTCACAAAAGAGATCATGGTCTGCATTGTAATCAATGGGAAAAAACTGCCGGGGGCAGAGAAGCTGACAAAGAGGCTGAGAACAATTCCGGGCATGACAAGCATTACATTGAACAGCAATGAAAAACAGACGAATGTCATTCTGGGAGATCGGATTGAGCTGCTTTGGGGGCAGACGTATATCACAGATACGATAGGAGGAATTTCATTTCAGATTTCTCCGCTGTCTTTTTATCAGGTGAATCCGATTCAGACAGAGAAGTTATACCAGATTGCAATGGAATATGCAGGACTTACCGGAAAAGAGACGGTGTGGGATCTGTATTGCGGAATAGGTACGATTTCTCTGTTTCTGGCGCAGAAAGCAAAACAGGTCTATGGCGTGGAGATTGTGCCGGATGCGATTGAAGATGCAAAAAAGAATGCAAAGCGAAATAAAATTGAAAACGCACAATTTTATGTGGGAAAAGCAGAAGAAGTTCTGCCTGAGAAGTATGAAAAAGAAGGAATCTGCGCTGATGTGATCGTGGTGGATCCGCCGAGAAAAGGATGCGACGAGAAACTTCTGGATACAATTGTGAAGATGAAACCGGAGAAGGTCGTGTATGTGAGTTGTGACAGCGCGACTCTGGCAAGAGATCTGAAATGGCTGTGCGAGAGAGGATATGCGATTGAGAGAGTCAGAGGAGTAGATCAGTTCGGGCACACCTGCCATGTGGAGACGGTGGCTTTACTGATTAAAAAAATTGATAAAGTTTAAAACATGAAGGGATTTGCTAACGAATATAATGGCAGATCGGCAGATTTCTGTTAAATTGCAAAAAGAAGATAAAGATGGAGCAGGTATATGATATTGATATTGTATTGCAGGAAGATATCATGTATAATAGCACAATGAAAATGCGATAAAAAACGGAGGAAGAAGGATGGAAGTCAAAATAAAAGGAAGATCGCCTGTTTGGTACTGGGCTTTTCTGATTATCGGGAACGCAATTTTTATTCATCAGTTAATTTTTAACCGCAATAATGTGCAGTCACTGCTTTTTGGTCTTATAGGAGTCAATCTTGTCTTTCTGCCGATTGTAGTGAGAAATGTGGTTGTCATTGATGACAAAGAAAAGGTTGTATGCCAGAAAATGGGATTTTTCAAAGAAAAGATCCAGATTTCACACATCAAGGAAATTCAGAGAAAACCTTCTAAGATTTTCAAAAATTCAAAGCTTTTTGAAAAATTGATTCTGAAAGGAACAGGAAAAGAATATATGCTTGTCTCAGTGAAAGATCAGGAAAAATTGATCAGTGAGCTGCAACAAAGAAAGAAAAATCTGAAAGTGTCCTAAAAAAAGACGGAGGTACTTTTTAGAGAAAAAAAGAAAAGGAATCGCTGTGCGGAATGTTTCGAGAACAGCGATTCCTTTTCTTTGCTTTTAGCATTTTCGGCGGAAGAAATTATTCCAGAATGATCCGGCTTTCTCTGTATTCTTCAACAGATCCGATGATCGAGGCTTCAGGGATTTGTTTTTGAAGCTCTCTCAGACATTGGGATGCTTCTTCTTCCGGAAGAGAAATCAGCAGTCCGCCGCTTGTTTGCGGATCATATAGAATATCTTGCATAGGACGGCTGATATCATTCTCAAAAGAGATGCCGTCTTTTGTATATTCCCGGTTGCGGTAAGCGCCGGCAGGAACAAATCCCATATCGGCAAAATCCCATGCTTCCGTGTGAAAGGGGACGCATTTTGTCTGAATCCGGATCGTACAGCCGCTGCCCTGCGCCATCTCAAAGCAATGACCCATCAAGGCAAAACCGGTTACATCGGTACAGCTGTGAACGTGATAGCGGAGCATGATATCGCTGGCTGTCTTATTCAGCGTCGTCATCTGACGATAAATTCTGTCGAGCAGAGCTTTGTCTGCCAGATCTGCCTTTGCGGCGATGGTGATGATGCCAACACCAAGCGGTTTTGTCAAAATCAGCGCATCGCCTGGCCTGGCATTGCAGTTTGTCAGAACCTTTTTCGGGTGGACAAATCCAGATGCGGCAAGTCCGTAAAGCGGTTCTGCGCCGTGGATGGTATGGCCGCCTGTTATGATGGCTCCGGCTTCATATACTTTCTCATAGCCACCGCGAAGAATTTCCTGCACGGTTTTCTGATCCATCGTCTCAGAAATACACATAATATTTAAGGCGAGTTTTGGAGTGCCGCCCATGGCATAGATATCACTCAGGGCATTTGCAGCCGCAATCTGACCGTACAGAAAAGGATCGTCCACAATCGGAGGGAAAAAATCAGTTGTCTGCACAAGCGCAGTTTCAGAATCAATCGCATAGACGCTTGCGTCGTCGCTTTTATCATATCCGACAATTAATTTGGGATCGGTGTGCGTGCGAAACCCTTCCAGCATATGAACAAGGGTTCCGGCGCCGACTTTCGCGCCGCATCCTGCACAGCCGGCAAGTTTTGTCAATTTTACTTCTGTCTCCATAAAAAATCTCCTAGGCTTCTTCGGCAAGATATGCCGTCTCATATCCAAACTGTGTGATCTGCACAATCTGTTCCACTTCCTCATGACAGGCAGCATCAGGGAGAATCAGATCGCCCTCATAGCGGACGCAAGTGCCGCAGCTGCTGCTTAGATCTCGTGGAACAGGCATGATCTGTGCTTCTTGATTTCTGCCCTCGCACAGTTTTTTATATCGAATTGCGCCGAAGTGCGAATAAAATGTAGCGATGTATTTCATCTTGTAAATGTCAGCGTATACTCGCCGTCCTTTTCAGAGACGCTTGTTTGATAACCCTGATGTTCGGCATAGCGAGTAGTATTCTCTTTTGAAGCATGATTGTCTACGATGATCTGGTAGGACGGTTCCATGGAACTCATCGCTTTTCTGAGCAGAATGACAGGCTCCGGGCAGGAGAGTCCTCTTGCATCTAAAATTTTCATAAATAATTCCTCTTTTCTTTTATTTTTCTTTTCGGAATGTGTTGAGACAGGCGATGGCACAGACTGCTGCGATTCCGATCAGGACTGCAATTTTTCCGTTTGCTGTCGGCCCGTCTGCACTGGATGCCAGACCAAAGTTGTGGCAGAATGCAGCTCCGACCATCAGACCGAGGACAGTGACGGCGCTGTCAGAATTTCCTTCCCCTGAGAGGACAAGCTGGCGCAGGGGACATCCACCTAAAAGTACGCAGCCAAATCCAGTGAGGTACATTCCAAGAAAGTTCCACAGTCCGTCCGTATGGGCAACCGGCTGGCCGGAAAATCCAGGCTGAAAATAGACGCCGGCCGTTGTTGCTGTCAGTATAAGATTGCAGGCGAGAGCGCTAAGCAAAATGGCAGCAAAGCCAAATAAAAGTTTAGAATCACGAAACAGAATCATATCGCGGATTCCTCCGACCATACAAAGGCGTGTGCGCTGGGCAAGAGCGCCTACAAGGAGACCGGCCAGAAGACTGATAAAAACAGCGGCGTGTTTTCCGCCAGGACCGCCGGCTGATGCAGTAAAATGGATAAAAGCAGGCGCCGCTACAAGCAGAATCAAAAACAGAACCTGAATGGCAGGAAATGCAAATCCTTCTGTCCTGGAAAGTTTATAGGTACGCTTCAAGGTATAACCTTTATTCAAAAAGAATACGCCTGTTAAAATACCGCCGGCAAATCCGGCGAATCCCAGAATTGCATTGAAGTCGCCGCCGGCAAGGCGCAGAATCATGCGGAATGGACATCCGAGGAACATAAGACAGCCGATCATGACAAAAAAACCGAGCATAAAGCGGGTTACAGGGGCGCTGCCTCCTCTGGGGCTGAATTCCTTTCTCCACATGGCAAGCAAAAAGCTGCCGAGCACGAGACCGATAATCTCAGGACGAATGTACTGGACTGCACTGGCAGAGTGAAGCCCGAGGGCGCCTGAAGTGTCACGCAGAAAGCAGGCGATACAAAATCCCATATTGGCAGGATTGCCAAAAAATACAAGCAGAGAGGAAATCACGCCGATGATACATCCGGCTGTCAAAATCCATCTTGTTTCTGTTTTCAGTTTCATAATAGTTCTCCTTCCCTTTCTCTTACTATCAGGATATCATTGACAGATTTTGATGTCTAATAATATTTATTAATAATTCTTTTTTATTTATAGAAAATAATAATAAGTACATGATATACTGAAAAGAAAAGGATCAAATACAGACAAAATACGAATAAAACAGAAATACATCTATGGGAGCAGAAGAGATGAAAAAAATTTATTTTGACCATGCAGCCACGACATTTCCAAAACCAGATACCGTAGCGGAGGCAATGTATCGATATATCAAAGAGGAAGGATGCAATATCAACCGAGGCTGTTATAACCAGGCATATCAGGTGGAGGAGAAGGTATATGAGACGAGAAAAGCCGTATGCGAATTATTTCGCGGCGAGGACAGCAGAAATGTGATTTTCACAAGAAATATTACAGAAAGCTTAAATGTGATTCTGAAGGGATTTTTAAAGCGGGGCGATCATGTGATTGTATCTTCCATGGAACACAATGCAGTTATGCGGCCGTTAGTCCAGCTGGAAAAACAGGGGATTTCTTTTTCGAGAGCGATGTGTGAGGCGGATGGAAGTTTAAAAATAGAGAAACTGGAGGAATGCCGCAGAAAAAATACAAAGGCAGTTGTCATGACACATGCCAGCAACGTATGCGGAACGCTTCTGCCGATTGAGGCGACAGGAAAATTTTGCCGTGAAAAGAATCTGAAATTGATTGTGGACTGCGCTCAGACTGCAGGGACATGGGAGATCGATATGCAGAAGATGCACATTGATGCGCTTGCATTTACCGGCCACAAAGGATTGATGGGACCGCAGGGAATCGGTGGTTTTCTGATGACAAAGGATATGGCGCAGCAGACAGAACCGTTGATTGTGGGCGGGACAGGCAGTATCAGTGACAGAGAAGACACTCCGTTGTTTCTGCCAGACCGCTTTGAGGCGGGGACGTTGAATATTCCGGGGATTCTGGGACTTTATGCCGGCCTGGAATGGCTGGAAAAAACAGGAATCCAAAAAATTCAGGAACATGAATTAATGCTGACAGAACGGTTTATAAAAGGATTAAAAGTGGCGGACCCTGTCGGAAAGAAAATTCGGATTGTTGGAAAAGAAGGAATACAGGGAAGAACAGGTGTCGTCTCTATACAGACAAAAGCAACCGAGATGGCGCAGACGGCGTATGAGCTGGATGAGAGATATGGAATTATGACAAGAGTAGGGCTGCACTGTGCGCCTTCAGCACATAAAACACTGGGGACGTATCCAGCCGGAACGATTCGATTTTCATTTGGATTCTGGAACACAACACAGGAAGTGGACTGCGCTGTGAAGGCGCTGGGAGAGTTGACGGAGGGGATCAGAGATGGAATTTAAGCAACTGCAGTCTTTCGTGGAAGTAGTGAAATATCGAAGTTTTACGAAGGCAGCCGATCATCTGTTTTTATCTCAGCCGACCATCAGTACTCACATCCGGATGTTGGAGGAGGAATGTCATTCCAGACTGATTGTTCGGACGACGAAGCGGATTGAGGTGACGCAGAGAGGGAAGGAGCTGTATGAATTTGCAAGTCAGATGTTGATACAAAGAGACAGCCTTTTAAAGCGATGGAGTCAGGAAAATCAGAAGATCGTACAGATCGGAGCTTCCACAATTCCTTCCGCATATATCCTGCCGGAGATTTTGCCGCAGTATCGGGCTGCCTGTGGAGACATCCAGTTTCATATTCATCAGACAGACAGTCAGGGCGTGATTGACGGACTGATAAATGGAAAGTTTGAAGTGGGGCTTGTGGGAATGAAGGGAGAAGAAGAGGAGATTGTATTTCTTCCTTTTTATCAGGATTCGATCGTCCTGATCACTCCGGTGGCAGAGCCGTTCTTGACGATGAAAAAGGAAAAAGAAATTTCCTTTCATTCTATTTTGCATTTGCCTTTTATTATGCGGGAGCAGGGAAGTGGAAGTAAAAGATGCGCAGAATCTTATCTGGAACGGATGGGAATTCAGGAAAATGATTTGAATATCACAGCGCGCCTAAATGATCCGGAGTCAATTAAAAATCTGGTGGCAAGCGGTCTTGGGATTTCCATCATTTCTGAGACGGCAGCGCAGAACTTTGAAAAGGCAAATAAGATTTTGACATTCCGTCTGCCCAAATACAGAGCGGTGCGAAATCTATATATCGCTTACAGAAAGGGATTTATATTAAAAGAAAATACAAAAAATTTTATTGCGTTTGTGCGCGCCTATTACGGATTTTCTGATCTGATATGACTCTCAGAAAAGAGAGAGGAAAAGCGGCAAAAATTTGGGGCGCAGGCAGAAGTTTTGAAAAAATATACTTGTATTTGCGGATTATGAAAGATATAATCGAAATGTCGGCAAATATCATTCTATGGAGGGAAAAAGTATGATAATAGAAGGAAATCCAAAGGAAAAAGAGGCAATGAAAGCATTTCACGAAGGAGATCGTCCAAAAGGATTAAAGCTTCAGGAAGAATTTGCGGCGGCATTTCGGGAAGAATATCAGGAAAAAGATCACTGCCCATGCAAAAAAGCCTGTCGTTACCATGGAAATTGTAAGGAATGTGTGGCAATCCACAGAGCGCATCAGGAACACGTTCCGAACTGTATGCGGCCGATTCTGAACAAAAAGATTAAAATTTTATCAGAACTGACCGAACACACAATCGCAAATGAAATTGAATCTCCGAAAGAAGTTTTGAGAAAAGAATAAGAGAAAATAAAAAATAGATAAAAGAAAAGAGAAGAAAGAGTTTTATTGTATTTTTTTTCGGCCTGTGATATTCTAATTATAAGAAATGCAGGTGAAAAAAGACTCAATTTTAACGGTGAGGATGACAGATTCCTCTTTTTGATATAAAAATGATACAGAAAGGAGAGTCCTATGCAGAAAAGAAGAAAAACTTCTCCATGGTTTAAAGCAGGAAGCATTATACTGCTTTTGATTTTAGTCGTTGCAGCTGTTGTATTTGCGAAAGAAATAAAACAGGAAAAACAGGAAGAAAACAAAGAAAAAATGTCTTCCTTACAGACGGCTGCGAATGCGTCGGGAGTGGCGATTGATCTCTATTATGGAGATCAGAATGCAGAATTCATCATCAAGAGAGAAGTAAAAGTCCCGCAGATCAGTCCGGAAAATTTGACAGCAGCCCTGACGGAACAGGGAATCTTAGCGCCTGGAACGGAAGTACTCTCCTTGAAAGACAGAACAGAAGACGGAAAGAAGCTGCTGGATCTCGACTTCAATGAGAAATTCCGAGAGACGTTGTTTAGCCTTGGAACATCAGGAGAGCGGATTTTTATGGGCAGCGTGATCAATACTTTCTTGAGGGCATATCAGGCAGACGCCATAAAGATTACAGTGGAGGGCAGCCCTCTGGAGAGCGGACATGCAGTATATGATAAGTATCAGAACTTTTACGGTCAGGTACAGCAGCGTCTGAATGTCACTTATCCGGTGCCGGGCGGAACAGATGAGACCGTGGAAGTCCTGAAAATGTACAGTGATCTGGGATTTGCCACCGTATATGATGAACACAATTTTGCACATGTAAAAGAGAATGATAATGAAGTCGTCTTTTCTGATCTGAAAAGTACGGAGGAAATAAAAAAGAAGGCGTCTCTGAAAGTGATTCGTACAGAAGAAAGCATACAGACAGTGGCAAAGGATGTTCAGGCAGAGATTCCAGGAGTAGATTTGGAAGACACAGACAAAACTTTCGGGAAGAACCAGGAAAGCGGCGTCTTTTTCTCCTATATGCAGAATGAAGGAAGAAAGGGTGAAATTTATCTGTGCGATCACAATGGATTTACATATCGCATAGAGATCAGCTGTGCAGAAAGTGACAGCAGTCTTTGGGGACAGCTGCAGATGATGACAGATGAATTTTACTTTGTAGATTAATTTTATAATGAAATAAGGCGATGCAAGGCAGCGTCTGACAGAGAAACAGTGGTCTTCTGGTGGGAAAAAACCAGATCCGCTGTTTTTTTATTTTTGGAAAAGCAGATGTCTTGCAACAATTCACCAGAGTGACTTGGTAAAATTATCATAGAAATTTACCGTGCAGTGTGATATACTAAAAGCCATATGATACAAAGCAATTTAATTTTGCATGATAAGCTGGAATCTTTCAGAGGATGAGGAAGATCCGTCTGGGGAGGAAAGGTGAGGAGGAACTTTTTTATGAGCAATCAGTATAAGATTGAGACAAAATGTATACAGTCGGGATGGAAGCCGAAAAAAGGAGAGCCGAGAGTCCTGCCGATCTATCAGAGTACAACATTTAAATATGACACAACAGACGAAATGGGAAAATTGTTTGATCTGGAGGAAGAAGGATATTTCTATACACGTCTTCAGAATCCGACAAATGATGCAGTGGCTGCCAAAATCGCTGATCTGGAAGGCGGTGTGGCTGCCGTTCTGACTTCTTCCGGACAGGCTGCAAACTTCTATGCTGTCTTTAATATCTGTGAAGCAGGAGATCATATTGTATGCGCGTCTACCGTTTACGGCGGAACATTTAACTTATTTGGAGTGACAATGAAAAAACTGGGAATCGACTGTACGTTTGTAGATGCAGATGCTTCTGAGGAAGAGATTGCAAGGGCATTTCGTCCAAATACGAAAGTATTATTCGCAGAGACTATCGCAAATCCGGCTCTTGTTGTCCTTGACATTGAGAAATTTGCAAAGATTGCGCATGAGCATGGCGTGCCGCTGATCGTGGACAATACATTTGCAACGCCAGTCAACTGCCGCCCGTTTGAGTGGGGAGCAGATATTGTGACACATTCCACAACAAAATATATGGACGGTCATGCAATGCAGGTCGGCGGAGCAATCGTGGACAGCGGAAACTTTGACTGGGAAGCATACGGGGACAAATATCATGGACTGACGCTTCCAGATGAATCATACCACGGCGTTGTATATACGAAAAAATTTGGAAAGAAAGCATATATCACAAAGGCAACCGTTCAGCTGATGCGTGATCTTGGCTCCATTCCGGCGCCGATGAACTGCTTCCTGCTGAATGTGGGGCTGGAGACATTGCCGCTCAGAGTGGCTCGTCATTGCAGCAACGCTCAGAAAGTAGCAGAATTTTTAAATGCGCATGAGAAAGTATCCCATGTCAACTATGCCGGACTTCCGACAGATAAATATCATGAACTGGCAAAGAAATATATGCCGAATGGAACATGCGGCGTAATTTCCTTTGAGCTAAAAGGAGGAAGAGAGGCGGCTGTAAAATTCATGGACGGACTGAAGATGGCTGCGATCGTCACACATGTTGCAGATGCAAGAACGAGCGTCCTGCATCCGGCAAGCCATACACACAGACAGATGAATGACCAGCAGCTGGCAGAGGCCGGCGTGTCACCGGGAATGATCCGTCTGTCAATCGGAATTGAACATCCGGACGATATCATTGAAGATCTGAGTCAGGCTCTGGATCTTGTATAACAAACCGCATAGGAAAAAAGAAAAGACAGCTCAGTGATAAAAGA
Source organism: Eubacteriales bacterium (assembly GCA_030526005.1). GTDB lineage: Bacteria > Bacillota > Clostridia > Lachnospirales > Lachnospiraceae > JAGZHZ01. The sequence goes on from JAUNDP010000007.1 coordinate 48,001, forward strand.
CAAAAGAAACAGGAGAGAGCGGGAGAAGAGATTTGATCCCGTCCTCTCCTGAATTTTTGAGATGGTTCTCTGTCGAAGGAACTTGCCACGAAACAAGATTATCTGATCATCTGCGGGAACTGGATGAACGCCATACGCTGCTGTATCAGAGAGTCCTGCCGCTGCAAGTGTGAAAAGAGCGGAAACTTGAAAGACATTTTGAGTTATGGTATATTAAAAAAAGAGGAGGATTGAAAAATGAAATTTTTTCATATTTCGGATGTCCATCTGGGGGATTCACCGGATCAGGGCTTTCCGTGGAGCGAGATGAGACAGAAAGAGATTTGGAAGAGCTTCCGGGCATTTATTCAAAAGGTATCAGAAAAGCAAGTAGATTTGCTGCTGATCGCCGGTGATTTATTTCATCGTCAGCCTCTTATTCGTGAAGTAAAAGAAATCAATGATTTATTTTCTGCAATTCCACAGACAAAGATTGTCTTGATTGCAGGGGAGCATGATTATCTTCATCCGGATTCCTGTTATTTGAAATTTCAGTGGAGTCCGAATGTCTTTTGGCTGAATACAAGAGAGTGTGGCGGAGTTTATTTCCCGGATTTAAACACAGAAGTATATGGACTGAGCTATTTTGAAAAAGAAATGACAGAACCGCTGTATGACAATGTTTTTCCTCAGAATAACGGATGCTTCCATATTTTATTGGCGCATGGAGGCGATGAGACGCACATTCCTGTCGATAAAAAGAAGCTTGCAAAATCAGGATTTCAATATGTGGCGATGGGACATCTGCATAAGTCGCAGACCGTTGTGGATCGTATGGCATATTACAGCGGCTCTCTGGAACCGCTGGAGAAAACAGATCTTGGACCTCACGGCTACATAGAGGGGGATGTGGATGCGTATGGCAGAATGAAGATTCGATTTGTGCCGTGGGCAAAGAGAGAATATCTGATTTTACCTGTGACTTCCACAGAAAGTTTTACCGATGAGGATTTAAAAAAGCAGGTAAATGAGGTCATCCAGAAAAGAGGAAAACAGCATTTTTACAGAATTTTAATCGACGGCGTCCGTGACCCTGCCGTGCATTTTGATTTAGAGGGATGCAGGCAGTTTGGAAACATAGTTGAGATTGCAGATCACACGACTCCTGTCTATAATTTCCGAAAATTGCTTTCGCAAAATGGAAATAATCTGTTGGGACGTTATATTCGTCATTTTCAGACCGGCGCTTTGAGCGAGGAGGAAAAAGAGGCGCTGTATGCAGGAATCGACGCGCTGCTCGATACAAAGAGGTAGGGAGTTTATGGAAATTAAGGAGCTTCAAATCAAACATTTTGGAAAGTTTCGGAATCAAAGCATTCGTTTTCACGGAGGAGTGAACATTCTTTACGGAGAAAATGAGATGGGGAAATCAACTCTGCACGCTTTTATCCGGGCAATCCTGTTTGGAATGGAAAAAGAAAGAGGGAGAGCCTCTAAAAATAATGAGTATATTTTGCATGAGCCATGGGATAATCCTTCCTATTATGCAGGCACGATTCGTTTCGAGAGTCGGCAGAAGATCTATCGCCTCACGAGAAACTTCAGTGAGAAGGAAAAAAGTGCGGAACTTTTCTGCGAGACGGACGGTATGGAATTGCCAGCGGATCAGGAACATATTCAAAAGCTGCTTGACGGATTCAGTGAGACGGCGTTTTGCAACACCGTTTTTGTGGGACAGAGAAGCAGTGAGACTGCCTCAGAACTGGCTGATGAAATCCGCAACTTCGTCACAAATTATCAGGAAGAAGGAACGGGAGAGCTGAATGTGCGGGAAGCGCTCAGTCAGCTCAAAGAAAGACGGCAGGATCTTGAGCGAAAAAGAAAACAGAATCAGGATGAAAAAAAAGAAAAGATCAAGCAGACAAAAGAAAAGATAGAAAAGACAGAAAAGGTGTTGTCTGAGCTGAGAGCTCTTGTAGAAGAACAGAACAGTCAGCTGATTCAAAAAAGGGACAGAAGATCACAGTTTATTCATTCCCGACAGGAAACGGACAAAAAGCCGGAGAAAAATATGGGACTGTGGATGGCGGCAGTTTTGTTTCAGATTTTGTTTGGAGGACTGGCAGTGATGATCCCGATTCTGGATCTGTCACCTTGGTTTCTTGCGGTTGTGGCAGGAGTGGATTTGATTGTGCTGATGATTCTTTTCTTGCAGATTCAGACAAAAAAGCAGAGAGCGGAAAAAAGAAATCTGGATCAGCAGCGAAAAGAAGAAGAGATCATAAAAAAAATGGAACTGGAAGAAGAAAAGCTGAATGGAAAACAGGAAATTTTCCAGGAAGAGATCCGAGAGCGGATGATGCAGCTTGGAAATCTGAGGGAGATTTTGACGGAGGCTGGTGAGGAGTGCGAGCAGGATCGAATCATGGATCGAAAAATAGAAGGGCTTCAAATTGCAGAGAACACAATCCGTGAACTGTCGAGTCAGATGTATCAGGAATTCAGCGAGAACCTGAATGAGACCGTGTCAGATATCCTTGCCAGAATCACAAGAGGACGATATACAAAAATTCTTCTGGATGAAAATTTGAATATCCGAATTGACGCCGGGGATCATCTGCTCTATCTGTATCAGGTCAGCCGGGGAACCATGGATCAGATTTATTTTGCGCTTCGCATGGCAGTCGGAGAATTTTTCTTTCAGGAAGAAAAACTGCCAGTGATTCTGGACGATGTGTTTGTCATGTATGATGACAGAAGACTGAAAGAAGTACTGCGCTGGCTGTTTTACAGCAATCGTCAGGTATTGCTTTTTACCTGCCATAAAAGAGAACGAGAGCTTTTGCAGGAGATTATCAGAGAAGAAGCATAATATCCTGCAATAAGAAAACACAGAAAAAGAATAAGACAGAAAAGAATATCATAAAAATGAAACCGCTGCTTCACGGATGATTGCTCAGCCATGAAGCGGCGGTTTCATTTGTTTAACTGTTTTGGTATATCTTATTTGTTTTTATGTTTTGCAAGGAATTTCTGAATACGATCAGTCGGGTTCAGCAGAGAGCTGATGGATGCGTCGTGATTCAGCGTATCGATAATATAAGCGATATATTTGCTCATATCACAATTTACATAATATGGTTTTGATAACAGTTCAGGAGTCTGATATACAAGGTTTGTAGTGAGGACGAAATCGAACAGTCCTTCTTCATAAGCCTGATCAAATTTGTCCATACCGTTTGTGAACAGACCGAATGTAGCGCAGATGAAAATACGTCCTGCTTTTCTGGATTTCAATTCTTTTGCAACGTCAATCACACTTCCGCCGGAAGAGATCATATCGTCGATGATGATCATATCTTTGCCTTCCACATCTGTTCCAAGGAATTCATGAGCCACAATCGGGTTTGTACCGTTTACAATGTGCGCATAATCTCTTCTCTTATAGAACATACCCATATCGACGCCGAGGACGTTTGCCATATAGATCGCACGGCCTGTGCCGCCTTCATCCGGGCTGATAACCATCAGGTGCTGAGGGTCAAGAGAAATGTCAGGAGCAGCGCGGAATAAACCTTTGATGAACTGGTATGCAGGCTGTACTGTCTCAAATCCATGCAGAGGGATCGCATTCTGAACACGAGGATCGTGAGCGTCAAAAGTGATGATATTGTCTACATTCATGTCAACTAATTCCTGCAGAGCAAGCGCACAGTCAAGGGACTCACGGCTGGTGCGTTTGTGCTGACGGCTTTCATATAAGAATGGCATGATGACAGTGATTCTTTTTGCTTTTCCTTCTACAGCTGCGATGATACGTTTTAAATCCTGAAAATGATCATCCGGTGACATATGGTTGACGTGACCGCACAGAGAGTATGTCATACTGTAATTGCAGACATCCACTAAAATATATAAGTCATCGCCGCGCACAGATTCTTTGATGACTCCCTTTGCCTCACCGGAACCAAAACGAGGGGTTGCAGCCTGGATGATGTAATTATCTCTCTGATATCCCTCAAATGCAACGGTTGCGGCATCTGTGTGGTTTCTTTCCTGACGCCATTTCACAAGGTAAGCGTTGATTTTTTCACCGAGTGTTTTACAGCTTTCCAGCGGAATAATACCAAGAGATCCGACAGGAATAGTTTCAAGATTGCGTTCATCTGTTGTTTGCATGATATATTCTCCTTCATTGTTTAATAATAATTCAATAACTGGCTACTTTAGTTTATCACAAAGATTTCTCTGGTCAAGCTTTTCTTCCCGATAATTTTTTCTGAATGCGGATATCGTCCCCGATCAGCTTGCACATCGTGTAATTGCTGGTGATTCGTGAAAAGACACGCTCGGAATAAGTATCAGAAAAACGATTCATCGGAAGGTTGGTGGAAATAATCGTACTTTTTTTGCGGATCAATCGTTCATTGATGCAGAGAAAGAGCTGCGAGGAGACAAATGCGTTTGTCAATTCTGTGCCTAGATCGTCAATAATCAGCAGATCGCAGTCAAAGATATACGGATAAAGCTCCATGGCGTCCTCTTCTCTGGAAAAGGTATATTTTGCAAATAAATCAAAAAGCTGAAATGCCGAGAAATAGATAACCGAATGAGAACGGTCGATTAACCATTTTGCGATACAGTGCGACAAAAATGTTTTTCCCACACCCGTGTCGCCGTAGAAAAACAGATTGCCGGGTGTTGTGTCAAAGGAAACTAAAAATTCTCTGCAGTCTGCCACCACTTTTTTGGCAGTGTCCAAAGCAGAGAGCTTTGTGGCAGGATTGATGATATCTTTTGAGTAATATTGAAAAGAAAACTTGGAAAAATTTTCTTCCTCTAAAACTTCCCGCACATTCGACTGCATATAGAGCAGATCAATCTCCTTCTGTTTAAAACAATGACATTTTTCATTTTCAATAAAACCAGTATCCCGACAGTCAGGACATTTGTAGTGAAGTTCCAGATAATCAGCAGGAAATCCATGGCGGACAAGCAGATCGCTGCGCTTGGCAGAAAGAGCGGCAATCTGCTCTTTTAAATCATTCAGCGCCATCTCATCTCCAAAGAGCAGCTTCCTGGCGCGGCTGACACAGAGAGAAGAAATTTCGTGATCGATCTCAGCCAGCTGCGGAAGCGCTTCATATGCTTTTTGGATACATTCGTCCTGACGGTGTTTGTTTTCAAACTGATCCTGCTGATAAGTGCGCAGGATCGCGTCATATTGTGAATTTTTTAAAGACAAAGAAATCTCTCCTTTTAGAAAAAATTTGGACACGTTCTGAAAAAAGTCCTATTTCAGTCCGCATTTAAAAGTTGTTTTTCAAGTTGATCAAAATCATACTGACGCTGATGGAAATTGTTGAAACGGTTATTGGAAGAAGCGGCAGGCGCCTGAGGCGCAGCGGACGGACGCTTTGGTTTTGACTGCTCTTCTGTGGCCTTTAACTGTTCCAGACTTTTGATCCCGTTTGCCTGCCAGTCAGAAAGAATTTTTTCCGTGTAAGAAAATTTTGGCTGGTGAATACGCTCAATCGTCCTATTACATGCTTCTATGATTAAATCAAGAGGAAAATTGTATTCTTTCATCCAGCGCGCCATATAATCAATCTCTGACTGGACAGGATTTCGCCCGCGGATTCCAAACGCTTTCAAGATCGAATAATAGTTTCTCATATATTGCATACTCTGTTTTGCGTCAGAGACAGTGGAGATTCCTTCTTTTGCCCAGGACAGAGCTACGCTTTCCATGTAGCGATAGTTTCCGCAGCCTTTTGACACGCAGTATTCAATCAGATATTCGATCAGATCGAGAGAAAAATGGAGTCCGTCGTAGAAATATAAAATAGTAGAGATCTCCAAAGGGTCTAAAGTTTTTCCAAGATATTGCTCTGCGATAAAAAGGAGCTGCTGAATTTCTTCCTTTGACTGCAAAAAAGCAAGTTTCTCCGGCGTCATCTTTTTTATTTCCGTTTCCTGCACAGAAGGCGCTGAAGAGGATGCGGCCGATGCGATCGAGACAGACGAAGGATCTGCTTCCCGCATCGAGTTTTCACGGGAGGGAATATCTAAAAAAGTAATATCGGTAATCCATCCTGTTTCACTTTTTGTCAGGCGCAAAAGCCCCAGCTTTTCCCAGTAGGCAAGAGCGCGTTTGATATCTTTTTCTGTATGATCCAGAAGATCTGAGATGGCGGCAAAAGAAATTTCTTCCCCAGCCTGCGCACAGCGCAGCAGATAAAGATACAATTTCACATATTCCCCATTTGCTGAGGCCATATATTGATCAATAAATTGATTTTGCAGGATTGTAGTATTTTTTGTTTGGTTCGTGTGTACAAATAATGGGTTCATGTGGTCACCTTCTGGAAATAATGAATTCAGTTCAATTATGGTCTAATTAGTATACCACAACTCGAATCAAAAGAGAATATCCAGTTTTTACAGAAAAAAATCCACATACTATTTTTAAAGAATCAACATAGTATGTGGATCAATCATCAGGAGATACCCAATAAATTTTCGCCGATTTTGACAACATCGCCTGCACCCATGGTGATCAGAAGATCGCCAGGCGTACAGTTTTCCAAAAGGAAAGTCTCAATCTGGTCAAAAGAAGGGAAATAATGGACATCTGTGCCAAGATGTTCGATTTTTTCTTTTAATGTCTCAGAGCTGATTCCAAGGTTATCCGTCTCTCTGGCCGGATAGATTTCAGCAAGCACAACATGATCGGAGAGAGAAAGCGCTTCAGCAAATTCATCCATCAGAGCTTTTGTGCGCGTGTATGTATGAGGCTGAAATACACACCAGATCGATTTGTGAGGATAATTTTTTGCTGCCTGCAAAGAAGCTTTGATTTCTGTAGGGTGATGGGCATAATCATCGATCACTGTCACATTTCCGACACTGCCTTTATACTGGAATCGACGGTCTGTGCCATGAAAATCAGATAAGCCTTTTTCAATGACAGACTCATCAATGCCGAGCAGACGGCAAAGTGCAATCGCAGACAGTGCATTGGAGACATTGTGGATGCCTGGCACACTCAATTTGAAGCGACCGATGCGCTCTCCTTTACAGATACAGTCAAAAGAGGCATGAGCAAATTCGTCAAATGTGATATCAGAAGCATAATAATCACTCTCAGACTCCTTGCCGTAAGTGATAACATTGCAAGGAAGTCCATCCGTGATTTCCTGCACATTTGGAATTTCGCCGTTGATAATCAAAGTTCCGTCTTTCGGAAGAAGTTCAGAGAAGAGACGGAAAGAATGACGGATATCATCCAGATCTTTAAAGAAGTCAAGATGATCGGCGTCAATATTCAGGATAATACTGATCTTCGGATAAAAATGAAGAAAACTGTTTGTGTATTCACACGCTTCTGTCAGAAATACCTGGGAATCTCCGACACGGATATTTCCATTGATAGACTGCAGGATACCGCCTACAGAGATTGTAGGATCCAAATCAGCGGCAAGGAAAATCTGAGAAATCATAGAAGTAGTAGTTGTCTTTCCATGTGTTCCGGATACGGCGATCGGTGTTTCATAATTTGCCATAATCTGTCCCAGAAGCTCCGCGCGTGTCAGCATTGGGATGCCTTTTTGAACAGCGGCTGAAAATTCCGGATTGTCAGGATGGATGGCTGCTGTGTAGACGACAACATCTGTTCCATCTTCAATATTTGAAGCACTCTGACCATAGAAAACTTTTACCCCTTTTTCCTCCATCCACTTTGTCAGAGGAGATTCCTTTGCGTCAGAGCCGGAAATCTGAAAATGACGGTCGAGCAAAATAGAGGCAAGACCGCTCATGCTGATTCCGCCGATTCCGATAAAATGAATATGAATCGGACGGTTAAAATCTATCTGATACATTGTGACGTCACTCCTTTATTTTATAAGATTTTATAATGGAAAAGCGGAAGACAAATCGTGAATTGCATGATACGGTACGGTATATGCTATCTGTGTTTCACACTTTTCAGCAGAATTGTTCTATCTCGATTATATACTAGAGCAGCGATCTGCGCAACTTATTTGCTCTGATTTCCAATACAGGATGAGAAAAGGCCGTTACAGTGTTTTCTTATCTGCAAAGAAAAGGTGGAGAAAAAGTAAGGATTACTTTAGAAACATTCAGAACAGACGAAAAAAAGACGAGTTAAAAGGAAAATTGACGATTTGAGACGAAAAGTTATGTAAAAACTATACAAAATATAAAATGAAAAACCAGAAATAAAGGGAAAAAGATATAAAAGTGTCGAAAAATGGAAAAAACAGGATGAAAAGTAATTGATGAATTATGATGAAAAGATGTAAAATTTTTCGATTTTTTTGTAAAAAATGTTCACTATTTCAAAAATATGTGCTATAATAAAAAAATAATAAATTACAACAAGAGGTGATAGCGTGATTAAGAAAGAAATGATTGCAATGTTGCTAGCAGGCGGACAAGGAAGCCGTCTCGGCGTATTGACAGCAAAAGTAGCAAAACCAGCCGTAGCTTTTGGCGGAAAATATAGAATTATTGATTTCCCGCTCAGTAACTGTATTAATTCTGGTATAGATACAGTAGGTGTATTAACGCAGTATCAGCCGTTGCGCTTAAATTCTCACATTGGAATTGGTATCCCGTGGGATTTGGACAGAAATATCGGCGGTGTGACTGTTTTGCCTCCATATGAGAAGAGTACAAACAGCGAGTGGTATACAGGTACTGCAAATGCGATTTATCAGAATCTGGACTACATGGAATCTTTTAATCCGGACTATGTATTGATCTTATCCGGTGACCATATTTATAAAATGGATTATGAGGTGATGCTTGACTTCCATAAGGCAAGCAATGCAGATGTCAGCATTGCTGTTATGCCGGTGCCGATGGAGGAGGCGAGCCGTTTCGGAATCGTCATCGCAGACGATCAGAATACGATCACAGAGTTCCAGGAGAAACCGGAACATCCAAAGAGCAATCTGGCATCCATGGGTATCTATATTTTCTCATGGAAAGTTTTAAAAGAAGCGCTGATCGCAATGTCCGATGTAAACGGATGCGATTTTGGAAAACATATCATTCCATACTGTCATGAGAACGGCAGAAAGCTGGTTGCTTATGAATACAATGGATATTGGAAAGATGTAGGAACATTAGGTTCTTATTGGGAAGCAAATATGGAACTGATTGATATCATTCCTGAATTTAATTTATATGAAGAATACTGGAAAATCTATACAAAGAGCGATATCATTCCTCCACAGTATGTTTCTCCGGAAGCAAAAATATTCAGAAGTATCATCGGAGACGGCTGCGAGATCTACGGAGAAGTTGAAAATTCTGTCATCGGAGCGGGCGTTACGATCGAGAAAGGAGCAGTGGTGCGCAACTCCATCATCATGAAAGAGACAACGATTGGTGAGGGGGCAGTGATTGACAAAGCGATCATTGCAGAAAATGTGGAGATTGGAAAGAATGTTGTCCTCGGCGTGGGCGAAGAAGTTCCAAACAAGGTGAAACCAAATATTTACTCCTTCGGTCTTGTGACAGTCGGAGAGAAATCTTACATACCGGCAAATGTAAAAGTCGGAAAGAACACAGCAATTTCAGGAAAGACAGCTCCGGAAGATTATCCGGATGGCGTATTGGAAAGCGGCGAAACTTTAATTAAGGCAGGTGGAATTTCATGAGAGCAGTAGGTATTATTTTAGCAGGCGGAAACAACTATAGAATGAGAGAATTGTCAAATAAGAGAGCTATTGCTGCCATGCCGGTTGCAGGAAGTTACCGAAGCATTGACTTTGCGCTGAGCAATATGACAAATTCATCTGTACAGAAAGTGGCTGTCTTGACACAGTACAATGCAAGATCTTTAAATGAACATTTAAGCTCATCAAAATGGTGGGATTTCGGAAGAAAGCAGGGCGGATTATTTGTATTCACACCAACGGTTACACATGACAACAGCTTCTGGTACAGAGGTACTGCAGACGCAATCGGACAGAATCTGGATTTCCTTAAAAAATGTCATGAACCATATGTAATCATTGCATCCGGAGACGGCGTGTATAAACTGGATTACAACAAAGTTCTGGAATATCATATCGAAAAGAAAGCAGATATCACGGTTGTATGTAAAGATATGGAACCGGGCGAAGATGTGACAAGATTTGGCGTTGTCAGAATGAATGAAGACTGCCGAATTGAAGATTTTGAGGAAAAACCGATGGTATCCTCATCCCATACAATCTCCACAGGTATCTATGTGATCCGCAGAAGACAGCTGATAGAGCTGATTGAGAGATGTATGCAGGAAGACCGTCATGACTTTGTAAAAGATATTTTAATTCGATATAAAAATTTAAAGAGAATCTATGGATATAAAATTTCTACTTACTGGAGCAGTATCTCAACGGTAGAGTCTTACTACAAGACAAACATGGATTTCCTGAAAAAAGAAGTAAGAGATTATTTCTTCCGTCAGTATCCGGATGTCTACTCAAAAGTGGACGATCTGCCGCCGGCAAAATATAATCCAGGATCAGAAGTGAAGAACAGTCTTGTATCCAGCGGATGTATTGTAAATGGGTATGTAGAAAATTCTGTTTTGTTTAAGAAAGTATTTGTCGGTGATAATTGCGTAATCAAAAATTCAATTATCCTGAATGATGTCTATTTAGGAGACAACACACATATTGAAAACTGCATCGTAGAGAGCCGTGATACAATTCGGGCGAACTCCTACCATATCGGAGAAGACGGAATTAAAATCGTGGTTGAGAAAAATGAACGATATGTATTTTGAAAGATGATGTAGGAAAGGGGCCTGGAAGTTATGAAAATTACTGATGTTAGAGTGCGCAAGGTCGCAAAAGAAGGAAAAATGAAAGCAGTTGTTTCTATCACGATTGATGATGAATTTGTTGTTCATGATATCAAAGTGATTGAGGGAGAGAAAGGTTTATTTATCGCTATGCCTAGCAGAAAAGCTTCCGATGGAGAATATCGCGATATCACACATCCGATCAACTCTGAGACGAGAGAACGCATCCAGAAAATTATTCTGGAACAATATGAGGCGGCTGTAGCAGAAGCGGCGGAAGCAGCAGCAACAGAGGCAGCAGAGGCGTAAATAAAAAGAGTTTTTACATATAAGTAAAAAATAAAGAGATGTATGCGGCTACATTCAGAAATGTGGTTTGCATACATCTTTTATTTTTTAATATTTTTTTGAAAGGATTTTATCTATGAAAACTTTAGGAGAAAAGCTGAAAGAAGCTAGATTAAAAAAGGAACTGTCTCAGAAAGAAGTATCAGAAAAGCTGTTTCTATCCCGGCAGTCGATCTCAAAATGGGAAAATGATCTGTGCCTGCCCGACTTAGAAAACTTTAAAAAAATCTGTCATTTATATCAAGTTGATTTTAATGAAATTTTAGGAGAAGGAGATTGTATTGAAAGCATAGAAATAGAAAAAGAAAGCGAAAAAAATGAACAAGAATCGGCAGAACCAGAGGATACAACAGAAATAACACAAGAGGCAAGACAGGAAGAATTGAAAGAACAAAGAGAAAAAACGGATTTGAGATTATTTTGCATCCCATTTTTTTCGATCTGTATTTTGGTATACTCTCTGATAAAAACACCAAAAAAACGGGATCTGATAATAACGTCAAAAAAGACTATAATATGTTTTTTCATAAATATTATAGCCTCTTTTGCACTTATACTTTTAATTTATCTGATGTTCCCTGCACCGAATATCACGACTTCTGTGATCAGTTAAGTGACATTCAATGTGAAACGGCGAGAATACTCCAAAGGGACGAAAGGAACAGGAGTCTTAGGGTCAGGAACAAGTAATGCGCAGATTTCATATTTTCCTTCCTGATCTGGAGCAGTAAGCTTGATTTCACCGTAGGAAATATAATTGTCGCGAGTATCGATACATAGATAATCTGCATTATTAATGGAAGTCTGCTGATAGCCTATGGTCACGAGCAAGAGACAGGATTTTGCTTTTGGATAGGCATTTCCGATTCGGTAAGCCAATGAGAACTCTTCTCCTCTTTTCACTGTGAATTCAGCAGGCGGAACTTTTATTAGATCCGTATCAGTTGAAAAATCAGTATTTATCATAAATGCCATGCGATCAGGCGAAAAAGGAATATAATGCAACGGTTTTTCTGAAATCAAATCGAGATCAATAATATTCGCCGGTTGATTCTGGATGAAATAATCATATGACGTGCCATACATTGTTGTACCAAAATTAGTATCGCTCTCATGCAGATCCACTCCTATGAACATGGAAATAAGAAACTTATAATTAGCAGAGGGGCTGATCTCGGCATCTATTTTAAAAGGAATTACGATGTTGGCGCCATCTTTGACAGAAATTTTTTCCTGATCATATTTTGGATCTAAAATTTGAAGAGGCACACTTTCATAGTTCAGATACCCTTTTAAAGTAATGCAGCGGTCTTTGCCTGAGTTCTGTATAGAGGCATAAAATACCGTTTCATCTGTGACATTTTGAAAAATACCATTTTTTGCTTCATCTTTCGTCTCTGCTGTGAATACGCCAAAATAAAAACTATTGTCTGAGACATAAAGCGGTTCTGTCTCGATTTCAGGAATTTCTGATTCTGCCTTTCCAGAAATTCCTGAAAAAGTAATGAATAATATAAGAGTAAATAGAAAACAACTTTTAAATGATACCATATTTTTCTCTTTAACTCCCATCAATAAGATTCTGTAATTGTTGTTCCTTTCCAAGATGAAGAGGCAGTGTCCTTTATACGATGTTCACTCGTAAAAAGAACATTACTTTCTGTTCGCGCAATGATTGTTGCAGAAGTCACTGAAGAAGCATTATTCTTTACAGCCCAGGAAGTATAGTCAGTTGTCCCACCGCTGTTTACAAATACTCTGGCTTTAATCTCATACGCTATTGATCCGGCATGAGTTTCTGTCATGGCATATGCCCAAGGTTTACGACCTAAAGGATTCTGAGATACTAATGATCCTACTCCCCAAGAGACATCCTTAGTTTTATCTGTTATAACAGCAATATTTTTATGAATCCCTATATCTTGGTTTGCAGATGCTGGCTCTTTAGCTGAACTTGGAATCATGCAAATACTGGCAGACATTACTATGAGTAACAAGAATTTTTTCATTTTCATTTCATTATCCCTCCTTGATTTTAGAGAATTTTTCAGGCAGATATTATTTCTATCATTTTTTAGTCGGCCTCCTTCCTTTTATCCGTTTTTGCCTTTATGAAACGGAATTCTATTTTTTCTTTTTGATGAAATGAATAGAGTCCTGAAAATGTATAACATTTATAATTTTATTATTTATTCGGAAGTCAAAAAAGTAAAGAATATGGTCATTTACCTGATGTAAATGATAGTTTACATCGGAAAAAGAAGAGTTTGTTTGCTTTGTAAACTATTTGACAATTTAATTGTTTAAGTAGTTTATCTACAATCATATTTGCTTAAATTTTGTATGAAAGAATAAAAGATATAAAAATATTACATTCAGGACGTAAAAACGATCATTTAGGAAAAAAACATAAAATTTTTAGAAGAAATGATATAATAGTAGTGAACAAAAGTAATTTAGGATACTAAGTGAGTGGCCTCGATTATAGTATAGAAGAGAAGGATAGCAATCGGAGATTACCTATAAAACAGAACAATAAGATGAATAGAGAAAGAAGGTGGGCTTATGAGAGAAAAGAGACGAAAAAGGACAGCATGGATATTGGACGGGATTTTGATCGCAGGTTTTTTGACACATTGTATTATTTTGTTTGTACTGAATAAGGTTCTGCCACCGCCAAATCTTCCAATCGAAGATGCTATGGTGAGAATGTCCTGGAGAAGATCAGCAGAAAATATCATATGGTTATGCAATACAATCTATATCATAGGACAGATTGCTCTGATACTGAAAATGATGTGGAACAGAGATTTTATTCCATTTTCAAAACTGTTTCTCTTTGCAGGAATACAAGTTTTAGCGATGTTTATTTGTCCGATTCTTTTCTCGCTGATTGACCCGGCGACATGGGGAGATTACTTTTTCTGGAGCTGGGGAATATTAGTCACGTTTTTAATATTTTTTAGCTTACTGTTGATTTCGGATCTTTATAAGTTCTATAAAGAAAGACGATTGTGCAAAAGAGCATAACATGAAATTAAAATAGGATAAAATATGAACAAAATATACAAAATAAAGAACAATGACAAGAATTGACACACGAAGTTGCAAAAACAGGCAGAGCGCTGTCAAATATGTGGAGATTACAACCTCTGAATTTTTTGATACAATAGGATTATCAAAAACGACGTGATTCAAAAAATGGAGGTATTAAAATGAACAAGAAGATTGTTTTAGCTGGAACGACAGCTGCTCTTGTTATGGGAATGAGTGGCATGGCTGTATTTGCTGAGGAAGCACCGGCAGCATCCTACAGCACAGTGATTGAAGTTGAGGATTGGGCGCAACAGTTACAAAAGTAATCGTAGATCTGGGAAAAGAAGTATCAGGTGAGATTGATACAGATACATTTTCCGTACATGTAAAGAGAAGCGATGATCGTCTGGAAGAGCCAGTGTTAGAAGAAGGCAATCGCCGTGTGACAAGCGCTTACATTTCTGACGCAGAAGGCAATGCAGCAGAATCCGGACAGTATGCTACATTAGAGCTGGCTTACGGACCAAGCATCACTCTGGGCAGCGCTTTAAACTATGCAGAGGGCAGAAACGTATGGATCGACTGTGACTACACAATCACACAGGAAGAAGATATCGTGACAGATCAGGAGACATTATCTGGAATCGTAGCAACAGAATACACAGGAAGTATTCGTCCTGGAATTGATGATTTTACTATCAGCAGCGATACATTCGATGGAATCGAATTTGCAATGGCTGATTATAAACCAGAAGACACAACAGAGAAACATCCTCTGATTATCTGGCTGCACGGCGGCGGAGAAGGCGGCACAGACGCTACAATTCCATTAGCTGCAAACAAAGCGATCAATCTGGCTTCCGATCAAATTCAGCAGTATTTTGGCGGCGCTTATGTATTAGTTCCACAGGCTCCTACTTACTGGATGGAAGGTGAAAGCGGCAAATCAGACGGCACATCCATCTATTCAGAAGGCTTGATGGAATTAATCAAAGATTATGTGGCAGATAACCCAGGCGTTGATGAGAACCGTATCTACGTGGGCGGATGCTCAAACGGCGGTTATATGACAATGCTCATGATGCGTGATTATCCAGAATACTTTGCGGCAGCTTACCCTGTATGTGAAGGTCTTGCAGATACGCTGATTTCTGATGAAGACATTGACACTTATAAAGATCAGAATATCTGGTTTGTAACAGCAGCAACAGATACAACACTTGATCCGGTACTTTATACATTGCCAACATATACTCGTATTCGCGAGGCAGGATCTGAGAACGTTCATCTGACTTTCTTCCCGAATGTAGAAGACAAGACAGGTTTATACAGACAGGAAAACGATCTTCCTCATGAATATGACGGACACTGGTCATGGACATATGTATACAACGATCAGGTTTCAGCAAGAATCAACGGCGAAGAAGTTGGTCTGATGGAGTGGATGGCTGCACAGAGCAAATAAAAAAAGTGAATAAGATTTAAGTATGAGAGCTGTTTTTTAACAGCTCTCATTTTGTGTTGTCTCTTATACGATATATCTCTATATAATGAAAAAAGAAACCGTCAAAGATATTTACTATTATAATAGGAAGAGAAACAGCAGATGAATTTTGAGTATCTTTTTTCATTTGCCGGAGAGGAAAAAAGTAGTGGAAAACAGGAAATTATGATAAAATAAAGCTGATTTCGGAGAAAGGGGAAAATGACATACAATGAAGAAGACAGCGGCCGTGATCGCCGGAATTTTTTTGATTGTTTTTTTGATCCTTCTATATCCTGATCCAGGCATGACGCCGGAGGAAGAGAGTAATTCTGTGAGACTGACTTTTATCTCACCGTTTGCCAATACAGGATACTGGGGAACTGCGGCGACCGGAATTTTAGATGTGGCAGAGAAATATGGAATGAATGTCAAGTGCATTGGATTTGCAGAGTCTGATCCGCAAAAACAGATACGATATATTAAAAGTGCAATTTATTCTCACGCCGACGGGATTATCACTGCGGGGATCGAAAATTCAGAAGAGTTTAAGGAAGCGCTGGATCTGGCAAGCGAAGCAGGCATACCAGTGATTCTGATTGACTGCGATATTGAAGGAAGTGATCGTCTGTGCTATATTGGAACAGATAATTTTGAGGCAGGGAGACTGGCAGGCCAGGATATTGTGGAAGCGACAGAAGGAAAAGGTTCCGTTGCGATCATAAGAAATGAAAAATCTTCCATCAATCAGCAGGAACGAATCAATGGCATGAAGTCTGTGATTGAGCAGTATCCGGATATGGAGATTGTGACAGTACTTCAGGGAAACCAAAACTATATGATTGCAAAGGAACAGATTGTAAATATGCTGAGGGAATATCCGGATATTGATGCAATTTTTTGCCCGGAAGGATACTCTTCCATCTGCATGAGCCATTTTTTGCTGGAAGAAAAAGAGGGTCACAAAGACCTGAAAGTAGTAGCGTTTGACATGAGCGATGAAGCGCTTGAGACATTAAAGCAGGGAAAAATTTATTCTATCATTCAGCAGGACCCATATACAATGGGACAAAAAGCAGTGGAATATCTCCATCAATATCTGAATGGGGAGTCAGGGATACAATCGGAAACGTATACAAATGTTCAGAATGTAAAACCGGAAAACATAGATCAGTTTTATAAATACGGGAGCAAAGATGTGATATGGCATACTTATTAAAAAATTCAGAAAAACATACGACAAAGTATCGTCTGACCCAGTATTTCTTAACATCGTTGTCTCTGGGAATCCTGTTTACTCTTTGTACGCTGTACTTTCACTTTGCAACAGCAAAACAGTATGATATTACGATTGAGCAGAGCATCTGTCTAAACCAGTTTTATTCGACGCTGGACGAATTAAATATGGATATCGGACTGTATTGGCAGGACAGCAGATCAATGGGATCAGGAGAAATTTTGAAAAAATTTGATGAGATTGACGAACTTGTGGAAAAGCTGCAGAATAGAAGGATCAGTCCGAATTATGCAAGAGATATTCATGATATAAAAGAAATGATGAAAAGCTACAAAAGTTTGTTTTCCTCTCTTTCCATTCAGCTCAATGCGCTGAATCAGGACCGATTTAACACAAGCCTTCTGTCAGAAGTAAATGAGATCTATTTTGAAATGGAAGAGATTTTTGAGATTTTGTATTCTGATTTTAAAAATCTGCACCTGACGATGCTTGAAAATGCAAAACAGATTCAGTCAGACTTATATAAAAAGACATTTGCATATACGATTTTGCTGGCGCTGTCGATTCTGCTTTTGGTGGTGACAGGGATCAGACGGTCAAAAAGACTGACAAATCAGATTGTACATCCGATTCAGAAACTGACGCAGTCTGCGGAGATGATTCTGGACGGGAAGATTGAGGAATTTGAACGGATTCCTGCGCTGGATCGGGAAAACAATGAAATTATGATTTTGGTCAATGCGTTCAATACCATGATAGAACAGATGCGCAGCTACATCAAAGAGATTGAAGAAAATGCCAGCGCAAAAGTGTCTCTCCATGAGAAAGAGCTGGAAAATTTAAAAATCAGCAATCTGTTAAAAAGCAGCGAACTGAAGGTACTTCAGATGCAGATCAATCCTCACTTTTTATTTAACACTTTGAATATGATTGCGCAGACGGCATATCTGGGGGATTCGGACACAACTGTATTTCTGCTTGGGAAGACAGCGGAGCTTTTGCGCTACAGCCTTGACTTTATGGGAAGATCTGTAACGCTGGCAAGGGAGCTGACAATGCTTGGAGATTATATTTATCTGCAGGAGCAGAGATTTGGGGAGCGCATAGAATTTGAGTTTGAACTGGATGAAAGATTTCATCAGATGCACATTCCATGTCTGATTCTGCAGCCTCTTGTGGAGAATGCGATCACTCATGGAGTGGGATCTTATACCGAGAATGGAAAGATTCAGATTAAGACCGTATATGATGAAGAGCAGAAATGCGGAATCATCTCGATTGGAGATAATGGACTTGGAATGAGTCCGAAACGGGTGGAGCAGCTTCAGCAGGAACTTCACTGTCAGAAAATTCAGAGAGAAAAAATAGGACTTGCCAATGTCTATATGCGCCTGCAGATTTTTTACGACCAGAAGGCAAAGATGGAGATTTTCAGTATTCCGGTAGAATGGACGGAAATCAGACTGATTTTGCCATATACGCTTGACGATGGAAATAGAGAGAGGGGGTAAAGGGATGTATTCTCTTATCATCGCAGATGATGAAGCGATCGAATGCCGAGGAATGGAAATGCGGATTCAAAATCATTTCACAGATATTGAATTGCTTCCAAGTGTCTACAATGGCATTGATTTTTTAAAGAGTGTGGAACAATATCGCCCTGATATTGCGATTGTGGATATCAATATGCCGGGGCTGACAGGGCTGGAAGCATTGAAAATTTTAAAGTTAAAATCGTTTTCAATGAAAATCATTATCAACACGGCATATAATGATTTTGAGTACATTCAGGAAGCGCTTGCTCTTGGCGCTTCCGGATATCTGCTGAAACCGATTGAACATCAAAGCTTCTGCGACACACTGAATCGTGTGCTGGCAGCGATTGATGAAGAAAGAAAACATTCCAGGATTTTTCAGGAGACAAATCAGATGATGGAGCGAATGAAAAAAGCAGTTGAGGACGATATCATGTCATCTGTGATTTTAGGTCAGCCGAACGAGGAAAGTTTTCATGTCTATTTTCAGACGCTGCCGGAACCGTATCAGGGCGGATTGTTTGGGGCAGTGTCCCTTGCTTCTGAAAAAGAAGGCAGTGATGCGGAGCATCTTCTGCCGGAGATTGAAAGAATTATAAAAAAAGAATTGTATGCGTTTTGCCAGTATCAAATTAAAGTATATCAGGGAATTATCTATCTGTATTTGATTCCGGGCGCAAAAGTGACAAAGGACAATTATCAGCCTTGGGCAAGAAATATTGCAGAGGTATTGAAAGAGGAAGTTTTCAAGAAGACAAAAGCGGAGATTCATTTTGGATTCAGCAAGTGGAAAGAGACATTTGACAAGATGTATGAGGCATTTCGGGAATGCAATCTGGCGCTTCGCTCAAAAGGAGACGGAATCGGATTTTTTGAGGAACCTCATTTAAAAGCATATCCTCCCGTTGCGACGGACCCGTTTTTAGATGCGCTTACATCGGAAATCATGCAGGGTGGAAAACAAGGCATACAGACGGAGATAGAACGCTTTTTGAAATGTCTGAAAGAAAAACAGTATCAGATGGAAGCAGTAAAAGTTGCAGTTTTAAACTTGCTGCTTTCTGTCTATGACAAACTGAAAGGAAGTTATGGATTGTCAGCGCTTCCATTTTCGAGTATTAAATCGATGCAGGAACTTCAGGCGTGTCAGACACAAGAAGAACTGTGTGAGAAAGCGACGGGATGTCTGAGCATATTTCAGGAGCATTTAAAGGCCAAAAAAGTGCAGAATATGTATGTGGAAGAAGCAATGCTGTATATGGAAAAAAACTATCAGAAGGATCTTTCTCTGGATGAGATCGCTGAAAAAATCGGAATCAGTTCGTTTTATCTTAGCAGACTGATCAAGCAGCAGATGAAGCAAAATTTTATCGACCTTCTGACAGAGATTCGGATTCGGCATGCTCTTTTTCTGATCCGTCAGGGGGACGATACGGTAAAAGATATTGGAAAAAGCGTAGGGTACAGCAATCCCAACTATTTTTATAAGGTATTTAAAAAATCGACAGGGATGACAGTCGGCGAGATGAGAGACTATTTTCATCAAATTCTGCCGGATGAAAAAAGAATGCACAGAAAAGAAAAAGAGCAGACGGAATAAAAAGTAAAAAAATAGAAAAGAGAAAAACGGAACAAAAAAATAAGAAGTATCAAAACAGAAAAACGAAAGATTTCAGAGAGGATGTTGGAATATGTATATTATAGTGGGACTTGGCAATCCGACAAGCCAGTATGCAAGAACAAGACACAATGTAGGATTTGACGCAGTAGATGTACTTGCCGAGCGGTATGGGATTTCAGTTGACACAAAAAAATATAAAGCGCTGTATGGAAAAGGCGTGATTGAGGGACAGAAAGTGATTCTGGCGAAGCCTCAGACGTATATGAATGCGAGTGGAGAGAGCGTCAGAGAACTGATTGATTATTTTAAAATTGATGAGACAGAAGAATTGATTGTGATGTACGATGATATCAGCCTGGAGCCGGGGCAGATCCGCCTGAGAGGAAAAGGAAGCGCCGGAGGGCACAACGGAATCAAGAGCATCATCGCCCATCTGGGAGGACAGGAATTTAAAAGAGTCAAGATTGGAGTCGGAGAAAAACCGGCAGGATGGGATCTGGCAGATCATGTGCTGGGACGATTTTCAAAGGAAGACAGAGAAGCAGTCGACGAAGCGCTGAAACGTGCGAAAGATGCGGTGGTCATGATGATGACGCAGGGAATGGATGCAGCAATGAATGAGTATAACAGGAAGGTGTAAACTGTGAAAGCTTTTATTCAACCGTTAGAACAGTTAGATGAATTTCAGAAAATCAGAGAACAGCTCAAAAAGAATTGTGGAATGACGGAGATTTCAGGATGTCTGGATTCTCAGAAATGCCACTTGATTTATGCGGCAGGTCAGGAAAAACGATATCGCGTGATTTTGACGGGAAGTGAGAAAAAAGCAAAGGAATTATATGAAGACTACCGTACATTTGACAAGAATGTGATGATCTACCCGGCAAGAGATCTGATGTTTTACAGCGCAGATATTCATGGGAATCTGATTGACAAGCAGAGAATCTCCGTTTTGAAAGCGCTGCTGGAACAGCCGGAGCTGACGGTAATCACAACCATGGCAGGATGTATGGATCATTTGATTCCTCTGGAGGAGTTTTCCAAATATGTGTTGAAACTGTCGCTGGACAGTGAGATTGATCTGGAAGAGATGAGAAGAAAATTGAGCAGTCTTGGATATGAGCAGACTTCTCAGGTGGAAGCATCCGGACAGTTTGCAGTCAGAGGAGGAATTTTGGATATTTTTCCGCTGACAGAAGAAAATCCGGTGCGAATTGAACTTTGGGATACACAGATTGATTCCATCAGAAGTTTTGATGCGGAATCGCAAAGATCCATTGAAAATCTGGAGGAGGCGGTGATCTATCCGGCATCTGAACTGATTGCAGAGAAAGCATGTCTGGAAGATGGAATCGCAAAAATCCGATCGGAGAAAGAAAAGCTGGAGAAAAAACTGCGGTCTGAACAGAAAACCCAGGAGGCATATCGTCTGAAAACAATGGCGGAGGAGCTGATCGAGCAGCTGGAAGAGCGAGGAAATGCGATCGGGATGGAAAATTGTATTTCCTATTTCTATCCGGAAACTGTTTCTTTTCTCGATTATTTTGATTCGGCAGAAACGATTTTCTTTTTCGATGAACCTGAGGAAGTGCAGCGGCAGGGCCGGGCAGTTGAGATGGAATTTCGGGAGAGCATGACAAACCGTCTGGAGGGAGGATATATTCTTCCGACACAGACGGGGATTTTATATGGAGCGGAGGAAATCGCGGCAAAGATCAACAGAAGAAACTGTGCAGGGCTTTGTACACTGGAACAGCTGCACAGTTCTTTTTTGATTTCCTCCCGTTTTCATTTGAATGTAAAATCCATCAGCGGATACAACAGCAGCTTTGAGCTACTCGTCAAAGATCTGCTGCGGTGGAAAAAAGAAAAATATCAGGTGATTGTGCTTTCAGGATCGAGAACGAGAGCAAAACGTCTCGCTGAGGATCTGCGAGAAAACGGACTGAACAGCGTATATACGGAAGAACAAGACCGGGAAATTTTGCCGGGAGAAATTTTAGTCGTATATGGCAACAGTGTAAAGGGATATGAGTATCCGATGATCCGCTTTGCGATTCTTTCAGAAAATGATATTTTTGGAAAAGAGAAGAAAAAAAAGAAACGGCAGAAGACGTATGAAGGGCGGAAGATTCAGAGCTTTTCTGAATTGAATGTGGGAGATTATGTTGTCCATGAAAGCCATGGTCTTGGAATCTATCGAGGAATTGAAAAGATTGAGGTCGACAAGATCACAAAGGATTACATGAAGCTGGAATATGGAAATGGCAGTAATCTGTATATTCCGGCAACGCAGCTTGATGCGATCCAAAAATATGCGGGCGCCGGGGCAAAAGTTCCGAAACTGAACAAGCTGGGAACGCAGGAATGGCATAAGACAAAGGCGAAAGTGCGAAAAGCTGTTCAGGATATCGCAAAAGATCTCGTAAAACTGTATGCAGAAAGACAGCAGGACAAAGGATTCTGCTATGGCGAAGATACGGTATGGCAGAAAGAATTTGAAGAATTGTTTCCATATGAAGAAACAGAAGATCAGTCTGCAGCGATTGAGGCGACAAAGAAAGATATGGAAAGCACAAAGATTATGGATCGCCTGATCTGCGGAGACGTAGGATACGGAAAGACAGAGATTGCAATCCGCGCTGCATTTAAAGCAGTTCAGGACAGCAAACAAGTCGTATACCTTGTTCCGACAACGATTCTGGCGCAGCAGCATTACAATACATTTGCGCAGAGAATGAAAGACTTTCCGGTTCGAGTCGATCTGCTTTGCCGTTTTCGGACGCCGGCAGAACAGAAGAAAACGCTCACAGATCTAAAAAAAGGGCTGGTGGACATTGTGATCGGCACGCACCGTATTCTGTCAAAAGATGTGCAGTTTAAGGATCTTGGACTTTTAATTATCGATGAGGAACAGCGCTTCGGCGTTGCGGACAAGGAGAAGATCAAAAAGTTAAAGACAGCGGTGGACGTTTTAACTTTGACAGCCACGCCGATTCCGAGAACTCTCCATATGAGTCTGATCGGAATCCGAGATATGTGCGTGCTGGAGGAGCCTCCGATCGACCGAATGCCAATTCAGACGTATGTGATGGAATATAATGAAGAGATGGTGCGGGAGGCGATAAACAGAGAGCTGGGAAGAGGCGGACAGGTCTATTATGTATACAACAGAGTCAATACGATTGTGGAGATGACAAACACGATTGCAAAGCTTGTTCCGGATGCGCAGGTAGCATTTGCACATGGGCAGATGAAAGAGCATGAACTGGAAAAAATCATGTATGAGTTTATCAATGGCGAGATCGATGTGCTTGTCTCCACGACGATCATCGAGACGGGACTGGATATTCCGAATGTAAATACGATGATTATCCACGATGCCGATACGCTTGGACTATCGCAGCTGTATCAGCTGCGCGGACGCGTGGGGCGGTCGAACAGAACAGCATACGCATTTTTGATGTATCGGAGAAATAAAGTACTCCGAGAAGTGGCAGAAAAACGACTGTCGGCAATCCGAGAATTTTCCGATTTAGGGTCTGGCTTTAAGATTGCAATGAGGGATCTGGAAATTCGAGGCACGGGAAATCTGCTCGGTGTGGAACAGCACGGCCATATGGAAGCTGTGGGATATGATCTGTACTGCAAAATGCTAAATGAAGCGGTGAGAGAGGTCAAAGGCGAGACTGATCCGGAAGAATTATATGAGACGTCGATCGACATCAATATTGATGCGTATATTCCGGAGCGATATATCAAAAATGAATATCAAAAACTGGATTTATATAAGCGAATTGCCGCTATTGAGTCAGAAGAAGAATACGATGATATGCTGGAAGAACTGCTGGATCGTTTTGGTGAACCGCCGAAACCGGTTCAGAATCTGCTGAATGTGGCAAAATTAAAAGCCGACGCACATCGGGCTTATATCACAGAAATTTCCCAGCAGGGAGAGGCAGTTCGTTTCCGCATGTTTGAACGGGCAAAGATCGATGCGATGAAAATTGATGCGTTTGTGAAAGAGAGCAAAGGAAGTATCCGATTTGTAGTAGAATCACCGCCATATTTTGTCTATCAGAATATGAGAAAAAATGGGAAAGAAAAAATGGATTTCCTCCGTCTTTTGGAGGAAATTGTGGAAAAAATTGCCGGTCTTCAGTAAATGTGTAAATCGTGTGTCCAGAGAAGGAAAGTCTTGCTCACCATGAAAAAAAAGACTATAATAGAAGACAAATGATGAGAAGACCGGTTGAACGGCAGAAACAGAAGACCGCATCAAAAATCCGGTGTTAGGAGGAAAAAATGAATCAATTTACAAAAAGACTTGCCATAGCAGGAGTATGTGTATGTATGACTGCATCCACTCTGACAGGATGCGGAGTAAAGGAAGATTCCGTGGTAGCTACGGTGGACGGAGATGATATTTCCTATGCGCTGGCTAATTTTGTGATCCGCTACAATCAGGCTCAGTATGAGCAGTTCTATACCGCATATGGAGCTTATATGGGTCTTCAGTCAGGAACAAATGTATGGGATCAGAGCATGGACGGAGAGCATACGCTCGGAGAAAATTTAAGAGAGAGTGCAATGGAATCCTTAAAAGATATGTATCTGCTGGAAGACCATATGGAAGAATATGATATCACGATCACAGAAGAAGAAAAGAAGGCAATCGAAAAGGCGGCAGACGCATTTTTAGCGGAGAACGAACCGGAAGTTCTGGAAGCGATGAGCGCCAACAAAGAAACGGTATCCAGAATGCTGGAACTGAGCACGATCTACACGAAGATGCAGTCCGCAATCTATGATACGGCAGATACAGAAGTTTCCGATGAGGAGGCGGCGCAGAGAGGAATCACGACCGCTTTCTTCAGCGCAGAAGATTTTGCAGATGCGACAGCAGCAGACGCGTCAGATTCGGATGCAGAAGATACCGCAACAGAAGGAAGCGCAAAGAATGAAGCAAAAGAAAAAGCACAGAAAGTTCTGGATGAAATCAAAAAAGGAAAAGATCTGGAAGAAGTTCTGGAAAATACAGAGGACACCGTGACATCAGAGTATATGACATATGGTGAAGATGACACGACGCTGAACGAGGATATCAAAGCGGCGGCAGATGCGCTCACAGAAGAAGGCGAGGCAGCTAAAAATCTGGTAGAGTCCGAAAATGGATATTATGTGGTGCAGCTGACAACGACTCTGGACCGTGATGCGACAGATGCAAAGAAAGAGGAAATCGTTTCCGAACGTCAGACAGAGGCGTTTGAAAATGCTGTGGCAGAGTGGAAAGAAGAGGCAGACATCACAGTAAAACAGAAAACATTAAATAAGATTGAATTCGTGGACAGTATTTCAGCAGTCTATACGCCAGAGACAACACCGGCCGATGCGACAGCAGGAGAAGCAAGCGAGGCAGAAGAAGAGACAGAAGCTGTGACAGAGAAAGAAACGGAAACGGAA
>JAUNDP010000007.1:73537-96990 GCA_030526005.1 Eubacteriales bacterium
AAGATACCAACAGCGAAATATTTTTCTGTTTTGTTGTCTTACACAAAAAAAGAGAAAGAGACTGAAAAAGAAAAATAGAAATTTTTCAGAAAAAAGATAGGAGAGAACCGCTGTAAGAATTTCGCACAGCGGTTCTTTTTTTAGCAAAATGACGGATAAAACGAGGAAAACCGACAAAAAATTTTGTAGAAAAAAATCAAAAACAGGGATGCAATTTTAAAAAGAATGTGCGATAATGAAAAAGAATGCAAATTATGCCATAAAATTAACAAAATAAAGAAGAGAGTAGGCGGGAGTATTTCATGGTTTTTTCAAGTATGATATTTGTATTTTTCTTTTTGCCGATCAGCCTGACAGCTTATTTTCTGTGTAAGACAACAAAACAGAAAAATATTTCGCTGTTGGTATCTTCCTTAATTTTTTACGCTTGGGGAGGACCAAAATTTTTGCTGATCTTGCTTGCGATGACCGCAATTTGCTGGGGAGGAGGCATATTGATTGATCGTGCAGATGAAGAGAAGGTCAGAAAGATGATCTTGATCGGTACGGTTGTATTGATGCTTGCTATTTTAGGATACTTTAAGTACACAGGATTTTTCCTTGGAATTATACAGGGAATCACAGGATTTCCAAAAGCGATTCCGCAGATTGTACTTCCAATCGGTATTTCATTCTATACATTCCAGCTTTTATCCTATGTGGTGGATGTGTATCGGGAAGAAGTTCCGGCACAGAAGTATTATTGGAAGCTACTTTTATACTCCAGTTTGTTTCATCAATGTATCGCAGGACCGATTGTCCGCTATCAGCATGTAGCCGATGAGATTAATCACAGAAGAATCAAAATGTCAGAGATGGCAGACGGAATCACACGATTTATGGTAGGTCTGGCAAAAAAATTGATTCTGGCAGACGGCTTGGCTTCCTTGGCGGACAAGCTTGCGCCGATGGATGCAGCAGCGCTGGAGGCTACACCGGCGCTTGGCGTTTGGATGGGAATTTTGTTCTATATGCTTCAGATTTATCTGGATTTTTCAGCATATTCTGACATGGCGATCGGTATGGGAAGAATGGTTGGATTCCACTATCACGAGAACTTTAACTATCCATATATAGCAAACTCTGTCACAGATTTCTGGAGAAGATGGCACATTTCTCTGAGTACATTTTTCCGTGATTATGTTTATATTCCGCTTGGAGGAAACAGAAAGGGAAAAGTACGTCAGTATTTTAACTTGTTTATTGTATGGTTTCTGACAGGAATGTGGCATGGAGCCAGCTGGAACTATATTTTCTGGGGACTGTATTTCTTCTGTTTCCTTGTTTTGGAAAAGGGATTCTTGCTGGAGAAATTCAAACGGATACCAAAGGCAGTTCAGCATATTTATCTGCTGATTATTGTATATTTTGGATGGATTCTGTTCCGATTTACCGATATGGGTACGCTGGGGGCAGCCCTTCAGAGTATGTTTGGACTGAATGGAAATGGATTTTCCAGTATGCAGGTTATGATTGTGCTGAAAAGTAATCTGTTTTTCATTATTGTGGCAATTATTGGATCTACGCCGCTGCCGAAGATCATAGCAGAAAAATTTGCTCTGTTTTGCAGAAGAAGATTTGCGATTCCGCATCTTTTATATATAGCGGAGCTGGTATATCCTTTACTGATGCTGCTGTTGTCCACAATGGCGATGGCGGGAAGCAGTTACCATCCATTTTTGTACTTCCAGTTTTAACGAGGGGTTTATTTTTCCGGGGAAAGGATTTGAGATACGACTATGAATAAAAAAGAATTTTTGCGAAAGAGGAAAGAAGTCAGAAAAAAATATATGGCATTGAAGATTGTAGTGCCTCTTTGCTGTCTGCTTCTCATGGGAGTGATCGGACTGCTCATTCCGCTGCGTCCGAAGGTTTCCTCCGTGGAGAAGAGAAATCTGACGAAATTTCCGGAATTTTCTGTAAGCGACTTTTTAGATGGCACCTATACCACAAACATTGGATTATGGTATGCAGATACGTTTCCGATGAGAGATCAGATGATCGCTGGAAATGAGTTTGTGACTTCATGCTATGGATTAAAACAGCAGCAGATTTATGGCGATATGAAAAAAGGAGATGCGATTCCGGATCTGGACAGCGTGGAGAGCGTTTCCACAGATACACCACAGACGGACGCACCGCAGACCGATGCGGTTTCGGAGACAGAACCGCAGACAACTGCCCCAGAGCCAGAGACAAAACAAAAAGAGACCGAACCTCTGAAAGATGGAACGATCCACGAGGAAGGCGAGACTTTTGGTACAGTATATGTTGCAGACAACCGGGCGTTCAGCGTTTACTATTTTAACCAGACAGCGGCAGACACTTATGCGCAGGCGATCAGTTCCTGCTCTGCGATTCTGAAAGAACAGGGAGTGACGGTCTATGACATTTTAGCTCCTACAAGTATAGGAGTGAATCTGGATGATGCCATCCAGGAAGAATTGTATTCCAGCAATCAGGGACAGGCGTTTGAATATATCGGCAAGAAAATGACAGACGGCGTCCAGTTTGTAAATCCGTATGAGACACTGCGCGCGCATAACAGCGAATATTTGTATTTTGGAACAGATCACCACTGGACCGCGCTTGGAGCATATTATGCTTATACGGAATTTGCAGAAAAGAAAGGAATCACTCCTCACAGTCTGGATTACTTTGAGAAAAAGGAATTCCCAGGATTTTTGGGAACATTTTATGCAAGCAGCAACCAAGCGGAAGAGCTGGCAAGCAATCCGGATACCGTTGTTGCCTATGTGCCAAAGGGAACAAATGATATGACCTATACCAGCTATGACGGTCTGGAATATCAGTGGAATATCATCTCAGATGCCACAGAGTACGATGAGAACTCAAAATATATGTGCTTTATCGGAGGAGACCAGCCGTATGAAGAAATTCATAATCCGACCATTACAGACGGAAGCGCCTGTGTTGTAATTAAGGAATCCTACGGAAATGCCTTTGTGCCATTCCTGGTTGATCATTATCAGGATGTCTATGTAGTAGACTATCGCTATTATACAGGAAGCTTATCCTATCTTGTAATCAGCAAGGGAATTCAGGATGTCATCTTCTTAAATAATGCAGAGGCATTATCTTCCGATGATGTTGTAAGCAAGATTTATAATGTAGCGGTAAGCTGATGAAAAAAGAAAGACGGATGCAGCAGAAACAGATCGGACCGATCCGGAGACAATACGGAAAAGGACCTATCTTTCTGCAGAGTGCAGCCGTCTTTTTTTGTTGGAAAAATGGAAGTGTTGTCAAAAAAATGGAGCGCTGCTCCGCAGATGAAAAACCATCTGTTTTGCAGCGCTCCATAAAAGACAGCGCTTACTGCCATTCATTTTCAGGGCGATCCTGAACGAGACAGATCATACCGCTTCCCGGAAGAGAAGTTTCATAATAGTTTAACGCAGACTGAGCAGGAAGTTCTACTCTGGCTGCATCAAATTCCATAGAGCCTCTGAGGACAAGCAGGATTTTTCTCTGTGCAAGTTCTGATCCTTCTGCCTCAGCTGTCTTATCACTCTCCGGTTTTGCGATGCGTACTTTAAGCCCAGGAATTTGGGCAGTTACATCCAGTTCCGGATCAGCTGTCTGCGTATCGCCAGCTTCAGCGCCTTCTTCCGGGGAGGCTTCCGCAGCAGAAGCTTCCGGGAGAGCAGCAGGATCTTCCGGCGTTGTGATGCGAACGCGGTAAGAACCGGACAATTCTAAATATTCATCAAGAATGACATATTCTCTCCATGTCATATCGGTATATTCCATTGGAGCAAGGCGAATCAGATAACTGTCTTGTGTCAGAGACTCGGTTGGTATCATCAGACTTGTGTCTTCAACCTGGAAAGCAATCTGAGCGATCGACTGCGATGAGAGAGAATCGAGAAATGCACGCGACAGGGATAAATTGCGCTGGGAGTATACAGGATTTCCATACTCATCGAGAAGCTCTTCGCCTGTCTCCGTGTGGCTGCTCTCTGTATTCAGCGTCAAGATATTCTGACCAGATGCTTCATCGAAGATGACAGAAGCTTTGAAAGAACAAAGGCTGCCGAAGCGGTCAGTGATCAGGGCGCTATAGTCTTGTGTACCGCTGTAATTTCCAAGACCTGTGATAATAATAGAGGCAGGTGCGCTTTCGGTTGCCTCAGAATAAGTCACTTCATAGTCTGTCCCCTGTGTCAGAGGCGTACTGCCATCGCTTAAATCAACAGTGACAGTCTGTTTCTGTGTTTCCGGATCAAATCCTACCGTGCAAGAGGTTGTCATATTGACAGAATGAAGCTGCCGCGGTTCAATCGTGAACGTACCATTTTGGACTGTCGCCTCATAATTTGTATTTTCCGAGAAATCAGCAGTGATTTCGTACATTCCTGCATTCTCGCCTTCTGTTCTTGTAAGATCAAATGATAAAACATCGCCGTCGAGAAGTCCTTCAGCGGAGGCGGTAAATTCAGGATCTGCTTCACCGTAGCGTTTGGAAGCATTTTTGACGATAACCGAGATCGCCTTTTTGGCTGTCTCAACAGGGATATCAGAGGAATATTGTTTCTGATCCCAGTTATAGTTTTCTGTATCAGAAGGGGTAAAGATAACTTCATAGGAAGCAGTGCCAGCATCCGGAGTCACATCTTCCGCCCATTCGAACGTACCATACTCAATACTGCCATCTGTCAGAGTACTGTCGCTAAGAGATTGTCCATATGTGATACTGCCAGCAGTCGGCCATACAATTTCAGGCGCTTGTGCTTTTTCAATCGTATATGGAATAGGTTCGGTCGTCACAGCTGTATAATGGGAAGATTCCGGAGCAGAAAGAATGACGGAATAAGAGCCTGCTTCCGACGGAGCTTCTGATAATTCATTGCCATTTTGATCCAGCCATACAAAAGTTACTTCACTGTCTCCATTATAAGTATACTGTTCTTCTGAGACAGAAGCGGCGGCGCCATCATATGTCTTTTTCAGTTCGCCTTCTACAGAGAGTTCAGCTTCTGAGAGCGCATACAGATCGACAGACTGTTTCTGAACAGAAGAAGCAAACTGCTGATCTTTGACTGCTTTCAAGCGCACTTCCACCCCTGTCACATGAGCGCCGGCTTCTAAATTGGTAAAAGAAGCGGTATCCTGCCATGGCGAGAAGTCTCCGTTTTCAAATACGAGACGCAGCTCTGCGCCCGGACAGTTCCAGTTATCGCATACTAAGCTGTCCGCAGAGACAGTCCAGCTTCCAGCCAGCTGCTCCAGAGCAGAAGAGGCGTCAAAAGATGGACGGGATGGAATGGAGAATGGTTCGCCAAAGAAGAAATCTTCCTGTTTTGTTTTCAGAAATCCTTTTATCTGAACAGGATCTTTGTCGTCTGGCTTCTCGGATACAGGAAGTTCCCATTTACTCAAAGGAAGAGAAAGGGAAGTTCCGTTTTTTGTTTCCTGTCTGTCTTCCTCCCATGCAATACCTGTCTGCATATCTGGAATCTCTTTATATTCTTCTGGATACGTTACCGTTACGGTCTCTTTTTCGTAATCAATCTTCAAGTCCGGCTCACAAGGGGTGATGCTCCATGTAGTCGAGACAGAAGACTGCGGCAAGGTGAAATTCGGATCGCTGCATGAAAGTACAGCCTCTGCTGTTTTGTCAAGACCCGGATCAGTACAGTCATCGGAGTAAGAGTACGTTTCGACCGTCACGCCGGCCGGAAGTGAATCTGGCAGAATCTCAGGTTTCTGTTCAGAGCCGTTATATTTGAAATCGGTCTGTGTCCATTCGATTTTTTCAAGGACAGATTTTTCATATGGAGCTGGAGAGATCGTGACTGTCACATCATCTGGAACACAAAGCGTATAGTTTCTGCTGTCAGCGCCGGAGATCATATAGCCTTCAGCAGTGACGGGTATCTTTTCTCTGGCATTTGCGTCTGCCGCTGTCATAGTGACGTTAGAGAAATTCAGGACAATCTCATCGCCTGAAATGAGATCTTTTTTGTCTACTGTTCCGGGAGACTCCACGCTGACGGCTGTTTCGCCGTTGTAAGTACGGTTGGCTGCTTTAGCGCCTGTCAGATGAAGATCTCTTGGAGTGATTTGACATCCGGAAAAGGACACGCTCTGCGGCGCTTTATACTTAGCGGCATCCTCACCGCTTACGGTGTAAGTGACGGTGATTACTTTTCCAAGCCCGGCATTTTTGTCAGAAAAATGCGCTTCTGCTTCTACTGTGATATCATCTCCGCCTTTTATGCCAGATACTTCACCGAGCTCTAAAATTTCAGCATCTGTTGTTCCATCGTACACTTTTTCAGTTTCTACAGTCGGCTTTTCCGCTGTCAGCTCAATCATTTCAGAATTAGAATGCTGAACTTTAATCTGCACGGAATCAGTCGACGACTGTGCCATAACAGGGAGTGTACCAGCAGCGGTTGTCATGACAGCCACAGAGAGACAGATGCCCATGGTTTTTACTTTTTTGTTTTTCAAAATAAACTCCTCCTTTTTAGAATATAGTTTTATACCTTCTCTAGAAAACTGTCTGAAGAAATATTATCTTTCTTTTTTTAAAATTATCCATTGAAATAAGAAAAATAAAAAAATCCTTCTATTTTATTTTACTACAGATAAGTATGAAAGAAAATGGGGTATTATTAAGATTATTTATGAAAAAATTATAAAAAAATGGGGGAATATAAGGAAAAGATCTAATAAATCATATGGAAAATATCGAAATCTGTTTTTGAA
This sequence comes from Eubacteriales bacterium, assembly GCA_030526005.1. Taxonomy (GTDB): domain Bacteria; phylum Bacillota; class Clostridia; order Lachnospirales; family Lachnospiraceae; genus JAGZHZ01. Next base: position 80,315 of record JAUNDP010000007.1, read on the forward strand.
GAGCAATGGAAGAAAAACAGTTTATGAGGAAAAACTTGCTATTTACAGAAAAAAGATGTATTCCATAAGAATGGAGTGAAAGGAATTGAACGTAAATTTGGTGTGTGATATAATAGCAAAAGAAAACAAAGGAAAGTGAAAGGTTAAAGAGATGATATATAAAAGAGAGCAGATACAGGAGCTGAATGATTATTTTGTAAACCTTTCTGAGAGAGCAGGAAGGGGTGTCTATTTTTATCGCATCTGCAGCAGCAATGCAGAGATTTTACAGTTCATCGGACAGTATTTTGATACAGCAAGGCGATTCGGCGTTGTCCTTCAGGGAAAAATTCCAAATCCGGATGAACAGCAGCTTTCTTATTATACCGAGATGATGGGCAGCACATTTATGCAGGATCAGGCATTTTTGATAAAAGCCATCGGAAAATGGCTTCCCAGATTGAATGTGTCCCAGCGGGAAAATGTCGCATCCTCTCTGCTTCATACCTTAGATGAGATGAAAAAAGAAGGAAAAAGTCAGGATATGATTCGAAATGCGTATATCAAATTCATGTGCTGGCTGTACTATAAATTTGAAAGGATTCTTCATCTGCTTGGACAGAATACCGTACCTAAAATTTTATATGAGGGAACACTCAGCCGCTATGAACTGGATTTGCTCTGCATTCTTGCAGATGCCGGATGTGACATTGTCTGTCTGGAATACGAAGGCGATGCGGGATATCGCAGAACAGACCCGGAAAGTAAGCGTTCCACGCTTTATCAAGGAAAAGGAACGGAAGCATTTCCAAAAGGATTTTCGCTTTCTTCTTTGATGAAACAAAAACAGCAGGAGGATCGGATGGCTGTAGTCTATGACAGAAGAAAGATTTTGACCCCAGTGACAAATGTGTGGATGGGAAAAAATCAGGAACTGTTTGAGGAATCTTTGAAAGCGCCCAGGGAAAGAGGAGACCAGCCGCAGGCATTTTACAATTTGTTTTTCCATATTATTGGCGTTCCGGATAAATTGACATATGCGCAGGAATTATTCCACTGGAAAATGGAGATGGAAGCGAGAAAAAGAAATTTTTTTGTATTTGAGGAAATTTTTTCTCCAGAAAATGAGGAGATTCGCATGGCAGGTGCGAAGAATTATACAGACCTGGAACAGATGGTTCTGGATTTGGCGCTTCGCCTGAAATCCACAGGCCACGAAAGCCTGGATCATCAGGTGAGAAACGCTTTTGTGAAACAGATGATGGAGAGCGATCCGGAATCAGACGGCAATCTTCACAGAAAAAAGAATGAGGCTGTCTATCTGATCTGCTGGTTTAACCGCTATGCAGGATCGATGTTTAAAGGATATCAGCCAGGGCAGATCGGAACGGTTGTCTATTTGGGATGCTGCAAAAATAATTATGAAGCTTCTTTCTTGAAGATGATTTCCAGACTGCCGCTTGATGTCATCATTCTCTCACCAAATCTGGAAAGAGTATGCAGCATGAAAGATAAAAGACTGGCTGAAAAAAGATATCCAAACTCACTGGCGCTGGATGCTTTTCCTGAAACAGCAGGGCAGATGAGTACAGGAACGGCGGCATATCATGCAGAACAGGAATTAAATGCAATGATGTATCAGGATACAGGGATGTATCGAAACCGTCAATATACAAAAGCGGAGGCGGCTCCCCTTCAGACGATGTATGAAGAAGTAGAGCAGCTTTGGAATCAGGAATTAAAATACCGTCCCGGATTTGAGACGATTCAGGACAAAGCAGTGCTTCCTGTACTTGCCGCAAAGATCTGCGGGGTAAAAAACAGAGATGCGGAAGCGTACTGGAAGATGATGCGCAAGATGTGCACACAAGAGACTTTGGTGGTCACACATCCTGGCTGGTTCCAAAAGGGCGACGCTTTTATGGGAGAGACGCCCAGAATGATTTCCAATGGCAGAATTGACAGAAGAAAAGTCAAAGAGTCAAAGCTGTATCCATATGGAATCCTGAGAGATGAAGTACAGGATTATATTCTGGAAAAGACCGAACAGCTGATCCAAAAGAAAATGATTCGAGGAACCTTTGAGCGCGGAATGGAATATCGGATTTTAGCCGTTGCGCTTGATCTGAACAAAGAAGCAGTCCGAATGATCCAGCAGTTTGATTTTACAAAAAAGAACCCGAAACTCCTTGTAATTGCGGTGAATGAAAAAGTATTTTCAGCAGAAGACTGTATCGGGATGGCGCTTCTTTCCATGATCGGGTTTGATGTGGCTCTGTTCGTTCCGACAGGATATCAGGTATTTGAACAAAATTTTAATGAGACATTTTGGGAGGAGCATCAGATAGGAGACTATCTGTATGATTTACATATTCCGGCATTGAAGCCGGAGGAAACGGGATTTTCCCAGCTGGGAGGATTCTTCAATCGAATATTCAGGAAAGGGTGAAAAAGTATGGGACTTAATTTTGGCAGTCCTCCGGTACAGCCGGCAGCACAGGCTCCGGCACAGACTGCTCCGGAGATGGAAATAGTACCATTTAACATTCAGGCAGACAAGCAGCAGCTCACAGAAAAGATGGTAAATTCGGAAGAGGTAGATAAAATTGTAAGCACGATCTCTGTCTATGAACTGGGCACGATCGTCAGCTTTGGAAGTGAAGTTGCAGAGAATATTTCAAAATGTTCCGACAGCGTCTTAAACAGCATCAATATGAGTCAGCTTGACAATTCCAGTGAGATGCTGAATACGCTGGCAAAAATCATGGAAAAATTTGATATTGACGAGATTAAGGAGAAGCCTGGACTGTTCGGAAAAATGTTTGGAAATCTGAGAAAACAGGTAGATAAGATTCTCGACAAGTATCACACCATGGGGCAGGAAGTGGATAAGATTTACGTTCAGCTCAAACAATATGAGGAAGAGATCAAACAGTCAAATCAGAAACTGGAAAAAATGTTTGAGACGAATGTGGATTATTTTCATGAACTGGAGAAATATATTCTGGCTGGAGAGCAGGGAATCGGAGAGATTGAAGCTTATTATGAGCAAAGACGGCAGGAATTTGAATCAAGCGGCGAGGCTTCGATTCAATTTGAGCTGACTTCCCTGGAACAGGCACGAGTGATGCTGGAACAGAGGGTGCAGGATCTGCGGATTGCCGAAAATGTGGCGATGCAGTCTATTCCTATGATTAAGACGATGGAATTCAGCAATATGAATCTGGTGCGAAAGATCAATTCTGCGTTTATTATCACACTTCCGGTATTTAAACAGGCGCTGACACAGGCAATCTTGCTGAAACGCCAGAAAATACAGGCGGACGCAATGGCGGCGCTTGATGCAAAGACAAATGAGATGCTGCTGAAAAACGCTCAGAATACAGTGGCACAGTCGAAGCTGACAGCACAGCTTGCATCGGGAAGCTCAATCAAGATGGAGACGCTGGAGTCTACATGGCATACGATTGTGAATGGAATTGAGGAGACGAAGTCCATTCAGGAAAATGCGAAAAAGAAGAGAGAGGAAGATAAAGCTCGTCTGAATGCGATCAAAGATGAATATAAGACAATCATTATGAAATCTTCTGCAAAGTAGATTGTCTGGTATCTGAGAAGAAAAGAAACAGACGGATACCAGATGAGCAGAATGGAAATAAAAAGGAGGTATGGTCTATGCCTATTAATCTTCAAAAAGGACAGAAAGTAAGTTTATCAAAAGGAAACCCGGGATTAAAGAAATTGATGGTTGGACTCGGATGGGATACGAATCAGTATGACGGCGGATACGACTTTGATTTGGATGCGGCTGCATTTTTGCTGGGAAGCGATGGAAAGTGTCCTTCCACAGATGAATTTATTTTTTATGGAAATCTGAAACATCCAAGTGAATCCGTTGAACATATAGGGGATAACCGAACGGGTGCAGGCGAGGGAGATGATGAAATTATCATGATCGACCTGTCTAAAATCCCGGAAAATATACAGAGAATCGCATTTACCGTTACCATCTATGAAGCAGACGAGCGCAGACAGAATTTCGGTCAGGTGAGCAATTCGTATATCCGCGTGGTGGACGATGTGACCGGAGCAGAACTGATCCGTTATGATCTGGGTGAAGATTTTTCGATTGAGACAGCGATTGTAGTCGGAGAAATCTACAAACACAATGGAGAATGGAAATTTAATGCAATCGGAAGCGGATATCAGGGCGGTCTTGCAGCGCTTTGCGCCAGCTATGGAATTGACGCGGAATAATTTTGGTATTTCACATTCTGTGAACAAGAAGCCTGGACTTTTAGAAGTCGGGGCAGTTCACTTGTCAGAAATAAAAATACTTATCAAAAAAAGGAGGAACAGAATATGCCAGTTTGTTTATCAAAAGGACAGAAAGTCAGTCTCACAAAGGACAATCCAGGACTTCAGAAAGTAATCGTAGGACTTGGATGGGATCTCAACCGCTATGATACGGGAGGAGATTTTGACCTGGATGCGGCAGTATTTATGCTGACAGACAGTGGCAAAGTATCAAGACAGGAGGATTTTGTATTTTATGGAAATCCGAAAGATCCAAGCGGATCGGTTCAGCATATGGGAGACAACCGTACAGGAGCGGGAGAAGGAGAAGATGAGCAGATTCTGATCGATCTCTCAAAAGTTCCGGAGAATATCACAAAGATTGCGATCACGGTTACGATCTACGATGCAGAGGGACGCCGCCAGAACTTTGGACAGGTGAATAATTCCTTTATCCGTCTTTACAATGAACAGAACAATCAGGAACTTCTGCGCTATGATCTGGAAGAAGATTTCTCGATTGAGACAGCGGCTGTGTTCGGTGAATTATACAGACACAACGGCGAGTGGAAATTTAATGCAATCGGAAGCGGATATCAGGGCGGTCTTGCAGCACTCTGCGCAGGATATGGCGTAGAGACAGAATAGGAGGAGCGTTTATGGCAGCAGTAAGTTTGAAAAAAGGTCAGAAAATCAGTCTGACAAAAGAAAACGCAGGGCTTGACAAAGTGATTGTAGGACTTGGATGGGATGCCGCAGAAAGAGAAACAAAAGGCGGTTTTCGATCCATGTTTAAAGCAAAACCGGCAAATATTGACTGTGACGCTTCTGCTTTGATGCTGAAAAATGGAAAACTGGTCAAAAATGAAGATATCGTTTATTTTGGACGATTAAAACATGCTTCTGGATCAGTTCAACATATGGGAGATAACCTGACAGGGGATGGAGCAGGCGATGACGAGCAGATTATTGTAGAATTGAGCCGTGTTCCGCAGGAATATGACAGAATCATTGTTGTGGCTAATATTTATCAGGCAAGACAGCGCAAACAGGATTTTGGAATGATTAAAAATGCCTACATTCGTATCATGGATGGAAATACAAACAAAGAGCTTTGTATCTATAACCTTTCTGACAATTATGATGACATGAGTGCAATGATCTTCGGAGAACTTTACCGCCGTGACGACGAGTGGAAATTTAATGCGATCGGTCAGGGAACACAGGATGAAAGCCTGAGTGATTTGGCAAAAAGATATCTTTAAAAATATATCTGTATAAAAATCGAATACAATTAAAATTCTCATGATCGGGCAAAATGATAAACAGGAAAGCAGGTACTTGAGCTTTTGAAAGAGTGCCCTGAAACCATTGTGTTTTTGGGGCACTTTTAACGGCGCTGGCGCTCTTGAAGTAAAAGAAGATGGAGAAAATAAGATGAGTAAAAAATATCAAGGCCTGACAGATCAGCAGGTAGAAGAGAGCAGAAAAAAGTACGGCTCGAATCAGATTAAAGAGGCAGAACCGGAAACATTCTGGCAGCAGTTTATGGACGGATTTAAAGATCCAATGATCCGTATTCTCTGCATTATTGCCGCGATCATGTTCGTCATGTTCCTGACAGGACAGAGTGAATGGTATGAGCCGGTAGGTACAATCATAGCAATTCTTCTTGTAAACTTTGTATCTGCCAAGACGGGCGTTTCCAATGATAACGCATACAGAAAACTGAAAGCGTCGCAGAAAAAAGATACGGCGAAAGTGATGCGAAACGGAGAGCTGACCGTCATTGAAGTCGATGAACTTGTAGTAGGCGACCTTGTCGTATTGCAGTCAGGAGATAAGATTCTGGCTGACGGTGTTTTGGTGGACGGCGAACTTTCCGTGGACAACAGCGCTTTAAACGGTGAGGCGGAAGAGTGTAAAAAGACGCCGGCGCCAGAAGGATTTGAAATTCCGGAAAATATTACAGGCGATACGTTTGTAGATGAACACAGTTTGTTCCGCGGTGCGACTGTACTGGACCGAAAGGGAAGCATGATCGTACAGAAAGTCGGAGAAGCGACGATGATGGGAAAAATGGCGAAAGATATGGCAAACAAAGAGCCGGATTCCCCTCTGAAAGTAAAGCTGCACAAGCTGGCAAATCAGATTTCTGTATTTGGATACATCGGCGCCATCGCCATTGCGATTGCATATTTTGCACATTATATCATTCAGGCAGGAAGCATCAGCGCATATTTTGCAATGGGCTGGGTAGAAGTTTTTAAAGGCGTTATGAGCGCAGTGTCTGTCGCAATTACAATTATTGTATGTGCCGTTCCGGAAGGACTGCCGCTTGTTATCGCGCTTGTATTGATGCAGAATACAGGAAAACTGTATAAGGCAAATGTTCTTGTAAGAAAATCGATCGGTATTGAGACAGCCGGATCACTGAATATTTTATTCAGCGATAAGACAGGAACAATCACAAAAGGACAGCTGGAAGTTGTAGAATTTCTGGATGGAAGCGGAGAACTGTTAGATGTAAAAAATACGACGAAAGCCGTAGATATCAAAACAAGTCTGGAACTGTCAATCGGAAAAAATACAGGTTCCATGTTTGACAACCATCATCAGGTTGTAGGTGGAAATATGACAGACCAGGCGCTGCTGAAATTCCTGGGAGAGGATACATTCAAAGCGCTTGCGCAGAAAGAAGAATATACCGTCACGGAACAGCAGGAATTCAACAGTGCAAATAAATTCAGTCAGGCTTATATTGCATCTCTTGGAAAGACATTTTACAAAGGCGCTCCTGAGAGAATTTTAGGAAAAGCAAAATTTTATCTGAATCAGGAAGGAAAAGAAGTTCCGCTTAACTTAGATACGATCAATCAGAAAATTGATGATCTGGCAAACCGTGCGATGCGTGTGCTCGCATTTGGATACAGCAAAAAACGGATGGAAGAAAATGTGATTCAGGACGATATGGTTCTGATTGGTCTTGTCGGAATCCGTGACGATGTTCGTCCGGAGGCAAGAGATGCTATCCAGGAAGTACAGGCGGCTGGTATTCAGGTTGTCATGATTACAGGTGACAGAAAAGAAACAGCTGTGGCAATCGCAAAAGAAGCAGGTCTGTTTAAGGGCGGAAGCGATATCGCCATTACTTCAGCAGAATTAAATGCGATGAGCGATGAGGAAGTAAAACAGAAAATCAAAGATATCCGTGTTATTTCAAGAGCGCTGCCGACAGATAAGAGCCGTATGGTTCGTCTCTGCCAGGAATTAAATCTGGTAGTCGGAATGACAGGAGACGGCGTCAACGACAGCCCGGCTCTGAAACAGGCAGACGTCGGATTTGCAATGGGAAGCGGAACGGATGTCGCAAAAGAAGCAGGAAAACTTGTTATTCTGGATGATAATTTTAATTCCATTAAAAATGCAATCTGGTATGGACGTACCTTGTACATCAATATTCTGAAATTCTGTAAGATGCAGCTTGTGATTAATATGGCAGCTGTACTGATTTCAGCGATTGCTCCGTTTATCGGAATTGAAGCGCCTTTAAAAGTAACACATCTGCTGTGGATTAACTTGTGTATGGACAGTCTTGCATCGATTATGTTTGCAGGAGAACCGGCGCTCCAGAAATATATGCGCGATAAGCCGAGAAAACGAGACGAATCCATTATCAGCAAAGGAATGGCAAGTCAGATTCTTGTCATGGGAGGATGGCTGACCATCATGAGTATTCTCTGGTTTAAACTTCCGATCTTCCGTACATTCTTTGCTGACGAAGGACAGTTCTATACAGGATTTTTCTGTATGTTCGTATTCAGCTTTATGATTAATGCGTTCAATGTAAGAACAGATGGCTTGAATGTATTTTCACATCTGAAAGAAAATCCGATGTTTGCAAAGATGTGGTTTGTCATCATTGCGGTTCAGGTAGTGATGGTTTCTATCGGAGGAGTCATTGGAGAAATCTTCAGCTGCGAACGTTTTGGATTAAAAGGATGGGGTATTGTCATTCTGGCAGCCCTGACGATGTATCCGGTCGACCTGCTGAGAAAGCTGATTTTTGGAACACATAAAAAAGAAACGGTGTAATTCATCAGATCAGGTACGGGCAGTGCAGAAGATCTGCCGAAAAAGAGAGACTGAAAATGAATCGTTTACAAAAGACGTCTCCTTGGAACAGAAATGTTTCAGGGAGACGTCTTTTTGTCTGGAAAAAGATAGGGTAAAAAGAAGTATTGACGACAAAAATGGGGTTTTTTGACAAAATTCGCCAGAGTATATGTAAAAAATATATAAAAATAAGAATTAAAATTTAGATATATTATGCAAAATAATGAGATTTAAAATAAAACGCTTGTCATAATAGTAAAGAAGTGCTAAAATAAAAACAGATGTTGGAAACGTTACCGATAACGTTTCCGAAAAAAGGGCGCCGCGTTGATGAAACGCATAAACTATGATTAAAGAAAAGGAGAAGGGTATTATGAAGATGAAGAAAGTATTGGCAGCAGCATTATCAGCAGCAATGGTTGCAGGGGTATTTGCAGTTCCGGTAAGCGCAGAGGGCGGAAAAGTTTATTATCTGAATTTTAAACCAGAACAGGCTGAACAGTGGGAAGAACTGGCAGCAGCATATACGGATGAGACAGGGGTTGAGGTCTCAGTTGTAACGGCGGCAGCAGGAACATATGAGTCCACTCTGAAATCAGAGATGGCAAAGACAGAAGTTCCTACACTGTTTCAGGTAAACGGACCAGTCGGCCTTGCTACATGGAAAGATTACTGCTATGACTTAAAAGATACAGAAGTATATAAGAGCTTAAAGAGCGACGACTTTGCATTAATCAATGAAGACGGATCGGTATCCGGTGTCGCTTATGTTATTGAGACATATGGAATTATCTACAACAAAGCCATCATGAATGAGTATTTTGAGACAGAGGGCGCAGTTGTAACTTCCATGGAAGAAATCAACAACTTTGATACATTCAAAGCAGTGGTAGAAGATATTCAGGCGAAAAAAGATGAACTGGGAATTCTCGGCGCATTCACATCAGCCGGTATGGATTCTTCCTCTGACTGGAGATTTAAGACACATCTGGCAAACCTGCCGATTTACTATGAATATCAGGCAGACGGCATCGGAAGTACAGATGCGATCAAAGGAACCTATCTGGATAACTATAAGAATATCTGGGATCTGTATATCAACAATGCAACATGTGAACCTACTCTGCTTTCAGGAAAAACAGGTGAAGATGCGGCTTCTGAATTTGCACTTGGAGAGGCAGTATTCTATCAGAACGGCACATGGGCATACAACGATATTCAGGGATATGAAGTTGCAGATGAAGATCTGGGTATGATGCCGATCTATATTGGAGTAGAAGGAGAAGAAAATCAGGGATTATGTACTGGTTCTGAAAATTACTGGTGCGTAAACAGCCAGGCAGATGAGGAAGATATTCAGGCAACTCTGGATTTCCTGACATGGGTGATCACAAGCGAGACAGGAAAAACTGCTCTGACACAGGAAATGGGATTCGTTACACCATTTTCAACAATCGGCGACGAATATACTCCAAATAATCCTCTTGTGGAAGCAGCAAACGAAGATATCGCAGCTGGCCATAAGACAGTAGCATGGAACTTCCCGACAATGCCTTCAGAAAACTGGAAGAACGCAGTCGGAAGCGCACTTCTGGAATATGCGCAGGGAACAGGAGAATGGGACAGCGTTGTATCCGCATTTGTTGACGGCTGGGCTACAGAGTACGCAGCAGCACATGCAGAATAATGTGCAGAGAAAAATTTTTGAATCAGATTTAAAATGAACAGAGAAAGGGTGAGCGATGCTTTGCTCGCCCTTTTTGAAAGAGAGAGGGAAAAATATGGAAAAGGCGATCAAAAAATACTGGCCGGTATTTCTTCTGCCGACCATGCTGGCATTTACCATTGGATTTATTGCACCCTTTATTATGGGAATCTATTTATCGTTCTGTAAATTTACAACTGTGACAGATGCAAAATTTGTAGGACTTGCCAATTATGCGAAAATTTTCGGTGATCCCACAGATCCGTTTGCACACTCACTGTGGTATACGGCGCTGTTTACCATCGTTTCTGTTCTGTTGATCAATATACTTGCATTTGCCGTGGCAATGCTTCTGACCAAAAAGATCAGGGGAACAAATATATTCCGTACGGTATTCTTTATGCCAAACCTGATTGGCGGTATTATTCTGGGATATATCTGGCAGCTTTTATTAAATGGTATTCTGATGTATTTTCAGAAAACGCTGACGTATTCCTCGGTGTATGGATTCTGGGGTCTTGTGATCCTGATGCTTTGGCAGCAGGTAGGTTACATGATGATTATCTATATTTCAGGAATTCAAAATATACCTGGAGAGCTGATTGAGGCAGCAAAAATTGACGGGGCAAGCCCGCGTCAGATCCTGTTCAAAGTGACAATTCCGATGGTGATGCCATCGATCACAATCTGTACATTCCTGACACTGACGAATGGATTTAAACTGTTCGACCAGAACCTGGCGCTGACGGGAGGAGAACCATCGAAGATGTCAGAGCTGCTTGCACTTAATATTTATAATACTTTTTATGGAAGAGCAGGATATGAGGGCGTCGGTCAGGCAAAAGCCGTCTTATTCTTTATATTGGTTGCAGTGATTGCTATCGGTCAGAATAGACTGACCAGAACGAAGGAGGTGCAGCAGTAATGAATACAAGAAAAGCAAAACACGGAAGACTGCTGACAGTTATTTTCACGATCATCAGTCTGATCTATGTATTTCCGATTGCTTTGGTTGTCATCAACTCATTTAAGAAAAAAGCATATATCAGCCGCGCTCCATTCTCACTGCCTACAGAAAAAACATTTGTAGGTCTTGAGAACTACATCAACGGTATTGAAAAAACCGGATTTTTTGAAGCATTCGGATGGTCCTTGTTTATTACGGTATTTTCCGTTATTGCAATTATCTTATGCACCTCAATGTGCGCGTGGTATATCAGCCGTGTGAAAAATAAGATTACAAATACGATTTATTATTTGTGTCTGTTTTCCATGATCGTGCCATTCCAGATGGTTATGTTTACATTGTCTAAAATTGCAAATATGCTCCATCTAAACAATCCTGTGGGAATCATTGTAATTTATCTGGGCTTTGGAGCAGGATTGGCGGTATTCATGTTTGCCGGTTTTGTAAAATCAATCCCGATTGAAATCGAGGAGGCAGCGATGATCGATGGCTGTACTCCGATCCAGACTTATTTTAAAGTCGTGATGCCGATCATGAAACCTACCTGTATCACGGTTGCCATTCTGCAGGCAATGTGGATCTGGAACGATTATCTGCTGCCATATCTGGTGCTGGATATCAGAAAATATAAAACCATCCCGATTGCCATTCAGTATCTGAAAGGCGGATATGGTTCGGTAGATATGGGGGCGATGATGGGTGTTCTGGTACTTGGAATTATTCCTATTATTGTATTCTACCTGGCATGTCAGAAACATATTATTGAAGGCGTTGTCGCAGGAGCCGTAAAAGGCTGATCGGAAGACAGGAAGACAAGGCACACAGACAGCAAAGTGATAAACCGATTTGGAAAAAGAGGAAGGGCAGATGGAAAGAGTTACGATTAAGGATATTGCACGAATGTGCGGTGTAGGGGTGAGCACGGTATCGCGGGCTATGAATAATCACCCTGATATTAATCCAGAGACGAAACACATGATTATGGAGACAATCCGTCTGCATAATTATATTCCCAATAACAGTGCCAGAAATCTGAAACGTACTGCGTCAAAAGAGATTGCCGTTCTGGTAAAAGGGATCAGCAATCCTCTCTTTTTGCGGATGATAAAAGTGTTTGAAGAAGAAATACAAAAAGAAAAATATTCTCTTGTTTTGCAGCATGTGGATGAATGGCAGGATGAAGTGGACGAGGCAATCAAGCTGGAAAAGGAGAAGCGTCTGCGGGGAATTGTATTTTTAGGCGGTCAGTTTACACATTCCATCTCCAAACTGGATCAGATATCTGTGCCGTTTGTACTCAGCACGATTGACCTGGAGAGTGAGGAGGGAAAGAAACGGTATGCCACTGTTTCGGTAGATGATATAAGAGAAAGTGAAAAAGTAGTAGAATATCTGATTTCAAAAGGACATGAAAAAATTGCAATTATCACATCCGCCAGAGAGGATGAAAGTATTGGAAGACTGCGGCTGGAAGGCTATTACAGAGCATTGAAAAGGCATGGAATGGAGCCGAATCCTTCACTTGTAAAATATATGCACCCGGAGCTTGGAAGCTATACGATGGAAAACGGATATGCTCTGACCAAAGAACTTCTGGAGGAAAATGCAGATTTTACCGCACTGTATGTGATATCAGACCGCATGGCGATCGGAGCCTGCAAAGCAATCTTTGACAGCGGCAAGACCGTTCCTGGAGATTATTCGGTAGTGGGATTTGATGGATTGGAACTGGCACAGTTCTATAATCCATCGATCACGACACTGCGGCAGCCTATGGAAGAAATGGCAAAGGCGACGATTCATATGTTGTTTGAGATGATTCATAAAAAAGCCGGCGGTCAGAGAATGCTTTTTGAAGGAAAACTGATAGAAGCGCAGTCTGTGCGAGATATTCATTGAGGCAGAAAGCTTTTAAGAAAGAAGAGAACTATGAAAACATGAAAACATGAAAAGGAAAGCGCAGCTTTTAGGAAAGATCTAAGAGCTGCGTTTTTCTTTTGCTAATGAAGAGCAATTTCAATTAAGTTATCTGGATCAGGATCGAATGGAAAACTTTCGGGATCTTCCTCAAGTACAATCAGAAAATCATCTTTCTTTTTGTAGACTTCTGAGATATATTTTTTATGAGGGACAAAGATTTATCAAATTTTTCAAGTGTATAAATGGTCATGTTTATTTTGCACCATTTATATTTTAACACCTATATCCAAATACGTTCGTTAGGGATTGCAACCTAATACCTGTTGAAAAGAAAACACGGCAGGAACGTATTCCCTGCCGTGAAATAGGTTATATTACTTTTATAGATATTTTTTCGCACCGATTTTTTATTGCATTTTCTAACCAAGAATACAGCAAATTGTAAACATCCTTTGTTTCCTCATAATCAAACTGACGATCTTCGTACAATTTTAAGTCATTAAGGTATTCGGGTATATCCGTTATAACTGCTTGGGAATCATCTCCAAACGCACCTTCGCATTGATGATAATCTCTGGTAAAACCAAGCCATCCGTTGCCGTCAATTCTTGGTTCTCTCAATAAATCATCTAAGTAGCCATCCCATATATGTAAAATTTCCATATCAGCGTTTTCGGATTCAATAACAATTTCAGGTTCACCTTCATATCCCTCATAATAGATGTAATTATTTTTTGGGTTTCCAATGTCCATTATCTAACATCTCCTTTTGTTCTTTCGTCGCAGTTCCGTTTTTCCTTGCTCGGATAGCTGTCTGCCATTCTTGCTTTGATACCCACTTGTTTTTACCAACAAGTATCTCATGAATGGCGGGACGCGCATTTTTTCCGAAACCGATACCTGCCTTGTCACGCTGAACCACCCAACTATCGCCTTGCTCTTTTGGAGCGTTAGGAGTGCGGGTATGCCAACGGCTTGTATAGGAATAATCACCGCTTTTCCAAGTATATTTAACTTGATCATACCCGTTTTTCTGTTCTTCTTTTATGGTAGCAAAGGACGGGATTTTAATAGGTGAACTTTTAGGCAAAGTATTTTCAATGTAATCTTTGTGGTTTTCGTCTGCACCGTGTGTGTTGCCAAAACCACCGTGAAAGCCTGCACCCATTAAGCACTCACCGCCTTTCGACTTTGCATAAAGTCACTGTCGAACTGAAGTATTTCAATTCCCATTTCTTTATACTGTGCAAATACTTCATCCGGTGTTGTACCATATACTATAAGGGTAATGATAGACAAACATCCCATTACCTTTAGACGATGAGGAATTCACTTTATTATAACACAGATGAATAAAAAAGACTTTTCGATATCTGCATAAAATTCCTCCATCTACAGATACTATTCCCAAAATTGGAAAGTATAGCAGATGGAGGAATTTTATATATGAAAGCGACAGGAATTGTTAGACGTATTGATGATCTTGGGAGAGTTGTGATTCCAAAGGAGATCAGAAAGACACTTCGCATTCGGGAAGGAGATCCGCTGGAAATTTTTACAGACCGTGAGGGAGAAGTGATTTTAAAAAAATATTCTCCGATCGGGGAGCTGGGGACATTTGCCAAAGAATATGCAGAAGCTCTGGCGCAGGGAACAGGTCATATGGTATGTATCTGCGACCGTGATCAGGTGATTGCGGCGGCAGGAGGGTGCAAAAAAGAATTGATTGGGAAAAATATCAGTCCAGAGCTGGAGACATTGATTCATGACAGGAAGAATATTTTAGTCAATAAAAATGAGGGAGAATATGTGAGACTTACAAGAGACGATGCGGAAGAGAGTGCAGGGCAGGTGATCTGGACGATCATCAGCGAAGGCGATGCGATCGGCGCAGTGATCTTGCTGGGAAAAGAAGGAAAAAGAATGGGCGAGACAGAAAAACTGTTGGCAAAATGTGCGTCCAGTTTTATGGGAAAGCAAATGGAATCATAGATATAAAAAAGAGGTTTTTTATAAAACGTTTCAGCAGTTTTATAAAAACCTCTTTTTAATGAATCGGGAATGATAATTCCTGAAAAATTATTTT
Organism: Eubacteriales bacterium; assembly: GCA_030526005.1. Taxonomy (GTDB): domain Bacteria; phylum Bacillota; class Clostridia; order Lachnospirales; family Lachnospiraceae; genus JAGZHZ01. The sequence continues at coordinate 95,384 of JAUNDP010000007.1, forward strand.
AGGGATTCAGTACTCAGCTCTTCCAGAAGGGCTGCTTTGATATCGTACAGTTTCTGGGAGAGATCGACATAAACTTCATGTGGATTTGTAAAACGTTTTGTTTCATCCCACAAGGTGTCAAGCTCCTTTGCGCAGTAGTCGCGGATTTCCATGACAGAAGGAGAATCGTAGACGCATTTCCCGTTTAAGAAAACTGGTACAAGCAGTTCTCTCAGCTCATAAGTACCGGCATGGATTCTTGTCTTTTTCCATGTCTCCAGAGGATCGAAGATAATCATATCCTTGGAAGGGTCAAATTTTTCATCTACAAGACAGATCAGGTCTGCTTTTAATTTATGGCTTTCTTTCTCATAGATGCGGTAGATCGTTTTATTTCCAGGATTTGTGATTTTCTCTGTGTTTTCAGAAAGTTTGATCTTAGGAATAAACGCTCCTGTTTTACTGTCAGATACAGCGGCAAGTTTATAGACGCCGCCGAAAGCCGGACAGTCTTTTGAAGTGATCAGATTTGTTCCCACACCCCAGGAAGTGATGGCAGCTCCCTGCGATTTTAAGCTCTGGATCAGATATTCATCCAGATCGCTGGATGCGGAGATGACAGCATCCTCAAAACCAGCCTGATCGAGAAGAATACGAGCTTGCTTTGACATATAGGCAAGGTCACCGCTGTCAAGGCGGATTCCATAATTTTTCAGTTCGATTCCGGCATCTTTCATTTCTTTAAAAACACGGATTGCATTTGGAACACCAGATTTTAAAGTATCATATGTATCGACAAGCAGGATGCAGGCATTTGGATACAGTTTGGCATACGTCTTAAAAGCAGTATATTCGTCTGGGAAACTCATAATCCAGCTGTGCGCATGAGTTCCTTTGATTGGGACATTGAAAAGCTGACCGGCAAGTACGTTTGATGTGCCGACACATCCGCCGATCATAGCGGCGCGGGCTCCATATACGCCGGCGTCCGGGCCTTGCGCACGGCGCAGACCAAATTCCATAATGCCGTCTCCTTTTGCAGCATGGACTACGCGGGAAGCTTTTGTCGCAATCAGACTTTGATGATTGATAATCGTCAGAAGAGCAGTCTCGATGAGCTGTGCTTCCATAATAGGCGCGATGACTTTGATAAGAGGTTCATGAGGAAATACAACGGTTCCTTCCGGAATAGCATAGATATCTCCACTGAAATGGAAAGATGAAAGATAATCCAAAAAGTCCTCATCAAATGTGTTCAGGCTGCGCAGATATGCGATATCTTCCGGTGAAAATGTTAAATTTTTAATATAGTCGATGACCTGATCGAGACCAGCGGCAATGGCATAACCGCCTCCGCTTGGATTGCGGCGATAAAACGCATCAAAGATTACGATCTGGTCAGAAGGATTTTTAAAGTATCCCTGCATCATAGTCAATTCATAAAAATCTGTTAATAATGTCAGATTCATTGTACTCATAAAAAGACTCCCTTCATTCGTTTACATTTGTAAATAAGATAGTCAATGATATCATAATATAATAGATGTATTATACCATAAATTGTGCTAAAAGTCAGGGATAATAAAAAAATAGAAATCGGCTTAAATACGGCGGAGAAAATAAAAAAA